>NZ_JNIG01000011.1:0-353939 GCF_000701305.1 Bacillus sp. UNC125MFCrub1.1
ATTCCCTCTTTCTCCGCCTCGGCTGAAAAAAGACAGCTGCACAAGCTGCCTTTTGCCGTTTCTCAAAGTTAAAAATACAATATCACAATCTTCAGCCACTTTCAACGAGCGTTAAGAATTTGGCGGAATTTTTGATCTGTTCTGAGGGTGAACGATGCTCGGCCTTACTTTTGAGCCAGGAACAGACGTCCGAATGAGCACTTGCCACAAAGCCTTTCCATTAAAAGGAATGAACGGCCACATATAAGGTGTCTGTAAGGAACGAATGGATGTTAAATAAATAAGTAACAGCGTAAAACCGATGATCAATCCATTCAGCTTAAAGATCGCTACTAGTGCTAATATGATCAGTCGGATAATTTTATTAGCGACACTCAGTTCATAACTTGGAGTGGTGAATGTGCCGATGGCTGCTAGCGAGACGTATAATATGACCTCTGGTGTAAATAAACCGACATCAATTGCAATTTGTCCAATTAAAACGGCTGCAATCAAGCCCATGGCAGTCGACAAGGCGGTCGGCGTATGAATCGCCGCCATTCGTAAAAATTCCACCCCAAAATCAGCAAGGAATACTTGGAGAATGACAGGGATATGGGAGGGTTTGTTAAATCCAATATAGCTTAGGTTGTCTGGCAGAAGATTCGGTTCTAGAATAAAAAGAAACCAGATCGGCAAAAGAAAAGTAGAACATAAAATGCCTAAAAAACGCACCCATCTTAAAAAAGTCCCAACTGCTGGCGCCTGGCGGTATTCTTCAGCATGTTGAACGTGATGAAAAATAGTGGTTGGCGTAATGATGACACTAGGTGATGTATCTGTAATGATGATGACATGCCCTTCTAATATATGGTTAGCGGCTACATCTGGGCGCTCGGTGTATCGTACAAGCGGGAAGGGATTATATCCTTGCTTAATGATAAATTCTTCAATTGTTTTATCAGACATCGTCAGTCCGTCAACTTTGATCCCAGACACTTCTTTTTCGATAATATCAACAAGATCAGGGTCAGCAATGTCTTCAATATAACAAACACAGACGTCTGCTTTAGAACGCTCGCCTACTTTAAGCATTTTGTATCGCAGCTTTTCATCCCGCACTCTTCTGCGAATGAGTGCTGTGTTCACAATGATGTTTTCAACAAAGCCGTCTCTTGCACCTCTGACAACCTTTTCTGTATCCGGTTCCTCCGGCATTCTGCCAGGGTAGCTCCTGACATCAATAATAAATGCGTAATTTTCACCTTCGACAACGACTGCCACAAGTCCAGACAGCACTTGATCCACTGCCTCATCAAGCGTTTCAACTTTTGAGACTTGCTGATTGACAAGACGGTTTTCTACCACACGTGCAAGATCATCTGATTCAGGTTCGTTGTCATTGATTTCAATCAGTTCTTTTAATAAATAGATCACATATTGTGTATCACATAATCCATTTACATAGTAAAGCTGGATTTCCTGATCATGGACATAAATTTTCCGAACGCCAAGGTCAAAGCTGAGACCCATCCCGACATTGTCTTTGAAAAAATCTTCATTTTTCTTTGGATCTCGGTACACATGCACCTTGTCTTTCTTCATGGAAACCGCTCCTTTCTAAAATTAATTCGACTGCCTTCATTGTAATGGGGGACCCTTTGCTTAGATCATCTTTCCGTCCCATCTTGCCAATATCTCCAATGCCGACAACAATCGGAAGCTGTAGTGAATCGAGACAATACACTGTATCTCCACTCATTTTGTGTGGTTCCATTTCTGGAAGTCCATGTTTGTCAACGCCGTATTCTGTCAGTTCACCTTCCCGGTCAATGGAGACATGTACCTTTGTCCATTCCGCTTGATGGGTTTTAGATGCGACTGCAATGGCGCCAATCACTTCAATTTCAGGGTGACGTGCTACGTGCTTCATGGCCGTTTCCCCTGTTCCTTCACCTGTTAGACCAGAATCATCAAACATGACAAACACTGGGTCATATGGCGTTTTCAAAATCATCTGGACCAGTTCTGGTCCTGTTCGTTTGCTCGGATTCCCTTTTGAGCTGGAAATACATCTTCCGCCGACTTTCTTTGCGACAAGCTCAATCGTTTTGGCAGCATATATATCTCCGTCTGTCACTAAAATGACTTTGCGTCTTTGCCCCATATTAGGTTATCCTTTCGGTTTAAAGATAAGTGCAATGATAAATGAAAATAAAATCGCAGCTGATATTCCAGCAGAGGTTAACTCAAAAATCCCAATTCCGATTCCAATAAATCCGTGGACATCAGCCTGATGCATCGCCCCATGAAGCAAGCTATGACCAAAGCTTACGATAGGCACGGTAGCACCCGCTCCTGCAAATTCAATAAATTTATCATAAATACCAAACCCGTCTAAAATCGTCCCCGCCACAACAAAGGTGGTCATGACATGTGCCGGTGTGAGTTTCAGTACATCAAGTAAAAGCTGGCCGATCACGCAAATCAGTCCGCCTGCAACAAAAGCAATCAAATAATCCATTAGCTTTCTCCTCCTGCACGCTCAAATACAACTCCGTGCGCAATGGTTGGAATGGTCTCTTTTTGCTGAACCATCATTGGGCTGAGAAGCGCCCCGGTTGCCACAACCAATACTCTTTGCAAATTCCCTGCTTTCATTTCTTGAAAGATGTGACTGAATGTCACGACAGCTGAGCAGGCACAGCCGCTGCCTCCAGCGAATACATTTTGATCAGGTGTGTATATGATTAATCCGCAATCATCATGCTTCCGTCCAAGCTGAATGCCATCTTCTTTGAGAAGATCCTTTAAAATAGGCGATCCAATTCCAGATAGATCTCCTGTTAAGATGAGATCATAATCATCTACTGTTCTTCCTAAGTCTTCTAAATGTTGTTTGATTGTGTCTGCCGCTGCAGGCGCCATAGCCGAACCCATATCGAATGGATCTGTAATCCCAAGATCCATCACCCGTCCAACGGTGGCACTTGTAATTTGAATTTTGGAAGGTTCTTGGCTGATGACGACAGCACCGCTCCCTGTCACTGTACTTGTTGCTGTATCGGGTTTTTGCCCGCCATATTCTGTTGGATTACGAAATTGCCGCTCTGCTGTCGCATTGTGACTGCTTGTCGCAGCAAGTGCTCTATTGGCAAAGCCACCATCTACTAGCGCTGAGGCAATGGCGACTGATTCCATAGATGTGGAGCAGGCACCAAATAAACAAAGAAACGGGATTTTGAGTTCTCTTGCCACATAGTTGGCTGTCACGTTTTGGTTCAGTAAATCTCCTGCCAGCAAAAGGTCAATATCACTTTTTTGCAAATTCGCTTTTGATAAGGCCATTGATATGGCATCATCCATGAGCTGCCTTTCAGCCATTTCCCAGTTCTTTTGATAACAGTGCATTTCATCATAAGTTTTATCAATGAGATGACCGATTGGGCCTTCTTTTTCTTTCGGTCCTGCAGCTGTTCCTTCCGCATTCACATAAAGCTTGTGTTCAAATACCCAAGATTGCTTACCTGTTAGTTTCACGTTTTATTCCTCCTACGAAAACATCTTTTCCAAGACGTATCGAATAATCCCTACGACATATGCCGAGACGACACCAAACACAATGACGTTCCCAGCCAGTTTAAACATGTTGGTCGCTACACCTAACACAAGCCCTTCACTTTTATGCTCAAGAGCCGCACTTGTCATACTGTTTGCAAATCCTGTCACCGGTACAGCTGATCCCGCTCCAGCAAACTGGCCGATTCTATCGTAAATACCAATACCAGTTAAAATAGAAGAAATTAAAATAAGGGTTGCCACCGTTGGATTCCCTGCTGTCTTTTCATTAAAATCGAAAAAGGTAATATAGAAATTTTGCAATCCCTCGCCTATCGCACAAATCAAACCGCCGACAAGAAAAGCCTTGATGCAGTTTAGTACATAAGGAGGTTTCGGCTGATACGTTTTCACTTTAGATGGATAGTTCTCTTTTAAACTTGACACTTGTTGTTCCCTCCACATTTTTAAATATAAATAAGCCAATGAAATAACGAGCCAAACACCTTCCCTAAGACGATGGCCATGAGCAGCAGCACAATTTTCCCGTCCATTCCAATTCTTTTCGTTAAGATAGGAAGTACATTTAACACTTCAGTGAGTGCGGCTGCAAGCATGCCGACAAAAATGCCAGATAAAAGACCGATCGGAAGCGCTAGCCATTTGGATAAATGCAAATGGACTTGACTTAAAGTAGCCCAGCCGCCAACGACGGCTCCACTTATCACGGCAGCCTCATATCCTTGAATGAAACGCTGCGTTTTCGTTAATTGCATTAATCGAGGGATAATACCAAGCACTGTGAGAAACGCCACAAATCCTGCCCCTACCGTTAAACCGCCGCCGAGCCCAACAAGCACCACAAAAAGCCATTTACCGATCATGAATATCTTTCAATGTTTCTTTGTTTTCATTGAGTGCGACATAATGATCAAGATCGAGCTGATATTTAAACATTTCCACTTCAAGCGGACTTGGCTCTTCGTTTAAACGCTTTTTAAACACATGATTGAAAAATAAAATCATGCCAAAACCGAGTCCAAAGCTATATGGAATTTGTAATAAATAAGGATGCTCAACCGTGTTTCCAGTAATCATCTCGTAAAGGCGGATATGAACAAGCCGCATACTAACATCCTCATGGAAATTCATGATGGCAAGGGCCGCTCCGACAAATAAGAGGAGCCATACAAACACGAATAATACGGGG
This sequence comes from Bacillus sp. UNC125MFCrub1.1, assembly GCF_000701305.1. Classification (NCBI taxonomy): domain Bacteria; kingdom Bacillati; phylum Bacillota; class Bacilli; order Caryophanales; family Bacillaceae; genus Bacillus; species Bacillus sp. UNC125MFCrub1.1. The sequence goes on from NZ_JNIG01000011.1 coordinate 4,748, forward strand.
GACAGCTGGCGTTTGCCTGTGTCTATTTCAACAATGGCTTCTGAGCCTCCGACCGTTTGAATGTCGATGTCAGGCCACGCTTTTTTGATCGTTTTGACCACATGCATGATATCTAACACAACGATGTGACGATCCTTTTTGCTGACATGGTATATCGGCATTTTGCTCAACTTTTGCACAGCACTGTCATCTCCAGTGATTTGGGCAATATCCTCTAAATAAATAAGCTGATCATTACCAGTCTTAATCCGATGGCGCAGCCGAATAAAGATTTGTCCGTCCATCCAAGTCACTTCCTATACGATGGGTTAAAAATAGTATGTGGTGAAAAATGGTTCTCATACTGAAAGAACTTGATTTACCGGTAATTACCACACAAAAAAAGCCAGCCGAATTGGCTAGCTGTCTTTTTGATCCATTTGCATTTGGATTTGTTTTAAAATCTTCTTTTCAAGCCGTGAGACTTGCACTTGGGAAATTCCGAGTCTTTCTGCTACTTCTGATTGTGTTTGGTCTTTATAATACCTTAAATAGACAATCAGTTTCTCGCGCTCTTCTAATTCTTTAATCGCCTCTTTCAGCGCAATTTTATCAAACCATCTTTCTTCTGAATGATCGGCAATTTGATCGAGCAACGTAATCGGATCGCCGTCATTTTCATACACGGTTTCATGAATAGATGATGGTGAGCGGACCGCTTCTTGAGCGAGGACGACATCCTCAGGTGTGATGTCCAGATATTCAGCGATTTCCTGAACAGTCGGCATTCGTCCATGAGATTTAGACAATTCGTCCCTTGCCCGCCTAATTTTATTTCCAAGTTCCTTTAAGGACCTGCTGACTTTGACGGTTCCATCATCACGAATGAAACGCTGAATTTCACCAATGATCATTGGAACGGCATAGGTCGAAAACTTCACATCATAAGACAAATCAAATTTATCAACAGATTTCAGCAGGCCAATACAGCCTATTTGGAACAGATCATCTGGTTCATATCCTCTATTTAAAAAGCGCTGAACAACGGACCAAACAAGACGCATGTTTTTTTCTACGAGGAGGTCTCTTGCTTGTTGATCTCCGTCTTGGCTTTTTTTGATGAGCTGTTTCACTTCATCATTAGACAGCTGTGCTTTTTTTGCTTGCTTTTTTACCTCCACATCCATATGAGCAGCTCCTTAATTACAAAGCGCTTTGCTTTTTGATAGATGCTTTGTTAAGCGGATCGTTGTGCCCATTTCTGGAGATGAGTCCACCATGACATCATCCATAAAGTTCTCCATGATCGTAAAACCCATCCCGGAACGCTCTAAGTCTGGTTTCGTCGTAAAAAGCGGCTGCCTTGCTTCCTCAAGATCTGAAATGCCCATACCTTCATCTCGAATCGTCAGATACACAATATGGTCATCCAGCGTGACGCTAATGTGCACCTTGCCGTCTGGATTCCCGTCATACCCGTGAATGATTGAGTTCGTGACCGCCTCTGATACAACGGTTTTGATTTCTGTTAGCTCATCTAATGTTGGATCGAGCTGAGCGATGAATGCTGCCACCGTTACTCTCGCAAAGGATTCGTTTTGACTTAAAGCAGAAAAAGTCAGATTCATTTCATTTGTCATGATGCCACCCCCAATGTTTGCAGCGCAGTTTGCTCTGAAGGCTCCATACGAATAATTTTAAACAAGCCGGACATATCAAATAAACGGTTCACCGCTGGCGAGATCGCACAGACGACCATTTCACCGCCAAGTTGTTTAATTTCTTTGTATCTTCCTAAAATCACTCCGAGCCCAGAGCTGTCCATAAACGATAAATCAGCTAAATTCAGCACGATGTGGCGAATGTCCTCTGTTTGCAAATAATTCGTCACCTTTTGTCTCAATGTCTCTGCGGAGTGATGATCCAGCTCCCCTGTCAACCGAATGCAAAGTACGCTCTCTTTTATTTGAAAATCAATACCAAGGCTCATCTTTTCTTCCTCCTTGCTCTATTTTCGGATAAAGAATGTTTCTCTTTCTTCACATGCAAATCCTTCACCATGACAAAACTAGTGATCATTCGTCACATTTAGATGTTCTTTTCGTTCATAGCAAAAAAGACTGCCAGTTGCAGCAGTCTTTCACCTTTTACTTCCATTTAACAAATTCGGCCATCGCCCGTTTGAAGAACGTCCAAACACCGGCTTTTTCCATATCTTCTTTCGCTTCAACAGGACTTTCATGAAGCACTTTTCCATCTTTTTTCAAGATGATGGTGCCAAGTTTCGTTCCTTTTGAAAATGGGGCTGTGACATCTTGAGTTAATTTAATTTCTTTTTTGATCTGATCGACATTTTCGCCTTTTTTCGTTAGAAGAGAAATCGGTTCAGACGTGACAAGCTGAATTTTTTTCTTTTTCCCTTTGCTCACTTTGATCTCTGCTACATCTTGACCACGCTTGTACAGAGGATGCGTTGTATACTGACTAAAGGCGTAATCCAGCATTTTGACGACTTGGGCATTTCTGTCTTTTGGTGTACTTGCGCCGAATACAACAGCAATCACGCGCATGTTGCCTTTTTTAGCGGATGCCGTTAGACAGTATTTCGCCTCGCCTGTAAACCCTGTTTTCACCCCATCCACACCTGGATAAAATTTAATGAGACGGTTTGTATTCACAAGCCAGAATTTTTTATCCGTGTTCTGACGAAGATAATCTTCGTATACACCTGTGAACTTGGTGATCTCTTCATATTTCAACAGCTCTTTCGCCATTTTTGCCATATCATGAGCCGTGCTGTAATGATCTTTTTCAGGAAGTCCTGTTGGATTTTGAAAGACCGTTGAGGTGAGTCCAAGCTCTTTTGCCTTTTTGTTCATTTGCTCAACAAACTGTTCTTCAGATCCAGCTATATGTTCTGCCATGGCGACTGAAGCATCGTTTCCTGACGCAATCGCAATGCCTTTTAGCATGTCTTTAACCGTCATTTCTTCTCCCGGTTCAAGGAAAATTTGTGAGCCTCCCATAGATGCTGCATGATCGCTCGTTCTTACTTTATCAGTCATTTTTAATTTCCCTTGATCCATCGCTTCCATGATGAGAAGCATCGTCATGATTTTGGTCATACTTGCAGGGGCAAGCTTTTCATCACTGTTTTTGTTGTAAAGCACTTTTCCCGTGTCACGTTCCATTAAAATCGCTGATTTGGCTTCATGCGCCAATTCTGATGTTTGTTTTTCTCCTGGCTTTTCAATCTTTTCTTTTGCCATCGCTGATGGTGAAACCATTGAGATAAGGATCATTAAAGTAAACAATGCACATATATGACGTTTCAAGTGGCAGACCTCCATTATCGTAATCCTTTCTATTTTTTCCTCATAAAGGCTGTTTTATTCAGAGATCGTTTGATTGCCATAAAAAAAAGCCCTCTGTTTCATGAACAGAAGGCTTTTTCACACGATCTATGAGAGTTGTTTGACAACATCTTTCACTAAATCAAGGAAACTTGCTTTCACTTTTTCCGTCACTTCGATCACTTCATCATGAGAAAGCGGCTGATCTAAAATACCTGAAGCCGCATTAGAGATGCATGAAATACCAAGTACTTTTATGCCTGCATGACGTGCCACAATCACTTCTGGCACAGTCGACATACCGACTGCATCAGCGCCAAGCGTTCTGAGGAAACGAACCTCTGCCGGTGTTTCATATGAAGGGCCTGTCATTCCTGCATAAACCCCTTGCTGCACAGATATGCCTAAATGTTTAGCCGTTTTCTCTGCAAGTGCCAGCAAATCTTTATCATACGGTGCAGACATATCAGGGAAACGAACCCCTTGACTGTCGTTTGGTCCAATTAACGGATTGGTCCCCATCATATTGATATGATCTGTAATCAGCATGAGATCGCCAGGATGGAAGGACGTATTCACACCGCCAGCTGCATTTGTCACAATACATGTCTCAATGCCGATTTCTTTCATCACACGGACAGGAAATGTCACCTGCTTCATATCATACCCTTCATAGTAATGGAAACGTCCTTGCATAGCACAAACGACCGTGCCTTTCAGCGTTCCAATGACGAGCTGGCCTGCATGCCCTTCTACTGTTGAAACAGGGAATCCAGGAATATCTTCATATTTCAATTTGATTGGATTTTCAATCTCATCGGCTAAAATGCCAAGACCTGAACCTAAAATCAATCCAACTGTTGGTACATATGTCGATGCTTGTTTAATATATGCCGCCGCTTCTGAAAACTGTGCTCCCACGTGATTTCCCCCTATTTGAGTTTAGATAAAAAGCTTGTGCCGTATTTTGGCAGCGTTGATTTAAAATTATCTGCTACCGTTGCCCCAAGATCAGCAAATGTTTTCGCTGTTGGCAGCTCATTCGCTTCTTGATGCTTTTTGCTGTAAGCAATAAGCGGAACGTATTCTCTTGTATGATCTGTTCCGTGATGAACCGGGTCATTTCCGTGATCTGCTGTGATCACAAGCAGATCATCCTCTTTTAATAGATCAAACACTTCAGGTAGACGTGCGTCAAATTCCTCTAGTGCCTTACCGTAGCCTTCTGGATCTCTTCTATGTCCATAAAGCGCGTCAAAATCGACCAGATTTAAGAAGCTTAGCCCAGTAAAGTCTGTTTTCAGCGTCTCCACTAGCTTGTCCATTCCATCCATGTTGGATTTCGTTCTGAGTGAAGAGGTGATTCCTTCACCATCATAAATATCAGAGATTTTTCCGATCGCAATGACATCATGTCCATCATCTTTCAATTCATTCATGACGGTACGGTCGAATGGTTTTAATGCATAGTCATGACGATTTGGTGTTCTAACAAATGCCCCCGGCTCCCCGACAAATGGACGAGCGATGATGCGCCCTACCATATATTTTTCATCTAAAGTCAGTTCACGTGCGATTTCGCAAATGCGGTAAAGTTCGTCTAATGGCACAACTTCTTCGTGTGCAGCAATTTGCAGCACAGAATCTGCTGAAGTATAAACGATTAAATCGCCTGTTTTCATATGCTCTTCGCCAAGCTCATCAAGAATTTCTGTACCAGACGCTGGTTTATTTCCAATGATGCCGCGCCCTGTTTTTTCTTTTAATTCATTTAACAGTTCATCTGGAAAGCCGTCTGGAAAGACTTTAAATGGTGTGTCGATGTAAAGACCCATGATTTCCCAATGTCCTGTCATTGTGTCTTTCCCATTGGATGCTTCTTGCATTTTTCCATAATACGCAAGCGGTTTTTCGTCCGCTGGAATTCCTTTAATTTCTTTAATATGACTTAGCCCAAGCTTCGCCATATTCGGCATATGAAGCCCGTTCATTTTTTCAGCAATATGTCCAAGTGTATCTGCACCTACATCATTAAAATCAGCAGCATCAGGTGCTTCCCCGATTCCTACTGAATCCATCACAATGAGGAAAATACGTTTATACTGATAATCAGGCATAAAAAAGCGCCTCCTTCAATATTCTTGTCCTTTCACCTTTCACAACTGGAGAGGTCAGACATCTCAAGTATAAACCGTTTTCAAGTCAATTGACAACCATAAACGGTCCAAACATAAAAAAGCATGATACACGTTCACCGTGCCATGCTTTACTTATGCCCTTGGATGGAATTTGTGATACACGTCTTTTAATCTTGTTTTTGTGACATGTGTGTAAATTTGAGTAGTAGAAATATCGGCATGTCCGAGCATTTCCTGTACGGCTCTAAGATCCGCACCGTTTTCAAGCAAATGTGTCGCAAATGAATGTCTGAGCGTATGAGGCGTCAATTCTTTTTGAATACCTGCTTCTATGGCTCGTTTCTTTAAGTTCTTCCAAAAGCCCTGCCGCGACATTTTTTTTCCGTGATGATTCAGAAACAAAGCATCGGCCGGCTGTTTTTTGAGCAGCTTGTTTCTGCCTTTTTCTATATACACTTCAATCGCACTTGCAGCAGCTTCACCAATAGGCACGATCCGCTCTTTTCTTCCTTTTCCAAAACAGCGGATAAACCCCATGGTCAGATGCACATCTGCAAGAGTCAGATCAAGCATTTCACTTACGCGAATACCTGTTGCATATAAAAGTTCGAGCATGGCTTTGTCACGGTAGTCAAATGGTGTTTGCTGCTTAGGTGTATCGAGCAGTTTTTCTACCTCATCTAATGATAGAACTTTCGGTAATTTCCGCTCTGTTTTTTGTGATTCAATGTTCCATGACGGGTCATCTGTTGTCACTTTTTCACGGAGCAAAAATTGATGAAAGGAGCGTATCGATGATAGATGACGGACGGACGTTTTACTCGATTTCCCCTCGTCTTTTAACTGTTTTAAATAATGAATAATATGAAGGCGAGTGACGTCTTTTACATCTGTCAATTGTTCATGCGTCATTAAAAAAAACAAATAGCTCTGTAAATCTCTTTTATAAGAGACAATGGTATTTTCAGAGAGTCCTCTCTCTACTGTCATAAAATGAATAAAGTCGGATAATTGATCCTTCAATGGTTTCTACTCCCCGTTTTGATAAAAATAAATCAATCGATCCTGCCAGCTGTCTTGTTTCGGCTGATCCATTTCCATCACTTTTATCGCTGCACCTTCTGGTTTATCATAACGATGATAGCTTTCATATTCTGAATTTATCCATATCATAGCATAATAGAACAGGACGGTAAAACCAGTGAACAAGATAAATACTTTCATTACTTCACCTGTTGTTTTGAGCCATTTTCGCATGTTCTTCATGTCCTTTCTCGTGTTCTCATTACTTCAGCATATGCCAGGTGGGACAAGGAATATACAGCGAACATGCAAAAAACCTTTTCATTTTGAATGAAAAGGTTCCAATTCGGATTATTTGCCGGATTCATCATCATGACACCGGTGGCAAATACCATGGAATGTCAATCTATGATCCTTAATTTTAAATTTCCAGTCGCGTTCAATAATCTCTTCAACATCTTCTAATAAATCATCTTCTATCTCATCGACTGTACCGCATTCCATGCAGACAAGATGGTGATGGAAGTGAGCGGCTCCTTCTTTGCGAAGATCATATCGCGAAACGCCGTCTCCAAAGTTAATTTTATCAACAACTTTCAGTTCAGTAAGCAATTCTAACGTCCGATAAACAGTAGCAAGACCAATTTCAGGAGACTTCTCTTTTACGAGGAGGTATACATCTTCTGCACTTAAATGGTCTTCTTCATTCTCAAGCAGTACTCTTACTGTTGCTTCACGCTGTGGCGTGAGCTTATAGCTGGAAGAATGAAGCTGTTTCTTAATTCGATCAATCCGATTTTCCATTGACTTTCCCTCCTACGCCACATTACTTGATCATTATATCAAATGATGTGCAGAGAGCCAACTATAATCATTTTAAATTGATAAATAAATTGATTATTATTTAATAACGATTATAAAATCATCAAAACAGTACACCTGCCAGCTTTTTCATCAGCATGAATGATAAGTATGATTCAAAAAAGGACGAAAGAGCAGCGAGGGTTAAAATCATCAGTAGAACAGAAGCATACCGGCCAAACCAATGGATTGGCGCTTGACTGATGGTTTTTTTCATAAAAAGCTGACCAATTAAACGAATGGAGAACGCAATCGCACAAGTTCCGATCACTAAATACGCAGGAATGAGCAAGATATTTTGAGGAAGCACCGAGACAAAAGATAGAAAAAAACCGCTAAGCCCCATTTGATTGACCAAAAAACCAACAGTAAATCCAACTACAATCCCTTTTAAAAAAATCATCAGAAAAATAAGTGGCAGGCCAATGATGGAAATTCCGAGTATCCACATGAGGCCCAAATATTTCATATGATGCAAAAAGCTTTGCAAAAACATATCTTTTGATTCTGCTGCTTTCTCATTCGTCAGTTGACCAAAAAATTGATTTAAATAGTAGAATAAATCCTCTTTCTGACTCATTGTCATACTATTGACGATAATGGCTCCAAAAATGACGCCCATTAAAAATAGTACAGAAACAAACAAATAAATCGATAAATGATCTTTCACGTGCTGAAGAAGATGTTCTTTCCAAGACTTTTTCCGCATGCGCCTTCCTCCCAAATAGTAAAGGTTACTAGATTCTATGAGAGAGCAGACGAAACATGACAGTTTTATAAAAAGAAAAACGAGAAAGCAGCTGTACACCGCTTTCTCGTTTCCTTTATCGTGCAGCTTTTTGTACGTTCACAAGCCCAGCGCCATAATAAAAAGGTTCGCCAAGTTTTGTTGCCGTTTTTGTCAGCCTTTCACGCAATTCATCATTTGTCAGATTCGGATGTTTTGATAGAATGACTGCCGCAGCACCAGCTACATGAGGTGATGCCATAGACGTTCCACTCTTATATCCATATTCGTTATGAGGAATGGTACTTAATGTTGAAACACCTGGTGCTGATACTTCCACTTCTTCCCCAACAGAGGAATCAAAGGCTCTTTGCTTTCGTTGATCCACAGATGCGACTGCCATGACAGAGCTGTATTTGGCCGGGTAATCTATCGTATTAAGTGACCCGTAGCTCCCAGCATTTCCTGCAGATGCGACAATGAGAATCCCGTTGTCATATGCTCGATCTACCGCTTCTTTCAGCGCCTCCGATTCACTTGCTCCCCCCATACTAATATTGATGACATCCATCTCATTCTCAATCGCCCATTCAATGCCTTTAATGATCCAGCTATAGTAGCCGTCACCATTTTCATCTGCCACTTTCACCGCATAGATCGAAGCTTTTGGTGCCACACCAACGACGCCTACTTTATTATCTAATGCTGCGATCGTGCCTGCAACGTGAGTTCCGTGTTCATGCGGGTCAACGAGCGGATCGGACTCTGTTGGAACAAAGCTGACACCACCAGTTACATGTAAATCTTCATGCTTGCCGTCGATTCCACTGTCAAGAACAGCTACTTTGACATTCTGTCCGGCATATCCTCGTTTATGTACCTTTTGTGCTTTGATGCTTTTGATGCCATAAGGAACGCTTTGACCGCTTGTTTTTGCTTTTTGGTCTTCCTCAATAAAAGTAACTTCTTTTGCTTGATGTAGTTTTTCTTTTGATGCTTCGTTCAACGAAACTTTCATCATATCTATTTTCTCTATTGATTCTTTCACATGACCGCCGGCCTTTTCAACAAGCTGTTTTTGTGTTTTGTCTTGAACGGAAGAAGAAAAACCGATCATATACTCTTTTTTTGCTTGATCCTTTGCAGATACATCTGATGCGCCGAATGTCATCGATGCCAGTAGCATACTTGCCATACAAAGCCCTGCTCCAAATGATTTGACCTTCACGATACCCACTCTCCCTTTCATTTCTTTTTGTCATTTAACTACATTTTTAGACAAAAAGAAACGACCGTTTGTCCTATTTTTTAAAATTTTTCCAATTATTTGATCTACTTGTCACAAAAAAGCAAAATAAAAATGCTTATGATCCTGTTCATAGCGATCATAAGCATTCCTACCTTTATGTTTTTTCATCATATGCTGCAAGGCTTCTTGTTTTGTTTTTGTCTTTCTTTCGTGTGTACTAAAATGCGGCATATTTCCTCTCGATTGTTCTGGATTTCGACTGTGCTGCCTTTGAAGGTGTTCTCTCTTTTTCTTTGCTTTGCTTTTTCCCATTTCGCAAAACCCCTTTCGTTGTCGTTATGATACATGAAAGCACCTAAAAAAGATAGACGTATACACGTCTATCTCAAATTGTTGACAAAAGGCTAAAATGTACTTGATTTTAGCCTTTTGTCTTCTTTTCAGCGTGATAGAAAACCTTTGCAGTCTAGGAAGGACGAGCACCGGAGCAGAGCGAATTTGACATTCGTGAGCACCGGAGCGCAGGACTGACAAAGAATGCGAGGGTTTGTCTACACGCTGAGATAGACGTATACACGCCTATCTTTCTTTTCTCACCATATCAAGATGCGGAATTCCATCCTCATCATAACAATCTGAGACAGCTTCGAAGCCAAACGATTCGTAGAACGATTTCAAATAAGCCTGTGCTTGGATTTTAATCTTTGTTTCGCCTAATTCACTGAGCTTTTTTATCGCCTGATCGAGCAGGATCTTCCCGTAACCTTTTTTCCGGCCGGTCTTCGTCACAAGGACACGGCCAATGGATGCCTCTTTGTACATGATCCCGCTTTGGAAAATGCGGCAATAAGCGACAATCGTGCCGTTCTCTTTGGCGATGACATGTAGCGCCTCTTGATCACGATGATCAATTTCAGGATAAGGACATGTTTGTTCTACAACAAACACATTCACTCTTTCCATTAAAATCAAGTAAAGGTCCTCTTTAGACAGTTGTTCAAATGTGTGACATGTCCATTTAAGTTGATTCATGATTGATATCCACCTTACCGTAGACTCCGCCTCCGCCAGCGATCAGTCCAACTTCACCTCTTCTTGCTTTGATGATGTAATCGGCTGTTTTCTCAGGCAGGACCGCTTTTAATTCTTGTTCTGTTGCTTGATGAAGAATATTCATCTCTGTATGAAAGACAGCTTTTAACTTTTCTAACGTTTTGGCTCCAACACCCGGAATAAAATGAAGGGGAAGCTGGTGAACATAAGGAGGCCTTATTCCTTTGTCACTTTCTTGGTCAGCAAGCTCCTTTAACCGCTCACTCACCCCTTTTGTCATTCGGGTATGGCCGCATGCTTGGCACTTTTCTTGCTCCTGACTGTCAGGTCTTACCCCGCATTTCTCACAGGTCGTATGATAATACTTTCCGAGCCGCGGAGCGAGCCCATAATTTCCAGTGATGTTTCTGCCATCTTTTCCTTGAAGCGCTAGCTCAAATTCAGCAAAGGAGGCATGATCCATTCGGATCTTCGTATATTCCCGCGCAATTTTCCCTAAAGAATGGGCATCTGAATTTGTTAAAAAAGGATAACGGTTTAGCTCACTTAGCTGGGAGGCCATAGATGTATCACAGCTAAGGCCAAGCTCAACAGCATCAATGAGTTCTGGATCGAATACTTCGGTTAAAGACGTATTGACCCCTTTACCGTATAAACTTTTATGCGGCGTAAAAATATGGGCAGGAATAAATAATCCCCCTAGTTCCTTCACCTTATGCTGAAGCGTTCTCCCATCCACATATAACCGCTGTGAACTCAAATGCACATTTTTCATATGAAGAGAAAGCCATGCGGAAAACTCAGACATTTTACGAAGCGTGGGCATAAAGGCAAGCACATGAATCGGACCTTTTGATTGGTCATCATTGATTTCTAGCTCACTGCCTAAAAGCAAAACGGTCTTTCCAAATGATAAACCGCCATCGCTTAGTTCAGTGTACGTGCCTTCCTCTACACCTTCTATCAATTCTTCTAGGACTTCAGGAGATTGTGCATCAATCACACCAATCATCCCCATCCCTTTACTTTGAGACGCTTCAATGAGAATTTGGTCAATGGTCAGTGACCTTGCACCTGTAATTTTGACAGCCCTGCCTGTTCTTGTTCGACCAATATGAATATGGATATCTGCAAAGAATTCCCTCATTTTGTAGACTTAAGTACCTCTTGCAATTGTAAGTATTGAATGGCATAGGCTGTTTTCGCATCATAAATATGTTGTTTTTCGATGAGGTGCAGTGCTTCTTCTAGTGAAACTTCCATCACTTCGACAAATTCATCCTCATCCAGCTCTCGTTTCTCTTCAAGTGGGACGAGCTGATCGGCAAGGTAGATATGAACAATTTCATCCGCAAACCCTGGTGATGTATAAAAGGCGGTCAGCTTTTGGAGCGCCTGAGTTGTATAACCTGTTTCTTCTTCTAATTCTCTCAGTGCTGTATGTGCCGGCTCTTCTCCTTTTTCTAATTTTCCAGCCGGAATCTCAACGATGGCTCTCTCCAGTGCTTTACGGTATTGCTTGACCAAAATGATTTTATTTTCGTCTGTACGTGCAATGACTGCTACTGCACCTGGATGTTTAATGATTTCGCGTTTGCCTGGTTTTCCGTTCGGCAATTCTACATCTTCAAGAACCAAGTCAATGATTTTCCCGTTATATAATGTTTTTGACGATAATGTTTTTTCTTCAAAGTCCTTCAATTTTGTCAGCTCCTCGTTCTACTTTCACTTTTTACTTCATTCATTTTAACATAGATGTTTTAGGAGAAGCCAAAATGCGGATGCCTGCTTCAATGCGCCTTTTGAAATCACCTAGCTTGAATTCCAGAATTGTTTCACTTAATGTGAAAGGATAGGAGTGTGATTGAATTGAAAAAAAGACGAATTGGCACCTCTGATCTCTTGGTTAGTGAGGCGGCACTAGGATGTATGTCCCTTGGGACTGAAAAAGAAAAAGCGCTCTCTTTATTAGATGAAGCCATTGATCTTGGGATTAACTATTTGGATACAGCTGATTTATATGATTTTGGAACAAATGAGGAAATCGTCGGGGAAGCCATTAAGAACAGACGCCAAGATCTGATTTTGGCCACAAAAGGTGGCAACCGCTTTGAAAAAGGCAAACCTGGCTGGAGCTGGGATCCTTCAAAAGCATATATAAAAGAGGCAGTGAAACAAAGCCTGAAACGACTTCAAACAGATTATATTGATTTATATCAATTGCATGGCGGCACAATTGACGATCCAATTGACGAAACCATCGAGGCATTTGAAGAATTGGTTGAAGAAGGTGTCATTCGCTATTACGGCATATCGTCGATCCGTCCAAATGTCATTAAAGAATACGCCAAAAAATCAAACATCGTGAGTGTGATGATGCAATATAGTTTACTCGACCGCCGCCCAGAAGAATGGTTCTCTCTTCTTGAAGAACAAAGCATTAGTGTCGTGGCAAGAGGTCCTTTAGCAAAAGGATTATTAACAGAAAAACCCCTTTCGCAAGCAAGTGCGGCGATTCAAAAGAACGGGTATCTTGACTATTCATTTGAAGAGCTCCAGCAAATCATCCCTTCGTTAAAGAAAGTCGCTTATGACCTATCACTGACAGAGCTGTCCATTCAATACTTGCTCAAGCATTCTGCAGTCAGCTCTGTTGTTTTTGGCGCAAGCTCGGTGAAACAGTTAAAAGAAAATGTGGCAGCGGCAAATGCACGTTCATTAAGCGACCAAGAAGTAAAAGCTTTGTCATATTTCACAAAACAGTCTGTGTATGAGACGCATCGTTTGAATCAATAGAAGACAAATGGAAGAACAGCTTGCCACTTATGTTTTGTTTTAATGTACAACCCTATTGGTGGTGCGATTCTGAAATGAAGTGATACGAGGGAGTCAGACGTGTTTTCAGGCTCATGTAGTATGTTTTCATCTCAATGATATAACATAAAAAAGGGAGCATCGCAGCTCCCTTTTTTAACTTTTATACTTTCTCCAGTCTAAATGACTTTCATCTAGCAGCTCTAAGAAGCTTTTATTTTTTTCTTTTTCTTTCTGTTGCCGAAGGAGGTCTTGTCGTTTTTGTTCTTCTCTTTTTTTTGTCTCAGCGGCCAGGTTCTGCTTCATTTGAAGGAGCTGCTGTTTCACATCATCCTTTATGCCGTCCTTTAGCTTTACTTGATCTTGATTGGTCTTTTTCACTTTGCCTCTCTCCTTTTGTTTTAGTGTATCATCCGTTTTATTTGCTCAGCAAGAGTCACGCCAAACTCCCAACATGTGGTATGATCTTCATAGAAACCCTTCGGAAAGGAAGAATCAGCTTGAAGAAGAAATGGCTCGCTATACTCGCCTTGGTATTATTTCCACTCGCTGCAATCGGCATTTTTTTTACCAATAAAATGATGTATATACGAAAATTAACGGATGAAGAGCTCATCAAACGAGAATCAGATGAAGGGCACTATCATCACGAGGAGTTTCAACAGCTGCAAAAAGAGAAAGTTTGTATTCCTTCAGCATTTGGTTACGATCTTCATGGCTATTTTGTACCGCTCCCTCATACAACACGCACCATCGTTCTTTGTCACGGGGTTACCGTCAGTTTGATCAATTCCGTGAAGTATATGAAATTATTCCAAAAGCTTGGATGGAATGTGCTGCTTTATGATCATAGAAGACATGGGATGAGCGGCGGAAAAACAACGAGCTATGGATATTATGAAAAAGAAGATTTGGCTCAAGTCGTCAAGTGGCTGAGAAAAAGACTTGGGGAAAAAGCAATCATTGGGATACACGGAGAATCGATGGGCGCAGTCACAACTTTATTATATGCTGCAAAACCGGATGCAAACGCCAATTTTTACATCGCTGATTGTCCTTTTGCTTCTTTTGAGGATCAGCTTCTGTATCGATTAAAAACAGATTTTCGTCTTTCAGGACAGTGGATTCTTCCACTAAGTAATCAAGTGTTGAAATGGCGGGACGGATACAGCATTCGGCAAGTTTCTCCACTTGATGTAATCGATCAGGTGAAAGAACCTATCCTTTTTATTCATAGCCTCCATGATGACTATATCCCTTGTGAGCAAAGCGAGCAGTTATACGCACGCAAAAAGGGTGATAAACGGCTATTTATTGCGCCACATGGTGCGCATGCGATGTCTTATAGTGACAATAAGGAAGTCTATGAACAAGAGGTCGAAGCATTTCTGGAAGCATTTCAATTCAATCAAAATGAAAGAGGAGAATGAACAGCCGTTCGTCTCCTCTTTTTGCTAACTTATACGATAGTCACCACTGTTGTATGGTGTCTGCCCGCCAGCTCCATATGGCTCTCTTCCGATTGCTGCTGACTCATGACCGATAATCCTGCAGTTGCTGCCAATAAAAGAACTATCAAACTCATTTTCATATAAATGACCTCCATTTTGAATTTTTGATATGGCTTGAATTTTCCTTTCGTAATACCGGGTAGAAACTTCAAATAATCCAAGCTCATTATAATAATGTGCCGCATCAAGTGCCAGTTCCTCAATATCTGGGTATAAGCGCTTGTCCTCCAACAAATCTAATGTATCGTCTATGATTTTTATTTCTGCATCAACGTATAATGCTTTTAAAAACTGAAACTTGCAGATGTAAATTTCATCTTCTAAATCACAGGCTTTCATAATACCTTGTTGATAGAGGGTTAACGACTCTTCTATTTGTTTTTGTTTAAACAGGATTTGGGTCAGCATAAATAGTGGGTCTAGAGAGCGATTTAGATGGGTTAAATTCTCCTTTTCAAACACTTCAAGAGAGTCTTTGAGATAGCGACTTGCTGTAGCAAGATCGTTCATTTGGTAATAGCAGTTACCTAAGTTGAAAAGGGCCGAACCTATGACTCGAGGGTTTCCAATTGAGCGTGCTCGCTTTAGAGCATTTTTAAAGTAGGGCAATGCATGTTCATAGCATTTCAAATCATCATAGTTTGCACCGATGACAAATTCACAGTGGATGATTCTCAGCGTGTACGTTCTGTAGGCAGAGTACGTATCTAACGCTTGCAAAGCATAGTGCATCGAAAAGTGGGTTTGTTTCATGTGGTAGTATATTTCTGCTAATTTAAAATAAAATTCTGCTCTTTCTATATCATCTGATATGAGATTGAGCTTTTTTTCTGCGGAACGGTAATAAGCAATGGCACTCAAATAGTTTCTCTGTTCAAATTCAAACATTCCTGTAAAAAAATGAACATAGTATTCAAGCATATCTGTTAATTTGGTCTGCGAATGTTCAATTGTTTCTAGAAGCTTCTTAATCTCCTCATCATTTGAGGCTTTTTTTGCCGGTTCAAAATATTCAAGCATGACCTTATGTCGAAAATCCATTAGCTGGTAAAAAAGCAGCAAGTTCTGATCTTGCTCCATCTCAAGGATTTCCTGCTCGATCTCGGCCTTTAGCTTCTCTGCTTTCATGACATGAAATCCGCAAATCTGCCTATACCATTCGTTTATTTTGATTCCAACCTGAGGCGATGACAGCTTGAGCTTCAATTCACCTTAGCACCTCCCTCCTCATGTACGATACATGTTGTATTCTATCATATTTCCTCGAATGGAAGAAATATGAAATGTCGTTTTTCGTAAAGTTTTCGGTATCCCGCAATAACCGCTTCCATTGCCGATTTTTCGGCATTAACAGTCTCTATTTTTCTCTTTCTACTTTTCTCATTTTGTCGAAATGTTTGTTAAAAATGACTTTTTATCGTTGAAAAATCTCATTTTTCAAATTAGACAGTTCTTCTGTTTGATGAGATGATGATGGCACAAAAAAAGCCCTCTTCAGCAAAGGGCTTATAACACATCTGTTACGTGTTCCATATTCTCTTTTATCCAACTGACTGCTAATTCAAGCGTTGGAAATTCTTCCGTTTCAAATGTGACTTCATCTTGGAGAAGCCAGACGTCCTTTTTTACTGAATCCATTCCACCGATTGACCAGTGCAAAAGGCTATATGGATGATTATTATTTAAAAACGACACCCACGTTTTATTTTGTGCCGTATTTTGTATCACTTTCAGCTTTTGATCCACTACGTTTCCACCTTACTTTACAAGTATACCCATTCTCGGGCTGAGTATTTGTTGAGGACTTTTCAACATAAGTGTATTGGCTTTTTCATTAAAATCAATCGTCATTTCCTCGTCAAAAAACACCTTTTGTGCTGTGTGTATATATAGTTTTAAATGTTGGCTATTTTTAAGTGGTTCCCATTCACCTGTTCTTTCACTTGTTAACCAAAGCATTGGTACGCCACTCACTGCACAGCCACAACCTTCTGAATCGTAGCGAAGCAGTAACTCCTTCGTCTCGTTTCCTGTTTGCTGTTTTTCTATATATGTTTTAGCCAGTTCTGTGATGTGAATATACATGGCGAACATCCTTTTTAAATTGATGCTTACATTGTAACACATAAAACACCATAAAACATGACACACGACTAAATCCGAAAGTCATACTCTTTGAAATACACGCTCTTCTCACTAGGATTATATCTATCTATTGGCTCTTTCTGCATCCTGTTTTTTAGAATTATACTGATGACGCTATCAATTTTAAAAAGAAGAAACAGGAGGTTTTAGATCGTGAAAAAAAGATTATCTCTCTGCTTTATCGGGGCGCTGATATTGATGTTGAGTTTCACTATGCCAAACATGAAAGCGGCATCTATCCTTGATGAAGTACGAGAAAGCTATGCGACTTATACGGGATCTGGTTACTCAGGGGGCGCCGCTTTATTAGATCCTATTCCCTCTGACATGAAAATTACAGCTTTAAATCCCCATGACTATAACTATAAAGGGGTAAATGCGGCACTTGCAGGGGCTTACCTTGAAGTAACGGGGCCAAAAGGAAAAACCGTTGTGTATGTAACCGATAAATATCCAGAAGGAGCAAAAGGAGCTCTTGATCTTTCTCCTAATGCCTTTACCAAAATTGGCAATATGGAAGATGGGAAAATCCCGATTAGTTGGAAAATTATAAAAGCACCGATTAGCGGAAATGTAGCTTACAGAATAAAAGAAGGTAGCAGTGAGTGGTGGGCTGCGATTCAAGTGCGCAATCATAAATATCCGGTTATGAAAATGGAATATTACAAAGATGGAAAATGGGTGAACATGGAAAAGACAGACTACAACCATTTCCTTGGCTTTCATATGGGGTCTACATCTCTTCCTGTTCGAATCACAGATATTCGCGGGGTCATAGTAAAGGATCAATTACCCGCTCTTCCGTCTACTGCTGCTTCACAGGCCTATATTGTAAAAGGCAATGTTCAGTTTCCTAATTAACGAGATGAAGAGGCAGCTTATTTAAGAGCTTCCTCTCTTCCTTCTCTATCCCAGCGATATGCCTCATTTTCTATTTCTTTTATGATTTCATTCTTTCCTGCCATATAGCTTTGTATATCTTCCGGATACTGATTTGCTAATTGTTCCTTGACAGACGCATACGCTACAGCTCGTTCTGGGTGGACTCTTAAGTAATCTCGAAACAATAAATGTCTTTTCACATCAGGATGATTTCTTTCATACACATGGACATGATGCGTACGATTCAAGCCACCCTTTTGAAAAAAACGTCTCCCTTTTATACCATTTTCACCGAGCACTTCGTATCCAAGGTGTTCAAATCTCTCTTTTTTCCTATCAATCTCTTCTATATCGCTTACTTCTATTAATATATCTATAATTGGTTTGGCAACAAGTCCTGTAACTGACGTGCTGCCAATATGGTATCCTTCTATCCAGCTCTTTTGAATGATTTGCTTGAGTCGCTGCTTTTCTTGACGGAATTCTTCATGCCATTCTTTTTTGAATTCGACAACCTCAACCTTGCGTCGCGGTGTCCATTTCATTTTTGATAGGGTGAGCTCTTTTGCCACATGAATCACATTTGTTTCAAAAAACCCCAATTTTTCATATAGCCTTTTTGCAGGGGTGTTTTCTTGCCCTGTGGTCAGTTCTATCGGGACATTCTTCTCCATAATTGTCGACATAAGTCTTGTTCCAATACCCTGCTTTAGCGCTTTTGGATGCACAGCCAATCGACTAATGATCAAACAATCTTTCAGCTCTTCATAGGAGACTACACCTAATAAGAGATCATGTTGCTCAAAACCAATAAATTGCTCTTTTGCTTTCATGACATCTTGAATGGTCTCTTTTAATGGCGGAAGATCAGCATAGCCAATTTGTTCAGCTTCTTGTTGGTATGCAGCTAGTTGAATATGTAAGATCTGCTTTGCTACATCACTTATTGTGTGATCTAAATGAACAATCATTTCATTGCCTCCAGCTTCTTCACAAATAACACACGGTCTTCATGAATGCCATCGTAATCTGAAAAGACTGAGATGCCATCTACTGTTTTATCTCCCTTTTCTATCTGAAACCCGAGTTTTGTATGGTAAGCAATGGAGACTTTATTGATAGGAGCTGTGACAGCTTTAATGGTTGTTCTTCCTTCCTTTTCAGCCGCTTCATAAAAAGCTTGATAGAGGATTTTGCCTATCTTTAATTTACGGTGATCTGGGTGGACGCCAACAAAGTGAATATAGGCTTCATCCGAATGAGATTGCGATAAAAAGCCAACCAAAAAGCCGATCAGCTCTCCCTTTTCAACGACAACAAAACTTGTTTGCTGGAAATGTTCAAAAAAGAGCTTTGGCAATTTTGCACGCAAATCTCTGCCTCCCCACCAGCTTTGAATGACGGATGTGACTGCGTAAAAATCTGACGGTTTCACTTGACGTATCATGATGGCCTCGCCCCTTTTTCCATTTTGGCTTTCCTTTGATTCGTTTTTTCTCAAAAATGCGATTGTTTCAATAGTCTACTGTCTGATCAAATGGTTGTAAAGACAGTATGCCCGTCTTTTTCATGTTCACTTGTTGGTTCTTCGTCTTTCAGCCGTCATCTCCTTTTAAATCTTCACACTTATTTCAAAAAGTTCACTTTTTGTGCGAAAGTTTCATTCATTTGTTATGTTAAGATGGTTCATATAGGAAATGGTACAAATGTTTATTGGAGATGATGAGATTGGTTTGGGTTGTTATTTCGCTTGTTGTGTTTAGTCTTTTAAAGCTGCTTGTCACCTCTTTGCCTTCTGGTGTTGTTGAGCGCCTTTTTAGCCGCTACGCCGTACATGCTAAAGTAACAAGTGAGCAAACAAATATTACTTTTCAAGGTCGTTCGCTTGATGAGCAGCGAGCATCTGAAATCATTCAACATTTTAATGATGCGATCTTTATTGAACGCTATTATATTTACCCTGGTGATGAAGAGCGCTTTCTTCATCCGAATGAAGGGCCAGCGCCGCTTACTATGCAAACAAAGCATGGGAAACATGATGTCACCCTTTATCTATTCCATTATGATGACCATGTGGATGTGGTTCGGCAGTTTACACATAAGCCAAAGAAAAAGCTGATGGCTTATCGTCTGCGTTCTGAACCGCTCCAAACATTCCACAACATGGCACATGCCTAACAATCGTTGCAGCAGACGAGACGAAGTGTTCATCACTTCGTCTTTTTTGTATGGACAGCTTTTGAATGATTTACCAGTATGAATTTCACCTCATGTTGTTTACAATAGATACAGAACATACGTTCTAAGAGGTGAAGTACAATGAATGAACGAGCCATTCTGCTTGTGGATATGCAGTCATTTTATGCATCAGTTGAGAAGGTGGAGGCGCCTCATTTGGAGAATGTGCCGCTCATTGTCTCTGGAGATCCAGAACGAAGAAGCGGAGTCGTCCTGGCAGCCTGCCCTCTCGCGAAGAAACGTGGCGTACAAAATGCATCAAGGTTATGGGAAGCACAGGAGAAATGTCCTGAAGCAGTGGTCGTACGTCCACGTATGCAGCGCTATCTCGATGTCTCTGTCATGATTACAGAACTGCTTGAACAATACACAGACCTTGTCGAGCCATATTCCATTGATGAACAGTTTCTTGATATTACAGGCAGTCTTACACTATTCGGCTCTCCACATGAGATCGCTCAACATATACAAACAACGATTATGAACCAGACTGGCATTTACGCACGTGTGGGCATAGGCCCTAATAAAGTGCTCGCTAAAATGGCCTGTGACCATTTTGCCAAAAAAAACAGATCCGGCATCTATGAACTGAGTGCCGACCGGGTTGCCACTGATTTATGGCCGCTTCCCATTGGGAAATTATTTGGCGTCGGCAAACGAATGGAGCATCATTTGAAACGAATGGGCATCAGTACTATTGGCACACTTGCTACTTATCCGTTAGACCGATTAAAAAAACGCTGGGGAATCAATGGGGAGCTTCTGCAGCGAACAGCTTTAGGACACGATCCCTCTCCAGTCACTATTCACACACATGATCAACAAAAAGCCGTTGGGCATCATATGACCCTTCCCCGTGATTACGCATCTCTTGAGGAGATCAAAGTCGCTCTTCTTGAATTGAGTGAGGAAGTCGCTCGGCGGGCACGTTTTAAGCATTATCTCGGTCAAACAGTGTCTGTTGGTGTAAGAGGGGCTGATTTTTCACATCCAACAGGCTTTCATCGACAAATGAAGCTTCATTCACCGACACAGTATGGCTCAGATATTGCAGAGGCAGCGATTCAGCTATGCCAGCAGCACTGGGATGGTCAGCCCATTCGCAGTGTAGGCATTACCCTCTCACAGCTGCAGCCTGACAGCCACTATCAGCTGACTTTATTTGATCATCATTTGAAGAAAGATCAACTCAGCAAAGTATTTGATGAAATCCATCTGAAATATGGACCTGCGGCATTATTGCATGCTTCGTCACTGACAAGCGCAGGGCAGGCATATCACCGCGCCGAGAAAATTGGCGGGCATTACAAATAACGGAGGCGAACAAGCATGAATCCCAATAAATTAACACCTGGATACAACATCATGTGGGAATCAAGCCGAATGATGCTACCAGAGCACCGAGAGCAACTACTTGCTCAAAAACGAAAGAAAAAAGAATATACACCTCTACCGCTCAGCTCCGATCAGCTAGAGGAAATGAATGTTTTGATCACACAGTCGATTACCGAGGATCAAGCGATTTGCGTGACATATGTCTCATCAGGCATGAAAGCACAGTTTTGGGGCTGGGTGAAAGCCATTCATTATGAAACACGCCGAATGAAAATCGTGAATGACGAAGATGTGCTAGACCTTTCCTTACATCAAATTATCGCCATCGACCTCAATTGATTTTCGCAAAACGAAAACATGATCATTGAAAAACACGCTTCGTTTTTCTGAAAAAATTATGATCCATCAAGGCTTAAAACCTTGAAAACGAGGCATATGCTCTTCGAATGAACGGAACGGTTCAAGCTTCTCTGTCATTTGACGGATGACTCCTCCATCAAATTGTGTATTTAATTTGCACAATTTTTCATGTATGATTGGAACATCTTACAAACTCAGGGGAGACACAGCATGAAAAATAACTTACGCACTTTACATCCACTTAGTTGGACGATCATCATCGGCACGATATTTGGCCGAATGGCGACATCCATGAGCATTCCCTTTTTAGCCGTTTATTTGACACAAGTCAAAGGCGCCTCAGCCTCTTCAGCTGGATTGATCATTGCCGTCAGCTCTCTTATTGGGATTGTTGCGAGTTTTTACGGCGGCTATGTTTCCGACCGAATCGGCAGAAAAAAGGTCATGCTTTTATCCATCTTTGGCTGGACACTTGTCTTTGTTGGCTTCGCGTTTGCAGATGCCATTTGGGTCTTCTTTTTTATGAATGCTTTAAATGGACTGTGCCGGGCGCTGTTTGAACCAACGTCTAAAGCACTCTTATCCGATGTCACCCCATCGAGCATTCGGTTGTTTGTCTTTAACTTACGGTATACGGCCATTAACATTGGTGTCATTTTCGGCCCGCTGCTTGGCTTATATCTCGGGTCATCAAAAACGACTTTTCCATTTCTCGTCGCTGCCCTCATTTACTTGTTGTACGGGTTAACGCTGGCATGGCAATTTCAAAAGCATCCAGTGGCTGCTCCAGAAAGTACCAAACAAATCGGCGTCAAAAAAGCTCTTTCCATTATTCAGAAAGATACGGTCTTTAGCATCATCCTCATTGGCGTTACTTTATGTTCATTTGGCTATTCACACCTAAGCTCAACACTGCCTCAATATTTATCGGCATCCCCTATGATTGAGGATGGCCCTAAACTGTTTGGGTATCTTTTATCCTTAAACGCAGTGGTTGTCATTGTCGTTCAGTACCCGCTGATTATGATCGCTAAGCGCTATTCAACGATTTTGTCGTTAACGACTGGGAACGTGCTTCTAGCAGGCAGTTTGTTTGCCATTGCTTTTTCACAAAGTCTCGGTACGCTTGCTTTCATCATTGTCGTGTTTACGATTGGTGAAGTGCTGCTCTTTGCGATGATGGATCTGTTTGTAGACAATATTGCAAAACCTGAAGTGAAAGGGTCATACTTCGGCGCAATGGGGTTTTCTCAGCTCGGCAGCGTCGTCGGACCGTTTGTCGGAGGATTGTGTATTGACTTATTTGGCGCAGCCCATCCCCTTTCTATTTTTTCAGTCTTGGCGATTGTCACCGCTGCAGGCGTTCCATTTTTACTCATCGGATACTACCGCCTAAAAAAACGAACGGCGGCTGCCGTGGCTGTGAAAGTAAGAGGAGGTCATTAAAAAACCGCTCTCAATTGAGCGGTTTCAGCGTGTAGACAAACCCTCGCATTCTTTGTCAGTCCTGCGCGCTGGTACTCACGAATGTCAAATTCGCTCCGTAAAAGTAGCTGTCCTTCCTAGACTTCAAAGGTTTTCTATCACGCTGAAAAGAAGACAAAGGGCTAAAATAAAGTTCATTTTAGCCCTTTGTCAACAATCTAAAACCGCTCTCAATTGAGCGGTTTTCTTTATACCCTGCGGATGGCGATCTCTTCCACCTTATGCTGATCGCCTTTTTTTAAAATCAAATCGGCTCTATATTTTGTCGGCAAAATATTTTCATATAAATTTGGCCGGTTCACTGTATTCCAAATCGTGCTTGCCATCTGATCTGCTTCTTCATCCGTCAAATCTTTGTATTGATGAAAGAAGGATTCAGGGTCTTGGAAGGCTGTTTCCCGCAGCAAACGGAACCGTTCTTTATACCAGCATTGAATTTGCGTCTCAGCGGCATCTACATAAATCGAAAAATCGAAGTAATCTGATACAAACACGCGCGGCTCATCCTTCAGATCATCCAGTGCCGGTGATTGCAACACATTGATCCCTTCAATGATGACAATATCTGCATCCTCTACTGTTTCATACACCCCTTCAAGACGATCATAGGTCAGATGTGAATATACAGGTGCATGCACAGTTTGTTTCCCTGATTTTAATTCATTTAAAAACGAAAGTAGCGCTTTAACATCATAGCTTTCCGGGAAGCCTTTCTTTTCCATCAGCCCCCGATCTTTTAACTCTTTTTGAGGATACAAAAAGCCGTCCGTTGTTACGAGACTCACCTTCAGCCCATCTCCAAGCCTTGATAAAAGTGTTTCAATAATACGTGCTGTCGTGCTTTTTCCGACGGCCACACTTCCTGCAATCCCAATTAAAAAAGGGATTTTCGCATGATGCGGGTAGTTTAAAAAAGCATTGACATGCTGATTTTTTTGTTTTTCTGCAAAGACGTGTAATGTCAGAAAACGAATAAGCGGTATGTAAATATCTCGAACTTCTTCTAGCGATAAGTAGTCGTTTAATCCTTGAAGTGCCCTCACTTCTTCTTCTGAAACAGATACCGGCATATATTCTCCAAGAGCGGCCCATGCCTCTCTCGTATGGCGTGTATATAGTGTATTAAAATCTAGTCGTTCGTCACCCAAAGTCTTTCCCACCAATCTAAACTAAACTCATAACCAAAAAGACGATAATCCGATTGTAGCTTAAAATGAAGGCGCTGTCTTTATTTTTCAACGAAAGTTTGCTTCTTTTGCGAAAAAAAAAGCATTAAATAAAGGAAAATGAGGGTAAATAAGAGTATTCAGTTTGATAGATAGAAGGGAGCACACCAAATGAAATATGTGATGATTGGCGGAGATGCAGCAGGAATGAGCTGCGCTATGCAAATATATAGGGAGGATCCAGACGCGCAAATTGTAGCTTTTGAAAAAGGAGAGATTTTCTCATATGGACAGTGCGGACTCCCCTACTTGATCGGCGGTCTCATTGATCATCACAGAAAACTCATCGCACGCAGCGCTGACACCTTTCGTGACAAATACGGAATTGATGCCAGATGCTTACACGAAGTGACCTCAATTGATCCAGAGCAAAAAACAGTATCGGGTATTCATTCTAAAACAAAAGAGCCCTTTACAGAAACGTATGACCGTCTGTTAATTGCGACAGGAGCAAGCCCCGTCACACTTGATCTAGACAGTCATTCATTAGAAGGTGTCCACGTATTAAAAACAATCCCGCATGCGCTGTCTATTTTAGACAATCTCAAAAAAGACGTCACACATATCACGATCATCGGCGGAGGATATATCGGTTTAGAAATGGCAGAAAATTTAAAAGCGCTAGGCAAAGACGTTCATATCATTCAGCGGGGTGCAACACTTGGGCCAGGCTTTGATCCCGATATGGCAAAATATCTGAAAGAAGAAGCGGACAATCAAAGCATTCACGTGGTACTTGGTGAAACAGTGCAAAAATTAAAGGGCAAGACACATGTAACAGCTGTTCAAACAGACAAACAGACCATTGAAACAGATATGGTCATCATTGCCGTTGGCGTCACTCCGCAAACATCCTTTTTAGACAGCACAGGAATTCAGCGACTTCAAAATGGTGCAGTCGTTGTGAATGAATACATGCAGACGAATGTACAAGATATCTATGCGGCGGGGGACTGCGCAGCGACCTATCACCGTATCAAAAAAGAACTGGACTATATTCCGCTCGGCACGACAGCAAATAAACAAGGAAGAATCGCAGGCTTTCATATGACAGGAACAAACCGCGCGTTTCAAGGCGTCACCGGCACAGCGGTGATGAAATTTATGGACGTGACAGCAGGGCGAACGGGTTTATCAGAGAAAGAAGCAAAAGACGCGGGCCTTCCTTTCTCCACCATCACCATCGACAGCACTGACCACGCTGGATATTACCCAGATGCAGAGAAAATGAAAGTGAAACTGATTTACAGAAGCGATGATCACACCTTGCTTGGCGCACAAATCATCGGTAAAGAAGGTGTTGATAAACGAATTGATGTCATGGCAACGGCTCTTTATCAAGGGCTGACTGTGACAGACCTTGAAGATTTAGATATTAGCTATGCCCCCCCTTTTAACAGTGTATGGGATCCACTTCAGCAAGCGGCAAGGCGGATATAGAAAAAGGAGTGAAGCCATTGACCATTCAACAAATTGCTACTATTGAAATTCCTGTGACTGATATCCCCCGAGCTGTCTCTTGGTATGAACAGATTTTAGAGATGATCGTTTTACATCAATCAGAAGAAGCCGCCATGCTCACTTTTACTCATGGCGAGGGACCTTCTTTTTATCTCGTCAAAACAAAACACGAGAAACGAATCTACTTTATGAACTCTTTTACAGGAGTTCGGCATAGTATGATCGATTTATTTGTGAAGGATTTAAAAAACTTTCACCAGTATTTAAGCGAGCATGCAGTGACTGTATCGGATATTCAAATATTAGCTGACCCAGACTTAGGCGGTTTTAGCTTTGAAGATGTTGATGGCAATGTCTTTGGCGTCACCAATATCAAGCCCCATCAAACAAAAAAAGAAACCAGCCTGTGACCGGTTTCTTTTTTTGTTATTTTTTCATCATCGCTTTACGTGCTGCTTTTTCAAATAAAAACGGGAATAATTGATACAATTTACTGCCAGCATTCATCCATCCTGGTAAATTAATCTCTCTTTTTTTCGTCATCATGGCGGATACGACCTTCCCTGCTACCTTGTCAGCACTGAGCATCATAAAATCAACATTTTTCACATATTCACCACTGCGGTCTGCAATGGTAAAGAAGTCTGTGGCAATCGGTCCTGGATTGACGGTTGTGACATGAATTCCGCTGTCTGCCAGCTCCATTCTGAGGCTGTTTGAAAATCCGAGAACCGCATGCTTTGATGCGGAATAGATGGCGGATTTAGGGGTGGCAATTTTGCCTGCCTGTGACGCAATATTGATAATATGTCCCTTCCCTCTTTGTTTCATCTCAGGAAGGACCTTTTTTGTGCAGGCAATTAAACCAAAGACATTGACCTCAAACATCGACACCATTTCTTCAATGGATGCGTCTTCGACGAGATCGAACACACCAAAGCCGGCATTGTTCACCAAAATATCAACAGCACCCACTTGTTGATAGGCTTGATCAATGTCCTCAAGCTGACTGACATCAAGCTGAACGATGTGACATACGCCGCCAGCACTTATAATCTTTTCTTTTACACCTGCGAGCTTTTCAATTCGTCTTGCCGACACAATGATTTCTGCTCCTTCGGCTGCTGCCAAGTACGCCATCTTTTCACCAATACCGCCTGAAGCACCTGTAATCCATATTCTCTTTCCTGTTAGTCGCCCCATTTATTTCACTCCTTCAGTTGCTCGATAGTAGAGGGTTCCGTCTTTTTGCACTTCTTCAATTTGTCCAGCCGCTAAAAGCACATCAAGCTGGCCGACTGTCTCAGACATTGTCAGAAATAATGCTTCTTCATACAGGCCCGGAAATAAGGTGCGGCAAAGATGAAAGGCGGTCATTTCCTTTCGTTGAAGCAGCTGATACATCGTATTTGCCCGTTTTTCCTGTTTTTTAAATCTTTCTTCGATCAATTCGTGATGAGAGGTAATGAGCTGGCCATGCCCTGGATAAATCGCCTGAATGGGCAAATGCAATAAACGCTCGAGTGATGCTTTATATTGAAGCAGCGATTTTTGACGTTCTGTTCCTTTCATTGGCGCTTCCATTAACGGATTGGAAGAAATGGTTGTAAGCAGCAGATCACCGCCGATGAAATTCCCTGTTGTTTCATCTAAAAAAGAGAGATGAGATTGTGCATGTCCTGGGGTCTCCAGCACTTGGAAATGCTCATGTCCCTTCAAACGATCGCCTTCTTTTATGACGTCATCGACATGTGCCGTACAAGAATATGTATAGGACTGCCTCACCATTCTTTCACACTCACCTTGACGAAGTGGGACACCTAACTGCTGAAAAAAATCATTCATAAAATGGATTTGACGCTGTTTAAACGCTGCATCCTGACTAATATAGGGCTCATTTAACTCGTGTCCGATGACACGGACATGGGGTTTCATCAGATCTAAAAGACCGACATGATCTGCATGATGATGTGTCAAAACCACTTGATCAATATCATCTATTGATAAATGATGTTCCTTTAATTGCGTGACAAAGGCATGCTGCGCCTCTTGTGTCATCGGTCCGGAATCAACTAAGGTCACGGCATCGCCTTTTAATACATATGCATGGACATCCCCCACCGCAAACGGTGTAGGGATGGATAATTGAATCATTTCTTCTTTCACTTTTATACGTCATCTCCTGCTTTTTGACTCATAGATCATCTGAACTTCCTCTTCTTTATTCATTGTATCTTGCAAAGGGCAGACTGTCATGCGGTTTAGATGGTCATTTTTTTATCTTTCCCTATTGACACAAACTTGTCCATCGTTGCATAATGAACAACAAATATAAGATGCGCGATGACAAGGATTAGTAAGCAAAATAATGATGCAAGAGAGTGAGGTCCGCAGGCTGTAAGGCTTCACCATCCTCTTATTTGCTGAACCTGCCCTTTGAGCTGTTAGGCAAACCTAAACGTTTCCCGCGTTAAGGGACTAGAGCTGAGTATGTATGATGGCATGCTAATTGAGGGTGGTACCGCGAAAAACCTTTCGTCCTTTGCAGACGAGAGGTTTTTTTATTTTCTACAAGGAGGAGCAGCTTATGAGTAAAATTGGATTTATTGGTGCAGGCTCAATGGCCGAGTCTATGATTAAAGGTCTTTTAAAGAGCGGCATTATGTCAAATGAAGATATCATTGTCACAAATAAAACAAATGAAAAACGATTAGAAGAATTACATGCACGTTATGGAGTCAAAACAGATTTCGCGCGTTCCTTTATTTATGAAGAAGCCGATATGCTGGTGTTTGCTTTAAAACCAAAAGATGCGGAAAGTGGCATTTCTGAAGTAAGGCCCCATTTAAATGGACAGCTGATTATTTCTATTTTAGCGGGCATTTCTATTGAAACCATTCAGCATTATGCTGGCGCAAAAACGGCGGTGGTTCGTGCGATGCCAAATACATCAGCAGCCATACAACAATCAGCTACCGGCATTGCTGTCAGTGATGAAGTCACAGAGGCGCAAAAGGAAAAAGCAGTTCAACTGTTTGAAACGATCGGTCATGTGACGGTTTTAGATGAATCACAGCTGAATGCGGTCACAGCCATTGCAGGCAGCGGTCCTGCCTTTATTTATCATTTGATTGAAGGAATGGAGCGAGGTGCATCGGAACTTGGGATGGACCAAGAGACAGCGAAATTGCTCATTTGTCAAATGATTGCAGGCGCTGCAAATATGCTTCAGGATAGCGGTAAGGAACCTGCTGAATTGCGCAAAGAAATTACGAGCGAAGGTGGAACGACAGAAGCAGGACTGAATACCCTTGCTTCCTATCAATTTGAAGAAGCAATTGTCGATTGTGTGAAAACAGCGACAAAACGCGCAGCAGAATTAAACGACATGTTTTCAGCGAGTACGTATAAGTAAGTGAGAAAAGCACCTGCCTTGATGACAGGTGCTTTTCATCTATCACTCGATGCTCTCATGGACATGATGGCTTTGATTTGATCGAGGTGATGAATTTCATGTAAAGCAATGGTTTCAGCTAAAATTTGGACTGTCATCATCCCTTCTTCAGGATGGAGGCCTGAAAAATCCCATGTATCCTTTTCTAATAGCTGCAGTGTTTTGTTTCTGCTTTCTTTTAGGCGTTCAATCAATGCACTGACCTCTTGTGCGGTATACATTTCATAAGCTCTTCCCTTCACATATATCTCTGGATCATATGATGCGAAAAGCGTGTGCTCATTTGATATTGCCTGCTCTATCCGCTCTGACCAGACTTCTTCTGTATCATACAAATGTCCAACAATTTGTTTAATCGACCACTTGCCTTCCCCAAAAGATTCATCTAATGTAGCCTCATCACATGTCCATACTAACTCCTCAAGCTTACGCAAACTCTCATGAAGTGATCTCATGATCTCTGTTTTTGTTAGTACTCCTGTTTTCACTCTCACAATCCCCCTTCAAATATGTAAGTATTATTCTATATCATACTCTATTTCTTTAGACAGAAGGTGATTGATATCAAGAAAAGCCCTATCATGACGATAGAGCTTTCACTTAATTCTTTTCTAATAAAGCATGAATTGTTGATTGTAAGAGCGACGGCAAAACGCCAAAAGAGAATGGGACATGCAGCCGTTCTGTCCATTTGTGCGCATCCTTTCCTAATGGACCAACGTTGATGACAGGAACGTTAAGAGCTTCTTTTTCTCCTTGTGGTAACGAGTAACCTTTTTGGTATAGCGGCATGTTGGCTGTATAATCCTCTATATCTTGATTTTCAAGCTGTAAGTAGCTTAAATCAGATAAACCAGGAAAATATTTGACTTCTTCTACTTCGATTCCATAGATCTCTTTTGCTTCTCTTTGAATCTTCTTTAAGGTCGTTTGAATATGCAGATCATCTGTTGAAGAAACAGATGGGTAAAATGGCGGACTATAAAACAACACAATCAGTGCTCCATCTTCCTTACAAAGGGTCGTCAGTTCTGATACAATTTTGGTTGAAAAATCACGATCCCCTAGCTCACCCCGGTTGGCAAAGGCGTAGTTGACAATTCGCTCGACCTCCTGCTTGCCGGATCGTTCAGCAGCTTTTTCGTACAGCTCATGATACGTTAACACCGTGATGTTTGTATCAATGGGTGTAAAATGTTTAAATCGTTGAAATGCAGCGGTTTTCTGTTTGAGATTGGCTTCAATTTGAGCTGCTGCTTGTTTCGCAGTTTCATAGAGGAGCCCGTGAAGCTCTTCACTAGAGCGGTTCATCATCAGCACATTAAATAAAGAAACAGCCGTGTGAGGCGTTTGAACAGAGTAAGCTTCTTTCAAATCCTTTTGCATCAAATTGGTCGGAGGCGGTGTCACTTCACCATCTACTTCCTCACAATAATCACTATTCAGTTCTAACAGCCTGTTTAATTCAGATACCATAAAATTTGCATTTAATCCTGAGAAGGGCTCACCTACATGTGTTTCAATTCCTTTGCAGAAAAATCCCGCAAGTACCTTCCCTATACTACCTGTATAGATGTATTGGTGCGCATCCCCGGGATACTTTTCAAACATCGGCTCACTGTTTAAACAAGCGGTATACTCAAGGTCATACTTCTGCTTGAGCTCCTTTAGTTTCGGAACAGCCTCCAGCATCCCCTGTGAATTCACTTCTTCATCTGGCACTGTGACGAGCAGAATATTTCCTTCAAACCTCCCCGCCATCGCTCTTTCCAGCATGGAAAGCTGGACAGTCAGGCCTGCTTTCATATCCATGGACCCTCGTCCAAACAGCCAGTCACCTGAAGCTAAATCCTCTCTTGCCCTTTTTGGAAGAAGTGCACTTTTTTGAGAAAAGGACGCCATTAACTCTTCGGGCTTACACGCCATATTTTGAAATTCTCCGTAATCCTCTGTATCGACGACATCAAAATGGCTGAGGAGTAAAACAGTATGTGGCAGCGTACTTCGTTTGACAAGTGCCGTTAAAAAATATCGGCCATCTTTCATTGGATGCAAAGCCAAGTGATCAGGATGCTGCTCAAAATATGGCCGCTCCCTCAGCAAGTAATATAAATATTCCGCTAATGCGACTTCTCCCGTTGTACCAGATATGCTTTCATACTGCATCAGAGCTGTGAGTAGCTCCTTTAGTTCACTTTCCGTTTGCCATTTCATCCGTTTATCCCCCTTTGATGTCCATATCTTTCATTATACAAAATCATGTTCAAAAGCTATATGGTTTGAGCACCTTTTATGACGAATGTTTGAATGACTGTTATAATCGGCTATACCATTCTATGAGGAGGCGAAGTTAATTGGAAACAAAGCTTTTTTCACCTTGGACATTAAAAGGTGTCACACTCAAAAACCGCATCGTCATGTCCCCGATGTGTATGTATTCATCCTATGACCGTGATGGAAAATTACAGCCTTTCCACTTTGCACATTATGTTTCCCGCGCGCAAGGTCAGGCCGGATTAATTATGGTCGAGGCAAGTGCTGTTTCACCTGAGGGAAGAATTAGTGATCAGGACCTCGGAATTTGGAGTGATGAGCACATTGAAGGGTTTGCCTCATTAAACGAACAAATCAAAGCGTACGGAACAAAAACCGCCATCCAGCTAGCCCATGCAGGACGCAAGGCTGAGCTAGATGGTGACATTCTTGCTCCATCCAGCATTCCATTTGACGAGCAATCTAAAACACCTCTTGAGATGTCTATCGATCAAATAAAAGACACCGTTCAGGCGTTTCAAGATGCCGCTGTCCGCGCCAAGAAAGCTGGATTTGACATCATTGAGATTCATGGTGCGCATGGCTATTTGATTAACGAATTTCTCTCACCGCTTGCCAATCACCGGACAGATGAATATGGCGGTTCACCAGAAAATCGTTATCGCTTCTTGAGAGAAGTGGTTGATGCAGTCAATGAAGTGTGGGATGGACCATTATTTGTCCGTGTATCCGCTTCTGATTACACAACAAAGGGACTAGATATTGCAGATTATATTGGCATTGCCGCATGGCTGAAAGAGCAAGGAGTCGATCTAATTGATGTGAGCTCAGGCGCTGTGGTGCAAGCCAGTATTAACACATTCCCCGGCTACCAAGTCACCTTTGCTGAGAAAATAAGAGAAGGTGCCGGCATCCAAACAGCCGCTGTCGGTATGATCACATCTGGTATACAGGCCGAAGAAATTTTACAAAATCAGCGTGCTGACTTGATCTTTATCGGCAGAGAATTTTTACGGGATCCGTATTTCCCAAAAACAGCCGCTAAAGAGCTTCGTACATCCATCGAAAGCCCGCGCCAATACGATCGTGCTTGGTAACATCTCTAAGCAAAAAGGTGTCTATTTTTTGAAATAGGCATCTTTTTTGTTTTTAAGAGAAACATCTTTGCCTTTTGTGCCGTCTTTTAGCTAAAGAACCACTTAGAGGAGATGGAAGAATGAACTCGGCATTGATTGAAAGAACGTATCATATAGATGGACATCACTTTTATACAAGGCATCGTCAAGGGAAAAAGGAAGCCACCATTATTTTTGAAGCAGGATATGGAATTTCAGGCGATACGTGGGCGAATATCGCTCGTGATATTGACCCAGAGCTTGGTGTTTTCTTATATGACCGTTTAGGTAATGGAAAAAGCAGTGATAGCAAGGAAGGAAGAACTTTGCATGATCTTGCGGATGATTTAGATACACTTTTACATCAAGCCAATATTCAGCCGCCATTTCTCATTGTGGCGCACTCATTTGGCTCTCTTGTCAGCCGCTTATGGGCAAGCCGCAGAAAAGAAGATGTTATCGGTATGGTCCTTCTAGACCCAGCAAGTGAGGAGCAAGAGCAGGTCATTCTGCCGCTCTTATCAAAGGAAGAACGCACTTCATATATGGCGCAATTCACAGCAGAATGTACACATGAGGACTTTGAGCAAATGCTGCGTACGATCAAAGAGGAGCAAACGCATTATGGGATGATGCCCCTTCTTGTCATTTCATCAGGCAAAAGCCGCTTGTTTCATCCAGCACATGAAGCTTGGCTGAGGCTCCATAAACGAATGCTCACATTGTCATCCCAAAGCGGATGGATTCAGGCGCAGAACAGCTCGCATTATATTCATCACGATGAACCACATATTGTGCAGCTTGCGATTTATGATGTATGGTGTGCAGCAAAACAGCCTGCTACTTATTATCAAACAGCTAACTAAAAACAAAAACTCCTTGACCGGACATCAGTCAAGGAGTTTTTCCGTTATACCGTTGGTGCTGATTGACTTTTCTCAGACAGCAGCTTTTCAATGCTGACAAGCTGAACGCATAACGTAAAGATGTCAATCGCCTGCTCTAGTTCTTCAAGTGTTGGGAACGTTGGCGCAATACGGATATTGCGATCAAGCGGGTCGTTACCATAAGGATATGTCGCCCCTGCACCTGTTAGTGTCACACCGGCTTCTTTCGCTTTTTGCACAACAGCTTTTGCACAATGATCGAGTGTATTTAAGCTAATAAAATATCCGCCATTTGGTTTGTGCCACTCAGCGATGCCTGTTCCACCAAGCTTTTCATCAAGGATCGAAAGAACGAGGTCAAATTTCGGCTTAATAATCGCTGCATGCTTTTTCATATGTTCCTTCAATCCTTCTGGATTCTTGAAGAAACGAAGGTGTCTTAATTGATTGATTTTATCTGGCCCAATGGTTTGAACTGATAGCTGTTTTTGAATAAAGCTGACGTTGTCCTGACTAGATGCCATCAGTGCAACACCCGAGCCTGGGAACGTAATTTTAGAAGTAGAAGCGAACATAAACACACGGTTTGCATGTCCTGCTTTGTCTACTGCTTGAAAAATATCTTTTAACGTATCAGGCGTATCTGTTAGATGGTGGACTGCATAGGCATCATCCCAAAAAATACGGAAGTCGTCTGCTTTTGTCTGCATGGAAGCAAGACGGTCGACAACCTCATCTGAATACGTAATGCCGTCAGGGTTGCTATATTTTGGTACACACCAAATCCCTTTGATGGCTTCATCTTCTGCAACCAATTTTTCTACCTGATCCATGTCAGGTCCATCCGACTTCATATCTACCGTAATCATCTCTATGTTAAAATGCTCACAAATGGCAAAATGACGATCATACCCTGGGCTTGGTGCAATGAATTTTACCTTTGGAAGCTCTCCCCAAGGTGTTTTGCTGCCATATACGCCGTGAGTCATAGCACGTGCAATCGCGTCGTGCATCATATTCAGACTAGAATTACCGCCAATGATGATTTGTTCTGGCTTCAGATTGAGCACACTTGCAAAAAACTTCTTTGTTTCAGGAAGGCCTGTCAAGCCGCCATAGTTTCGCACATCTGTACCATCCTCAGCTGTCATTGCATCCTTTGATGTCACGACATCGAGCATGCCCATAGATAAATCGAGCTGTTTTGGTGAAGGTTTCCCTCTAGACATGTCTAAGTGTAAGTTTTTACTTTTGTACGTTTCATATTCTTTTTGTCGTGCTGCATATAGGTCATTTAATTCTGCTTCACTTAACGCTGTAAAACCGCTCATCTTTGATTGTGCCTCCCGTATTCTTCATAGTGTAATTCGTCATTTGTTTTTTCTTCACCATTTTACCACTACCTTAAAAAGAGCGTCATCATAAATATCAAAAAAATCACACAACTATTTTTGACGATTCATCCAATTTTTACAGGGTACGGTCAATAGGAAAAGAAAAGAAATCATGTGCAGCTTCAGTCAGCGGGAATATATCGCGGGCTTCTTTGAGTAATTGTTTCAGTGACTCTTCCCCTTGGTACCGTGCACTAATATGGGTCAAAATCAGTCTTTTTGCGCCTGCTTCCTGCGCTGTTTTTGCTGCCTGTTCTGTCGTACTGTGATAATAATTATAGGCTAGTTCTGCATCTTCTTTCCCAAATGTTGCTTCATGGACTAACACATCCGCATTCTTGGCAAGCCTTGTTATATTCTCGCACAAACGGGTATCTCCTGAAAATGCAACGATTCTCCCTTTTTTAGGGGGTTCCAAATAATCGGTTCCATCAATCATTCTTCCATCTTCGAGTGTAACGGTTTCCCCATTTTTCAACTTCTGATACAAAGGTCCAGGTTTTACACCGATTTTTTTTAGGTCTTCGGCTTTTAGTGCACCGGGTACATCTTTTTCCACGACCCGATAACCGTAAGCTGGGATCCCATGAGACACTCGTTTTGCTTCTACTTGAAAGGTATCATCTTCAAAAACGATCCCTTCCTCTATTTCTATGATATGCAGCGGATAAGTCAAATGCGTTTGTGTCGCTGAAAGTGCCGCGTTTACAAAAGCTTTAATGCCGCTTGGACCATATATCGTCAATTTATCCTCTCCGCCTTGAAAGGACCTGCTGCCAAGCAGACCTGGGAGACCATATACATGATCACCGTGCATATGCGTGATAAAGATCTTCTCAATTTTTCTTGGTTTAATCGTTGTATGTAATATTTGATGCTGCGTCGCTTCTCCGCAATCAAAAAGCCACACGGCTTTTCTCTCTTCTAAAAGCTTCAGCGCAGTGCAAGTGACGTTTCTTGTTTTTGCAGGAATGCCTGCACCTGTTCCTAAAAAGAGCAGTTCCATTACGATTTCCTCCTACAGCCGGTATACAATCTCTTCATTCATATAGAATACATGAAGACAGGATAAATGTGAATTCAGCGGAATTTTTGAAAAAAGTCAAACTTGGGCAGAAAAAGTCGAATCAAATGTTTGCTTTACGAACAATGAACCTTTAAAATAAAGAAAATGTACATACATTCTCGGTTTTTACAACAATGCTACGAATAAAGTGAGGTACTTTTCGTGAATACAGAAACTAACTATCCAAAAGCAGTCATTGTCATCTTTGGCGCAACAGGAGACCTTGCAAAACGCAAGCTCTACCCTTCTATACATAGACTTTATCATAGCGGAAAGCTTGGAGATCAATTCGCTGTTGTAGGTGTTGGACGTCGTCCTTGGTCTCATGAAGACCTAAGAGCTGTGGTAAAAGAATCGGTCTCTTCTGATGATGCAGAAGCAAAAGCAGAGGAATTTATTTCTCATTTCTATTACCATGACTTTGATGTCTCAAGCCCTGCTTCCTATCAAGCACTGAACACACTTCTTTCTGGTCTTGAAGATACATACAGTATCCCAAATAACCGGATGTTCTATTTAGCGATGGCACCGGAATTCTTCGGAACCATTGCGAAGTTTTTAAAAAGTGAAGGCGTATCAGAAACGACTGGATGGTCTCGACTTGTCATTGAAAAACCGTTTGGTCATGACCTCCCTAGTGCCAAAACATTAAATGAAGAGATCCGAGATGCATTTACAGAGGATCAAATTTATCGTATTGACCACTACCTCGGTAAACAGATGGTGCAAAACATTGAGGTGATTCGTTTTGCGAATGCGATCTTTGAACCGCTTTGGACAAACCGTTACATTTCAAACATTCAAATCACATCGAGTGAATCATTAGGCGTCGAAGACCGTGCGAGATATTACGAGAGTTCTGGTGCACTGAGAGATATGGTCCAAAACCATATGCTTCAAATGGTTGCACTACTAGCCATGGAGCCGCCGATTAAGCTCAATACAGAGGAAATCCGTAGCGAAAAACGGAAAGCATTGCGTGCGCTTCGTCCTTTCTCGAAAGATGAAGTGGATCAATTCTTTGTCCGCGGACAGTATGATGCAGGAACGATTGATGGCAATATGGTTCCTTCCTATCTTGAAGAGCAAAATGTGGACCCAAACTCCAACACAGAAACATTCGTTGCAGGGAAACTTCTCATCGATAACTTTAGATGGGCCGGGGTACCATTTTACATTCGTACAGGAAAACGTCTAGAAAAGAAATCCACTCAAATCGTGGTGCAATTTAAAGACATTCCGATGAACCTGTACTATGGAAACGGGAATTCCATGCATCCAAACTTACTTGTGATTCACATTCAGCCAGACGAAGGCATTACCCTTCACCTGAATGCTCGCAAGCTTGATGGCGGAACGTATGCTAAACCAATTAAGCTGGACTATCAAACAAATTACAACGACATCATGAATACACCAGAAGCGTATGAAAAGCTGATTCATGACTGTTTGCTAGGTGACGCAACAAACTTTGCCCACTGGGATGAAGTGGCACTGTCTTGGAACTTTGTTGATCCAATTTCAAAAAAATGGGCTGAAACCAAAACGTTAAAACCAAATTACCCTGCTGGTTCTATGGGACCAAAAGAAGCAGATCAGCTTCTTGAAAAAGATGGATATCACTGGTGGAATATATAAAATCAACGAAAAAAGAGCAGTCTCCCGATTGAGGGGGTTCTGCTCTTTTTTTAAAGTCGTGTTTTCGTAATTTCAACCGTTGAAAAATCAAATTTATCATAGCGATGATGGCTAAAGGAATATTCAAACGGCCGGCCTGTGTTTAAATAAGCCACCTGCTCCACTTCTAGCACCGGATCCGTAGGGTCACAACCTAAATATTGCTGATCAAGCTGATCTGATTTAGCCGCTCTAATTTTTTTGTGCGCTCCTGCCACTTTTAAATGAAGTGTGTTTGTAATGTAGCTATAGATAGACCCCAATAAAACCTCTTCATCTATTCCCTTAATGACATTGACAGGCATAAAGGTTTTTTCTAATACATATGGCTCTTCTTCCACCAAACGGAGCCGAATAATGTCATAGACGGGTGTGCTTGAGTCAATGGATAAATGAGCTGCCACCTCTTCACTTGGAAAATGCACATCAAAGCGAATGATTTGGCTCGTCACGTTTTTATCTGCCATCACTTTCGTGAACCCTTTATTTTCATGACCTGATACGTTGATCGCACCTTGATTTAGCGCTGCCTTCACAATAAATGTGCCATGACCTCTTTTTCTAAAGAGCAGACCTTCCGCCACTAAAAGATCAAGCGCACGCTTCATCGTCATTCTGCTGCATTTAAATTCAGCGGCAAGCGAGTTTTCATCTGGAATGGGTTGATCTTCTGGATAATATGCTGTTCCTATTCTTTTTCTAATTTCTTCTGAAATGAGTTCGTACTTTGTCATCTCACACCACCAACTGACTTGTTTTTTCATATCCTATCATAGCGCTTTCTAGCCTTCCTCTCATTCTACACTAAGCCTAGTGCGCTTAAAAGGTTCGAGCCACTTTCATTTCAATCCTTTCATCTTTACATAAGAAAAATACTTGCCCTTTTCAAGGAAAGAGCAAGTATCTTGATTAGAAACCATTATTCTCTGAAACCGATTGAAACCAGTAGCCACTTTTTTTGATGGTACGTTTCCCGTCTTTCTCAAGGTCCACTGAGACAAATCCATAGCGATTTTTATAGGCATTCGACCATGACCAATTATCCATAAACGTCCACAGATGATAGCCTTTTACATGACTTCCTTCTTGAATGGCTTGATGCACCCATTTAAGATGCTCAGAAATA
Organism: Bacillus sp. UNC125MFCrub1.1; assembly: GCF_000701305.1. NCBI lineage: Bacteria > Bacillati > Bacillota > Bacilli > Caryophanales > Bacillaceae > Bacillus > Bacillus sp. UNC125MFCrub1.1. The sequence goes on from NZ_JNIG01000011.1 coordinate 43,581, forward strand.
AAATCAATGCGGTAATCGTCATGAATCATTCCTTCTTCATCCTGAAACCGCTCTTCTCCTTCGACACCCATTCCATTTTCAGAAATAAAGCATTCAATATTCCCATAGTCTGTCTGGACTTTTTTCAATATATCGTAAATACCCTTTTCATAGATTTCCCAGCCGCGGTACACATTCATTTTTCTGCCTGGCATTTCAAAAGAATCGAAATAATGGTCTGGCATAAATGGTGCATCAGGGTGAGGCATATGTTCCTTTGCTTTCACTCTTCTGGGCTGATAATAGTTGATGCCGAGAAGGTCGATCGTGTTCTCTTGAATGAGTTCAAGGTCTCCTTCCTCCATAGCTGGCATCAATCCTTCTTTCTTTAACACGTCCACTAGCTTTTCAGGGAAATGTCCTTTCACTGCTGGATCTAGGAAGGACCGGTTAAAGAAGGCGTCAGCCATCTCAGCTGCTTCGACATCCCGCGGATTCTGGCTTCGCGGATACGAAGGAGTAAGGTTGAGGATAATGCCTATTTTCCCATCCTGCTTCATCTCTTTATAAGCCGCAATGGCCTTAGCATTTGATAAAATCTCATGAAATCCAACTTGCACTGCCTTTTGGAAATCAACTTCGTTTGGATAATGGAAGCTATACATATATCCACCCTCTACAGGAACAATCGGCTCGTTATGGGTAAACCATTTTTTCACCCGGTCGCCAAATAGCTGAAAACACAATGTCGCATAGCTGACATAATCGTCTACGACCTGCCTGTTTACCCATCCTCCCGTCTCCTGAAGCGCCATTGGCATATCAAAATGATACAAGTTCACAAACGGTTCAATGTCACTCGCTATCAGTTCATTGATCACATCATTGTAAAAAGCCACAGCTTCTTCATTAACAGCCCCTTTTCCCTCAGGTAAAAGGCGTGACCATGAAATAGATAGACGAAACGAGTTGTGCCCAATCTCCTTCATGAGTCGGATATCCTCTTTGTATTTACGATAAAATTGCGAGGTTACACCTGGACCGACGCCCTGAAAAAAACGATTCGGCTCTTTTTCAAACCAGTGATCCCAAATGTTCGGACCCTTTCCATCTCCTGGATAACTGCCTTCTGTTTGCGTAGCAGAGGCAGAAGATCCCCACCAGAAACCTTCTGGAAATGTATATGATTGACTGTTAGTTTCCATCGACATGCATTGAGTCTCCTTCACCTTTGATGTTTGTTTGTTTCGTTTTTTCTGTCGTGACTATTTTTTCATTTTTCACATTCATACGATCAATAAATTTTAGGAACGGGAACCAAATGACAAACACAATCATTAAATTAAACAGCTGAAGCAGACCGCCCGCTAATGAATTTGTTGCCATGACTCCGCTAATAAAGATCGGTACTGTCCATGGAATATTCACGCCTGTCGGAGGCGGCACAATACCTGCGGCCATCGCAAAATAAGAAATACAAGTAATCACCATTGGCGCCAAAATCCATGGAATGAGAATAAGCGGGTTCATCACAATCGGTAAACCGAAGATAATGGGTTCATTGACGTTAAATAAACCTGGTCCTAAGCCGAGCTTTGCTACTTGTTTCAATTGCTTACTTTTAAGAAAAATTAAAATCGTAAACACAACAGCTAGCGTCATACCGGTTCCACCCATACCCACTGTATAGATTTCGATAAACTGCTTGCTAATGATGTTCGGAACCTCACCTGTTTTTGTGTAGCTTTCTAGATTTTGAATGGACAATGTATTCCAAATCGGGTCCATGACAGAGTTGATAATAATTTGGCCGTGGAGCCCAAAGAACCAAAGAATTTGTATAAAGAAAATAGCGATCAAGGTCGGAATGATACCGCTTCCAAGTCCGACAAGCGGCGCCTGAATCGCATTGTAAATCAAGTCATGCATGTTGGTTTTGAACCCTTGTGTAATGATGATATTGATCAGTAAAAAGGTTGTGAGTGTCAAAGTAGCCGGGATGAGTGCAGCAAAAGATTTAGAAACAGCTGGCGGAACCCCTTGCGGCATATTGATGACAAATTTCTTTTGGACAAAATAGCGATAAATTTCAGCAGACAAAAAGCCTGTGATCATTCCAAGGAACATCCCCTTTGCGCCCAAACGATCGACTGGGATGACGCCTGCAATGGATGCACCGCCCTCTTGTTCTAGTAAAAATGGCGTAAGGAGCAGAAAAGAGGCTAAAGCGATCACACCGCCAAAGACAGCTTCCACATCATAGCTTTTCGATAAATAGTAGCCAATCCCAAATACAACAAACACACTCATAATGCTGATGGTCGCACTAGGTGCAATATTCAGTGCAGACTGAACACCTTCCAGTGCTGTTTGACTCATGATCTTATCTAAAAATGGCAGATTCATTAATACGACCATGATGGAACCAAAAATCGTTAATGGGAACGCAAGCATAAAGGCATCCCTTAATACCCCTAGATAGCGATTGTTGTTCAATCTCCCAGCAATCGGAACCAAAATCGCACTTATTTTATCAAACATTGGTTTCCCCCCTTGTTTACACCCTTTATTGTTTCAATGATTGCAATATCGGTAAGAGCTCTCCCACAATCTCTTTTATTGTCATCGTTGACATGAAATGATCTTCGGCATGCATGAGCAGCAAGGAGAATGAAATCGTTTCTCCGCTTGCCTCTTGCTGTACCATTTGAAAATGGATATCATGTGCATTCCGCAAGTCATCTTCCGCTTCTTTGAGAAGGTCAGATGCTACTGTTTCATGACCTTCTCTAAATTGTTTAAGAGATTGAAGCAATTTGCTTCGTGCATTTCCGCTGTGTAAGATCAATTGAAAACTGATTTGTTCTTCCGTGAGTCCTTCGAGTGTTTTCTTTTCCATCCTTTAAGATTCCCCCATCAATGAAACCGCTTGTTCATACGCTTTTTGACCATCTGCTAGCCCATACGCCTGCATATCGATGACCTCTACTTCAATCCCATATTTTTGAGCTTCTTTTTGAAGATCCCCTTTTAAAAAGCTCATTTGCGGTCCAATTAATACAACATCGGCATGTGCCATTTCTTTTTTCGCTTGGTCTTGTCCGACTGCCCAAATCTCTGCTTCTTCCCCTATAGACTCAGCATGTGCCTTCATCTTTGTGACTAGTAAACTCGTAGACATACCTGAACTGCATGCTAATAAAATACGTTTCATTTCTCTCACCCCATTGTTGTAATAAAAGCGCTTCCAGTTAATATTATATATTTTTATTTTTAAATGTCTAGACATTTAATTATATATGTCTGTATTTTATTTTAAAAATGACCGTATCAATATTCACAACAAGCTTTCAGAACAAAAAAGATCTCATCCAGATATGAACGAGACCCCTTTTCTTTTAAAAAATACTCTCCGAATGAACCATAAAGTAGCTTCTTCTTCTGAAGACAGTCTTTGAGAACTTTGTTAAAATAAGTGCGAATGACTTAGCTCATTCAAAAACCCAATTTTTCATCCCATAAATCATGAGAAGTAACTGCCCAGAGATGGAAACAGATTCTATTCCCACTCAATTTGATGGATAGGTAAACGTCTTTTGCTGCTACTTTTCGAATCTATTCATATGTTTGCAATCAAAAGGAGTGGATATCATGGCAGTCACTCATTTGTGTGAAGCCTGTAAAAGAAACGAGATTGATGTTGTAAAAATTTCTGATGAACCAGCTCAGCCTTATCGATTATGCAATGATTGTCAAAGGCGGCTCTTAACCTATTCTTTACGGCCAATTGAATGGTATCACTTAGCAATCATCCACTCTCCAAAGAAATTTTTATTGCACGATGATTTTTATGAAGAAGACGGAGAGGCTTGTCAGCCAGAAGAAGATGTATTGGTCACAGCAGAAGAGAAAATACCCACATTACAAGCGGTTCAACACGATTTGGAGTCTTTATTAGATTTCTCAATCACAAGATGGTTTCTTCAATACGATGTCATCAATGCCCTGAAAAAACACGATACACAAAAAATGTTGATGTCTGTAAAATCTAGATTTTATGGAACGGAAAATCATGAAGTTAAATCAAGAATGCTGGAGATCGCAGCTGATGTTTTAGGTACTACAGCTTCGGATTGGGTAAGAGAGCTTTGGGAGAATGATGCCGATAAATTTTTTCATCCGCTTTCTTGGGCAGCAGCCAGTAGTTTACCAGCCGAGGAAGGAATGAGACGTATTTTTGATCAATTGAAATGTGTAAGTGAAAAGGAATTGCCAATGACGGCTCTCTCCAGCCTATATCGTTTCCGTTCACATCACATACTTGATTGGATGGAGTCTCATTGCTCCTCTTTTAACGACAGTTGGGGCAGGTTGGCATCAGCATGCTTTCCAACATGGCTCAGAATGAAATCTTGGCTAAACAAAGGAAGACCTTTCAGTTTAATTGCACTCGATACAATGGCGAACTGTCTAGCAGTTAAAAACGATCCATTTATCGAGGAGTTATCACCTAAAATACTTCGTACAGATATCAATGAAATAGAACCCATTTTATATGATTATCTTCAAAAAGATGGCGTTCCTCGTGTCAAAACGAAAGTAGGCATCATCGTGAAGAACAAAGAAGCCATATTTGAAAAAGGCGAATAAATGGATAAAAGCGTGTGCAATGTTTATGCTCACGCTTTTCACTAGCATGACAACATACTAGATCATAATTTGATGTTGTGTTATCCTCTGAGCCCAGCCCGTGTTCATCACGATTATCCTTTTCCTGCTTGGAATCCAGGGTACTTGGTCATACCGCCGTCTACATATAACGTCAACCCTGTCACATAGCTCGCCTCTTTTGATGCAAGCCAGACAGCACATGCTGCCACTTCTTCCGGTTTTCCGATATAACCAATCGGTATCAGCTCAATGACGCCCTTTTTCAATGCTGGATCATCAAATTTTTCGGCATTGATCGGGGTATCAATTGCACCTGGTGCAATGCTGTTTACACGAATTTTTTTAGGGGCATATTCTAGTGCCAGCGTTTCTGTCAAAAGCTTGGCGCCTCCTTTACTTGCTGCATAATGGACAAAATGAGGCCACGGAATTTGCTGATGGACCGACGACATATTAATAATCGACCCCTCGATCCCGTGTTCTGTCATATACTTTAATGCATCACGGCACCCTAAAAACATACCTGTTAAATTGGTGGACATCACTTTGTTCCAGTTATCTAGCGTCATTTCAGTTGAAGGAACTTCATTTTCAATTCCTGCATTATTGATCATGACATCAAGACTGCCATATGTATCAACAGCTTGATTAATCATCGCCTTCATATCCTCTTCTTTTGATACATCCCCTTGAATTTTCACAGCCTGTCCGCCACTTTTTTGAATCTCAGCAATCGTGTCGTCCGGGTTTTCTTTATCTGAGAAATAATTGATCACTACATTGGCTTTTTCTTGTCCAAACCGGCGCGCCATCGCCTGACCTATCCCTGTACCTGCTCCTGTGATGAGAACTGTTTTTCCTTCCAAATCTGGATACATTCGCTTAAAACCTCCTATTTTGTAAAACCTAGTAGCACACCACCTGCGATAATCATCAAGCAGCCTGCAATGACAAAGCTTGTTTTAGATGCTTTCTCTTTTAATAAATAAATACCGCCTAAAGTCGAGATGACAATTCCTGTTTGAGACATGGAAAAACTTACTGCTACGCCAATGAGTGGAATCGCCAAAAGAAGCCCTAGATTTCCTGTCGACCACACAAGACCAGCAATGATATTTCTGAACGTATATTTGCTAAACGGGTCTTGCTTTATACTAATCGCTAACGATGAAAGCAGCATGCCGACAGATTGCGGAACGAGCGCAGACCAACCATCTATATGAAACCATCTTAAAATGACGACATATCCGACGTAGCCTACGGTTGAGATGAGCAAAATGATGATTCCCTTTTTAAAATTGCCGCCCTCGTTTCCGCCACTCTTTTTTTGACCAAGTGATGTCATGACAACGCCAGCAATAATAAATAAAATGGCACAAGAACCAATAAGTATGACCGTCATAGTTTGCCATTCTTTGAAGACGATGACACCAAATAATGTCGTGCTCACAAGCTGCATACCCGTTGATAAAGGAACAGCCTTTGACACCCCTAGAAAAGCGACACTTGAAAGCTGATTCATTTGCCCTATACTCCAAAAGATCCCAGAGATAACGGAAACCGCAAAAATAAGCGGTGTCAGTTCCGGCATTTTGATCAAATAGGCGCCGATTGAAAACAAAAAAGCGCCGAGGGTAATGCCGAGTGTTTGCTGATAGGCATTCCCGCCAAGTTTGACACTGATGAGAACAATACTTCCCCAAAATATCGCTGGGAGAAGTGCATATAAAATGCCCACTTCTATCCCTACTTTCTGTTCTTTTTTACTTAGCATCCCTCTTTTTCGGATTTTTAGCCGAATAGATGTAAACACAAAAAAGACCTTACCAAAGGTAAGGTCTTTTGAGGTTTTATACTTATTTCATCCATTCAGTATGGAAGATGCCTTCTTTATCTGTGCGCTCATACGTATGTGCGCCGAAGTAGTCACGCTGTGCTTGAATTAAGTTAGCTGGAAGGACAGCTGTACGATAGCTATCAAAGTAAGCTAGTGCACTTGAGAATGAAGGAACAGGAACACCTTGTTCTACTGCAAGTGAAATCACTTTACGAAGTGATGATTGATAGCTTTCTACGATATCCTTAAAGTAAGGATCAAGCAATAGGTTTTTCAATTCAGGGTTACGGTCATATGCTTCTTTGATTTGCTGCAGGAAGGCTGCACGAATGATACATCCACCGCGGAAGATCATCGCAATTTCACCGTATTTCAAATCCCAGTTATACTCATCAGACGCTGCTTTCATTTGCGCAAAACCTTGTGCATATGAGCAGATTTTACTCATGAATAGGGCTTTTCTAACCGCTTCGATCAGCTCTTGTTTATTCTCTGCTGATTGCGCTGGCTTAGGACCTTCAATTAATTGACTTGCTTCAACACGCTCATCTTTCATTGCTGAAATGTAACGCGCGAAAACAGATTCAGTAATGATTGGAAGCGGAACACCTAGATCAAGAGAGCTTTGGCTCGTCCATTTCCCAGTTCCTTTTTGTCCAGCTTTATCTAAGATCACATCCACAAGCGGCTGATTTGTTTCTTCATCCACTTTTGTGAAAATGTCAGCTGTAATTTCAATTAAATAGCTGTCAAGCTCGCCTTTATTCCACTCTGAGAATACTTCATGAAGCTCCTCTGCTGACAATCCTGCCACATGCTTCAAGATAAAGTATGATTCAGAGATCAATTGCATGTCTCCGTACTCGATACCGTTATGAACCATTTTGACATAATGTCCTGCTCCATCTGGACCGATATACGTTGTACAAGGCTCACCATCTACTTTCGCAGAGATGGCTTCTAAAATTGGTTTCACTAGCTCGTGCGCTTCTTTTTGACCGCCAGGCATGATAGAAGGACCTTTAAGTGCGCCTTCTTCACCGCCAGAAACACCTGTACCAATGAAGTGAATACCACTTTCCGCAAGCTCTTGGTTACGTCTTTGTGTATCCTTGTAATATGTATTTCCACCATCAATTAAAATGTCACCTTTCTCTAGGTGAGGCAATAATGATTGAATGGTTGCATCTGTTGCTGCACCCGCTTTTACCATTAAAAGAATTTTACGCGGCGTTTCAAGCGATTGAACAAATTCTTCAATGCTGTATGTGCCTACAACGTTTTTCCCTTGTGATTCTTGAAGAAACTCTTCTGTTTTGCTGCTAGATCTGTTATAAACGGACACGGAGAAACCGCGGCTTTCAATATTTAGGGCAAGGTTTTTCCCCATAACGGCTAGTCCAACGACACCGATTTGTTGTTTTGACATAATTCTGACGTCCCTTCTAACACACTATATTGATTACTGCTGAAATGATGTACCCTTTGAAATTACCACAACATCACCTCTTTTATCAAGTTTTCAGGCTAGTCATTTCCTCTTTCGTCCTGAAAAAAGTCTTTATTAAAACTTGTACCACTTGTTTTGCTCTCTTTTTCCTTAATGGTTACTCCTCTTTGGATGAGTGGTTTACCGTATTTTTCTTTCAGTCCGTCTAAAAGAGATTGGAGCGGTTCGTCTTTTGCATCTTCTGTATAAGAGAATAAATCAAGCTGCTTGACGGCTGATTTTCGTTCCACAAGATCGGTCCCCGTCACACCTAAAAGTCTTACTGGCTGGTCATTCCAATGCTTTAGGAATAGCTGCTTTGCCGCCTCAAATAGATCTTCCTTTCGATCAGTTGGATTCGTGAGTGTGACGCTCCGTGTGATATTTTTCCAGCTTGCATACCGAATCATAATGAGCAGCCGGTTCGCCATCACTTCTTTTCTTCGTAATCTGGCACTCACCGATTGCGACAGTTTCTCTATTAATGAGACGAGTTCATCTGTATCATCAGAATCGTGAGGAAGAGTGGAAGAATTGCCGACAGATTTAAATTCGTATATTCTTTCTGGATCGACAATGCCGTCATGCTCTCCGTTTGCCTTTTGCTTTAACCTCGGTCCATTGATGCCTAATAACTCTTTCAGCGCATATTCATTCGCTTTTGCTAAATCTTCAATTGTATGAATTCCGATGGTTTTCAGCTTATCTGCCGTTTTCTGTCCAACCCCATGCATGTCACCTGCAGGGAGCGGCCAGAGCATTGTCGGGACATCTCGTTTACGCAAAATGGTAATGCCCATTGGCTTTTTCCAATTAGACGCCATCTTCGCTAGAAATTTATTCGGTGCAATGCCAATACTCGATGGAAGCATGAGCTCTTCTACGAGCCTCGTTTGAATATCATGAGCGGTTTTCACGGCATGCTCAGCATAAGGTGTATCGGTTAAATCAATATAGCCTTCATCAATTGAAACGGGTTCAACTAAGTCACTATATTCTCTTAGTATGGTAAACATTTCTTGTGAGGAGCTGCGGTACCGGTCGAAGTTGGGTGTACGCACAATCAGTCCCGGACATAGCCGCTTCGCTTCCCAAAGTGGCATCGGCGGCTTCACCCCGAGTGCTCTTGCCTCGTAGCTGCAGGTTACAACTATGCCTTTGCGCTCTTTTGCATTTCCGCTAATGGCTAAAGGTTTCCCTCTCAAAGAAGGATCATACGCCATTTCTACCGATGCATAAAAACTATTCATATCAATATGAAAAATGATTCGCCCCTTCTTTTGAGAATCAGCCATTTGCTTGCCTCCTTAGGTGATCTACTTTCCTTCACTTCACCGTGATTTCACCTGTTTGTTCCATTAGACATTTCATATGGTGTATAGTACACTGTGAGTAATGAAATGGATGTGATAATCATGATTATTGATACATTCAATGAAGTCTTTTTCCTTGTTGAATTCTTTACGATTATTCTTCCAGCGCTGACCGCCATCGGTATTGCTTTCTTATTAAAAGACTGCCGAATGAACGAGCACCTCGGAGGACATCGTTTAGAAGAGTTGGACGCATCTTGTTTGAATCGAACAGACTTTCTGTTTATCATATATGATCGCATTACAACTTGGATTAGTAAAGTCATTCGAATGAAAAGATCATCAAATGATGATGAAGACCATTCGCTTCCTCTCTCTTATTAGATTTTATTATTGAGGAGGAAACGAATTGAAACGTTTATTGACTATTTGTACGACTTTATTTTTGATGATGGTAGCGTCACCGGCATTTGCTGCGAGTGCGCAAACAAATACAAGCTCTGATGGGTTTTTCCATCATTATTTTGTTCAGCCTTTTTCTGAGTTGATTATCTGGCTTGCGAACTTTTTCCATGATGACTACGGTTTATCCATTATGTTCGTGACATTGATTGTCCGGCTGCTTATTTTCCCGCTTTTTGCAAACCAATTTAAAAAGCAGAGAGTGATGCAAGAGAAAATGGCACTCGTTAAACCTCAGATTGACCAAATACAAAGCAAATTGAAAAAAACGAAAGAACCTGAAAAACAAAAAGAACTGCAAATGGAAATGATGAAAGTATATAAAGACAACAATGTGAACCCGCTGGCAATGGGCTGTCTGCCGATGCTGATTCAAATCCCAATTGTTCTTGGCTTTTACTCGGCAATTCGCTCAACACCTGAGATCGCAACGCATTCGTTCTTATGGTTTAACTTAGGACAAACTGATCTTTTGGTGGCAATCTTTGCAGGGGCCATGTATTTCTTGCAATTTTATGTCACACAAAAATTCGCAAAGCAATCAGGCACCCAAACAGAAGCTGCACTGAAACAAGCAAAAATCATGGGCATGATTTTCCCAGTCATGATGCTGTTTCTATCAATTAATGCTCCCGCTGCTCTTCCTTTATATTGGATGACAAGTGGACTTTTACTCACCATTCAAACGATTATTTTAAATGTGATGTACCAAAAATCAAAAACAAAAGCTGCGGCAAACGATTCAATTAACCCAGCAGCTGAATAAATTATAGCCCCCTTACCTAAACATGATAAGGGGGCTATATTTGTCTTCTGTAGAGCGCAACAAATAAAAGATTCGTGAGCTCCGGCACGCAAAATGACCCCTTATCCATGGATAAGGGGCCTTTGTTTATGCCAATTCCTCTTTCAATCGCTCAGGCAATTGATCAAGATCCTCAATTTTCCCTAGAAACTTATTAGGGTCCACTTGTAAAATCATCTTGTTCTCTCTCTCAACGACGCCGAAGAAATATTCAGATGCTTTTGTGTTCATATGAAATGGCTTGATCTCACTTAGCTCGATATCAATGATATCTTTTGCATCAGAAACAAGGCAGCCAATCATTTGATCGTTTAATTCAAATAGTAGAACCTTAGACTGTTCGGTTACATCCAGAGGTTTTCCGTGCAGCATGACACCTGTGTCACTGACTGGAATGACCTCTCCTCTTAACGACATGAGTCCTTTAATCTCTTTTGGAAGGTTCGATACTTCTTGTAAATAAGGGACCTTCTCAATCGAGCGTATATGCTCTACGCTGATACCAAAATCCTCTTGTCCCACTTGGAAAATAATGATCTTTTGCGTGCTCACAGAGTCTCCTGCCTTTACGATGGATTTGTCGTTTCTTCGATAATGGCGAGAACCATTTCAGCTGTCTTGACTAATTCTTCAATCGGCATTTTCTCATTTTTCGTATGAATATCTTCATATCCAACAGCTAGGTTGACAGTTGGGATGCCATTTCCAGCAATGACGTTTGCATCACTGCCTCCCCCGCTTGTCTGTAGTTCTGAAGGGCGGCCAATTTTCGCAGCCGCTTTTTTCGCCACTTCAACGACTTGATCGCCGTGTGAGAATTTAAAGCCTGGATACATGATGTCAATTTGTACATCGGCACTTCCGCCCATTTCTTTAGCGGTTTTTTCAAAGGCTTCTTTCATTTTTGCTACTTGTGCTTCCATTTTTGCCGGTTCTAAAGAACGCGCCTCTGCCAGAATATCCACTTGATCACAGACAATATTCGTTTGTGTTCCACCTTCAAAACGGCCGATATTCGCCGTTGTTTCTTCATCAATACGGCCAAGCGGCATGCTGGCGATCGCTTTTGATGCAATCGTAATCGCAGAAACGCCTTTTTCTGGTGCCACACCTGCGTGAGCTGTTTTTCCGTAAATGGTTGCACGTACTTTCGCCTGTGTTGGCGCAGCCACGATGATGGTACCGACCTTGCCATCTGAATCAAGCGCATAACCATATTTTGCTGTCATCAGTTTCGGATCTAACGCTTTTGCTCCTACAAGTCCTGATTCTTCACCAGCTGTAATGACAAATTCAATCTTGCCATGCGGTACATTTTTCTCTTTTAGGACACGGATCGCTTCAAACATTGCAGCAAGCCCTGTTTTATCGTCAGCACCAAGAATGGTTGTGCCATCTGTCTTGACATAGCCGTCTTCAATGACTGGCTTAACACCATTACCTGGTACAACTGTATCCATATGAGAAGTAAAATAAATCGTATCTGCCTCTTGATTCCCTTCAAGTGTGCAAATAAGGTTGCCTGCTCCGTGGCCGGTTGTCTCTTTTGAATCATCTTCAACTACATTAAGCCCTAAACCAGTAAATTTCTCTTTTAGGACTTCAACAATTTTTTCTTCATGTTTCGTTTCTGAATCGATTTGAACAAGTTCTAAAAATTCGTCTAATAAGCGTTTCTCATTGATCATGATGATGTTCCTCCTCTTATAGCGGCATGTTTCCATGCTTTTTTAACGGTCTATCTTCTTCCTTACTGCGAAGCAGGTCAAATGAGCGAATGAGCCGCTCTCTCGTTTCATCTGGCATTAAAATATCGTCGATTAATCCTAATTGTGCTGCCTTGATGACACTAGGTTCATTGTCCACCTCACGCAAAGCAGGATGAACAATTTCGTCTGCAAACGATTTTCCCATGACATCAATTTCTGCCTCTGGCCATGCATATACAAAGTCAGCACCTAATCCCTTACTATTCATCGCAACGTATGCGCCGCCAAACGCCTTTCTCAAAATCACAGTGATTTTTGGAACAGTCGCCTCAGCATACGCATACAGAAGCTTTGCGCCGTGGCGGATAATGCCTGCATGCTCAGCTTTCTCACCTGGCAAAAAACCAGGAACGTCCACAAGGGTTAAAATGGGAATGTGAAATGCATCGCAAAATCGAATAAACCGAGCCGCTTTATCAGCAGCATCGAGGTCAAGGCTTCCTGCCAGCACCTTAGGCTGATTGGCTACAAGACCAATGGAAGACCCTTGTAATCTGGCAAAACCTGTGACGATATTTTTGGAGAAACAACGCTGCGTTTCAAAAAATGAGCCGTGGTCGGTGATCGCTGTCACCACTTGTTTGACATCATAAGTGCGTGATGGCTCCTTTGGCAAGATGTTCCCAAGATCGCTCGCATCATGCTTTTGCACCTTACGATGAATGACAGGCCGTCGTTTCGTTGGTATGTACGTTAAAAGCGTTCGAACTGCTTTTAACACGTCTCTCTCATCTTTCCCTGTATAGTGCACATTCCCGCTTGTTTGATGCTGAACTGCTGCACCTCCAAGCCGGTCAGGACAGACCGTCTCTCCTGTTGCTTTTTCTATCACTTTCGGACCAGTTAAAAACATATGAGCTGTTTGCTCCGTCATGAATACAAAATCCGTCAATGCAGGTGAATAAACTGCACCTCCCGCACAGGAGCCTAAAATAACGGATATTTGCGGAATTTGACCAGAGTACAGCACATTCCGTTTAAAAATCTGACCGTATCCCTCTAATGATACCACACCCTCTTGAATTCTCGCACCACCTGAGTCTTTTAGACCGATAACAGGCATTTGATTTTTAGCCGCCAAATCCATTAAAGCCGCTATTTTTTTCGCATGCATGTCCCCTAGTGAACCCCCGTACACGGTCGCATCTTGTGCATAAACGCCTACTTGTTTCCCATGAATCAGTCCCGTCCCAGTGACAACGCCATCCCCTAAATGCTCTGAGCGGGAGCCTTTAGCAAATGACTGGATTTCCATAAAGCTGCCTTCATCAAGAAGTTCATGAAGCCGCTGACGAACAGTCAGCTTTCCTTTGTTTCGGTGAGCCGCTGCTCGTTTTTCACCGCCACCCCTTAAAGCTTTCTCGCGCCATTCAGACAAGTCATTGAACGATTCATGCATCTTCCTGTTTCTCTCCTTTCAATGGCGCACACAATTCAAATAGCACACCTGACGTTTCTTTTGGTGAAATAAACGCGATGCGCTTTCCGTTCGCACCATTTTGTGCGTCCTTTTGAATGAGCTGCATGCCGAGCTCGTCAAGTTGACTGAGATCAGCCTGAATGTCACCTGACTTTAATGCAATATGATGAAGCCCCTCTCCTCTTTTTGTTAAGAAGGTATGTAATGTGCTGTGATTTGATATCGGTTCAATCAACTCAATGTGCAGATCACCTAGGGAAGCAAAAGATACTTTGACCCCTTGATTTGGAAGTACTTCTATGTCTGAAAATTCCCAGTTAAACAGCCTGGAGAACGTACGTGCTGTTTTTTGAATTGAAAAAACGGCAATGGCTATATGATCGATTTGATTCATCCGTTCACTTCCTTTGTACATCACTTGTCGCCTGCGTAAAAACGAGCTAGAATAAAGAAAGGTGCGCTCGTCGCAAAAACATTTGATTATAGGGGTGCGATATGTCTCAGAAATTCATGAAATTTATGGTATTGCTCATGATTAGCTTACTGTTAATTTCTTCACTTTTAGCAGGAGCGGCAGCCTTTTTATAAAGTGTTGATAAAAAAGCAGACAAGCAGGTGATTCGTTTTTTAACGAATGGCCTGTTTGTCTTTGGCCAGTTTTTCAAATGCATCGCTTGATGTCGTGATCCATACCTTTGTACCAACTGGAAGCTGATCAAATAGCCGTTCTACATCTTGATTATGAAGACGTACACAGCCCGCCGTAATAAATTTCCCTATCGATGTCTCATCACTTGTTCCATGAATGCCATAGGTTCTCCCGTCGGTTCCTCGCGCATCAAATCCAATCCACCTTCGGCCGAGTGGGTTATTCTTCGCGCCGCCTTCAATATTTTTTCTTCTGTAATAAGGATCTTTCGCTTTGATCATAATCGTAAATTCACCTTCTGGCGTTAAATCAGCTGTTTTGCCAGTAGAAGCCGGGTAGACTTTTTGAATTTTCCCATGATCAATATACGCAAGCTCGTTTGTTTGTTTATTAATAATGACATACGGGTCTCCTGGAAGCGGGTTTTGCCCAAGCGGCCAGATGGGTGAAAGGGACATGGTCAGCACAGTATAAAATAAAAGACGCATAGGCTCCTCCTTTTTCATTAGATTGACCAATGAAGGAGGAACTCATGCGTCTTTATTCTTTCATCCCTTTAAAATAACTTTTCAGCACCAAATATTGTTCCATTTCCCCGAGAAAATGAAAGAGTGCGGCTCTAGCTTCAAATTCTTCACGTGTTTGCGGAAGCGGCAGTGCATCAAACTCTTCTTTCATATCAATCAGGCGTCTTAAGAACTTATGCGCCGTGTTCCCTGGGTGAATATGTTCTCGTAAATCTCTAATATATTCTGCAATGATTTGCCCATGCTCCGTTGTAACAGAAATGGACGTAATTTTCGGAAGCACACGCTCAATGATTTCAAATTGCTTTTGTCTCATGTTGAAATAATGATAATACAGATTTTCATGTCTTAAGACATGGTTTTCAACATCACGGTATGCAAGAGCCTTCGCTTCTTTAATCAATTGATGCGTCTCTGGAATTTCTTTTCCTGTCCAGTCTTGTTTTCCGGTCATTAAATATTGCTCGATTTCTTCAAAGATTTTCGCAAAATTCGCTTCAATTTGTTCACTGTATTGTTTCAGCTTTTTATCAACGCTAGGCATATACAGGTTCATAATGAGTGCGACCCCTACACCAATGGTGATGAGTAAAAGCTCATTCCAGATGAGATGAAGCGTAATGCCTCCAGACATATACAAATGAAGGATAATCACTGAACTTGTGACAATCCCTTCTTTAATCCGAAGCAAGACCGTTGTTGGAATAAAGACGAGCAGCATCAGTCCAATGACAAAAGGATGATACCCAATCAGATCAAAAAATAAATAAGAAAATAAGATGGCAAGACTGCATGCGGCAAAGCGGGCCCCAGATGCGAGGAGTGACCTTTTTTTCGTCACCTGAATACAAAGAATCGTAATAATGCCGGCAGCTGAATAGTTTTGCAGACCGAGCATTTGTGCAATGTAAATGGCTAGAGCTGTTCCTAATGCTGTTTTCAGCGTTCGGTAGCCGATTTTAAACATGATGTGATTCACTCTTTTCTGTCTACTTTTGTGAAATGATGAACTTTTTTTACTTTCCCCATTATAATCAAAAAAAGAAGGAGATGTTAAGTCTCCTCCTCGTTTTTTTCATTATAATATTTTTTGTAAGAAATCTTGAGCACGCTGTGAAGACGGAGATTCAAAGAATTCTACAGGATTGGCATCCTCTACAATTTTCCCATCATCCATAAAGATCACACGGTCTGCCACTTCTTTTGCAAAGCCCATTTCATGTGTGACGATCATCAGCGTCATCCCAGATTGAGCGAGCTCTTTCATGACCTCTAATACTTCCTTTACCATTTCTGGATCAAGAGCAGACGTCGGCTCGTCAAAAAGCATGATGTCTGGTGTCATCGCAAGGGCACGTGCAATGGCGACACGCTGCTTTTGACCACCTGACAGCCGGTTCGGATAATCATCTTTTTTCTCTAAAAGTCCAACCTTTTTTAAAAGCTCCTCTGCCTGCTTGATGCTGTCTTCCTTCGATTGGTTCTTTACATTCATTGGCGCATACGTAATATTTTCTAGCACTGTTTTGTGCGGGAATAAGTGAAAATGCTGAAATACCATACCAATATTCTCGCGCACTTTTAATGCATTTGTTTTTGGATTGGTAATTTCCGTCCCCTGAATCGTAATCACTCCAGAAGTCGGTTTTTCAAGTAAGTTAATACAGCGAAGAAATGTTGATTTTCCTGAACCAGAAGGCCCGATGACAGCTACCACTTCGCCTTCTTTAATCGTGGTATCAATCCCTTTCAACACTTCATTTTTACCGAAAGATTTTGTGAGTTTCTCTATTTTAATCATTTGATTTTAACTTCCTTTCCACCGATTTGCCGACGAAGGTAAGAATAAGCACGATGACATAATAGATGAGACCCGCAAAAATAAGCGGTTCAAGATAGTTATAGGTGACGGCACCTGCTTGATAAGCTCGTCTCATGACATCGCCCAGTCCAATGACTGTGACAATCGCTGATTCTTTTGTCAGTGTAATCGTTTCGTTCACAAGTGCTGGTGAAATATTTTTGAATGCTTGCGGAAGCAATAAGTCCTTCATCATTTTAGCATACGGGATACCTAAAGCAACGGCCGCTTCTTTTTGCCCTTTATCAATGGCATTGATTCCTGCACGAATGATCTCAGAAACGTACGCCGCCGAGTTTAGTGAAAATGCTGCTACAGCTGCCCAGTATTGATCAATTTGAAAGCCGAGCAGCTGGGGAAGACCAAAATAAATAATCAAAAGCTGAAGCACAAGCGGTGTGCCTCGGAAGATTGACGTATAAAAATCTGCTAGCCAGATAAGCGGCTTAAATACACTAATTTTACAGAGCGTTAATAAGATTCCTAAAATAAAACCAAGGAACAGTGATACCACAACAATAGAAAGCGTTACTTTAAGACCTTCTAAAATAAAGGGCATCTGAGGTATGACATCTTTAAAATCCATCATGATATTCTCCTTTTTTTCCTTCAGATAAAATCAAAGAATAAAACAGGAAAAAAGTTCAACACATGTTGAACTTTTCAGCGCTTTCTACTTGATTTTCATGAATGACGCTGATCCTTTTCCTGACTTACTTTTCATCAGCAAACCATTTTTTAATGAGTTTATCAAGTTCGCCATTATCCTTCATTTCTTTTAATGATTTATTGAATTTCGCTGTTAAGTCGCTATTTTTTTTGAATGCAATGGCTGAACCTTCGTTTGAGCTATTCAATCCAAACGCTTGGAAATCTTTTTCCTTTTTCAAGTAGCCAGCCGCTACTTTATCTTCAATAATGGCTGCATCAAAACGGCCTGCCTTAATTTCTTGAATGATATCAGAGATTTTATTACGATCTTCGACCGTTAAGTTATATTTCTTTTGCAATCCATTTGCTTCATCTTGCTGGATAGAACCTAATTGAACGCCAACCGTTTTGTCTTTTAAATCTTTCTCTGTTTTCATACCGCTAGATTTTTTTGATACAACCAAGTTTTCAGCATTGTAGTAAACATCTGAGAAATCAACTTGTTTTTTACGCTTTTCAGTAGGTGTCATACCTGCAAGCACAATATCAGCTTTATTTGTTTTAAGAGCTGACACGAGGCTTGCAAAGTCCATATCTTGAATTTCTAGCTTGTAGCCGTTCTTTTTCGCTAGAGCTGTAGCAAGGTCGACATCAAAACCGATAATTTTATCACCATCTTTTGATTCAAATGGCGGATAATCTGCTGAAGTCGCCATAATGAGTGTTTTGTCGTCTCCTGATGCGTTTGAATTATTAGAAGAAGTTCCGCATGCTGCTAATGCAGCTGCAAGACCAGCTGTCATAAGTAATAATAACCACTTTTTCATATGATAATGCCTCCTAGTATTTAAAATCATGAGTAGATTTGAATATTTATTCACTATAATGTATTTTAAACACTTTCTTTTTGATATGCAATAGTATTTTGCTAAAATTATTTTGATTCGTATGTCATATAAAACAAAAAAACAGACCGATCAAAAGACCGGACTGCCTCTAAATGATTCATTCAAAAGTAACATGTTACACTTCTTCGCAATACTCATCGAAAGCGGCTTGAAGTTTTGACACCACTTCCATCGGTTCATGTCCTTCGATTTCGTGACGTTCGACCATTTTAATGATCTTCCCGTCTTTTAATAGAGCAAATGATGGTGAAGATGGCGGGAAGCCTTCAAAGTATTCACGTGCTCTTGCGGTTGCTTCTTTGTCCTGTCCAGCAAACACTGTGAGCAATTGATCTGGACGCTTATCGTAATGAACAGAATAACCAGCCGCTGGTCTTGCAATACCGCCTGCACAGCCGCACACTGAATTCACCATAACAAGTGTCGTTCCTTTTTTCGTTAGCGCTTCATCAACTTCTTCAGCTGTTGTCAGCTCCGTATAGCCTGCCTGTTTAATTTCTTCTCGTGCTTGTTTCACGATATCATTCATAAATAAATTAAAATCAATATTCATAACCGTCCACTCCTTCTACGTACCAAACCATTTTAACTACATCATATCAAGGAAAACGCCGGCGGGCAAATGTCTTGTTTCGTCCCCTTCACTTTTTTCAAACGTCGTTTATGACCTGTGGAATTGGGGAAAAATGATAATAAAGTGATGAAAGGGAGAACTGCGTGATGGCACAATTCAAAAAAGCGATACTCATTTATAACGGAAATGCTGGACAAAAAAACATGGAAAAAACACTAGGTCAAACAGTGCCTCTTCTTTCTTTACATATTGATGAACTCATCCTTAAGCCTACAAAACAGCCGAATGATGCCTATCATTTCTGCCGCGAGATGGATGAGTCGATTGAATTGTTGATTATACTAGGCGGAGACGGAACCGTCCATGAATGTATGAATGGAATTGGCGGTTTAGAAAAAAGGCCAGCTGTAGCGATTTTACCTGGCGGGACGTGCAATGACTTTTCTAGAACGCTAGGCATCCCGCAGCAGATGCCAAAGGCCGCTCAAATGGTGATAGATGGCACTGAAAAAAAGGTCGATTTAATCAAAGCAGATGATCGATACCTTTTAAATTTTTGGGGGATTGGTCTCATCGCAGATACCTCAAACAATATTAATGATAAAGAAAAAGCTGTCCTCGGAAAAATCAGTTACTTCACGAGCGCTCTTCGAACCCTTCAGCAGACAGAACCTTTCTATGTACGCATTGAAACGGAAGAGGAAAACTGGGAAGAAGAAGCTGTGATTGTCCTTGTCATGAATGGGCACTTTATCGGTACAAATAAAATAGATCTGCCAAATGCTTCAATTGATGATGGAAAAGCCGAAATTTTAATTTGCAGAAATACGAGTTTCTCTGCTTTAAAAGAGATTTTTTCAATGAACCGCGAAGAGCTAGAAGATTTTAAAGGTGACCTGTCTCTTATACAAGCATCCCGCATTCATATTCATACTAAAGAGGAAATGGATGCAGATACAGATGGTGAAGTATACATGACCGCTCCTTCTTCCCTTGAAGTATTAAAACAGCATTTGACCTTTATTGTTCCGGCAGAATAAAGAAAACGCCTGCATCATTTCGATGCGGGCGTTTTTTTGATATAACGTCTGTATAAATATTCAAGTGCATACCCTAGCAGTGTACCTATCAGAAGGGAAATGCCTAATAAACTATTGGCGACTCCTTTAAATCCACCTATCATCAACAAGCAATAGGCGATTTGAATGATTGAAACGATCGATATGATGAGCAGTAAGCGTTCAGGATGATTGCGTGATTTGGAAATATACCGAAGAAAAGCGAACGCAATGGCTGTGATAAACATCAGACCAATCGTAAGAAAAGCAAAGAAATCTAATCCAGACATCTCATCGCTCCTTTCTGATTGATATGGAAATCCCCCTCTCATTGTGAGAAGGGGACATATAAATGAGCTTAATAGACGGACGTCTGCTCGTCAATGCCTTCAAGAATTTGTTTAATTCTTTGCAGGAATCTACCGCATACAAGACCATCGAGTACTCTATGATCTAATGAAAGACAAAGATTCACCATATCTCTTGCGGCAATCATACCATTTACAATCATCGGGCGCTTTACAATAGATTCTACTTGTAAAATGGCTGCTTGCGGATAGTTAATGATCCCCATTGATTGAACCGAACCAAACGATCCTGTGTTGTTCACAGTGAAAGTGCCGCCTTCCATGTCACTTTGCTTCAGTTTGCCTTGTCTGACCTTGAAAGCAAGTTCATGAATTTCCTTGGCGATTCCCTTAATCGTTTTCTCATCCGCATCTTTAATCACTGGGACAAAAAGAGCGTCATCTGTCGCAACAGCAATGGAGACATTGATCGCTTTCTTTTGAACAATTTTATCACCAGCCCACATGCTGTTCATTTCAGGGAATTCCTTTAAGGCCTGAGCCACTGCTTTGACAAAGAACGCAAAGAACGTCAAATTAAAGCCTTCTTTTGCTTTGAATTGATCTTTTAGCTGATTTCTTCTTGTCACAAGGTTTGTCACATCCACTTCCATCATCGTCCAGGCATGTGGAATTTCATGCTTGCTTCTTAGCATGTTTGCGGCAATCGCCTGTCTAATCGGAGTGACCGGCAGTTCAACATCTCCAGGCATTGAAGGGATGGAAGGAGCTGCTTTTGCTTGTGACGGCTTTGCAGGTTCTGTTTGACCCGTACCTTCACTCACAGGTGCTGCCGTTTCTTGTGCGACTCCACTTTCGATAAGCTTCAGCAAATCTTTTCTTGTGATTCTGCCGCCAGCTCCCGTTCCATGAACAGCCGCTAAATCAATTCCGTGCTCATCTGCTAAACGCAGGACTGCCGGAGAGTATCGTTTCTTTTGACTCTGATCCACATTTGTTTGGTCAGGTTCTGGTGCTTCATCTTGCGCAGGCGCCTCTTCTGTTTTCGCACTCTGCTGCGCACTGCCTTCTACTTCAATTTCACAAAACACTTCTCCTACTTGAAGTGTATCACCCTCTGCAGCCGCTAGTTTAGTGATTGTTCCTGTATAGGATGACGGAACTTCTGCATTTACTTTATCTGTCATGACTTCCGCAATCGGATCGTATTTATTCACATGATCGCCAGGTGAAACGAGCCATTTGCTAATGGTTCCTTCTGTTACACTTTCACCAAGCTGAGGCATTTTCATTTGTTCAGTTGCCACTTTGAAACCCTCCTCTTTCTTAAAACGCCGCTAGTTCTCTCATTTCAGCTTCTACCTTATCCGGATTAACCATGAAGAATTTCTCCATTGTCGGTGCATAAGGCATTGCAGGGATATCAGGTCCTGCTAGACGTTTAATTGGCGCATCTAAATCAAACAAGCAGTGCTCTGAAATGATGGCCGCTACTTCACTCATGATGCTTCCTTCTTTTGTATCTTCTGTTAACAAGAGTACTTTCCCTGTTTTTGATGCCGCTTCAATAATCGCTTCTTGATCAAGCGGGTACACTGTACGTAAATCGAGAATATGAGCAGAAATTCCGTCCTTCGCAAGGCGCTCTGCTGCTTGGAGGGCAAAATGAACACAAAGGCCATATGTAATGACCGTAATGTCATCGCCTTCTCGTTTCACATCCGCTTTTCCAATAGGGAGCGTATAATCCTCTTCAGGCACTTCTCCTTTAATGAGACGGTATGCACGTTTGTGTTCAAAGAACAATACAGGATCTGGATCACGCACTGCGGCTTTTAACAACCCTTTGACATCATAAGGTGTAGAAGGCATCACAATCTTTAAGCCTGGCTGATTGGCAAAAATGGCTTCGACCGATTGTGAATGATAAAGCGCCCCGTGTACGCCGCCCCCGTAAGGAGCACGAATGACCATTGGGCAGCTCCAATCATTATTGGAACGATATCTAATTTTTGCAGCCTCTGAAATGATTTGGTTGATGGCTGGCATAATAAAATCCGCAAATTGCATCTCTGCGATCGGACGCATTCCATACATAGCAGCCCCAATACCTACACCTGCAATCGCTGATTCGGCAAGAGGTGTATCCATGACGCGCGCTTCTCCAAATTGCTCGTAAAGACCCGCTGTTGCTTTAAATACGCCGCCTTTTTTCCCGACATCCTCTCCGAGCACAAACACTTTCGGATCTCGCTCCATTTCTTCTTTCATCGCTAGTGTAATAGCGTCTATATATGACATAACAGGCATTTTTCTTCCCCCTTACTCCGCATACACGTAACGAAGTGCGCTTTCTGCATCGGCATAAGCTGCATTTTCCGCTTCATCAGTGGCTTCGTTTACGATTTGCATGATTTCTTTGGTCATGTCTTCTTTCATTTCAGAAGTCATGACATTTCCTTCGATTAAGTACGTTTCATATTGAATGAGCGGATCTTTCTTTCTAGCTTCGAGCACTTCTTCTTTTTCTCGATAGCTAGAATCATCGTCATCACTTGAATGCGCAGTTAACCGGTAAGAAATGGTTTCGATCAATGTTGGGCCTTCGCCTCTTGCCGCACGGTCTCTCGCTTCTTTGACCGCTGCATACACTTCAAGCGGATCATTTCCATCAACCGTCACACCTGGCATTCCGTACCCTATTGCACGATCTGAAATACGCTCACATGCCACTTGTTTGTCATACGGGACAGAAATCGCATACTTATTGTTTTCACACATGAAAATAACAGGCAGCTTATGCACCGCAGCAAAGTTGGCGCCTTCGTGAAAGTCTCCTTGGTTTGAAGAGCCTTCACCGAACGTGACAAAGCTAACAAAATTCTTTTGCTCTAGACGCCCGGCAAGTGCGATGCCAACCGCATGAGGAACCTGTGTTGTCACAGGCGATGATCCAGTCACAATTCGGTTTGATCTTTGCCCAAAATGACCTGGCATCTGTCTCCCGCCTGAGTTTGGATCGTCTTTTTTCGCAAAACCAGACATCATTAAATCTTTCGCCGTCATCCCGAATGCAAGGACAACCCCCATATCACGGTAATAAGGTAAAACGTAATCCTCTTCCCTATTGAGGGCAAAAGCGGCACCGACTTGCTGCGCTTCCTGTCCTTGACAAGAGATGACGAATGGAATTTTTCCAGAACGGTTTAAAAGCCACATCCGTTCATCAATTTTTCTTGCTAAAAGCATGGTTCTATATATGTCAATCGCTTGTTCATCTGATAATCCTAATTCCTGATGACGCATGTTACTCATCATGTTTCCCTCCTTGATTAAAAATGGATCGCCTTTCCGTCAACAGCCAGTGCTGCCTCGCCAATTGCCTCTGACAAGGTTGGATGCGGGTGGATCGTCTGTCCCACTTCCCACGGAGTTGCATCTAATACTTTGGCTAATCCAGCTTCAGATATCATATCTGTTACATGAGGACCAATCATATGAATCCCTAAGATATCATCTGTCTTTTGGTCAGCAATGATTTTGACAAATCCATCAGACTCTCCAAATACAAGCGCTTTTCCGATGGCCATAAAGGGAAACTTCCCAATCTTGACTTCGTAGCCTTGCTCTTTTGCCGCCTGTTCAGTCAGTCCAACGCTAGCGGTTTCTGGGTGAGAGTACACACATTTAGACACGAGCGTTTCATCAAGCGGCTTTGGATCTTGACCAGCCATATGTTCTACTGCAATCATGCCTTCATGTGATGCGACATGCGCCAGCTGAAGACCGCCAATGACATCACCTATTGCGTAAATATGCGACTCTTTCGTTTGGTAATGCTCATTCACGACAATGCCATGATTTTCTGTCTGGATGTCCGTGTTTTCAAGACCTATGCTTTCCACGTTTGGCACTCGGCCAACTGAAAGAAGCAGTTTCTCTGCTTCAAACGACTGAGTGTCTCCACCTTGTTCCACTTGGATCTTGACCAGATTCTCATGCTTTTCTGCAGTATCTGGCAGAACCTTCGCATTTGTCACTAAGGTGATGCCCTTTTTCGTTAAAAGCTTTTCCATTTCTTTAGAAATATCTTGATCCTCTGTTGGCAAAATGCGATCTGCAAATTCGATCACTGTGACTTTTACGCCAAAATCGTTAAGCATGGAAGCCCATTCGATCCCAATCACGCCTCCGCCGACAATCAGCATGGACTGAGGGAGTTCTTGCAGTTCAAGTGCTTCGTCTGATGTAAGGATGTGTGTTCCATCCGCTTCAAGTCCGGGCAGGACGCGCGGTCTTGATCCAGTCGCAATGATGACCTGCTTAGGAATCAGCATTTCATTTTCATCGCCATTCGCCATTTCTACCGAGATGGTGCCTGGCATTGGCGAAAAAATCGAAGGGCCTAAGATACGGCCTATTCCTTCGTATACATCAATTTTCCCTTGTTTCATTAAATGTTTGACGCCGCCTGCTAATTTGTCGACAATCTCTGTTTTTCTTTTTTGTACGCTTGCAAATTGTAAGGCAATTCCGCTTGCTTCAACGCCAAAATCAGCGGCACGTTTGACCGTTTGATAGACTTCTGCACTTCTAAGCAGCGCTTTAGATGGGATACAGCCTTTATGAAGACATGTTCCACCGAGCTTTGATTTTTCTACGACTGCTGTTTTCAATCCAAGTTGAGAGGCACGAATGGCCGCTACATAGCCGCCTGTGCCTCCACCAAGAATGACGAGGTCATATTCAGTTGCCATGACTTGTCACTCCTTTCTCCGCCTTTTGATCATTTGGGTATTCTTTTGGTGATTCTTCTTCTTTTAAAATGCGAAGCGCCCCTTCTGCTAAGGATTGCAATTCATTTTCACCTGGGTACACAACAACATCTGAAATCCAGTCAATGTATCCTCTAATGCTTGACGTAATTTGTTTGCTGTAGGCAAGGCCGCCTGTTAACACAATGACGTCTACAGCTCCTTTTAAGACCGCACTAGCCGCACCAATTTCTTTGGCAATTTGATAGCACATCGCTTCATAAATAAGCGCCGCACGCTCATCGCCTGCTTCAATCATTCGCTCTACTTTTACTGCATCTGTCGTGCCAAGATAGCCCGCAAGACCGCCTTCGCCAATAATGCGTTTGAGCATTTCCTCTTGCGAATATTCACCAGAAAAGCATAAATTAACAAGGTCACCTGTTGGGAGAGTACCTGCCCGCTCTGGGCTGAAAGGACCCTCACCATGAAGACCGTTATTCACATCAATGACTTTTCCTTTTTGATGTACACCAATCGTAATTCCGCCGCCCATATGGGTAATGATCATGTTCAAATCTTCATAACGTTTTCCAAACGAAGCAGCCGTTTTTCTTGCGACTGCTTTTTGATTTAACGCATGAAAAATGCTTTTCCGCTCAATTGTTGGCAGTCCTGAAATACGAGCAATTGGCTGTAGTTCATCTACGACTACGGGATCAACAATAAAAGCTGGGATGTTAAGACCAAGTGCAATTTCTCGGGCAATGATTCCGCCTAGATTAGAGGCGTGCTGGCCAGCATACCCTTCTTTTAGATCTTCAACCATTTGCTCATTTACTTCATATGTGCCACCTTCAATCGGGCGAAGCAGACCACCGCGTGCGCAAACTGCATCAAACTTTGAGATGTTCATCCCCTGTTCATGCAGTGTTTTTAAAATGGTTTCTTTACGGAATGAAAATTGATCAATGATATGAGGAAACTGCTTGATTTCCTCATCTGTATGTCTTAATGTCGTTTCAAAAATAGATCGTTCATTATGAAACACACCGATTTTTGTTGAGGTAGAGCCAGGATTAATCGTGAGTATACGCCATTCTTTTGTCAGCAAAAACAAAACCTCCGTTTCAACTCATTCATCCATTTAGCGACGACTTAAAATATGTTGACCATTTTGCAGGAATTGGCTTCTTGATTTGCGCATTCTTTCAATTCGCTCTTCAGCCAATCGGTCTGCCGCTTTATAAGTTGGAATGGCATCACGGTTAGAGATTTCAATCACTCGCTCAATGTTTTGGTAAATGCCTTCTACTTTTTTCATTGCACGATCGGCATTATAGCCATAAAGCTCATCTGCAACGTTAATCACACCGCCTGCATTGATCACATAATCCGGTGCGTACACAATGCCCATTTCATGAATAAGATCTCCATGATGTGTTTCTCTCAGCTGGTTATTCGCTGCACCTGCAATGACTTTTGCCTTTAATTTAGGAATCGTCACATCGTTAATGGTTGCACCGAGTGCACATGGTGCGTAAATATCACATTCTTGATCATAAATATCATCAGGGTCTACCGCTTTTGCACCGAAGTCTTCTACAGCTCGCTGAACTGAGTCTTTGTTGATATCAGTAACGATAAGCTGTGCGCCTTCTTCATGCAGGTGTTTACATAGGTTGTAAGCCACGTTTCCAACACCTTGAACAGCAATTGTTTTTCCTTCTAATGAATCTGTACCGAATGCTGCTTTTGCAGCTGCTTTCATGCCTTTATATACACCGTAAGCAGTCACTGGAGATGGGTTTCCTGAAGAACCAAATGCAGGAGAGATGCCTGTGACAAAGTCTGTTTCTTCATGGATAAGATCCATATCTTCTACCGTTGTACCGACATCTTCAGCGGTGATATAACGGCCATTTAATCCTTGAATGTAACGGCCAAAAGCACGGAACATTTCTTCATTCTTGTCTTTTCTCGGATCGCCAATGATGACCGTTTTACCGCCGCCAAGGTTAAGCCCTGCCGCCGCATTTTTATAAGTCATACCTCTTGCAAGACGCAAGGCATCTTCGATCGCTGCTTCTTCATTTTCATATGTCCACATTCTTGTTCCGCCGAGTGCTGGCCCAAGTGTTGTATCATGAATGGCAATGATGGCTTTTAAACCAGACTGTTCATCCTGACAAAATACAAGCTGTTCATAATCGTATTGTTCCATATATTTAAAAAGTTCCATTTTCTATTCCTCCTAATACTTTCACTTAATTTGATGTACAGATGGCAAGTGCAATTGAATAGAGCTTGCTTTCAGCTGAATCAGACCGGCTTGTTAAAGCAATCGGTGCTTTCGCTCCTGCCACCACAGCTCCCACTTTTGCATGAGCAAAGTAGATGAGAGATTTATAAAGAATGTTACCTGCTTCAATGGTTGGCACAAGCAAAATATCTGCATGACCAGCCACATCACTCGTAATATTTTTATGAGAAGCTGCCGTTTGAGAAATGGCATTATCTAAAGCAAGCGGCCCATCAATCAGACAGCCAGAAATTTGACCTCTTCGATTCATTTGCGCAAGGCTTGCAGCTGTGAGCGTCGAATCCATCGCTGGGTTTACGACTTCTACCGCTGATAATACCGCCACTTTGGGCATATCATTTCCGACAGCTTGTGCGACTTGAACGGAATTCACCGTAATTTCTTTCAGCATATTTAAATCAGGCGCAATGTTCATCGCAGAGTCCGTTACATAGATAAAACGGTCAAAGCCTGGTACTTCGAAAGCTGCAACATGTGAAAGGACACTCGCTGTCCGAAGCCCATACTCTTTATTTAGGACAGCTTTTAACAGTACGGCTGTCGGGACATGACCCTTCATGAGAATATCTGCATGATTTTCACTTACTGCCTGAACGGCAATTTTGGCAGATTCTTCGGGTGAATCTGAATGAATAATATCTATCCAGTCTTCATTGATCTCATGCTGTTTGACTAGCTCCTTTAGGTTGCGTTTGTTTCCAACCAGCAGGAAGCGAGCGACTTTTCGTTCGATTGCCATTTTGATGGCATGAAGCACTTCTTCGTCTTCTGCATGAGCCACAGCCGCTGTTTTATTCTGCAACTGCGAGGCTTTAATAATCAGATCGTCAAGCTTCATACTTGCCCACCTTTCCTTGTGCTCGGTTCCTCTTTTTATATGCAAGTTCCGTGCCAGCTTGAAATGTGTGAAAAATAAGTCTTTCCGCAAAGAAATTATGCAATTTCTTGCAGGTTACGTGCATGTTACTGCATGCTATCTTTTGCAAGATGATACTTATCCATTTTATAGTAAAGATTTCGAATGCTGATCCCTAACGTTTTCGCTGTTTTTGTGCGATTGAATTGATGTTTTTCAAGGGTTTGTTTGATCAGCTGCGCTTCAAATGCTTCTACAGCCTCTGAGAGCGTCTCCCCCTCAAATTGACTAACAGCCAGTTCCTGCTGCTCTTTTTCCTCATGCTCGTCTGACTCCATGAAGGCGATATGCGCTTCATCGATCCATTCTTCTTGCGGATTCAAAAAGATCATCGCTCGTCCAAGCACATTTTCAAGCTCTCTCACGTTGCCTGGCCAGCTATATGATCGAAGTCTATGAAGCGCACGATCTGTTAAGCCGCTGACGTTTCGCCCATAGTCTAAATTGATCTTCTGGATGAGGCGTTTACTTAATGATTCAATATCTTCGAGACGCTGTCTGAGCGGTGGGATCGATATCGGGTATCTATTCATTCGATAATATAAATCCTCTCTGAACTTCCCTTCTGCCATCGCCTTTTCAATATTGACATTTGTCGCTGTGATCACACGCACATCGACCGGTATCGCTTTCGTTCCGCCTACCCGAACAATTTCTTTTTCTTGCATGACACGCAGCAATTTCGCTTGTGTACTTGGCGTCATTTCACCGATTTCATCTAAAAAGATGCTGCCTTGATTGGCTTCTTCAAACAGCCCTTTTTTCCCGCCTCGCCTTGCACCAGAAAACGCTCCTTCCTCGTAGCCAAACAGTTCTGACTCTAAAAGAGTTTCTGATAAGGCAGCACAGTTGACACGGACAAAGCGGTTGTACTTGCGATCACTTTCATTGTGAATGGCATGTGCAAACAGCTCTTTCCCAGTACCTGATTCTCCGCGGAGTAAAATGGTTGCCGGCGTTTTTGCACCCAGCTTTGCCTGCTCAAGTGCGACAAGCATTTGTTCACTTTCTCCAATAATGTCTTCAAATGTGTACTTTGCTTCAAGTGTTCGGATGAGCTGTCTTGCTTTATTTAATTCATTCGTCAATGATTGAATTTCGGATACATCGTGAATGACGCCGACACTGCCTTTTAGAATGCCGTCCACAATAACAGGTGCTACATTGACGATGACATCTTTTTTATTTGGACCAACCTTCATTCTGACGCCACGAACAGGTCTTCTTGTTTCAAGCACCTTTAAGTGCATGCTTTCCCCTTCGGAAATATCAGCACCAGCTGGTTTACCTACGACCTCTTTATCCGTTAAACCGGTCATTTTCGTATAAGCACGGTTGATCAAAATACCTTTCCCCTGCTCATCGACAACCGATATGGCTTCATCTGATGATTGAATAATCGCCTCAAGCATCGTTCTTACTTCTTTGAGGTTTGTCACTTCTTCCGCAAGCTCCACCGCATCTGTAATGTCTTTAAAGATGGATAAAGCACCTAACATTCTCCCCGCGTCATCAATAATCGGCAGACGGGTGGTCACAATTTGAATTTGCTGATTCAAAAATTGCTTTTGGTTAAATTCCGGCTCCCTTGACCTTAATATATCGGGAAGTTTCGTGTTCGGAATCACTTCTCGAATGTGACGGCCAATCGCATCCTTTTGCGAACACCCCACCATTTTGGCAGCCGATCGATTAAACAGGACCACTTCTTCATCCATATTAATAAAAATCATGCCATCATTCGTTGCATTAAAAATGCGGTCATGTTTATAGGTTTGTTCCTTCAATATTTGAATAAGCTGTTGTTTCTCTGCCATTAATTCTGACATGACATATGCCATCGAGCTTGGCACAATCACAGCATGCTCTGGTTTTTGTTCAATTAGTTCCTTCAGTACAGCAGAACTGCCTGTGGTTTCAATGATGATATCAATGTCATCTTTTATGTATTCTTTCCAATCCGTCGTCGTCTCAATTCCATTCTTTTTCGCTTCATCCATCCCCGGTGCCTCGAGATCAAGGTCGGCGATCGCAATGATTTGAACCGTATTTGTTTTCAGCAATGTTTCAAGCAGTGCTGATCCACCTTGTCCTGCACCGACAATCAAGACTCTCTGCATCCCGTTACCCCTTTATATGAAAAATTTTGCACACCATATTTTTCCGTTGCAAAAAATTGCACAACACCTATATTACCACGTTTTCCTTTCTTGACAAAATATTTTTTGAATTAGACAATGGAAGTAAATGACGTTTAAGGGGACATTTGATGGGGAGAATACTGGCATTAGTGATTATTTTAATACCTGGAGCCTTTGCAGCACTTGGCATTAAGCTGCTGCGTGACACTGTTTTCGGCATCATCATTGCACCATTTCCATATTTATGGCTGCAAGGAATTGCAGGGTTGTTATTTTTAGGGGGAGGTCTTTATGTTGTTGCAGGATTTATTTTATATAGAGACCGTAAACGAAATAAAGTAACAACTCGTTTTAAGCAAAGGTAATCATGAAAAAGACCCGCTGTTGATAGCAGGTCTTTATTTCATTTCTTCTCTTATTTTGACGGCTCGATCAGGAAAATCAGTAAAGATTCCATCAACACCCAAGGTCAACATATTTTTTATTTGCTTCTCACTGTTTACAGTAAACGGTCTGATCACTTGTTGGTCCGCATGGAGAGCGGATACAACTTCTTTTGTCACCCCAGCACCCTTTATATTCGGATGGTACCCCTTTGCCGGGATTGTTTTTAAATACATCTCCGGCTGATGAATCACATCCATCGTGAGGACCGCCAGTTCAATGTGCGGCATCAGCTTGTGAAAAAGAGCTAAGCTGCCGTGATGAAATGATGAGACAAGCACTCGATCCTCTATTTGAAAGTGCTCAATTTGCTCTTTTACTTTTTCTTCAATCCCTGGATATCGATAAATAGAGTTTTTTAATTCAATGTTGATCATAAAGGATGATCTCTGCGTCACTAACTCTAATACTTCTTCTAAAAGAGGAATGGTGACCGCACCCGTTTCTTCATAGAAAGAATGACTGGCATCTCCTCTTTTTAACTCTTCATATGTATAGTCTTTCACTAACCCTTTCATATTGGTCGTTCGGTTCAGTTTTTCATCGTGAATAACAGCCAGCCTGCCGTCTTTGGTGAGCTGAACATCAAGCTCAATTCCATCCGCTCCAGAATGGAGTGCGTGCTCAAAGGCAATCATCGTGTTCTCTGGATAGTTTCCTTTAAAGCCTCTATGCGCAAAAATTTTCGTCATATGCCACCTCTAAATATGATGATTACCTATATTATGACGTGTCTTTTTTCGTTTTGCCAGTTTGAGCACATAAAAAAACCTCTTCTAATAAGAGAGAAGAGGTTGACAGGTAAATTCGATCACGTAATCGCTCTGATGGCTTGCTCTGTCGTCTCTGCGTCAAGAGCAAAAAGGGAAGAAACAACTGCGACTGCTGTAACGATTGTTACACCTAACAACAACTTTTTCATAAGATAACCTCCACTTTCTTTTGAAGTATTTGCGCATCGAATTTCTTTTCAAGAAAACGAATGGCATTTTGATAATCATTTCGTTCCTTGAAGTATTTCGATATTTGTTCAGACAAATCCTCAAGCTCCACATATAATCTATTTTTTTCTATGTAGTCTAATTTTTCAGAGAATACGTCTGCTGCTCCACTATTTTCGCACATCAAATCCAAAATTTCAAATTTTACTATATATTCATTATTTTGGATATCGCAGCTATATTGAATCCCCTCTTTAATATATTCTTTCGCCTCATGATCTCCTAAATGAACTAAGGCATTTGCGAGAACATATAAAGATTGGATGAAATAATGGCTATTGTCGCGATGAATTTGAATGCTCATCCCTTTTTTGGCGTATTGCGCACTTTTTTCATAATCAGGTTTTGCGTAATAAAGAACCGCTAAATTGTGATAGCACTTCCCAATCAGCACTTCATTGTTAATGCGCTTACTTTTCTCAAGTGCCTCTTGGTACTTTTCCTCAGCTTCATCAAACTGTAGTAAATCAATACAGTTGCTCGCATGTAAGATCAAGCTGTCAATCGCCTGTGCGGTATATTCTTCATGCGCTTTAAATGTATCAATGGCTTTTTTAATATGATTAATGGAAATGAAATTTTGCTTCAGTTCGTAATAAATGGAAGCGACTTTATGATGAAAAGTTCCGACTTCAAGATCTTCATTCACACGTTTTAGCCGCTGCTCAGCAATCTTATAAAAACTAATCGCCTCATCATATTTTTTGACATAGGCAGCATATTGGCCTTTATAAAAGTAAAAATAAAAATTAATAATGTCATCTGCTTTTTCATCCAGCGTTCCGACACTTTTCATAATCTGATTGGCTTTTTCAATATTTCCAAGTAACATTTCATGTCTGCCGTCGACTAGCTGATAATAAAGAAGAACTTCTCGATCCTCATCTGTATTTTTTAGCAAATTCTGAATTTTCTCTTTATAGACAGCAGATTTTTCTAGGTCATTCTGAGAAATGACCCTCGTCCACTTGCTAATTTCGTTCGCAACCTCAGCAGAGTGGATTTTCAGCTTTCCCATAACCTCACCCTCTTCTTTTCATTATTATAGCATAGTAAAAGAATGTGAAAATTATTAAATTCGACAATGGGAATATTCAGTTCAAATGGCACAATCTCTAAGAAGCCAGTGACTTTAAAACGCCAACCAATCAGGTCAATAGAAATAGAACTTTCGATCTCATTTACTTTATTTACTAATTACATAAGACCTTTTCCTCTCATCCTTTTTCTTACGAATGAGCGTTTTCTTCTTCTATAAGCCAATTGATTAGCGTAGCTGATTACCACTATTTTATGTCCTATTCATTTCTTTCATGCTTTATTTTTCATTTTATTCTGAAAATAAAGCGACCCGTTTGTCCAATTTAAACATTAAAGATGATTTTATCAACATAACCATTTTTTAGCAATATTTTACAAAAATAAAAAAACGCCTCATTGAAGAAACGTTTTTTTATGGACGTTGATTTTAGCTTGCTCTATGCTCTAAACGCAGACGATCAGCCACCATCGCAATAAATTCTGAATTGGTCGGTTTGGCTTTTGACATGCTGACTGTGTAGCCAAAGAGTGACGAAATGGAGTCAATATTCCCTCTGCTCCAAGCCACTTCAATGGCATGACGAATCGCTCGTTCTACCCTGCTGGCTGTCGTGTTAAATTTCTTTGCAATGTCTGGGTACAATACTTTTGTAATACTGCCGAGTAGTTCAATATCATTGTACACCATCGAAATGGCTTCTCTTAAGTATAAATAGCCTTTAATATGAGCTGGCACGCCAATCTCATGAATAATCGTCGTAATGCTCGCATCTAAGTTCTTACGTTTCGGTTCAGGTTTGCTGCGAAGGACACTGTTTTGGATAGATGAAGATCGATGGCTGACTTGTGTGCCGTTTCCACTGACTTGACGAATATGACCTACGAGGTTTTCCATATCGAATGGTTTCAAAATGAAATAGGATGCGCCCAAATCGACTGCTTTTTTCGTTACGTCTTCTTGTCCGAAAGCCGTCAGCATAATGACACTTGGCTGTTTGGTCATTTCATTGTTTTCACGGAGGCGTTCCAGTACAGCAAGACCGTCTAAATGAGGCATGATAATATCTAAGAGGAGAACGTCGGGCTCTTTATCTTTAAATAATGTCAGACATTCCTGACCATTATACGCCACGCCAAGTACTTCCATATCTTCCTGTCCCTCAATATACTCTGTCAAAAGGCCAACAAGTTCTCGATTGTCATCAGCTACACACACTTTAATTTTCTCCACGTTCTTTCCTCCCCAATGTCGATTCCTTAGTCTTTTGCATTTCTCTTCTGAGTGTTCAATTCGACAAAACCATGCTATCCCCTTTAAAAAAGTTTAATTTTCCGAATAATAGAGCATTATCTAGCTTTTTCTACGTTTTTCTTAATGAATCGACGATTATTGCAATTTGACAACACACTGTTTTCCATTTTGTCGAAAAATCTCTTTTTCCTTATTTTATAACATGATGGAAGAGAAAGAAAGGGTAGAAAAAAACTGCCGGAAGATTCGCGGCAGTTTTTCATCAGCTTGCTTTTTTGTTTTTTTGATAAAGGTCAATTCCTGCTTCTGACAGCATCCATTCAATGTGTACGCCGTATCCGCTTGTCGGGTCATTGACGAACACGTGAGTGACCGCTCCAATGACTTTGCCATTTTGGATGATCGGACTACCGCTCATTCCTTGAACGATCCCGCCCGTTTTGCTTAATAAGCGTTCATCTGTTACTTTAAGCACCATTCCTTTTGTTGCCGGGAATTTTTGTGGTGTTGTGCTGACGATTTTAATATCAAATTTCTCTACTTTATCATGGTCCACGACCGTTAATATTTCGGCTGGACCTTCTTTTACTTCATTTGATAATGCGACTGGAAGTGGTTTGTCTGCTACATGATTTTCAAGTTTTTCGGTTAACGTACCAAATATACCGAATGGACTGTTACGTGAAATATCACCTATCGTTTTTCTTTCGGAAGAAAACCTGGCCAATTTTTCTCCAGGGTTGCCTCCTGTCCCTTTTTCAATGGATGTGACAGTTGATCTGACAATTTCACCATTGTCGACCACGATTGGTTTTTTTGTATCCATGTCAGAAATCACATGCCCAAGGGCGCCATATTTTTTAGAAGATGGTTCAAAGAAGGTCATCGTCCCGATTCCTGCTGCGGAGTCACGAATATAAAGACCAATTCGATAAGTACCTTCACTTGAATCTTTAGCGGGTGTTAATGTCGTTTGAAAGGTTTTATGGTCTCTTTTTATGAGTAAATGAAGGGTTTCCCCCGTTTTTCCGGCTTTCTGAATAAATGGGGTGAGGTCATTCATCTTCTCCATTTTCTGACCATTGATCTCAATGATCATATCCCCTGATTGAATGCCTGCAGCTTCACCTGGTGATTTTTTGCCGTCTGCTGTTGTGATTTGATGAAAACCGACAACGAGAACTCCGACAGAGTGGAGTTTGACGCCAATGGATTGTCCTCCAGGAATGACTTTTAATTCGGGAAGAACATCGACTTTTGTTTTCTTAATAGGAAATCCTTTAAAATCATAAACAATTTCGGCTTTTCCCGCCTTTTGTCCCGTTACTTCAAGTTGATTCTTTTTCTCTGAAAGACTAAAGGCTGGTGAAGAAGCATTGGCTGACGCTTCAATGGATGTATCAATCGAATGCTTCTCGTGTTCAAATACTGCGACAGTTGTTGGAATGCTGATATATTCCTTCACTATGCTCATAAACCCTGTACTTATTAAAGAAACAAGGAGAATCACACCAATGGCTTTTCTCATCTTTTCGGGCATTCATTTTTCACTCTCCTCGCTCCTTACCCACACCAGAACATTAATGTTTTGGCTACATCTTTACTTTTGCCTTCTTAGCGAGGATTTATAACCGACACCTTTAGAAAATGATTGGATAAATTGATAAAAGAAAAAGACAATTTCATGCGTATATACGGCGAATATGAGACAATATAAAAAAGGCAGCTGTTGTTTCAGCTACCCTGTCGTTTTGACATCATTTGCTTGGTGCAGTAATTCTTTTGCATGCTGTTTTGTGAGCTCAGTGACTTCTACACCAGCAATCATTCGGCCAATTTCACTCACTTTTTCATCATCACTGAGTGGTTTGACGTTCGTCATTGTTCTGCCAGCTTTAGCGCGTTTAGAAATAAAAAGATGTGTATCAGCCATTGCTGCGACTTGCGGCAGATGGGTAATACAGAGTACTTGTGAGCCTGCTGCTACTTTATAAATTTTTTCAGCAATGGCTTGTGCGACTCTGCCGCTAACGCCCGTATCCACTTCATCAAATATAATGGACGTCACTTCTTGTTTCGCTGAGAAAATACTTTTCACTGCCAGCATGACACGTGAAATTTCTCCTCCAGATGCTACTTTTGACAAAGATTTCATCGGTTCACCCGGATTTGTTGAAATGACAAATTGCGCTTGATCTATGCCGTTTTTCCCGAGCTGTACGGGTTTTCCATCTAAAAGCGGGCAGTCCGTACTGCCAAAAGGTGCATATCGAATCGAAAAAGCGGTATCAAAAGAAGACTTCTCCATATATAAATCCTTCAATTCAGCTTGAATGTGCTTCGCCAGTTTTTTCGCCCATTTTTTACGGAGCTCTGACACGTTAAGCGCTTCAAGCAATGCATCCCGGCTTATCGCATCAAGTTTGTTTTTAAGTGTCTGCAAATGGCTGTCTCGATTTTGGATTTGGTCTATCTCCTCTTCAATCTTAGCCGCATATTCTAAAATTTCCTCAACGGTTGTGCCGTATTTTCGCTTCAGCTGCTTCATCTCATTTAGTCTAGACTCAATAAAATCAAGACGGGCTGGGTCAAATTCTAATTGATCAAGCATGCTGCGCATTTGAAAAGTAGAATCTTCTAATAAATAATAGGAGTTTGACACTTGCTCAGAGAGCTTTTTCAGATCGTCGTTGATCTCAGAAACTTGCTCAAGCTCGCTTGAAGCCATCCCAACCCAATCAAGTCCTCCCTGCTCATTACGCAGAGCATTATATGCGTTTTGAAGTGAGGAAAAGATTTTTTCAAAATTGCTGATTTGATGACGTTCCTCTTGAAGCTTCTCATCTTCCCCAGGCTCTAATTGTGCCGCTTCAATCTCTTCCAGCTGAAATTGCAATAAGTCTAACCGGTGAACCATTTCCTGTTCATTTTCAGACAGCTGTTTGAGTTTTTGCGCCGTCTTCATATATTGATCATACGCTTCTTGATACTGCGAGAGAGCAGGTGCAATTTCTTCTGCTCCAAATTGATCAAGCAAATGTAAATGATTTTCATCTTCCATTAACAGCTGATTATCGTGCTGTCCATGTATATCAAGCAAAAGACGGCCAACTTCTCTTAAAAGCGAGATGGTGACAAGCTTACCATTAATGCGGCAAATGCTTTTCCCGCTTTGATTGATATCACGGCGAAGAATCATCATTTCATCAGATGCATCAATTCCTTGCTCCTCGCAAAGAGCAAATACAGGATGATCTGCTGGTACAAGAAAAAGACCTTCCAGCTCTGCTTTTTTTTCACCATAACGGACAAATTCGGATGATCCTCTTCCCCCTACGAGAAGTGAGACAGCGTCAATCATGATTGATTTTCCGGCACCTGTTTCCCCTGTTAGAACTGTGAGTCCTTTTTCAAACGAAACCGTTAACTCCTCAATGATTGCAAAGTTTTTAATGGTTAGTTCTGCTAACACTCATTTGACACCTCTTTTTGTAAACCTGATCTCTTTATAGAAGTTCTAAAATTTTAGACGAAACGGTATCCGTATCATCTGGCGTGCGGCAAATGATTAAGATGGTATCATCCCCACAAATGGTTCCCATAATTTCTTCCCAATCTAAATTATCCATTAAAGCACCGATGGCTTGAGCGTTCCCAGGCATTGTTTTTAGAACGATTAAATGACTGGCAGCATCCATTTTAATAAATGCGTCCATTAAGGAACGCTTTAATTTTGATAGCGGGTTAAACCGCTGATCTGCAGGAAGGCTGTATTTATATGTTCCGTTATTTGTTGGCACTTTGACTAAATGCAGTTCTTTGATATCTCTTGATACGGTCGCCTGTGTGATGTTATATCCATCCGCTTTCAAAATATCGACTAATTCGTCTTGTGTTTCGATTTCTTGGCTTGCGATAATTTCTCTAATCTTAATATGTCTTTGACCTTTGTTCATTTTGACCCCCCTAGACGTTAGAATCTCAGTTTGTCTTTACGTTCTATGTTATATGATGCACACTTCAAAAAACAAGCATTACGTGAGAAACGGTCAATTCTGATCTTTTGACCATGTAAAAAGGAATAATAGCGAGCTATTATTCCTTTTGTTTCAATAATTCATGTGTCAGCCGGCTCAGGACTGTTTTTCTTTTCTTTCAATACGGCATGGGCTTCTTTGACGACTTTTTCAAGTTCAGATACTGGAAGTGCCGTATTCTCTTCTTGATCGGGATGCAGGACCAAGTGGAGGAGAAATTCGATATTTCCATCTCCGCCTGTAATGGGTGAAAACGAAACATCCTTTACATCATAGCCTTCTTTTGCAGCAAATTGATTCATTTCTTCTAGCACACCAAGATGTACAGAAGGTTCTCGCACAATGCCTTTTTTTCCAACAAGCTCTCTGCCCGCTTCAAACTGCGGCTTCACTAGCGCAATACAGTCGCCGCCTGGGATAAGAATATGCTTTAATGCGGGCAGAATGAGTTTGAGCGAGATAAATGATACATCAATAGATGCAACCTCTGGTAATCCTTCGGTGAAATCTGCCGGAACAGAATGGCGGAAGTTGGTGCGTTCCATGACGATCACCCGATCATCCTGTCGTAATTTCCACGCAAGCTGATTGTAGCCAACATCCACAGCATAGGATTTGACTGCTCCATTTTGGAGTGCGCAATCTGTAAATCCCCCTGTTGATGAGCCGATATCAATTAAAAGCTTTCCTTCAACGGTTAAATCAAATTCTTGAAGTGCCTTTTCGAGCTTTAGCCCACCTCGGCTGACATATTTCAGCGGATTCCCCTTCACAGTCAGCGGGGTATCACGAGCGATTTTTTCTCCTGGCTTATCCAAACGGTTTTCATTTGAATAAACGATCCCTGCCATAATGGCGCGTTTTGCTTTCTCTCTCGTTTCCATTAGTCCTTGTTCGACTAATAAAACGTCAAGTCGTTCTTTCTTTGATGTCATGATCCAATTCCTTTTCTTGGTGCTGCGGGAAGCAGGTCACGTAACGTTTCAGCAACCTGCGTTTTCGTCAGTCCAATTTCCTCAAGTAGCGCATCGACACTTCCATGCTCAATAAATTCATCTGGAATGCCCATACGTTCTACTTTTATATGAGACGCTTTTTTGTCGTGAATATATTCTAATACGCTGCTGCCAAATCCACCTTGAAGCACCGCTTCTTCTATTGTTAAAATTGGCAAACCTTCAGACAGTATCTCATTTAACATGCCTTCATCAAGAGGCTTAATGAAACGTGCATTGACAACACGGATTGATTTACCTTCTTTTTGCAGTTCTTCTGCTGCCTGCAGCGCCATTTTAATGGTTGTACCGAATGTTAAAATGACAGCATCTTTCCCGGGACGAAGAACTTCCCAAGAACCAATTGGGATGGTTTTCAGCTGTTCATCCATTTTGACGCCTAGTCCATTTCCACGCGGGAAGCGCATGGCGATTGGACCATCATCATATTGAATGGCTGTGTTGACCATATGCTGTCCTTCATTTTCATCCTTTGGCATCATGAGAACCATATTCGGCATATGACGCATGAAAGCAATGTCAAACACACCTTGATGTGTTTCTCCATCTGCACCGACAAGACCTGCACGGTCAATTCCAATGAACACATTGAGATTTTGACGGCAAATATCATGCAGCACTTGATCATAGGCTCTTTGAAGGAACGTTGAATAAATCGCTAAAAATGGCTTCATGTCCTGTGTAGCAAGTCCGGCTGCCATTGTTGCAGCGTGCTGCTCTGCAATTCCAACATCAAACATTCGCTCAGGGAATTCTTTTGCAAATCCTTCAAGCTTTGAGCCAACGGGCATTGCAGGTGTAATCGCGACAATCCGCTCATCTTCCCGTGCAAGCTTTCTGACGGTTTCACTGACGAGACCACTCCATGACGGTGCAGCTGCTGTCGGTTTTACAAAGTCACCTGTGTCGATTTTGTATGGGCCTGTTCCGTGCCATGTGCCGATCTTATCAGATTCGGCCGGCTTATAGCCTTTTCCTTTTTTCGTGATGACATGAAGGAGAACCGGGCCTTTTGTTTTCTTTGCGTATTCAAGATTCTCAAACAAATCTTCATAGGAATGTCCATCTACTGGTCCTAAGTAAGTAAAGCCCATTTCCTCAAAGAACATACCAGAAACAAGCAAATATTTCAGACTGTCCTTGATACGTTCTGCTGTTGCAGCAAGCTTCCCACCTACTGCTGGGATACGCTTGAATAAATATTCAAGCTCGTCCTTTACCCATTGGTATTTACCAGCTGTACGTAGTCTGCCAAGCATTGTATGGATCGCACCAACGTTTGGCGCAATACTCATTTCATTGTCGTTTAAGATCACAATCATGTCTTTTTTTTCATCCCCGATATGGTTCAGTGCTTCTAACGCCATACCGCCGGTTAGTGCACCATCGCCGATAATCGGGAGAATGTATTCATCTGTTCCTTTAATGTCACGCGCTGCCGCCATTCCCATTGCACCAGATAATGAGGTTGAACTGTGTCCAGTCTCCCAAACATCATGTTCACTTTCATTTCGTTTGGGGAAACCGCAGAGCCCTTTATATTGACGAAGCGTATCAAACTCGGCGCCTCTTCCAGTTAACAGCTTGTGAACGTAAGATTGATGTCCAACATCCCAAAGAAATTTGTCTTTCGGGCTGTCAAATACTTTGTGAAGTGCAACAGTAAGTTCAACGACACCAAGGTTTGGACCAATGTGCCCACCAGAGTTCGCTAACGACTCAATTAAAAACGTGCGAATGTCCGCACTCAGCTCCTCTAATTCTGCATTTGACATTCCTTTTAGAAACGTTGGATTTTTTATTGATAAAAGATCCAATCAGGATCAACTCGCTTTCAACAAAATTTCTATCTACATATATAATGCCTTATTCCTATGAAAACCAATTCAGGAATAAGAGTTGTCTCATCATGATAAACTGTTTACAGTTTACCACAATTGCTCGAGGACCCTCAAATCTAGGCTGTTCTTAGTGATCTCGTGAGGCAATCAGATCGCATAAATCATGCAGCAAGTTTTGCTCCAACTCAAGATTTGAGACAATTTCTTTCGCACGAGTGATATGTTCATCCAGCTTTTCTTTTGCTCCTGAAAGCGTTAATAAAGAAGGATATGTCGACTTTTCATTTGCTGTATCGGAGCCGATCCGCTTTCCTATTTTCTCTTCGCTGCCTTCAAGATCTAAAATATCATCACGGATTTGAAAAGCAATGCCAATATGATAGCTGAATTCTCTCAGCTTTTCGATCTCATCATCAGGTGCACCTGCCAGTATCGCACCAGCAACCACACTAAAGGTGAGTAGCTTTCCTGTTTTGCGGGCATGAATCGATTCTAATTCAGAAAGAGGGATTTGTTTCTGTTCTGCTTCCATATCATCAAATTGCCCGCCAACCATTCCGAGTGCACCTGCTGATGTAACAAGTTCATCGATGATTCGAAGCTTTTGATCAGCAGGTACATCGTCAGATAATTGCGATGTGATCAGACGGAAGCTTTCAGTGAGCAGCGCATCACCTGCAAGAACAGCTGTTGCCTCGCCGTATACTTTATGGTTGGTCGGCTTTCCTCTGCGCAGATCATCATCGTCCATACAAGGAAGATCATCATGTATCAACGAATACGTATGAATCATTTCCACTGCACAGCCTACTGGTATACCGTCTTCTTCCCTTTTTCCATACGCATTTAAAAGAGCAAGAACAAGCACAGGACGCAGTCTTTTTCCGCCAGCTTTCAGAGAATAAAGCATAGAAGATTTCAGCTCTTCTGGAATAGACAATTCCTGCACATATGTAAATAAATAATCTTCAATTGCTTGTTTTCGTGTTGTTAAAAATTCGTTTAAGTTACTTGTCACCAGCATCTGCCTCCTTCACTGAAAAAGGAGCCAGTTCACCGTCCTCTTTTAAAATGAAATCCATTTGCTTTTCAACATGCTGTAATTTTTCATGGCAAAGTTTTGAGAGCGTCATACCCTCTTGGAAATAGTGGATAGCTTGTTCTAGCGGTACATCGCCTTCTTCGAGCTTTCCCACAATCTCTTCAAGTCCTTTCATGGCCTCTTCAAATGTCATTTGTTCTTCTTTTTGTTTATTTGATTCTGTCATGATGATTGCCCTCCTTCTCAATAACCTCACAAATCAGACGTCCATCCTTCATTGTAATCGTCAGTTGATCCTTCGTTTCTACTTGATTCACACTTTTAATGAGCTCATCTTCTTTATAGGCTAAACTATAGCCTCTTTCCATGACTTGAAGTGGATTTAATGCATTTAGTTTACCAAGAACCGATTGGAACTGCGAATGAATTGTTTTCATTT
The DNA here is from genome assembly GCF_000701305.1 of Bacillus sp. UNC125MFCrub1.1. Taxonomy (NCBI): domain Bacteria; kingdom Bacillati; phylum Bacillota; class Bacilli; order Caryophanales; family Bacillaceae; genus Bacillus; species Bacillus sp. UNC125MFCrub1.1. Next base: position 86,109 of record NZ_JNIG01000011.1, read on the forward strand.
GCACATTCATGCTCCGAACGAGCTGTTCTGTTTCATTGGCGTGACGTTTTTTCGCCTGAAGCAGCTGCTCTTTTGGATGAAGCGGCTTCAGTCTATATGTTTGGCGGTCAAGTTGACTGCGTTTTTGTTCCATTTGTCTTGTCAGCTGTTTTTGAAAACGATCAAATACCATATCAAATTGCTGCTCTTTTTGCTCTTGTAATCGCTTTGGAAAACGGAAAGCATAAGAGGATTGAAGTGCCACAAGACGGTCTTTTGCTTGTGACGTTCGATTTTTCACCGCTCTTGTTAACCGAATGTCGATTGATTTGATTCGTTCAATTAAATCAGCGGTGCTTGGAACAGCTAGTTCTGCTGCTCCTGTTGGTGTGGGTGCTCTCATGTCTGCAGTGAAATCACTAATGGTAAAGTCTGTTTCGTGCCCAACTGCAGAAATGATTGGAATGTCTGATGCGAAGATCGCTCTTGCGACTGCTTCTTCATTAAAGGCCCAAAGTTCTTCAATCGATCCTCCGCCTCTCCCGACAATCAAGACATCACAAAGCTGTTTTTCATTGGCTTCTTTAATCCGTTCCACAATCGAACGCGGAGCATTTTCTCCTTGGACTAATGCCGGAAGCACAATGATCTTGGCCTGCTGATAGCGCCGATTGATCGTGGTAATGACATCTCGAACAGCTGCTCCTGTTGGGGATGTAATGACACCAACAACCTCTGGAAATTCAGGAATTGTTTTTTTATAGCGCTCATCAAATAAGCCTTCACTTGCTAGTTTCTTCTTCAGCTCTTCATAGGCAAGATGAAGAGCACCAACACCATCAGGCTGCATTTCTTTTGCATATAATTGATAGCTTCCGCTCGGTTCGTAGACTTGAATTCCGCCACGTACGAACACTTTCATTCCGCTCTTTGGTGAAAAAGGCAGCTTGGACGCGGAGCGCTGGAACATAACAGCTTGCATACGTGCATTTTCGTCCTTTAAGGTGAAATAAACATGACCTCTTGAATGAATCTTCACATTTGATAACTCACCTTTGATCCAAATATCTTCTAAATGAGGGTCAACATCAAATTTTCTTTTTATGTATTTTGTAAGGGCTGTGACCGTCACAAAGGCTTTTTCACTCATGACGTATTCCTCCTCTTCAAAAACGCACATTCATCCACCGGCAGCACGCAGGTGGATGAATGGATCAAGCTTATGATAATGTACGTTTTGCTGATTTAACCGTATTGTGTGCAAGCATCGTAATTGTCATTGGACCCACTCCGCCAGGGACTGGTGTGATGTAAGAAGCTTTTTCTTTTGCTGCTTCAAAGTCAACGTCCCCTACAAGTTTCCCCGTTTCTAGACGATTGACTCCTACATCAATGACAATCGCGCCTTCTTTAATTTGGTCAGCTTTAATAAAGTTTGCTCGACCGACGGCAACAACTAAAATGTCCGCTTTTAACGTATGTTCTGAAATGTTCGCCGTTCTTGAATGACAGTAGGTGACGGTTGCATTTTCGTTTAATAGCAATTGTCCAACTGGTTTGCCGACGATATTGCTTCGTCCTACAACGACCACTTCTTTTCCAGAGAGATCCACACCTGTTTTGTTCAATAATTCAACAATACCAGCTGGTGTGCAAGGGAGGAATGTGTCTTCTCCAAGTAGCATTTTCCCGATATTCAGCGGATGAAAACCATCTACGTCTTTCTCTGGTGAAATTCGTTCAATGACGGCTTTTTCAGAAATATGTTTTGGCAGTGGAAGCTGAACAAGAATTCCGTGGAATTGATCATTTGCATTGTACTGATCAATCATCTTTAGCAATTCCTCTTCTGTTAAAGAAGCATCTAAATGATCAAGCTGGAAATGCATGCCCATGGCTTCTGCTGCTTTTTTCTTCCCGCGTACGTAAGAAAGTGAAGCCGGATCATCACCGATTAGAATAACGGCAAGACCAGGTGTGACTCCTTTTTGTTTTAGCTCTTCTACTTCTTTTGCTAATTGTTCACGCTTTTCTTTTGCTGTTTCTTTCCCATCGATGATTGTTGCTGTCATGTCGAATCCTCCTATTACTGCTTTAGGTCGTTTTTAATGTTTGAAAGTACACCATTTACAAATTTCGGCGCCTTATCGTCACCGAACAATTTAGCAAGTTCAATGGCTTCATTCATTGAAACACTCACCGGGATATCTTCTTGATATACCATTTCGTACACAGACAGCCTTAAAATGGCTCTGTCTACGTTCGCAATACGATCAAGTTTCCAATTCACAAGATGCTGTGAAATCATGTCATCGAGCTTGTCCTTTTGTTCGAGCACACCGAAAACCAGTTCCTCGAAAAAAGGATCTGATTCTTGTTCATCCAGCGCATGTGTAATGGCCTCTTTCGGATCAATATTGCTGACATCAATTTGAAATAATGTTTGTAGCGCCTTTTCTCTTGCAGTTCTTCTTTTCATTATTTACTCCTTTAACCACTTTATCCGCTTGTCGTTAAGCCATACAGAGATCATAACATATTTTGACCGCAGTCGCACCAAGATCCATGCGAGCTGTGACGAAAAACGAATCACTCCATGCGTGACGTAATCATCATGTGGAATTTTCCCAAAAATGGGCTTTAAAAAACCAAAGAGGCAATGCCTCCTTGGTTTCACTTCAACCATTTTTACATTTCTTGATCAACTTCAGCTTCAGCTGTTTTTGTATCAAATTGAATGCCGACGACATGAATGTTGATTTCATTAATCGTTAAGGCCGTCATGTTTAAAAGGGTTTGACGGATATTTTCTTGAACAGCAGTGGATACCTTTGGAATGGATAGGCCAAATTCAACCACACAATACACATCAATTGTGATGCCTTCATCAGAGACATCTACTTTCACACCTTTACGGTGATTTTTCTTCCCAAAGCGTTCTGCCACATCAGCAGCGAAGTTGCCGCGCATTTCCGCAATTCCTTCGACCTCTGATGCAGCGATCCCAGCAATGACTTCAATCACTTCTGGCGCAATTTGCACTTTTCCCAATTGATCTTCATCAAGGTTCATTTCAAGCAAATTGTTTTCTGACACGATCATTCACCTCCGAAAGCTGTTATTATTTCATAATTTGATACGTTTCTAAAAACTTCGTATTAAAATTACCGCTCACAAATGTTTCGTGCTCTAGTAATCTGAGGTGGAATGGAATCGTTGTGTAGACTCCTTCAATGACGAATTCTTGAAGCGCACGTTTCATTCTTGCTATTGCTTCTTCTCTCGTTTTACCATATGTGATCACTTTCGCAATCATACTATCGTAATATGGCGGAATCACATAACCAGGATAAGCGGCAGAATCAATACGTACTCCTAAACCGCCTGGCGGAAGGTACATTTTAATTTCACCAGCAGAAGGCATGAAGTTTTTCTCAGGGTTCTCTGCGTTAATACGACATTCAATCGCCCAGCCTTCGTATACGACATCCTCTTGCGTAAGGGAAAGCTTTTCACCTGAAGCTACTTTGATCTGTTCTTTGATCAAATCAACACCAGTGACCATTTCCGTTACAGGATGCTCTACTTGGATACGTGTATTCATTTCCATGAAGTAAAACTTCTCTTCATTATAATCGTAAATGAATTCAACCGTTCCGGCACCTGTGTATTCAACAGCTTCGGCTGCTTTTACGGCAGCTTCACCCATTTGCTCACGAATATCTGCATTTAGTGCAGGTGATGGCGTTTCTTCCAGAAGCTTTTGCATTCTTCTTTGGATAGAACAATCACGTTCACCTAAGTGAATGGTATTCCCATGCTGATCAGCAAGGACTTGAATTTCAACGTGTCTAAAGTCTTCAATGAATTTCTCCAAATAGACACCTGGGTTCCCGAAGTTTTGTGCTGCTTCCTGCTGCGTGATGGTGACACCGTTAATGAGCTCTTCTTCTGTGCGAGCCACACGGATACCTTTACCACCGCCCCCTGCAGTTGCTTTAATAATGACAGGATACCCAATACCAGCTGCTGTTGAAACAGCATCATCAAGATCTTTTACAATTCCTTGAGAACCAGGGACAATTGGAACACCAGCTTGCTTCATTGTTTCTCTTGCCACATCTTTCGTTCCCATTTTGGAAATTGCTGACGCAGTTGGTCCAACAAAGATGACATTACATTCCTCGCAAAGCTCTGCAAAGTCTGCATTTTCAGCAAGGAAACCATATCCTGGATGGATGGCATCTGTACCTGTTAGTTTTGCCACACTGACAATATTTGTTACATTTAAATAACTATCTTTTGAAGCAGTCGGTCCGATGCAATATGCTTCATCAGCCATTTGAACATGCAGCGCATCACGATCCGCTTCAGAAAATACCGCAACTGTTTCAATTCCAAGCTCTTTACAAGCACGGATGATTCTAACTGCGATTTCTCCTCTGTTTGCAATTAATAGCTTTTTAATCATGATCGTACTCCTTACTCTGCTTTCACTAGAAAGAGGGGTTGTCCGAATTCTACAAGCTGACCGTTTTCAGCTAATACTTCGACGATTTCGCCTTTTACTTCTGCTTCGATTTCATTAAACAGTTTCATCGCTTCAACGATACATACAACTGAGTTTTCCTTCACTTTAGAACCTGTTGTCACATATGGATCTGCTTCTGGTGAAGAAGAAGCGTAAAATGTGCCAACCATTGGGGATGTGATTTTATGCAGGTTTTCAGACGCGGCTTTCTCTTGTGCAGGGGCTTCGGTCTGAGCTGGAGCTTGTGCTTTAGGAGCTTGTTGAGCTGGAGCTGCTTGGACAGGAGCCACTGGTGCTTGTGCCGCAACTTGCTGAACGACTTCTTTATTTTTCTTTAACTTGATTTTTGCACCTTCGTTTTCGTACGTAAATTCATCAATTGTTGATTCGTCAATTAATTTAATTAGTTCATGAATCTCTTCAATTTTTAACATGGATTTGCACCCCTATGTATGGATTTATCTTTTTTTATAGGCTAGTACTAAAAGTACATACTATAACCATCTTACAGGAGGATTTCGTTGAATTCAACTATTAATGTGATGAGACACCTCGCACAAGCACCTGAAAAAGGGCGTCAACCCGCATGAAAAAACGCCCTTTTCAGAAAAGGGCGCTTGTGCATTTTTTATTGATTCGATGGCTCAAAAGTGACGGCTACGTTATCAAGCCCTCTCATTTCTTTTGTGACCAAATCAATAATATCTGCTGCTTGGGACTTTGATTTTTTATCAGAACGAACCGTGATGTTCACTTTATCTCCTTCTGCACTGACGAGCGCATCTTTATATCCTTTTGTTTTGATTAATGTCTCCAGCTGACGCTCTGTTCCTTCTGCCTCACTAAGTGCTGTCATTTGATCATAAGCTTCACTTTTCTCTTGCGCTGTTGCATCATCGCTAGACACGATTTCGTTATACTCTTCACGCTGCTTGCTGCGCTTATCTTCCAGTTCAAGTCTGTAGGTTGTGAAAAGTTCATCGTCGGTCTGCTCTGAAACAGCCTTTCCTTCTTCTCCACTTGTTTCAACATCTTCTTGTTTCGCATTGGTTTCTTTGTCAGTTGATTTCTCTTCTGCGTTCTTTTCGGTTCCTTTGTCAGTCCCTTTTTCTGGCTCAGCCTTTTTCTCTTCCATTCCTTTTGATTTTGTATCTTCTACTGTCACAGCATTCTCACCTTGTGGAGACATGATATAGTACACACTTAATACGACAACTAAACTTAGCATCGTTAATAGCCAAACCGTTTGTTTTTTTAACATCATTCCGAATCCTCCTTGATTTTTTTAGGGGCAACAGCCACTCTATGGCTCGGTACATCAAGCACTCGTGTAACCGCTTCAATGATGGTTTTCTTTATTTGAACGTTGTCTACTCCTTGAGCAACAACGAGGACACCTCGAATGTCTGGCTTTTTCGTTTGGACAACAACAGGTGTTTCTTCATTGCCATTTTTAATAATGACAATCTCTTCTTCTTTTGTTTGATCCGTGACACTTCGCACGCCGCCTTCTTTGTCTGTTTCCTCGGTCGTAGTGCTTTTATTGGATTTGTTTTTTTCAAACACTTTTAAAGAAGTTGCGTCTACATTTACCACAATGGATACATCCTCAACACCAATGATCGTTTCTAAAATCTCTTTTAGCTGATTTTCGTATTCTTGTTCAACATCCTCTATCGAGTTGTTTGACTTACCTGAAGAGGATGGTTTGAACACCGCCTGCTCTTCTGAGGATGTTTTTTTAGACGCAGGAACAGCAGCCTCTTGTTTGCTTGATGGCGGTGACAGAATCTGACTGACTAACATGAATGACACGCCGATGATGAAGACAAGCAGTAAGTAATGGTGCTTCGTTAATTTTGGTTTCCCTTCACCTTTTTCAGGTGCTTGGAACATTGATTTCAGTTTTTGTCTCCAGTCTTTGTTATTCATGATCTGCTGCGTCACCTCCCTCAATGTTCAGCGCAATGTGTTCAGGCCGTGTATTCCATACATCTGCAAGCGTCTCTTTCACCCTCGCCATCTCTTTTGCTGACGCCCCGGCGCTTTCCTCCTTTTGCCTGGAGAGATCAATGTCGACCTTTGCCACCGTTTCTACAGCATCACCTGTGAGCGGGACAAGGACTGCTTTGATGCGAAATTGATCTGCCTCCATATTCTGATCAAGGTGCTCCTCATCTGCCAACACTTCTACGTGTTTCATTTCATAGCTCTCCTTCTCCAGTGGCTCCTTTGCGCTTTTTTCTAGTTGGACAGCCATTTGCTTTAAAATATATGCACGCTGTGAAGCTTGTATTTCTTTTTTTTCTAAATTCATCTGATTTTTTATTTCTTCTGATTGCGCTTGGTCCTTCCCTTTCATGATTTCTGAGAAAATTTGGTCAGGATCTGCCCGGAATAACGCAAAGATCGGATTGAGCATCACCACAATTAACAGTAAGCTGACGACCATTTTTGCATACTTCTGCATGCTTGAATTGGGAAGCAAAAGATCAATCACAATCGCAAATAAAATAAATAGAATAATACTTGTGATCCATTCTGTGAGAAAACTCAAATGGTGTCCCCTCCTTACTTCATCATCATGGTGAGGTTGCCAGCTGTGATGATAACGGTAATGCTTAAAAAGAACATAAGCGATACAACAGCTAATGCAGCAAATATATAAAGAACACTTTTTGAAATGACATCAAGGCAGCTAATAATCGGCCCGCCCCCTAAAGGCTGAAGAATCGCAGCGGCCAATTTATAAATCAGAGCGAGCGACAGCACTTTAATCGCTGGGAAAGCCGCAATTGAAATCAAAATGGCGACGCCTACAAGGCCAACCGTATTTTTCAGCAGCACAGAGGCGCTGATAACGGTATCTGTCGCATCAGTAAACATTCTGCCAAGGACAGGGATGAAATTTCCGGTAATAAACTTGGCTGTGCGAAGAGCGATGCCATCCGTGATAGCAGCAGATGCCCCCTGTACAGAAATGACGCCGAGGAATACAGTTAAAAAAACAGCGAGCCCGCCAATGGCGACATTTCTTAACAGCTGGGCAAGCTGGGTCACTTTGTATTGTTCGGTCAGCGTACTGACAATGCTCAATATCGCTGATAAAAAAATAAGCGGAAGAACGACATATTGAATAAAAACACCGCTCGTGTTCATTAAAAACAAAATCACAGGATGAAAGAATCCGGCTGAGACAAGCCCGCCTGATGAGGCAATAAGTGCTAATAAAAGAGGAATAAGAGCAAGAATAAAACTAGTCATCGTTTGAATGGCTTCTGTTGCATAAGAGATCGCAACATGAAAACTGTTTAATGCAATAATGATAAGCACCATATAAACAAGAGCGTATGCAACTTTACTAACAGTGCTTTGCTCAAACGCATTTTGCAAAAGCTGCAAAAGCGAACAAAAGATGGTGAGTAATATAAGTGTACCTAAGAGCTTTCCATTGGCAATCAGCTCATGAAACAGATAATGAACAAAAGCCTTCAGCCACGTTTGGGGAGACAGCTCTTTATCGCCATCGATCATTTCCTTCACTGTACCTTTTTGGCTTTCAGGCAGAAAGCCGCCATACTCGTCCAATATCGTTTCCCAAAAGTCACTGATAGAATGAAGCTCTAAGGCATCAGCCTGTCCACCCGCAACTTCTTCTGCGACCGGTTCTTCACTTGATAAAGGCACACTTTCTTCTGCACCTGCATACGGAACAATCATCCAAAAGAACATCATAAACCCTAGCACAGCTGTCACCCGTTTCATCATCATCACCTCTTTTCCATCAAGTCATGGACGGGATCATACCTAGGATCGTCTCAATGATGACCGTTAAAATCGGTACCGCCATGACCAAAATAAGAATTTTGCCGCCAAGCTCTATTTTTGAAGCGATGGCGCCTTGTCCCGCATCCTTTGTGAGCTGGGCACCAAATTCTGCAATATAGGCAATGCCAATGATTTTCAAAATGGTTTCAACGTATTTCATATTGACGCCTGCACTTGCTGCAATTTTTTCAATCATGGAGATAATGGCATAGATTTGATCGATTAAATAAAGGAAAATGACACACCCAGTAAACACAACAAGCATAAAGGCGAAGGTTGGCTTTTGTTCTTTGACGATTAATGCTAGAAAAGTAGCGATTAAACCAAGTCCAACAATTTGAATAATTTCGATTTGTAAGCCCTCCCCTATCCTTGAAATAGAAATACGGCTTTAATCTTCTTAAACAAATCATCCACAATGGTAGCAACCATAAATAAAATGTAGATAAATCCAAGCAGTGTCACCCACTGTGCGTACTCTTTTTTCCCCATTTGATCTAAAATCGTATGGAGAAAAGCCACGACGATACCCACTCCCGCAATTTGGAAAATGACGTTTACATCAACGCCCATGCTCTCGACTCCCTTCCTCTCACATCAATAACAGAATCAGTAGTAAACCACTTAGAAAACCAAGACTTCTCACCATTTTTTCATTTTTTGCTTGGGCAACTTCAGCTTCTTTTTCCTCTGATTCCAAATGGCCTAAAGCTAGCTTGATATATTTTTGCTGAGCCGTCACATCATGCTGACCAAGGGTTTCTCCAAAGTGCTTCAGCGCCTCATATTCGCCTTTTTTTAATACGGTTTTTTTCCATACATCCTCTAGACTTTCATTCCATGCATGCCTCGCAGAAAAGGTTCCAACGTTGAGTTTTTCTGCAAATTGTTCAAATAGCCGATTCACAGGCGGTCCTACTTGGGACGCAATTTGGTCAGCGGCTCTAGCTAAAGGTGTTTGACCATACATAATTTCAGCTTCAAGAGATTGGAGTGCAAACCGGAGCTGGCGGATTTGCTTTGGCCGATCACTGTACCGCTTCGCAAACTCGAATCCTCCCCATGTCGTAGCCGCAACAATGAAAATAGCACCAATAAGCTTTAACATACGTCCACTCCCCGCCTCCTCTTCAGCTCTTGTCCCTCTTGGTCAAATATCCGTCCGATTGTGCCAGGCCCTTTTTCTCTATTTAATTCCACATATCGATCAAACACACGAAGCTGCCATAACGGTTCAAATGATGGCCGTTTAGATAAGTCTTCAAGAGAATACCCATGAGCTGAGACGATAATGGTGACTCCAGCATGGATTGCTTCTAGCAGTGCCTGTACATCTTCACTTTTTCCGATTTCATCGACAATGATGACTTCTGGGCTCATGGACCTGATCATCATCATTAACCCTTCAGCCTTTGGGCACGCATCAAGTACATCAATCCGGTGTCCAAAAGAATGCTGCGGCACTCCTCTTATACAACCTGCGATTTCAGATCGTTCATCTACAATCCCTGTTTTTCTAGGAGAAATGGTTGTTGTTCCTGTACTGACAAGACGTGCTAGATCACGCAGCAATGTCGTTTTCCCGGTTTGCGGCGGACCTATAATCAGTGTGTTACACCAATGTTTTTCATATAAATAAGGGAGAAACGGCAGAGCAATTCCGATCTTCTCTTTTGCGATGCGAATATTAAATGAAGAAATATCTCTTAAGCCTTTGACGAATCCATTTTCGACGATGACCTTTCCAGCAAGCCCAACCCGATGTCCGCCAGATATGGTGATATAGCCCTGTTTTAACTCTTCCTCAAGTGTGTACATGCTGTAATTACTGAGCCTGCCTAATAGCTGAGCCGCCTCTTCACCTGTTGTATGATAGGAAAGAAAGCGTGGTTTTCCACCTTGCATCAGCTCAATCGGGCGATCGGTGCGAATGCGGATTTCTTCTATTTGCGCCCACTCTGCTTCTTTTAACATGCTGAGTTCTTGTCCAATTGAGTGCGGGAGAATATCCAACAAACTCCGCAACGAATTCCCCTCCTTTTTTTCTTCTCTAAAATGTATGATGTATGCCGTTAATTATGCCAAGCCATTTCACTTATAAATTCCAACAAGAATAAATACGACACCAATGAAAATAAACACAAGCTTCGCATAGGATAACTGCCCTGCAATTTGATAGATTCCAATCGTCATCGTGATAATAAAAATGAGCGGCCCGATGATCGCTAATATACTATTGATGACAACCGCTTTACGCACATCATTAGTCACTAAAATGAGGATGGCGGCCGTCAGTTCAATCGAGGCAGATAAAAACCTCATCCCTGCCATGGCAGCAACTGATGGGTGTATACCCGGGAGAAATTGTTTCATATAGAACCTCCAGCTTTTTTTACACTATATGCTTCACTAGCTAGAAGTAGTCTTGTTTTTCAAAAGGAAGAGAGATGGATGAGAGAATAGAGTAAGGGGTGTCATAACGAGGCGTCCTATTTTTCAAATAAAAAAAGACTGTAAACACGAGGTTTACAGTCTCAGATAGTTGACAAAGGGCTAAAATGAACTTGATTTTAGCCCTTTGTCTTCTTTTCAGCGTGATAGAAAACCTTTGCAGTCTAGGAAGGACGAGTACTGGCGCGGAGCGAATTTGACATTCGTGAGCACCAGCGCGCAGGACTGACAAAGAATGCGAGGGTTTGCCTACACGCTGAGACTGTAAACACGAGGTTTACAGTCTCTCTGTTCATTACGCTCTTGAAACGTATGAACCGTCAGATGTATTGATCACTAGTTTATCACCTTGGTTCACAAAGAAAGGAACGTTCACGATTAAACCAGTTTCTGTTTTTGCAGGTTTTGATCCACCTGATGTCGTATCACCTTTAATACCAGGCTCTGTTTCTACTACTTCTAGTTCTACAGTGTTTGGAAGTTCTACTCCAAGTGTTTCATCACCGTACATGACGATTTGAACCGACATATTTTCAAGCAAATATTTCAGCTCATCTTTGATTTGCGCTTCGCTTAGTTCAAGTTGTTCGTATGAACTTGTATCCATGAATACATGCTGATCGCCATTTGCATATAAATATTGCATTGTTTTTGTTTCAATTTGCGCTTTCGCTACTTTTTCACCTGCACGGAATGTTTTCTCTTGAATCGCACCTGTACGCAGGTTACGCAGTTTCGAACGGACAAACGCTGCGCCTTTTCCTGGTTTTACGTGTTGGAAATCCACTACACGCCAAATACCGCCGTCCACTTCAATTGTCAGGCCTGTACGAAAATCGTTTACTGAAATCATTTTGTCATCCTCCTACATTTCACCATCATAATATGATAAGTTCTTTCGGTGAGTGGGTCAATCGTTTATTGCCGTCAGCTGTCAGGACAATATCATCCTCAATTCTCACGCCGCCGACATCCGGCAAGTAAATGCCTGGTTCAACTGTCACAACCATTCCCTCTTCTAACACGACATCTGAGCGCGAGGAAAGGCCAGGTGCTTCATGTACTTCCATACCAAGACCATGTCCAGTCGAATGACCGAAGTATTGACCGTAGCCATACTTTTCAATGATGTCTCGTGTGATGCGATCAGCTTCTTTTCCTGTTAAGCCTGGCTTGATTTTATCCACACCAGCGTTTTCTGCTTCTAATACGATATGATAAATTTCCTTTAATTTGTCGCTTGGTGTTCCTACAGCAATGGTTCTTGTCATGTCTGAACAATAGCCTTTATAATAGGCACCGAAATCCAGTGTCACCAAGTCGCCAGATTCAATCACCTTTTCGCTCGCTCTCCCGTGTGGCAGGCTTGAACGAACGCCAGAGGCAACAATCATATCGAATGAAGATCCTTCTGCCCCTTCTTTTCTCATGAAAAATTCAAGCTCGTTCATGACCGCAATTTCTGTCAGGCCCGGCTTGATGTACGTGAGAATATGATCAAAGGCATGATCTGCAATCTTCGCAGCTTCCTCTAATATCTTAATCTCTTCATTAGACTTAATCAAGCGCAACTTTTCAACTGATTCCGAGACTGGAACAAGCTCGATACCGCTTGCTTTCCCCGAGTACTGCTGGTAGGTGGCAAATGTCATATGGTTTTGTTCAAAACCAAGACGTTTCACCCCAAATTCGTTTGCCGTTTGGACAGCAGTTTCCACAATGTTTCCTTTATGTTCAATGATGTCATAGCCCTTTACTTGATCCTTGGCTTGCTCCGTGTAACGAAAATCCGTAATAAAGGCGGCTCGATCCTTTGAAACGATGGCAAGACCGGCTGATCCAGTAAAACTCGTCATATAATGTAAATTAAAGCTGCTCGTAATCACTAAACCATCTATGTCTAATTCAGCTAAAAGTTTTCTTAGTTTTTCAAGTTTCATGATACTGCTCCCCCTTCACTGACTAAATAACGAATCGCCAATTTATATCCTTCTAAACCAAGTCCAACGATTTGACCTTGGCATACTGGAGCAAGAACCGAATGATGGCGGAATTCCTCTCTCTTATGAACATTTGTGATATGTACTTCGATGACAGGTAACGTAATACTTGCAATGGCATCTCTCAGTGCATAGCTATAGTGGGTAAAAGCACCCGGGTTAAACACGACGCCATCGTACTGATCTTCTGCTTCATGGAGCGCATCGACCAAATCTCCCTCGTGATTCGATTGAAAGAACGTCAATTGAATATTTGCTCTTTCTGCAAACTGAAACAAATCCGTTTCTAAATCTGTTAATGTTTTACTTCCATAAACTCCTGGCTCTCTCTTGCCGAGCCTATTTAAGTTGGGCCCATTCAGCACTAGAAAATGAGGCATATGACCACTCCTTCACCCTAATTCACTCTATATCGATGGCTGTTTCTTTTTCCTTAGAAACCTTTCGTTTCCAAAAATAATTTTATCATATGAATGGTGGATTTACACTTTATTCTGTCTTTTTCCCGAGTGCCCTTGCAAGCTTCTGACTCGTTAATTCATTGTATTCAAATGAAATACTGTATCCGACAAACATGCCATATAAAATATATAGGCAAAATGTCGTCACAATGGTGCTTTGCTGCAAATCTTGCACTTGCTTCACATCGGGGAATATAGGATTAAATACATAAAAAACAAGCAGCCATAAAATCGCGCCATAGATCAGCCCCATCCAAAAACCTTTTATCCGTTTGAGCAGTCCATAATAAATAAAGGCTGCCCCAATAGATAAAATCCCTAAAAGTACAATACTCATAAATGTACCAAGTCCGCCTTTTTTCCATTCACCAAGCACAAATGGCTGCAACAGCATATTTGGACTCACCTCTGAAAAATGAAACATATGGGTCAGAAATCCGATAAAGCCCCAAAAAACTCCGCCGACAAAACCTGTGGCTGCTGCCCTTGCCACCATTGAAGACGTTTGTACTGATTGATTTTTTTCTTCTTGGTTTTTCTTTTCATCACGTTTCATATAAACACCTCCAGCAAGTAGTATGTCCAAAATGTCATGAAAAAAAAGGATTTCCGTGCGAGAGTGTAAAATTTTTATAACAGGGTATACTGGCTAAAAAGAGGTAGATAGAATTCTAGTAGATAATCGACCTGTGAGCTAGTGATTTCCCCTCTTTTCCTGTACAATAAAGGTATAAGGAAATGCATGTAAATTACAGGAAACAGGCAGGTTGATGAAATATGTCCAATCAAACAAAACCTCCAGCATATGGAGGGCAGGCAGTTGTGGAAGGTGTCATGTTCGGAGGTAAAAAGAACTATGTGACAGCGATCCGGCGTAAGGATCAGTCCATTGAGTTTTTAAAGCTTCCCCGGACCTCCAATAAACGAACCGCCTTTCTTAAGAAAATCCCTTTTGTCAGGGGTGTTGCTGCACTTGTTGAAGCAAGCGCAAACGGCAGTAAGCACTTAAACTTCTCCAGCGAGCGCTATGACTTAGATCCTTCTGAAGATCATTCTCTTGAAAAAGAACAAAAAAGCTCGAAATTATCAATGATCTTTGGCATTGCTGTGATCGGAGTTCTCTCTCTTCTTTTTAGTAAATTTGTCTTTACTTTAGTGCCTGTCTTTTTAGCCGAACTTGTGCGTCCGGTGTTTTCTGGAAACTTCGCACAAATTGCAGTGGAAACATTCTTTAAATTGATCCTGTTATTAGGCTATATTTACTTTATTTCCATGACCCCTTTAATTAAAAGGGTATTTCAATATCATGGGGCAGAACATAAAGTCATAAACTGCTATGAACAGAATCTTGACATCACAGTGGAAAATGTCCAAAGCCAATCTCGCCTGCATTATCGATGCGGCAGCAGCTTTATTTTATTCACTGTCATTGTCGGCATGTTCGTCTATTTACTCGTACCGACAGATCCTTTATGGGTGAGAGTTCTGAATCGCTTGGCGCTTATTCCGGTTGTTCTTGGCATTTCATTTGAAGTGCTTCAGCTCACAAACAAACTCCGTGACGTGCCAGTGCTTAAAGTGCTTGGCTATCCTGGCCTTTGGCTGCAATTGCTCACAACAAAAGAACCCTCTGATGATCAAGTCGAGGTAGCCATTGCAAGTTTTAATGAACTTCTTCGTTTAGAGGAAGCATCTGCGAAACAAGCATCAGATTCTGCTCATCAAGTGATCTAGTTTATAAATCCGGTAAATTCTTTCGGAGGTGGACAGTTATGAATCGCCGAGTACATCCTGCTTTTACCATTATTTTCGCTTTAGGTGTTTTGGGATTTGTGTATTTACTCACAACGAATCCAGGCAGACTCTTTACGATGCTGCTATCAGTTGTGATCATTGGAGCGGTTCTATTTTTCTTATTTAGATGGCTGATGAATCGAAGAACTGGAACAGAAGGAAATCTTTATCGTAAAGCAGTCAAACAATCAAAACGTCGCTACCAGCAGCCTAAACCAAAAACGAAAAGCCAGATGAAAAACCGGGTCACTCATTTGCGAAGCGTGCCGACTGACCACAAGTCTAAGCCCGTCCTTCTCAAAAAGAAAAGCCAAACACATTTGACAGTCATTGAAGGCAAGAAAAACAAAAAGAAAAATCGCGCCTTATTTTAAAATGTCCAGCTCTTTAAAAATTGCTCGGCCTTCTGTCTGCCTAGATCGACGAGCGCCTTTTTCTTTTCTGTCATCAGCTGAAAATCAGTGGCAATGACGTGTTCTACAGGAATAAAAATAATATGACGTTCGTGTTTTGTGGCAATATGTCTTTCGTCATGAGCACCACGCATCGTTTCAAATAGAGCGCCAAACAGTTCAAACGCATTGCGGATGGAATGTTGAGGGCGTTCTTTTTCGTTTGGGGTTAATGTGACACCGACAAACGGTCTTTTTTTCTCTTCAGCAAAAAGCCAAATCGGAAAGTTGCTGAGCACGCCGCCATCCACGATGGTACAAATTCCTTTTGAAGACCTCAGTTTGACAGGTTCGAAAAAATAAGGCAAACTGCAGCTCATCCGAATGGCTCTGGCAACAGAAAACCGTTCTGGATTTAACCCATAGGAAGGAAGGTCATCTGGAAGGACGAGGATTTTGCCATTTGTTAAATCAGAAGCGACGATTTTGAGCGTATCTTTTTTCAGATCCCCAAATACGGTGACACCTTTTCGTTTTAACACGTCTGTCAGCCATTTTTCTAGACGGTCACCTTTGTAAAGGCCAAGACGCCAATAAATAGACACCCATCTGAGCATTTTAAACGGGATGAATTGACACCTTCGGTCAAGCAATTGATGCTCATCCATTTCGTCTAACAGCTTCCGAATCTCCTGACTCGTAAAACCCGCTGCGATGAGTGAAGCAATGATCGCTCCCGCACTTGTTCCAGCGAGACGGACAAATTGAAATCCTCTTGCTTCAAGCGCTTCATAGGCGCCTGCAAGTGCTGCACCCTTAATGCCTCCACCTGAGAACACACCATCTATCTTCATCAAGGAGCCCCCTTTTCTGTCACACTATTAATAGTGTAGGAGCATTTGCCTTTCATTAGAACTATATTCAAAAAGGACACCCTTCGCCAGGTGTCCTTTCAGCGTGTAGACAAACCCTCGCATTCGGTGTCAGTCCTGCGCTCCGGTGCTCACGAATGTCAAATTCGCTCCGCTCCGATGCTCGTCCTTCCTAGACTGCAAAGGTTTTCTTTCACGCTGAAAAGAAGACAAAGAGCTAAAATAAAGTACATTTTACCCCTTTGTCAACAATTTAAAAGGACACCCTTCGCCAGGTGTCCTTTTTCTTAAGATTCTTGATTTGTTTGTTCGTTTTTCTTTTGAATCGCTTTCAGCTGAACGGATCGCTCATCGTTTTCTTCAAAGAATTGGACGAGGTCGCCGATGCGGTCAATGCTGTTCCAGCTGAGATGATGCTCAATACCTTCTACATCATCATAAATTTTCTCTTCATCTACACCAATGATTCTTAAAAATTGCTCTAGCAGTTCATGTCTGTATACGAGACGTTTTCCAATTTTTTTGCCTTTTGGGGTTAAAATTAGACCACGATATTTCTCATAAATGAGGTATTCATCTTTATCTAGCTTCTGAACCATTTTTGTTACAGAGGAGGGATGGACAGCGAGGGCTTCTGCAATATCAGATACTCTTGCATATCCTTTTTCTTCTATCAGCATATAAATTTGTTCAATATAATCTTCCATACTAGGTGTAGTCATAAAACCCCTCCAAAATGCACCTTTACTTAATAATCATAACAATTCTACACCATCGCCCATTAAAAAACAAGAAGAGTCCTTCGTCTTAACGCTTGTAATTCCAATCATCTGTGGCGTATTTCGTTTTGGCGAGGTGATGAACAAATGCCAACTCTTCATCTGTCAGCTCATAAGGCACAAGCTCGATATTTAATCCTTTTTCAAACCCTCGTTTAAATGCAACACGCGCATCGTCTATCGTACATGTTCGATCTGAAATTTCATTGATCGCCACCGCTTTGTTTTTAAAGCTGCGCTGCATCCGCTCTCTCACCCGATCGTTTGGATAAAGAAATAAATCAAACAATTTATCCTCATCAAGATCAATTAAAATCGAGCCATGCTGGAGGATCACACCTTTTTGCCTTGTTTGCGCACTGCCTGCTACTTTTCTGCCTTCTACAACAAGCTCGTACCATGAAGGCGCATCAAAACATACAGACGATCTTGGATTTTTTAAGCTTTCTTTTTCTTTTTCTGTACGAGGAATGGCAAAATACGCATCGAGTCCCAGTTCTTTAAAGCCCTCTAAAATCCCTTCTGAAATGACGCGGTATGCCTCTGTCACCGTCGCCGGCATCTCTGGGTGCTCTTCTGACACGATGACACTGTAGGTCAATTCCTGATCATGAAGAACGCCGCGGCCTCCTGTAGGCCTGCGAACAAATCCAAGACCATAGCGCTCAACCGCTTCCATGTTGATTTCTTTTTCAACATGTTGAAAATATCCAACAGATAATGTCGCTGGATTCCAACCATAAAAACGGATCACAGGCGGGATCAGCTTCTCGCTATGCCAATAAAGCAAGGCTTCGTCCATGGCCATGTTAAAGGCAGGGTCTTGGTTTCCTGTATCAATGAAACACCATTTCTCTTTTTGCATATAAAATCCCTTCTCTTTTACGTAGTCAATGTTAGATGACGGTGGTGATCACCGATTTTCTCTCTTCATCAGTCTATCAAATAGGGAAGGAATTGAAAATAATTCTTACCATTTATGATGACAAGTTTCTTTTGCTTTACTATAATAGTATTTGTCTAAAACGTACCATCAGACAGGTGACTGTGCTGATGCTCAAGAAGGAGTCGAGTCGTATTGCCAATATTCAACTATATCGTCCTCTCACTTTGTGGACTTTTCGTTCTTTATTCCATCGGCAGTTACATTTATCAGCAGCGCATTATGAAAACGCTGACGGAAGCAGAATTTATCAAAGGTTACCGCAAAGCCCAACTCATTGATGTGAGAGAACCAAATGAGTTTGAAGGTGGACATATTTTAGGCGCAAGAAACATTCCCCTTTCACAATTAAAGCAGCGCAAAAATGAAATACGCCCTGACAAGCCTGTTTATCTCTATTGCCAAAATAATTTGAGAAGCGGAAAGGCTGCTCAAACGTTACGTAAAAATGGCTGTCGTGAGATTTATAATTTAAAGGGCGGCTTTAAAAAATGGGGCGGCCGCATTAAAACAAAGAACTAACAAAAAAGACTCTGGGAGCTATTGCCCCCCATGAGTCTTTTTATTTTCTTTCAAAAACCAGCACTGGATTCCGTGCAGCCTTTGTTTCATCCATTCGTTTCACAACGGTTGTATGTGGTGCTTCCTGTACGATTTCTGGGTTCTCTTCCGCTTCTTTTGCAATTTGAATCATCGCTTCAATAAATGCATCAAGGGTTTCTTTTGATTCTGTTTCAGTTGGTTCAATCATGATACATTCCTCTACATTGAGCGGGAAGTAAATCGTTGGCGGATGATAGCCAAAATCAAGTAATCGTTTGGCAATATCAAGTGTCCGCACACCTAGTTTCTTTTGACGTTTACCTGAAAGGACAAATTCATGCTTACAGTGGCGGTCAAATGGCAAATCATAATGAGCACATAAGCGGCGCATCATATAGTTTGCATTCAACACCGCATGATCCGTTACAGCCTTTAAGCCGTCTGGTCCCATAGAGCGGATATACGCATACGCTCTGACATTGATACCAAAGTTCCCATAGAACGGTTTCACACGGCCGATGGATTCTGGACGATCGTAATCAAAGAAATAACGACCTTCTTTCTTCACAAGCACTGGCTTTGGCAAATATGGAATCAAATCCTTTTTCACGCCAACTGGACCTGAACCAGGGCCTCCTCCTCCGTGTGGACCTGTAAAGGTTTTATGAAGATTTAAGTGAACCACATCAAATCCCATATCCCCCGGTCTTGCTCTGCTTAATACAGCATTTAAGTTCGCTCCATCATAATAAAGCTTCCCACCTGCTCCGTGGACGATTTCAGCCATTTCTAAAATATTTTCTTCAAAAAGGCCGAGTGTATTTGGATTTGTGAGCATGAGAGCCGCCGTTTCTTCATTGACAACACGGCGCAGGTCGTCTAAATCGACAAGCCCATGTTCATTAGATGCCACCGTAATCGTTTCAAATCCAGCTACTGTTGCAGATGCGGGATTTGTTCCATGAGCAGAATCAGGCACGATGACTTTTGTTCGTTTAAGATCTCCTCTTGCTTCATGGTATGCACGAATCATCATGAGCCCCGTCCATTCGCCATGTGCTCCCGCCGCAGGCTGTAATGTCACGGCGTCCATTCCTGTAATTTCTTCTAAATGGTCACCTAAATCATAAAGTAACTCTAATGCACCTTGCACAGTGTCTGCCTCTTGAAGTGGATGCACATGCGAGAAACCTGCAAGACGTGCCACCTTTTCGTTAATCTTTGGATTATATTTCATCGTACAAGAGCCTAGAGGATAAAAGCCAGAATCGACCCCGTGATTACGCCTAGATAATGCTGTGTAGTGACGCATAATATCCAGTTCAGAAACCTCTGGCAGCTTAGCATCTTCATGGCGGATATACGCTTCATCAAATAAATCTGGGAGCTTCTCCTCAGGTACGTCTAAATCAGGCAGGCTGTAACCAATTCTTCCTTCTTTGGATAATTCAAAAATAAGCGGCTGATCTTGTTTATTCATGACGATCCCCCAATTCCTTGATGAACGTATCAATTTCTTCTTTTGTTCTTAGTTCTGTCACAGCGACGAGCATATGCTGCTGAAGCTCTGGATAATCCCGTCCCAAGTCATATCCGCCGATGATTCCTTTTTCAAGCAATCGCTCATTCGCTTCTTTCACAGGTTCATTCAGTTTCAACACAAATTCATTAAAATGAGCGCCCTCTATTTCAGCCTGTAACCCATGTTTTTCTGCCTGCGTCTTGGCATAATGGGCCTTTTGTACGTTTTGATAGGCAATGTCTTTGATACCTGTTTTCCCAAGCGCCGTCATCGCAACAGAAGCGGCTAACGCATTTAATGCTTGGTTCGAACAAATATTTGAAGTCGCTTTGTCTCTTCGGATATGCTGCTCGCGCGCTTGAAGGGTCAGCACAAATCCTCGCACACCGTTCTCGTCTTCTGTTTGCCCGACTAAACGCCCCGGCACTTTCCGCATTAATTTTTTCGTCACAGCAAAATATCCACAATGAGGTCCGCCAAATGCAGCTGGAATGCCAAATGGCTGCGCATCACCAACGACAATATCTGCCCCAAGCTTTCCTGGAGGTGTCAGTAAACCAAGTGCAAGCGGGTTGCTTGAGACGATGAATAAACTTTTCCCTTTATGTGCAATCGGTTCAATGTCTTTTAACGGTTCAACAACACCGAAGAAGTTTGGGTATTGTACAAGGACCGCTGCTGTTTCCTCGCAGACAGCTTCTTCTAATGCAGCTAGATCGGTCTGACCTTTTCGCGCAGGTACCTCGACGACTTCAATATGCTGTCCTTTCGCATATGTTTTCAGCACCGCTCTTGATTCAGGATGAACCGTTTCAGAGACCACAACCTTTTTCTTCTTTGTATGTCCTGCAGCCAGCATCGCCGCTTCAGCTAATGCCGTTCCGCCATCATACATCGAGGAGTTGGCAAGATCCATACCGGTCAGCTCAGCAATCATTGTTTGAAATTCAAAGATTGCTTGCAATTCACCTTGAGAAATTTCAGGCTGATAAGGTGTGTACGCTGTATAAAATTCAGAACGTGAAATCACATGGTCGACAATCACAGGCTGGTAATGATCATACACACCAGCACCTAAAAACGAGGCATAGGCCACTGTATCTTTATTTTTTGCAGCAAGACGAGACAATTCCCGCACTAGCTCTGTTTCTGATGCGGCTTCTTTAATGTTGTACGCACCTTTGAATCTGACTTTCTCTGGGATATCTGAGAAAAGCTCATCAATTGACTGAACACCGATGACATCCAGCATTTCTTTTTGATCTTGCTCTGTTTGCGGCAAATACCTGTGCTTCATCCTCTATTCCTCCTCGTTATTTGGCTCTTTTATAAAATGGTGTGGCGACAATTTTGGCTTTTAGACGTTTTTTGCGAACTTGCACTTCCACTTCTGTCCCAAGCTGCGCCTCTGATGTTTCAATCAAGGCAAGCCCAATATTTTTCTTTAATGTTGGAGATTGTGTACCGGTTGTGACTAAACCAATCTGCTTATCTCCTGAGAAGACTGGATAGTCTGTCCGCGGAATCCCCTTATCTATCATTTCAATCCCGACAAGCTTTCGCTTTGGTCCTTCTTCTTTTTGTTTTTTAAGTGCATCTTTTCCGATAAAATCTGCTTCTTTATCCGTTTTAACAGCAAAACCAATGCCGCCTTCTAAAGGAGAAATATCCTTCGTGAGCTCTTGGCCATAAAGCGGGAGTCTTGCTTCAAATCTTAAGGTGTCACGTGCACCGAGTCCACATGGGATCAGTCCTTTCGGCTGTCCGGCTTCTAATAAAGCGGTCCAAAGGTGAACAGCATCTTCTGACTGGCAGTAGATTTCAAAGCCATCTTCTCCTGTGTAGCCGGTTCTTGATACAAGCACCTCTTTTTGCGCAATGATTGCTTTTGATAAAAACGTAAATGGCTTCAATGACGTTACCTCTTCATCCGCAACATCTTTGATGATGTCATCAGCAAGAGGTCCTTGAAGGGCTAACAAGGCGGTTTGATCAGAGACATTTTTAATCGAAACGTCTTCCTCACCTTGATGTTTAAGCAGCCAATCCACATCTTTTTCAATATTTGAAGCATTGATCACAAGTAAATAGTTGTTCTTTTCTTTTTGGTAGACGAGCAGATCATCCACCGTTCCGCCATCTTCATAACACATGGCTGTATATAGTGCCTTACCGTCTGTCAGCTTTGACAGATCATTGGTTAATAACCTTTGTAAAAAAGGAAGGGCTCCCTGACCTGTGACTTCCACCTCACCCATGTGAGACACGTCAAACAGCCCTGCTTTTGTTCGAACAGCTTCATGTTCTTCTTTAATGGAAGAAAATTGGACAGGTAATTCCCAGCCCCCGAAGTCAATGGTTTTTGCGCCAAACGTTTCATACGCATGAAAAAGCGGTGTTCGTTTCAACATCAATCGTTTCCCCCTTTTTTCTTACAGTGCACATCACAAGCTGAATTTTCAGAAAAAAATCACAGCAAAAAAGGACAGAGCGCTCCCTTTTATCAAAAAGAAGTCTCTGTCCTTGCACCTGAAAGTTTACAGCACAACATCATTGTGCGTTTTCCCCTTTGGTGGTTTGCTAAAAATCGCTGCGCAAACACTCTCCAGAGTTGCGTCCGGTAAGAGTACTTTTGCCTGAGAGATTCACTGAACCAATTCAGCTTGCTCCTTCGGCGCCTGTCAGTGCAAAATAACCGCTAGGTCTCTCCCCATACCATCATCCGCTCATATTCTTCACCTTTATTGGACATACTATCAAAATGGGTGACTTATTCTCTAGATCACTTACCAACATCCTACCATTAGAAATGGATGAAGAGCAACAGAAAAATCATTAACATTTTTAAAATAATCATTCATTATCGTTCGCTTTTATTGATATATAACATCTTTTAAATCGCTATCAAAAAATGAAGCGTTTAAAAACAGAACGATTTTATCATCACTCTACCAGAAAGGCAGGCGGTCACATTGAATATTCAAACGATATTTGATCAAAAATGGGCAAGTGAATTTCAAAAGCGGCTTACAGCAGACGGTCCCTGGGCGAATTGGGATATGTACCGTTTAGCAGCACAGGTACAAAAAGTGACAGCCATTGATTCATTTGAAGGACTGCAAGCACCTGCGCACCTGCCTGCATTTACTCCTTTAAAACACCAGCTCGAAGTCGCTAGAAGAGTCGTAGAAGAGATGAATGGGAAAGCCATTTTAGCAGATGAAGTGGGTCTTGGAAAAACCGTTGAAGCAGGACTGATTATCAAAGAATACATGATTCGCGGACTTGCCAAAAAGATTCTCATTCTCGTACCCGCCTCCCTTGTGTCCCAATGGGTACAAGAACTGCGGACGAAATTTTACATAGATGCTGTCGAGCAAAAGAAGAGCTATGTGTGGGAGCAGTGCGATGTTGTGGTTTCCTCAATTGATACAGCCAAAAGACAGCCGCATCGAGACACGATCTTATCCATCTCCTACGATATGGTCATTATTGATGAAGCACACAAACTGAAAAACAATAAAACGAAAAACTATGAGTTTGTGAGAAATTTGAATAAAAAGTTCTGCCTACTGCTCACAGCCACACCTATCCAAAATCGGATAGGAGAAATTTTTAATCTCGTCTCGCTGTTGAAGCCAGGCCATTTAGGTAATGAAACACAATTTAAAGACCTCTTTGCCAAAAAAGATCTTCAACTTGAAGACCATGACCGGTTAAAACAGTTAGTCAATAAAGTCATGATTCGGAACCGGAGACAAGACACTGGCATCGAGTGGTCAAAGCGTCATGTGAAGACAATTTCTATTGATTTCTCCCCAACAGAACAAGCATTATATGATGAAATTTGTAAGTTAAAAGAAAACCCTTCCTATACGAAGCACATGTTTTCAATTATGACCTTAGAACGAGAATGCTGTTCGAGCCGTGAGGCCGTCTATATGACCATCAAAAAAATGCAAGAAGAGGAAAAACACATTCTAGGCGCTTCTGCTATGATGCAAATCATGGAGAAAATCAACCAGGTAGAACAAAATTCTAAAGCACTTGAAGTCGTTAAACTCATTCAGCAATTAAATGAAAAAGTCATTATTTTCACTGAATACCGTGCGACACAAATTTATTTACAATGGTTTCTCCAGCAAAACGGCATCAGTTCGGTCCCTTTTCGAGGCGGGTTTAAACGGAGTAAAAAAGACTGGATGAAAGATTTATTTAGAGAGCGGGCGAAAGTGCTCATCGCGACAGAAGCAGGCGGCGAGGGGATCAACCTTCAGTTTTGCAACCAAATCATCAACTACGACCTTCCGTGGAACCCAATGCGCTTGGAACAAAGAATTGGACGTATTCACCGGCTCGGTCAAGAGCGGGATGTCCACATTTACAATATGGCAACTAGCGGGACAGTCGAAGAACATATTTTAAAACTTTTATATGAAAAAATTCAGCTGTTTGAAAACGTCATTGGCGATCTAGATGATATTTTAACCCGAATTGATATCCAAGATGCTGAAACAGAATTGCATCAAATTCTCTTCCAGCACGAGTCTGACGTAGACATGAAAAAGAAATTAACCCAATTTGCTTCCTATTTAACAGAAGCACAAACACCGCTTTTAGAAGAAAGACAGCAAGGTTCATAAAGGAGAGTTGACCAATGGAGCAGCGCGAGATTCACACATTTCTTCTCCGTTTCTTTCAGGCAAATCAATGCGACATACTTGAAGAAAGTGCAGGGCACCTGACCGTACAACTGACAATCGAAATGGATAAATTGATCATGAACCGCCCTTTTTATTGGCATTGGCTCGAAAAAACGGGAGGCGTACCTGAGCCGCGGCAATTGACTTTGATCACCGATCAAAAAAAAGCTGATGACTCGGTCGAAGGAGAATTTGTCCACTTCGGCTCCCCTCGTTTATTCCAAATATTCGAGGCTGTGAAACAGCAAGGCCGTTTTATTCGGCTGTACGAAAAAGTCAGACCGCTCACAAACAGCCAGATCGCACTGGAGCCGTGGCTTGGTCTCAATGTCAAAATATCCTATCTGGCAGACCGTAAAAAAGATAAACTGCTGTCTCTTGGACTTCATCTAATACGCGGAGAAGTCATCGAACAATTTCAAGAGAAGCTAGAAGCACGTGAGCTATCGTCTCAAATTCCTGATTATTGCTTCACAATGAGTACGATGATTAAGCCAGAGAGCGGCGTCAAACGGCTTTACAGCCTGATGGAACGTTATGCCAATGAAGAGCCGGATGATTGGGCGGTAAGAGCTGTTCAAAAGTGGAAAGAAGACTCGAAACTTTTAAACCAATTTTATGAAGGGACTTCAGACACATCTGTAGAATATGAAATAGAAAGACAAGCACTTAAAACTTTATACGAACCAAAAATCAGTCTTACGATTGAAAATGGCGGACTTTTTTACTTACAGCAAAAAAGAGGAGGCTGACTTAGCGAGTCTCCCTCCCTTTCATGTGATATCAAATTTTCGATCAATCAAAAGCAACGTTTGTCTGTTTGTATTGGGCGGAAACATGACGCAAGCAATCTATGAGGTCTTATCACCTGTGTTTTTCCATTTCATGCGTTAAGTGCCTGAAATACACGATTCAGTATTTTAGGAGGGTATTTGTATGGAAAAGAAAACGAAGTTATTAGACAGTGAATGGGTTCAATTATTACGCGAAGCGCGCAAAGCAGGACTAACAGTTGAAGAAGTCCGTCATTTTCTCAAATCACGCAAAAAGTCCTCTGAGTCTCCCCCTATGGCAAGAAGTCATTCTATCAAACCTTTCTGAATGTGCTATAATATCGAAAGGAAGGTGATGACATTGATTGGCCAGCGTATTAAACAATACCGCAATGAAAAAGGCTACTCACTATCAGAACTGGCCGAAAAGGCTGGGGTAGCGAAGTCTTATTTAAGTTCAATAGAAAGAAACTTGCAAACAAACCCCTCCATTCAATTTCTTGAAAAAGTCTCCGCTGTTCTGGACGTCTCGGTTCATACACTGTTAAACGAAAATGATGAAACCGAATACGATGGTCAATTAGATAGTGAATGGGAAAAACTAGTTCGAGATGCAATGACATCAGGGGTTTCGAAAAAGCAATTTCGTGAATTTTTAGATTATCAAATCTGGAAAAAAAAGCAAGAAGAGGAGTAATGCGCATGTTTTAGCGCATACTCCTCCAATTGCTATGCAGATCTTGTTATCAGTCTAAAGACTGACTTTATTTTTTATCTTCGCTGTGTGCTTTTTCGTTTTCTTTCACGTAGCCTTTTTCATCCGTATGCTTTTTTGGATTGATCGTTAAACCATTCCACTGAGTCGCTTCGAAGGAAAGATCAATTTGAATCGCATCGCCTTGGTATTTATTTTGGATATAGTGACCCGCTTTATCCTTCGTCTGGTCATTGACAAATTCAATGATCATTTCCATTTTATCGTAATCAAACGGATTCTTTGGAATGCCGTCATACTCTGGAGCTGTTGACCCATCAACGGTGGCAACATTAATTTTACCACTTTCATGTAAAAACTTCTCATCGACGGCATGACGAAGCTTTTCAAATGCGGTCTGATCCTGCTTTGACGTTAATAAATGCAGGTCAAGCAGGTTTGCATGGTCTAAAATAATATTTTTCGGGTATCCATTCCCACCTTCGGCTCCAACCGTTAGAACACTCACCTGAAATTGGCTGAGGAATTCTTCAGCTGTATTCTTCCCGCCATTTTTCGCTGATGTTCCATCTTGAAATTGGCTGTAATCAAGACTCATCAGGACTTGATTAATTGCAAGAGACCCTTTATTTTCAAAATTAAATTCCTTCTTTATACGGTCACCGGGTTTTATGTTCGCAAGGTTGATGGCGCCGGAATTCTCTTTTGCAGATAGATTCAGCTCTCCTGTAGAGTAGACCGCGTTTGCCGTCTCAACATCATTAAATGCAGCCCACGTTCCCCCTCCAATTAAAGCAAGACCTAATGCTCCTGATAAAACACCTAAACGAATTGATTTTTTCATTGCCATGATTGAACCCCCTAATAAATTGTTTTATTGAAACCTGATTTAGGTTACAAACGAAAATTTATGCTTGTTCCTCTGACATATGTAACTCAGCCGTATGTCTTCTATGTTTGGCAGCACCAACAAAATGAATGGTTGAATAAACAAGCAGCATCACCCCTGGAATAATGAGCAAAAGAGCGGTCCCAGCAGAAGTTCCTGCATACGAAAGAAGCTTTCCTGCATAAGGAATGTTCACGCCCGTATACTGCGCAGTCACTTGATTCGCTTTGACGAGCGTGCCGTCTTGATACATATTGTGGTCTCCTTTTGTCTCAAAGGCTTTATTTACTCCTTTTCCTTTCACCCCAACAATGCGGTGAGTCACAAAGGATTGGTCTTGCTTCGTTTGAAACGTAATAACATCCCCTTTTTTGAGTGTTTCAGGTGAGGTGACATGTTTCACGACAATCAATGAACCAGTCGAAAATTCAGGTTCCATTGATCCAGATAATACTTGCTTGAACTCATAACCAAAAATCTGAGGATCTCCTCCTGTTGTTCTTGATGACAACACGACAATAATACACACAATCATCATCGTGAAGACCAGCGCGTAAAGAATACTCCCAGACATTTTCATCCACTTTTTCATACCTTTCTCCCCTTTACATATCATGTTTCATTCAAAAGACTAGTCCCCTTTAGGACACCTTTTCTTGACAATTCGAAAGCTGCATATGTCGAGACGTAAAGAATGGCTTTTCAGAACCACCAAACCCTTTAGGATAATAGATTTTAAACACATAGATTCCATTTGTTTTTGCTTTAACTGACGTGACAGTCGTCGTTTCTTCTGATGAGAGGGACTGTATAGCACCTTTTTCAATAACATGGCCATCTTGTAATGACATCTGAACACTCTCTACTTTATGTAGTTCCCACTTCCATTCAGAGTGCGCGATGGGTTGTCCAATATTTTTTAGTGACATGCTCAGCTTTTGAGGCGCACAGACTGTCCCCTCAATGATCGTTTGATCGATCAGTTTCAAATGGCTTCTATCCCATTTCTTCGGCTGGCAATGCTGATCTGTCTCTTCGAAATTTTCACATGTTTTCATGACAAAATTCGAATGCTCAACATCGTTAAAAGAAGCATTAGTAGACGTAATAAAAAAAGAAGTGAAAATCAAACAAATAGCACAAAATAGTACAAAGAGCGGCTGTTTCATTGAATCTTTCAACTCCTTGAACAATTGTTCTTTAAAAAGAACGATTACACTCAGTATAAGGAATTACCTATAAAATCCAAAACGTCAAATTAGTCCATTTTATTCTTAAACAAGAACATTACCGAGAAAATTCTTCCATTTTCTCATTCTTTCGCCATATTCAATATTTTTTTCTGTGACATTTGTACTTCTTAAAAATTTACATAAAAGTGCAGGATTTGGTCAGGATAATAATTGGTGAGGTGATGTTAGTTGAATTATGGAAGAATCATGATCATGCTCAGTTTACTGTTAAGCCCTTTGATCCAAAGCGCCCATCTAGCGGAGGCAAAAGGAATCACTTCTGCCGCAGATCAATGGGAAACAAGGGCAGTCAAAGAAGCAAAAAAACGGTATCCGTTAGCACATGTTTTATTCAAACAAAAAGTGTGGGATCGGCACCGGGAGAAAGAATCCGTGAAGCAATATCATATTACGTTGAAAGATCAGGCCAAAGAATTTGGGGTATATGTCACCATTTCCTATAACCCTTACTCGAACAAGGTCAATAAAGTCATTGTTGTGGAAGAATACAGCTAAAATGACATTAAAAAAAACCGCCTTCTGGCGGCTTTTTACTTTTTTCGATGACGTTTTTTTAGCATCATTGAGAAGCCAAAAGGCAGAACACCAAATAAACGCTGAGAAAATGGTGGTTTTGTCTCCATTTTTTCCTGTTTATGTTCTTTCCGCTCATCACGTGGTGTATTCATGTATTTAATGATTTCCTGCGTCATATATTTTACGTAATCATTTGTCTTCATCGAACACTCACCTCTTCTTCCTTAAAGTGTTACCAAGAAGAGTATCGTTTTATACACTCGCTAATAAGTGCTGATCCATTGATTGATTTCTCCTGTCTCCTTATTCATCTCTAGTTCCCGCTCGTCAGTTACACCACCCTTTGTCTCGATGTTAACCAAGAGGCGGACTAGCTTTTTTCTGTCATCACACCCAATTCGCTTCAACGTCACTCGACCTTCTTCTGTGAAAATTGGGCTCAATGGCTGATCACAAATACGATTTAATTTGTTTGCAGCTTCACTTAGACCTAAACGAAATAACTGCTGTTTTTGATAAAAAGAAATCGTGAGCTCTGCACTTTTCAACTCTTTTTGAAACCCAATGGTCATTGAGCCTAGAATCAATAAAAATAAAAGAATGACAGCAAGTACGTGAGGATAAATAAACCCGTCTTCTCTTTTCACGTTTTAGGAATCACTCCTTTGTAAGTGAAAAAAACAGCTTCATGTACTTGACCAAATACATCTGTGACTTGGAGAGTGGTGGTTTGCTCTTTTGTTCTTACATGGAATTGTTTCACCTTTTGTAATAAAGGGAGATGGCCTGCCTGATCCGTTCGTTTACGAAGCATCTCTTGATACGGCTCAATCGTCACCACTCGCCCTTGATTAGAAATATACTCCAGTGCTGTTCCATTTTTCACCGCTCTTACAGCGACAGCACAATTTAGATCCTCCTCTAATTGCAGGACCGTTTGTTTCCACTCCATTTGCGAAAATTTGTTGATTTCTGCAAACGGATGAGCTTTTTCAACAATTGATAAAAGCAGCATGCAGCCAAAAGAAAGCAGCAAAAATAGCTGCAATTGCCATATTGCTTGAGCGAGTGTAAAGCCTTGTTCATCGCTCCAAATGTCGAAAGCAAATCGTCTTCTTTTTTTGTACTTTGTATGAAACACATCCCTTCTCCTGACCCCAAATGAATTCATATGTGATCTGGCCTCGTTTCTTTGTACTTGTTTTCTTTTGACCTTCTATAAAAGCTTTATTCATATACTCATGTAAAATTTGATAAGCTTCCAGTTTGGCTCTTAATTCTTCTTTCCCTATTGTCAGTTTTTCAAAGGATGGCACGAGCACAAGAGCAGCAAATAGAAAGAGGTGGCAAGAAAAGAGCATCTCAAACGTACTAAATCCTTTATTGTTGCTGAACATGAATCCGCCCGCTCCCTAAGTAAATCGTGAGTTTATATATTTGACTGCCAAATTGAACAATGAGAGAACCACCGCTATTTGGATGTCCGTTTTTATTAAAGTGAAGGCCTTTTTGAAATGTGGATTGCTTGATGATGCCTTTTTTATGTGGATTAGAAGCAATGATCTGCTCACTATTCTGCTCGATGACTTGATAAGATACATTAGGCGGGTGAAACTCAATAGTTACTCGTGTTTTTTTAATAAATGCAGTATAAGATGCCAATTGAAGATCTTGTTTTAGCAAGTTCACTTGCTTTTTTGCTTCAGCACTTTCTAATATTTTGGGAACTTTTCCACCTATTATCGATAATAAGATAGAGAAAATCATGACGATCAAGAGCTGCTCAATGAGTGTAAATCCTTTCTCCTGGAAAAGCGATTTATTCATTTTTCACATCCCCATTTTGAATGAAAATTGCCTTTCCATTCGGACAAGTTAATCCCTTTTTGACATAGCCTTCTTTTTCTAATTCAGCTAAAGATGGCGTCTTGCCATCATGCTCTAATTCATATGCCATTACCTGTGTACTCACCATTGATTTCAGCCCTTCACAGCCCTTTGCTTGAATGCTTTGATGATGCCGAGTGATATTTGGAATGGTGATCAATAAAAGAATGGAGATCACAAGCATAACAATTAACATTTCTAACAGTGTAAATCCTTTATCATTCATGCTTTAGTCCTCCTTTTCACACTTGTTCCATTAGTTGATACATTGGTAAAAGAATAGATAAATACACAATGAGTATAAGAAATGCTGTTAAGCCATAGATGACAGGCTGCAGCCATGAAACCCATTTTTCAATTTTCAATTCTGCATTCTCTAAAAGAAATTGACTATATGTGTACATTTCTCTTGCTAGCATCCCACTTGCTTCCCCATGCTTAATGACAGCCGCAAAATGCCTTTCGAAAAAAGGAGACCGGCTTATTTGATGTTCCATACTCTCACCTTTTCTTAACTCTCCTATCATTTGTTCAGACATTTCTTGAAGGAAGGGTAAATAGGTCTGCTGTTTAAAAGCTTGCAAACTTTCGTAAATCGATAACCCAGCTTGAAGAAGTCCGCTTAGTTGAAGGGAAAAAAGATACGTATGCGTCAGCTGCACCCCTTTAAATAACACCGGCAGCCTGCTGATGACTTTCAGTTTCTCAAGGGTCGATTTTTTCTTAAAAAAGAGCTCATAATATCCAAAAAGACAGA
Organism: Bacillus sp. UNC125MFCrub1.1; assembly: GCF_000701305.1. Lineage (NCBI taxonomy): Bacteria > Bacillati > Bacillota > Bacilli > Caryophanales > Bacillaceae > Bacillus > Bacillus sp. UNC125MFCrub1.1. The sequence continues at coordinate 117,697 of NZ_JNIG01000011.1, forward strand.
TACATATACAACCGATCATGAGCAGCAAAGCGTGTAGGAATTGGAAGAGGCCAAACATTCCTTGAATGAGCCATGACATACTTGTATTCATAGATGAATATAATAAAGAAAATTGAGGGACGATCATTTGCTGAACAATGATGAGCACAACAAAAACCGTAAACATAAGAAAAATCGGATATCGTAACATACGCTTGAATGTGTCTACCTGCATGATTTTTTTCTCTAAAAAACGGGCGCTTTGTTCAAGAGCTCGCGCTAGGCTGCCATGTTTCTCTGAAAAACAAAGAATAGCGACGGCTTCCCGCTGAAAATGAAGTCGCTCAAGTACAACGTAAAAAGGCTCCCCTTCAAGCAGCCACTGAATACCTGGCGTTAATCGCTGTTGCTGTTTTTTTGATAATTGAATATTCACCATCGTTAATGCCTCAACCAATGTATATCCAGCTTGAATCAATTGAGCCAGTTTCGATAAGAATTCAGCTTGTTCTTTTTTAGACCAGGCTTTAGAGGTTCGCTTCTTCATAAACCCAGCGATGATATGTGCTTTTTGATAAATAGCCGAGTGCCACTCCTTTCCGAATTAATCTTTGCAGTGTTTCGTATGACGAATGAGCGTATTCTCCTTTTGCCTCTTTGATACACTCACCAAGCTCCTTTCCGTAAAGCAATTCAAATACATTTGTTCGTCTGACTGGCCGATTTAGTTTGCAATAAAGCTCACACGTTTCGCCGCAAAATGGACATGCGAGTTCGATTAACCGCTGAGCAGCAATGGCAACCATTGTTTGTTCGAGTTCATTCATCGTCACACCAAATTCCAGCATTCGATAAAGAGCTCCTTTTGCATTTTTTGCATGCAGTGTGCTCATGACTAAATGGCCTGTCAAAGCTGCTCTAATAGCTGTTCTGGCTGTTTCCGCATCTCTTATTTCTCCAAGCACAATCATATCTGGATCATGTCTTAAAATAGCGCGTAAACCTGCCGCATACGTGATACCAGCTTTTTCATTTACTTGAACCTGCAACACTTCTTCATTTCTTGTTTCCACAGGATCTTCAAGGGTAATAATATTCCGATTAAAATGTTTTTTGGCAAACTGAATCAATGAATAAAGTGTTGTCGTTTTCCCTGAATTTGTTGGTCCTGTAAATAAAATGAGCCCATGCGAATGATTCAGAAACGATAATAATCTCGTTGAAGCTTTCGGGAACAGTGACAAATACTTTGTTTTAGGCACATGATCCTGCGGTAAAATCCGAATCACTAGACTTTCATCATTTACAGTTGGTAGTGTAGAGAGCCGAACAAACACTTGACCACGTCTTAGCATCACAGCCAATGATCCATTTTGTGGTCTCCTTCTTTCACCAATATCCATAGAAGATAAAAATTTGAAATGAGCAATGAGCCGCTCTCCGCTCTTTTTGTCAATGATCCGCTGCTGAATGAGGTCAGCGTCTACACGAAAAGAGACTGAAGCTTCCTTTTCTCTCGGAACAATATGCACATCAGATGCTCTCATTCGGCACGCCTCTTCTAACAGCTCTTGCCCCAAATATTCAATACCATACAAGTGGTTCACTCCTTTCAGTGACCATATTGTATGATGGCGTAACGTGCCTGACAAAAGCGTATTTCATGATTTTCATGACTGAAAAAGGTTAAAAATGTTCAATTTGAGGTGTATTTCATCTATAAATAACAGAAGGACATATCAAAAAATCTGACTTTTACAACAACGGGTTCCGTTCAGAGGAGAAAATAAAAAAGAAGTGCTATTGGCACCTCTTTTTGATGATTATTTCATTTGGTTCTTTCATTATGGATAATCTGTTACAAGGAGGTGTCTCCAAATTTAATCCTCCTTAATAGATTACTGATTTGAAGATAAAGAATATCCTTTCGTGTCTGATTTATGGGTAAAAAAAGAGACCAAATCTGTATGCGAATTGGTCATCTCATTCATATGCTCATTATATTGTTTCTCCTTGTCAATGGACCCGTTACTTTTACTAGTAACATTTTTTGGTTCACGTTGCTTCTTGCTGCTGCTCTTCAAAGATACGAAATCCTCTTTTTTCTAAAGCTTTTGCAAGGCTGTGTTCAGTATTTACTTTTGAGAAATCAATGCCCAGTTTCACTACAGTTTGAGCGATTTCTGGGCGAATGCCTGATATAATCGTCTCAATTCCTAGCAACTTCGCACTATCAACCACTTTAAACAGCTGATAAGCAACCATCGTATCAACAACGGGAACGCCAGATATATCAATAAATAAATGGGTTAGACGCAGTCTAGATGCCTGTTCTAGTACTGATTCCAAAATGATTTTTGCCCGGTACGTATCAATTTCACCAATCAGCGGCAAAATACCGATCTCTTTTGAAACTGGAATAACAGGCGCACTAAGCTCTTGAATCATTTCTCTTTGTGCATTAAGCTGATTGATCGTCACGCGGTCATACTCTTCTGATAAACGTGCAATCATGTCATCAAATGTTGCGTGAAAATGCTGATTCCAATCGCACACATCTTTGAGTGTCACTTCAAGCTCCGTTTGTTGTGTAAAGGTCTCAATTCTGGAACAAAAAATGTGACGGAACACCTTAAATTGTCCGATGATTTCATATAAAGGTACTTCATGAACAGCTCGATCGCGGGCAATATCAACCGACCACTTTTTTAGGTGGTCTTCTACTTTATCTGATAGCGTGACTAACGTTGCTGCAATGGTTTGGATAAATGCTGTGTTTTGTTCTTTCAGCTTCTTTTCTGTCTCCTCTGAAGCATGTTTGGAGTATAATGAGCCTTCTTCTGTTCTTGTTTTCAGCCATTCTTCGGTCATGACAGGGGCTTCTTTAAGAATAAATTCATATAATTGCTCAGATTTTTCATTTTTCATTTCTGTCGTTCGCTCCTTTTTCACTTACAACTAGTGACAACCAACTTTTTATGTATAAATGACCGCAGATGGTGAACAATAGCATTACACGTTTCATATTGGGCTATAGCCAAGTGGTAAGGCAATGGACTTTGACTCCGTGATCGTTGGTTCGAACCCAGCTAGCCCAGTTCAGCACAAAAACGAAGACGGCTGAAACATCATTCAGCTGATCTTCGTTTTTGATTAGGAAACCGATTGATGAATCGCTTTCTTTTTTGAAATTTTCATGAGTTCTCCTGGATTATAGCCGACCACTAATTTATTTCCATCAATGATAATAGGTCTCCGGAGCAGCTTTGGCTTTTCAATGAGAAGCTGAAGTACCTCATTTACTTTTAGATCATTAATATTTAAGTTTAAGCTTTTAAAAGCTTGGCTTCGAGTAGCTAAAATTTCATCCATTCCTTCTGTTGTTAAGGAAAGGATTTTTTTCAATTCGTCTAGAGTTGGCGTTTCTCTGAAAAGGTGACGCTCTTTAAAATCAATTTGATTCGCCTTTAACCAATGTTTTGTTTTGCGGCAAGACGTGCAGCTTGGGTATGAATAAAAAGTAATGTCACTCATTAGTCTTCCTCCTTAGGTCGTTAACCTTTTCTCTTATGGACTAAGTACCCTCATAAATTTAGGCATAAACACTTTTTCATCACTTTTTCAAAAAAATTTTTTCTAACGAAAGAATGAATGTTCACACGTTGTCAAAAATGTAAATGTTTACATAACAAGTGATCATCAGCTATAATATGAATCAAAGGGGTTTTTTAAGGGGAGGGAAAGAAATGAATCGCATGTTCCGCGTTCTTGGGTTTTGGACGGGTATTTTTGCTGTCATGTTCTATTTAGGACATATGAAAGATGCATCCTTGCTGTTCTTCGGTCAAACCGTTCTTTTTGTATTTTTATCCTACTTGAATTTATCCGAAAGAATGTATATTTACATTTTCGGAGCGTACTTGACGATTTTCTTTGCCGGATTTACATATTATTCGATTTTCATCATGGTTCCCGGTACCGGACATTAATAGAAAAAAGCATCTCCTTTGAAAGAGATGCTTTTTTCGTGCGTGCGATTATAAAGAAAACCCATTGATAAACGGATTTTGCTCCTGTTCTGTAAGCACAGTTGTTTCCTCGCCATGTCCACTTAACACAAGAGTTGATTCTGGCAATGACAACAATTTGTCATGTATCGATTGAAGTAGCACGTCTTGATTACCGCCCGTTAAATCAGTTCTCCCGATACCGCCTTGGAATAAAGTATCACCAGAAATCACAAATCCCTCTTCCGCTGAATAGTAAGACACACTGCCAGGTGAATGACCTGGTGTGTGGAACATTTCTAATGTAAACGATCCAATTTGAAGAGGTCCTTCTGACGTAATCAATTGTTCCGCTTCTTTGACCGTAATTCCGTTACCAATTAGTCGAGCTGAACCGTTTAGCTGAGCATTTGTCAGCCATTCTTTTTCCTTTTCATGGACATAAAGCGGAATTCCCCATTCTTGACGCACCTCATCTGCTGCACCAATATGATCAAAATGGGCATGTGTCAGTAAGACTGCAAGTGGTTTCAGCTGTTTTTCTTTCACATAAGAAATTAGCTTTTGCGCTTCGCCGCCTGGATCAAAAATTAAACATTCTCCTTGTTCATTTTTCCAAATATATGCGTTCGCTTGCACATAGCCTAGTGGCATTCTTCTCCAATTCATTTTCATCACCTACTACTTTTTTCATTCTTTTTTATTATGAAGGCTATTCAATAAAAATTCAAACAATCGTCAACTTGAATGTACTCGACAAGCTTTATGAAAACGGTTAAAATGAAAAGAAAGGAAATCAAGGGGATTGATGACAAAGGGGGACTTTCATATGATGCTCGTCATTATTTTTGGTCTAGTCACGATTTTAGCCGCTCTCGGCATCTATCGCTCACTCAAAAAAGTGAACGTACTGGCCATTGCTTTCGCTGGCGCCACATTTTTGGTTTTTGGATGGTTTACCGTCATGACCATCATCTATAGCGGTTATCCAACTGCACATTAAAAGCCTGCAATCAGCAGGCTTTTTCTATTGATTCAAATGTTTATTCACGCTTTCTAATTTGCTTGAAAGGGTGGTCGTTTGATCTCTTCTGTCATCTATGCGGATATTGGTTGCTACTCGGTGTAAACCCTTTTCAAATGGAGCTTCATGAATACGCTGAATGACCTCAAATAAAACGGATAGCTCCCCTTCAATTAATGTATTCATTGGTGTGAGCTGATATTTGATTTTCCCTTCTTGTTGAAAGCCCTCTAACAGTCTTTGTACGTCTGCTACATATGCACTCACGCTTGGTGTATCAGTGCCTATTGGAATGATGGTGACATCTGCTATCGCCATGGTTCTTGCTCCTTTCAATGACATCCTATTTCTTTCTCGTTCTCATTGTAACCCATCGTGATTCAAAAATGCCATGATCATGTGGCGTTTAAGCTTGGTTTGTCCCGTTCTATCGTCAAATCTGCTCTCTCTACCTTCCCAATATTTGTGAAAAGGAGCAAGCATATACCTGAAATAGCCTCTATCAGTCCTCCTGCTGCAATGACATAACCTGAACCGAATAACGTCGCCATATAACCACCAATGAGAGCGCCTAACGGTATCATTAAATACGAGATCATGTTAATAATCGCATACACTTGCGGCTGATCCTCCGCTTTTGCTGACAATTGAATCATCGTATGTTCAGGTACATTGACTGCACTGATGGCTGCACCTAAGGCAAATGCAGATATAAACACAAGTGGTAATAAAGCATTCATCCCTGTAATGAAAAATGCAATTCCATCAACGATCCCTGCCCCGATAAACAACAGACCGTATCGATTCACTTTCACCTTTGTTAAAACGAATCCCATCAAAAATGCACCTAATGCCGTGGTCACTTTGATGAATGAATATACTACTGGTCCACTATGTAAATCTTCTGTTAAATAAATAACCGACAATGCCTCCCACGGTGCCGCAGCAAAATTGGAGCAGACACAAAAAATGGCTAATGGAAACAAAATATGATGACTTTTCACAAGTGAAAATCCTCTTATTAATCGTTTTCCGTATGATAATCCTTTTTTTCCTTTATCCATGATCGCTTCCGTTTTATATGTAATCAGCAAAACCAGCAAAGCAGACATGAGGTAAAGAGGAATAATGACAAGCATTGTATATCCTACCCCTACAAATGCAATCATGACACCACAAATCGTCACAGTCACAAGCCTGACCACATGACTGGCTGATTGAATGGTTGCATTCGCCTTTTGTATCACATCTTCATGCACAAGCTTTGGAATAATGGACACGGAAGCTGGTTCATAGGAACCACCAGTCGCTGAATGCAGCAACATACCGGCAATGATGAGTGCCAAAGGAGAAAAATCATAAAAGTAACTCACCACAATCACAAGTATAATCGCCGCCCGAGTTAAATCAGCAAAGCACATCCAAAATTTCAATTGATGCGGCTTCATCATTGGGGTAATAAACGGCCCAATAATGGCTTGAGGGACAAAACTAACGGCAATAAAAAATGCTGTTCCAATTGCTCCTTTTCCCCCTAGCACTAAAAGCCACAAAATGGTGTTAAAAGATAAACTATCAGCAGTAATTTTACACATTTTAGAAACAAATAGATAAGTAAAATTCCGTTTCCACAGGCTTTGAGCATTCAATCATCGACATCTCCCTAATTCATATCCTTTTTTTTACAACCACTCTTTCACAATAGCTTACAGGGATGCTCTCGTCAATCACATCAGCACGGTTTTTATTGACCATAAGAAATTGATTGGTTTGAACGGATTAAAAGATTGTTGACAAAGGGCGAAAATGAACTTAATTTTAGCCCTTTGTCTTCTTTTCAGCGTGATAGAAAACCTTTGCAGCCCTAGGAAGGACGAGTACTGGTGCGGAGAGACTTTTACCTTCGTGAGCACCGGCACGCAGGACTGACAAAGAATGCGAGGGTTTGTCTACACGCTGAAAGCACCAATTAGGTGCTTTTAATACTTACATGCTTCCCACAATAACCGCTTTGTTTTTTCATAGATCGAATCAAATTGACTCATAGAAAGCGGGTTCTTTCCTCGCCCAAGTTCCACCGTATAGCCCTCACTTTTACATTGATAAATAAACCAATCTCGATAACCTGCATAGCTATCAAGATATTGAATCGCTTTGTAACCGCTCACCCGTTCTAACCGTTCGACCGTCTCTTTTGAAATGGCCGGTTCGTGGCCAAGAAACCCCCAGTATATCTCTTCTCCTTGTGTATGAAGGGCAATTAGCCGGTCAAAGCGTTTTCGTAAGGCGAGATGTGCCATTGCTTTCGCTTCTGGTTCTGTTAACGGCTGATGCCCTGGGAAATCCCTATAAGACGGTGCCTTCGGCTTATTACGATAATATTCGATTTCCCAATAGGCAGGAAATTGATTGTTTAAATCAATTCCTCGAATATTCGCCTTCCATTCTCGATAATCGGAAAATCCACCATTTAGCGGCGCGAACTCCTCACGGCACAGACCTAAAGATTCTGGGCCATTGCGAACCAAATCAACACCGTCTGGATTTACCATGGGTACAATAGACAAAGCAGTGGTCTGCAATATACGAACCGCTTCATGATGTCTTGCTTGCACTGGGTCCGAGGCCGCTAAACAAAGTGATTTAAGCCATTTTAATAAAACAGAGGTCGTGATCCATTCATTTGCATGAAAAGAGGCATTAACATGTATGGAATGTAAATGTTGTACAGGCTCCGTACGGATTTCATAAATGGGCGTATTAAGCACTGATTGACCAATCACACTCATCTGAAGAAAAGGAAAAACAGCTTTCAAATATTGAAGCTCTCCTTCTAAGTGAGCGCTATCATATTCAAATGTTCCGCTGATCCATTCATCTGATTGCTGGAGCCGGTAAGGCGCAATGAAGCTTTGCACATCACCTACCGATTGAAATGAATGGGTCCCTTCTGGAAGTCTATACCCCGGTAAAAGGAGGTGATCCGTATTTGACTGATTGGATAAACGGAAAGCTTCTTTCCCTATACCAAGCTGCTTTGCCACATCCTCCTTCCTTGCCTCATCCAGATGCCATTCAATTGTGCCAAACGACTTTTTCATTTACATCCCTCCCCTCTCACACTATATGAACCAGTAAGTAAAAAAAGAAAACCTCTGCATGTAAATAGCAGAGGTTTCTGTTAAATTAAGACGCCTTTTTTAGCTCAGTGTCATCTTCTTTTTTAGATGGTGAATGGTCCGAGTTGTTTCGGTCATAAAATCTAAGGAGATCTCCATAGATAATTTGATCAGAGAATTGAAGCTCTTGTTTTGCCTTTTCTTCATAAGACTGACAACCAGACTCATCTTCTCTCGGCTCACCCGTTTCTTTGTTGTAGCACACACCAGCTGTGAAAACACTGTCCTTCGTAATAAAACTTCCATCTCGAAGCACTGTGAAGTCATTTGTATCTTTTGATAATAGGTCATGACCAAATTGAATTTGCTTACTTGTATCGATTCCTAGAAGGTTCATGACTGTTGGACGGATATCCACTTGGCCGCCAACTGTATCAATCTCTTTTGGATGTTTATCCGTGATACCAGGAATGTGTACAACAAATGGTACTTTTTGAAGCTGAACTTCTTCAAAAGGTGTAATGTCTTTGTTTAAGAATTGTCCCATTGCTTCGTTATGGTTTTCAGAAATCCCGTAGTGATCCCCATATAACACAAAAATGGAGTTATCGTATAACCCTGCTTCCTTCATTTTTTTAAAGAAAAGCTTGAGTGCCTCATCTTGATAACGCACTGTAGGGAAGTATTTGTTCAACGTTTTGCTCTTTGAGTCATATTCATCAATGAGCTTATCTTCTTCATCTAAGTCGAATGGAAAATGGTTCGTTAATGTAATCAATCTCGTATAGAACGGCTGCGGGATCGTTTTCATTAAATCCACTGACTGCTCAAAAAACGGACCATCTTTTAGTCCCCAGCCAACTGAATTTTCTTCATTTACATCGAATGATTTAATATCAAAAAATTTGTCGTAGCCAAAGCTGTCATAGATCAGGTCACGGTTCCAGAAACTTTTGTTATTCGCATGAATAACAGAAGAATGATAGCCTTCCTCTTTTAACAACTCAGGTGCGGCTTTGAACTCGTTGCTTGGATTTGTGAAAAATACAGCTCCTCTTCCAAGCGGATAGAGTGAATTATCAACAATAAACTCGGAGTCGGATGTTTTCCCTTGACCCGTTTGATGATAGAAATTACTGAAATTGTAGCTTTTCTTGATCAATTTGTTTAAGAACGGCGTGATCTCTTTCCCATTCAATTTTTCATTGATCACAAAGCTCTGAGTAGACTCAAGCGATACTAGAATGACATTTCGTCCTTTTGCTTGACCAAACGTCTTTTCATTACGGTCTGTTTGATTTGCGCTTACATAGTTTTCAATTTCAGTTAAGCTATTGCTGTCGGCAAGTGCTCGCTGAGCGGATTGCTTCGATTGCAGAACCCCATCATAAATATGGAAGTTATATAAGCTGATGTTTTTCACTAGCATCTCACGGTCAAATGAACGAGTTAACAGCTCTGGTCTTTCTGTTTCAGCCAAACCAAGGTTAAAGAAGAAAGTGGCTGCCACAAATAAATAATAAGCTGCACGTCCCTTACGTGAAATCGTTACATCTGTTCTAAAGGAAGGCTGTTTTTTATAGAGCCAAATTAAAATGATGATATCAACAAACATCAGAAAATCAACTGGTTCAATTAAAGAGGTAATACTTGACCCGAGGTCACCCATATTGTTTGTTTGAAATAGGACGGGGATGGTTAGAAAATCACTGTAGAATCGATAAAATACAATGTTAGCTAACAAAATAAATGTCAGAACAAAACTCGTCACGATGATATATCGATTGCGATTTTTTTCTTTAAAGAATAAACCGATACCGAAGATAAACAAGAGAAAGCTAAGCGGATTAATAAACAGGATAAATTCCTGCATGAAATTTTCAATTTTGATATTAAAACTAGATTTATAGATAACATAGGTTTTCACCCACATTAACAAAGTCGCAATCAGTAAAAATGAAATCGCCTTTAATCTTTTCTTTCGCATTGTAACCTCCTTATGCTAAAAACGCACTCAGGTTAGGGACATCCCCAATTATTGGTGCTTCTTCAAAAATAACTAAAGTATATCTTATCCTGTCTATGCTGGAAAATCAATGTCTTTTTCCCCATGACAAACTTATGAATATGCTAAACATTCAATTTCATGCCTATCTATCGCTGATTTTAATAAAAATGACATCATTATGACATTTTTGTTCAAGACAGCCACTTGTTTTTTGCCATCCATGCACCGCCGATCACGCCTGCATCGTTTCCTAGTGAGGCAATTACCACTTCAACATCCTCAGCACATGGCGGGAAGGCATGATGTTTGACGACACGCTCTACTTTACTGCGAAGAAGCTCGCCCGCTTTAGATACACCCCCGCCAATGACGATTTTTGTTGGGTTTAAGGCACTAGCCAGATTCGCAAGGACAAGACCAAGATGGGTTGTCACTTCATCTACGACACGCATCCCCAGTTCGTCTCCGTTTTCTGCTGCCTCAAATACATCCTTTGCAGACAGCGAAGTAAGTGAGCCAAGTGATGATGTATGGCTCTTTGTTTGTAATGAATCCTTTGCGATTCGGACGATACCTGTGGCAGACGCAATGGTTTCAATACAGCCTGTTCTCCCGCAGTTACATGGTGCTCCTTGAAATGGAACGGCACAAATATGACCAATTTCTCCACCAGCACCTGTTTCGCCTTGAACCACTTCTCCATTGACAATAATACCGCCGCCAACCCCTGTGCCCAGTGTAACCATCAGGATGTTTTTGGCGCCATCACCTGCACCCTTCCACATTTCACCGAGTGCAGCAATGTTTGCATCATTTTCGATGACAGATGGAAGTCCTGTCTCTGCCTCTAAATGGTCTTTCAAGGGATAGTTTGTCCAGCCCAGATTCGTTGTTTTATAGACAATTCCGGATACTTTATCCACTGGTCCAGGTGCCCCCATACCGATCCCAATTAGGGCTGATTTCGGCATGCTGATCTCAACTAGTTTATGGTCAATTGACTTGGCAATGTCGACTGTAATTGTCTGCCCAGATTTATCCGTAGGAATCTCCCACTTATGCTGAATTTCACCATAAAGATTAATAAACGCAAGCTTAATTGTCGTACCGCCAAGATCAACTCCTACAAACCAATCCCCTGTCATATGTCCTCCACCTTCACATTGTTTTTCGGTTTAATTTGGCTAGTTCCATTTGAAGGATGGTCATTGCGTTTGACCATTCAGTTCGATCGATGATGCCCGATGTGTACATTTCCTTCAATTCATCTGCCATAAATTCTAATTCCACTTCACGATCTCCGAAATACACGTAATTTCCAAATCTCATGAGCAGCTGCTGTACATCATATAACGTTTTCATTACTTTCACCATTTCTCTAAATCAACAGATAGGATAAGCGTATTCATAAATACGCTTTCAGTCAAGTCATTCAACGTGTTTGAGTGTTTTCAATATATTGTTTCAACTTTAAAAATTGGTCATTTTGCGGATCTTGTTTTAATGCTTTTTCGATGAAGTCGTCTGCCTCCGCTGTCTCGCCTTTTTCTACATATAACAACGATAAGTGATACAATTTATTCGGCTCATTAGGATCTTTTTCAAGCGACTTTTGCAAATACTCAATGGCCTTGTCAAGATGTCCAAGCTGCGCTTCGGAAAGCGCATAAATATGAAGTGCTTCAGCTGAGGCATCCTTTTGCTTTACATATTCCTCTAGACGCTGACTTGCTTCGCTATAGTTCTTTTCATCAAATAAACTCGCTGCCTCGCTAGTTGCCGCCGCTTCTTTTTGATCGTCTGAATGAAACCCTGTATACAATCCAAAGCCGCCAATAAGGAGGAGAAGAAGACTAGCAAGAAGCATTTTGACAGGCTGAAACTGTTTAGGAAGACGGACCGCTAAAGCGGCTAAAAATCCGCCAGCAAGCCCCCCAAGATGCCCTGCATTATCAATCCCTGATACAGTGAAACCTATCCCTAAATTGATGAGGATAATAACGATAATATTTGTCCCCATCGTACGAAAGAAGAGCTTCCGGTTAGAAATCGCTAAATATAACAATGCGCCTAAACAGCCAAAGATCGCACCTGATGCTCCTGCTGCGATGGCTGTATTAAACACAAAGCTCGCTATGGAGCCAAAGATGCCGGAAATTAAATAAATGAGCAAAAATCTTCCTGAACCATAAATTCTCTCAACAGCCGCTCCAACGGACCAAAGAGCAAATGTATTAAAGAGTAAATGCGTCAAACCAATGTGTAAAAACATAGGTGTCACAAAACGCCACCATTCACCCTCTAAAATCAGCATATTATTTTTCGCACCAAATGCTGTTAAAGTGGCTGTATTGGTACTTCCACCAGATAATTCAAGTAAAAGAAACATCACCACTTGGACTGCGATTAACATATAGGTAAAAATCGGTCTGCCATTTTGAAAAACGGCCCGTTCTCGTTCACGCTGCTTTTCCTGATCTTGAAATGCCTGAAGCACGTTCATTTTAAGCTGCATCACATCTTCGGCTGTATCTGCTTTCGCCTCTTCTACATCAATCGAAAGTGATGTATTCAGCCATTTTTGCAGCTCGTGTCCATCGTTTTGAAGGGTTTCTTCATTCAGTAAAACAGGTGTCACCGTCACCTTTTGCTGTTTTTGCGGTTGACCGTTTATGTCTTCCCAATCATCTACTGGATGATCAGCTGTAAATTGTAGCTGCAGGAGATGGAGAGAACGTTTACGCATGGCTTCTCTCAACTGATTCATCCGAAAAGCCTGCTCTTCCATATCTCGAACGATCTCCTGTCTAAAATTCACATCTCTTCTATATAGACGGATGAGATCATATCCTGAGTTTCGTGGTGCTTCAAAAAAGATTTCATCTTCTGGGTACGGGCTTTGAATCATCTCGTATCCTTTTTGTCTGAGTTCATCAATCACTCGCCAAAATAGACTATCTATGACATTCATTCATTCGCGCTCCATTTTTTACATTATTATAGCAAGAATTACTCTTATACGCATTTCTCAACAAAAAAATCCCGGCTTTTGCGGGATTAGAATGCTTGGCGAATAAATTTCGTCCGAAAATATGGGATTTTCATCAGCCATTTAATAAAAAAGTGACGCACTTGGTTTTGACCTAAGATCAAATTCATGAGCCGATAACGATTTTGCACAAGAACGAATGCAAACAGTGTGAACACAATGCTCCAAATCATTTTATTCATCATATTCCCTCCTATGTTCGTATCGTGGCTTAAATAGGATTTGTTTATGCATGAACCATCATTTTTATCTCTTACCATGCGATCTACTTTCACACTCTAATCCCTTGTTCTTTTGATTGGATATAATAGACCTCTTCACACTCTGATTGATCATAAGAACCGCCAAATTGATGAAGGTCGATTAAATCTTTGAACGCTTTGATATACTCTCTTCTTATTTTTCCGACTCCAAAAAAATCAAGGTGTGTATGCCAAAAATAAACCCATGAATCATGTTCGAGTTGTAAGTCAAAAGTATTCACTTCCTCCCACAAATTACGGAAGTATCTTTTCTTTCCTCGAAATTTTTTCAATATATGACTCCTACTAGATAAAATGCCCTGAGCTAATGAAAAGATCTCAACACAAAAAGCCCGTTTTTGGACAATGAGCGGGCTTTCACTTTTGATATAACGTACCTTTTTCACTGACAATCATAGATACCGGTATGTCGTGCGCTTCAGCCGGAATATGCCTCGTCTGCTGTAAAGACAAACAAAGGGCAATGGTTACGCCGTGGTAGTCCGCTAAGTAGCGATCATAATAGCCCCCACCAAACCCAATCCGGTAGCCGTTCTGATCGAAGCACACCCCAGGAACAATGATCAAATCAATGGCTTCTTTATGTACAGCTGTAGACTCAAGAGGGTCTGGCTCCAATAGTCCAAAGTAGCTGGATGTCATCTTTGTTTCAGGTGTATATTCATAAAACACCATCTCTTTTGTTTTCGGAAAACAGGTGGGAATACAAACTGTTTTTCCTTCTTCCCACGCTTTTTCAATCAGAGGCATTGTCGGTATTTCTTTTCCCCTAGACATAGTCAAAGCAATCGTTTTCGCCTGTTTCCATTCTGACAGCTGCAGCACGTGTTCATGAAGTAGAGAAGCATAGCGATTGAACTCTTCAGTGCTTAACTGCTCAAGCATGGCCAATGTTTGAAGGCGGAGCTCCTTTTTCATACAGGTTCATCTCCCATCATAAAAAAACAGCAGGAAAATTCCCTGCTGCTTACTTTGTTTCACGATGTAAAGTTTGTTTTTTATCACGTGAGCAATACTTTTTGAATTCAACGCGATCTGGATTGTTTCGCTTATTCTTTTTAGTAATATAGTTACGCTCACCGCATTCAGTGCAAGCTAGAGTAATATTTACGCGCATGTTTTTCCCTCCAAACTAAAATCAATTCACATTCAGACCTAACTATAATACCACTTCTAGCTAAGGAATGCTAGAATGTTTTTTCACCAATTTCATTTTTCAATGCATTCCACCCGCATCCTGATCCATATTGTCTGGTCATGTGATGAAAAATCGCCTTCTCCCCTATAAAAACACGTTCTTTGTCGTACTGTATACATGAGAACCCCTTCTTTGTTCCACAGCTTTTTTTCATCTGATCCGTCTTCTTTTATTTTAACAGCGGGCAAGGTTTTCATACTTGGTTTCCCTATAAAAAGAAAAATGATGAAAAAAAGGTGATTTTTTCAGCAATTCCTTTTGAAACTAGCTTTTTTATGGTATAAAAAAGAAGGGTCGAAAACTGTCTGAAACAATCATGAGAGCCTTTTTTGGCTTTCAGCATTAAAATATGAATAAAAGGTGATGAAACATGGAAATTGCAATTATCGGATTGCTTGTTGTCAGTATTGTACTGATCGCATTCTCATATTTTCAAAGAGAGCCGATTAAAGAAGTCGAACAGGAACTTGAAACACTTCAACTATCTGCAATGCAAGAAATCTATAAACTGAAAAAGAAAATGAAGGTTCTTGAAGAAGAATTGCTTGAAACAAACATCGTTGTCCGCAAGCATTCAGAAATTGATCCATCTATTGCAAGACAAATCATTTCAAAGCATCAAAATGGCATGTCTCCTGAGGCGATTGCGCGCGCTGAACATGTATCTGTAGAAGATGTGAACATGATCATTAAAGACAACGAGAGGGTGCTTGTATGACGAAAAAAAGCATCCAAACGTTTGCAGCAGGTATGATTCTTGCAACTGGTGTTCTGGCGATCGTCTTTTTCCTTACTGGAAAAGATGAAGCGGCAGCTGATTCTACAACAAAAGAAACCCTCGCAGCAAAAGTGACAGACACTGACGTGAAAAATTACTTAGACTCTAAAAAAGAAGTCTCCGTCAGCCGTGAAACATATCAACAACTTCTTGATTATAAAGAAAAAGCGCTGAAAGCAAATGAAGACGGCGATTCTCAGAACGATAAAAAAACAACGGACAAGCCAAAAGGCAAAACGGTTAAATTCGTGATTAAAAACGGTATGAGCACAAGTGATGTTTCAGACATGCTTGAAAAGGACGGAATCATCAACTCGTCTAAAGATTTTAATGATTATGTGATAGACGCAGGCTACCATAAAGAAATTCGTGCCGGCAAATTCAATTTAAAAACAGGTATGACATTCAAACAAATCGTCAAAGCCTTAACAAAATAACATCAAAAACCCCCTGGCGGCATTGACCTCCAGGGGGTTTTTGATTATCCAAATCGTCCTGATATATAATCATTTGTTCTTTGATCATTTGGCTCTGAGAACATCACATTCGTATCATTGACCTCAACAAGCTCGCCCATCAAGAAGAACGCTGTTCGGTCTGATACCCTTGCCGCTTGCTGCATATTATGCGTCACAATGGCAATCGTATATTTCTCTTTCAATTTCATGATTAATTCTTCAATCTTTAATGTTGAAACAGGATCAAGCGCAGATGTTGGTTCATCCATTAATAGAATATCCGGGCTTGTGGCAATGGCTCTTGCGATACAAAGACGCTGCTGCTGACCGCCGGAAAGACCTAATGCAGGCGCACTTAATCGATCTTTCACTTCATCCCAAAGGGCAACATCACGAAGCGCTTTTTCAGCGATTTCTTTCAATTGCTGCTTGCTCTTCACCCCGTGAATTCTTGGCCCGTAGACGACATTATCAAAGATAGATTGAGGGAATGGGTTTCCTTTTTGAAAGACCATCCCGACGTTTTTACGCAGTTCCACTAGATCGACACGACCTTTTAAAATATTGTCACCGTTATACATCATATCCCCGGTGATTTTCACACCTGGCACTGTTTTGACCATGAGATTTAAGGTCTTTATAAAAGTTGACTTTCCGCAGCCGGACGGACCGATAATCGCTGTGACCTCATGCTCTTTAATGTCTAAATCAATATGCTTCAGTGCGTGATGCTGTCCGTACCAAAGGTTCATATCATTCACACGAAACACTTCTTTTTTGGCTGTTTCAGTTGCTACTGCATTCATCAAAATCCACCCGCCTTATCCGAATCGACCATTAATATAGTCTTCTGTTTTTTGCTGCGCAGGACGTGTAAAGATACGTTCAGTCGCATCGTATTCCACTAGATCACCATTCAGGAAAAAGGCTGTATGATCAGATACACGTAACGCTTGCTGCATATTGTGTGTGACAATGACAATCGAATAATCATGTTTTAATTCCGATAATAGCTCTTCAATTTTTGCATTTGAGATCGGGTCTAAGGCAGAAGCCGGTTCATCTAATAAAAGCACGCTAGGTTTCATCGCAAGGGTACGTGCAATACAGAGGCGCTGCTGCTGGCCGCCTGATAATGATAAGGCAGATCGGTGCAAGCGATCCTTGACCTCATCCCATAGTGCTGCCTTTGTTAAGCTTTCTTCTACCGCATCATCAAGCACTGATTTCCTTTTTTCACCCGCATATTTTAGCGCATGCGTAATGTTGTTGTAGATGGATTTAGGAAATGGATTTGGCTTTTGGAAGACCATCCCGATTTCTCTTCTTAAATTCACCACATTAATACGATCATCCAAAATATTTAACCCTTCGTACATGATCGCCCCTTCACTTCGTGCACCTGGAATTAGGTCGTTCATGCGGTTAATACTGCGTAAAAAAGTCGATTTTCCGCACCCTGATGGGCCGATTAATGCAGTGATTGCATTTTTTTCAATTTCAAATGAAATTTGATTGACCGCTCTTTTTTCACCATAATAAATACTTAAATCCTGCACCTGTAGAATCTGTTCCGCTTGAAGTGGAGCCTTTTTTGCTGCAAT
The DNA here is from genome assembly GCF_000701305.1 of Bacillus sp. UNC125MFCrub1.1. Classification (NCBI taxonomy): domain Bacteria; kingdom Bacillati; phylum Bacillota; class Bacilli; order Caryophanales; family Bacillaceae; genus Bacillus; species Bacillus sp. UNC125MFCrub1.1. Next base: position 135,184 of record NZ_JNIG01000011.1, read on the forward strand.
CTCTTTTTTTTCTGCTAGCATTTGAACCATATCCCCTTCACACCTCTCACTATTTATTTTGACGTAAGCTTCTTATGAATAAATGAACCAAGCCATCTAGCTGCTAAGTTGAATACTAATACAGAGAGCACAAGTACGGCTGATGCACCATTTGCAATGGCCTCTGCATCTGGAATAATCCCCTGTGTATTGACGTTCCATATATGAACGGCTAATGTTTCTGCCGGTCTAAAAATATTCAGTGGTGACGTATCGGAGAAAGGACTCCAGTTTGTAAAATCAAGACGCGGTGTTGAAAGACCTGCTGTGAAAAGAAGAGCAGCCGCCTCACCGAAAACTCTTCCCGATGCTAAAATCGCTCCTGTAATAATGGATGGAATCGCACCTGGGATCAGAACCGTCTTCACTGTATGCCACTTTGTCACACCGAGCGCAAGCGATGCTTCCTTTTGATCCTTCGGTACAGATCGAAGTGCATCTTCTGTCACCCTGACCATCACTGGCAGATTAAAGACAGTCAGCGCAAGGGCTCCTCCGATGATCGTATAGCCCCATCCTGTTAAATTAACAAACATCAGCAAACCAAACATACCGATGACGATCGATGGCAGAGACGATAACACTTCAATACATGTACGAATAAAATCAGTCACTTTGTTTTGAGGTGCATATTCTGCCATGTACACCCCACCGCCCACGCCAAGAGGCACAGTAAACAGCATCGTAATAAATAGAATGTAAAACGAGTTAAACAGCTGATCCCTGATACCGCCGCCAGAGCCAATCGCACTTGAGCGGGTAGTCAAAAAGTCAAAATTTAATTCTTTGGCACCGTTGAAGATGATATAAGAAAACAAGCCAACAAGTATCGCCGTAATAATGACGGCACATAATCCAAAAACGATTGTGGCAAAACGATCGGTCATTTTGCTATTCATTAAATCTTCCTCCTAGATGACAAGTATCTGATAATGAGTATGAACATAAATGATACAACTAGAAGGACAAGTCCCATTGACCAAAGTGTATTGTTTTCAACACTTCCATACGTTGTATGTCCCATGTTTAACGTAATAATGGTAGTTAATGTACCAGCTGTGTCCATAATACTTTCTGGTAGATTACGCGTGTTTCCAATGACCATCTGAACGGCAAGGGCTTCTCCAAATGCTCTTGCCATTCCAAGCACGACCGCTGTCATTAATGTCGGAAGCGCTGCCGGTACAAGAACACGTCTGATCGTTTGCCATCTTGTTGCGCCTAATGCATACGATCCCTCACGTAAACTTTTTGGAAGTGAAGCCATTGCATCAGTTGCAATGGATGTAACAGTCGGCAGAATCATAATAGACAGGACAATCGTTCCTGCTAAAACACTGTGCCCTGAACCGCTTAACTTGAAGTGTCCAATAAACGGCACCAATACTGTAAGACCTATGAATCCGTAAACAACGGATGGAATCCCTACAAGCAGTTCAATCACTGGCTGGAGAATTTTCCGTCCCCATGCAGGTGCAATTTCTGTCATAAAGATCGCTCCTGCGATGCCTAGCGGTGCTGCTATGAGTGCTGATAGAAGCGTGACAGCGATTGAACCAAAGATAAACGGAAATGCGCCGTATTGCGGATTTTCTGCTGTAGGGTTCCAATTGATACTGGTTAAGAACTCAATTGGGCTTACACCATTTACGATGAAAGATTGTAAACCCTTAATACCAAGGAAGATTGTGATGGCAATTGATACAGCAATCATTAAGAATGCGCAAAATTTCACCAAAATACTTCCTCTTACTTCATCCATTTGCCTATTTTTTTTCGAGCTGATCAGTCGATCGCTCGCTTCTGTATGTTCTATCTGTTTCATCTTTTTCTACACTCCTATGAATGTCATAAAAGGAAAAGTGAAAAGCTCCACTTTTCCTTCATCATCAATTCAAGACCTTTTACTTATCTGTTTGTTTGCCTGTTGCGTCTCTTTCTACTTTCATATTAGAGACTGAGATGTAGCCTTGGTCTTTAACGATTTCTTTTTGTACTTCGTCACTCATCAAGTAATCTAAAAATTGTTTTGCTAAACCGTCTGGCTCACCTTTTGTATAAGAGTGCTCATATGCCCAAATTGTATATTTACCGCTTTCTACATTGCTTTCTTCTGGTTTCACACCATCAATGCTAAGCGGTGTAATTTTGTCATCTGTTAAATAAGAGAATGCTAGGTACCCAATCGCACCTGGTGTTTCTGCAATCAACTTTTTCACTGTGTTTGAAGAATCCTCTGTGATTCCTTCTGCAGGAGTCGCGCCGTCAAGTGCATATTTCACAAATGTTGCACGAGTTCCTGATGAGTCAGGTCTGTTCACAAGTGTGATTTTTTGGTCTTTCCCGCCAAGCTCTTTCCAGTTTTTGATTTTACCAGTGAAGATTTTTTTCAATTCGTCCTTTGTGATGTCTTTGACACCAACTTCAGGGTTAACAGCTGCCGCCATTCCAACAACTGCTACTTTGTGGTCTTTTAAAGCTTTTGCGTCGATTCCGTCTTTCTCTTCTGCGAATACATCTGAGTTCCCAATTTGTACAGATCCTTCTGATACTTGAGAAAGTCCTGTTCCTGAACCGCCGGCTTGTACTTGAATATCGGCTTTTGGATGTTTATCCATGAATTTTTCTGCTGCCGCAAGAACTAAAGGCTGCATCGCAGATGATCCTGAGATGGTAATGGAACCTGATGCCTCATCTTTGTTTGAAGCATTTCCTTTACTGTCTTTTGAATCTCCGCTTGAGCTGCTGTTTCCGCATGCTGTGACGAATGCTAACAATGCGATAGTAAGGAAAGTAAGCAGCCATAATTTGTTCTTTTTCATTTCAAGAATACCCCCTGAATAATTTGTCCTACGAGTAATACATTAAAGGTTCTTTATTAATTTCGTTTAAATGGAATGTTAAGGTTTTGTAAATGTCGAAGATTTGTAGAGAAATTGCGGGGTTTTTTATGATTTTTGTCAATTTATATCGAAAAGTTTGAAGAAAATATAAAAAAACGCCCACAAAAAGTGAGCGTTTTTACCTAGAATAGGTCTAGTTATTTGTTTCTGCTTCATTTTCAATTTTGTTTTTGTTCTTCGCTTGTGTATCATTGCTTTCCTGTTTCGATTTCAGTTCAAAGTACTTGTCTAATACTTGTTCACCAATATCATTTGTAATCGGATAGCGCTGGTTGTAATCTTGATACACCCAAGGCACGACAACTGAAATCGCTACTTCTGGATTATCAGCAGGCGCATACGCAACAAGTGTTGTGTTATACGTCGGTGTGCCGCGTTTGCTTTTAATCGGGCCGTCATAGAATGATTGAGCGGTCCCTGTTTTGCCAGCTGGATTGTATTTTTTGTTGCCAAAGTTCGAATATGCTGTCCCTCTTGGGTTCTGCATCACAAGCTTGAATCCTTGCTGTACGCGTTTGATCTCATCACTTGTCATATCGAGCTTATTCAGTACATCCGGCTTGACGGACTCCGTTACAGCCCCAATGCCTCTTTGCGGATCTGGCTCTCTCACTTCTTTTACGAGCTGAGGACGTAAACGATAGCCGCCATTGGCAATCGTTGAGACGTATTGCGCCATTTGTAGCGGTGTAAACGTGTCATATTGTCCAATCGCATAGTCAAGTAAAAGACCGGATTGTGTAGACGTTCCACGATAGCCAGTTGCTTCGTTTGGCAGGTCAATACCTGTCTCCACTCCAAGACCAAATTTACTAAAATTGTAACGGAACGTATCAAACGCCTTTGTATCAATTGGGAGCGGCTGATTCTTACGATATTCCCCTTTCCCAATTGCAATCGCTGTTTTAAACATATACACGTTTGATGAACGTTCTAGTGCGGTTAAATCATTAATGAGTCCCATATTTTGATAGGATTTTTTCGGCGGTGACTGAGCGATATAGAGCGGTTCATCGTATTGGGTGCTTCCAATATGAAGGACGCCTGTTTTATAACCTGTCAGCACAGTTGCCCCTTTTACTGCTGATCCCATCGCATATGATGATGTCATCGTTCCTAGTGCATAGTCATCAAATTTGTATGTCCCATTCTTATTGGAAATCTGTTTACCCGCAATCGAGAGCACTTCCCCATTTCTCGGGTCCATCATGACAACAAACGCACGATCAAGAAGTTCTGTGCCGCCTCTTTGCTTCGCACTTTTCAAGTTCTTTTCGATGATTTTTTCCACCGCTTTTTGCAGCTGAATATCAATCGTCAGCACAAGGTCTTTCCCGCTCTTTCCTTCTGTTAACACTTTAGAGCTTGTGACATTGCCTTCTTTATCTGTTGTACTTTGTTCTTTTTCTTTTTGACCTTGCAGGACATCTTCATATTGATATTCAAGATAGCTTTTTCCTACACGATCATTTCGGCTGTAGCCGAGTGATAGATAATGTTCAAGCAGTGACGACGGAAGACCTTCATCACTTGAAGTCACACTGCCGAGCATACTGCGGAGAAGTCCTTTATAAGGATAGCTGCGTGACCAGTCTGTTGTGACATCTACACCTGGCAGCTCGTCCAAATGCTCAGAGACGTAAGCAATTTCACTTGGTTTTACATCTTCATTTTTAATGAATTGAGGCGTAAGTGCATAGCCTGCATCCATTTGTCTTTTAATCGCAAGCACTTGCAAATCTTTTTTCGTCAGTTGATTTAATTCCTTGTCTGTGATGCGTTTCAGCTGGAGCTCGTATAGTTTATCATCAGAGACCTTATCGTCACCCTTTAAATCGGCTTCTTTTTGAACAAGCTTTTTCGCTTCATTCGGATGGGTTAAGATCCAGAAATCTTTTTTATCACGATCTGTGATTTTCTTCGTACTTACGTGAATCATATCCGCTAATTTTGTTGCCACTTTGAGCCGCTCTTCTTGTGAAGTCGTCGAGGTTCTCGTATATGTAATGGCATTTAGCGCTTTATTGCTGACAATCGTGTTATAGTTTCGATCATAAATTTTTCCTCGCGGAGCAGACGAGCTGACATTCACGTCTTCTTGTTTTTCTGCCTGCTTTTTATAATCTTCTCCATTCACAATCTGCACAAAACCGAGTCTGACCACAACACCGGTAAAAATAATGAACGCAGCTAAAAATAATAAATTCAGCCGGATCGGAAGTGTTTTGCGCCCTTCCTTTGCGTCTTTTTTGTTTTTCTTGTTTCTCATCACATCACCTTTTCTATCAAGAAAGAAATGGCACCCCTTTTTGTGTATAAAAGGTGCCATCATCATTTTAGCGGTTTTTCTATCATTTATCTAGAAATTTGATGTTCCATTGGTAAGAAATTTTACCTTTCTCCCTTCATAAGGTTCGTTTGAGAAACAGGCTTTTGACCGTCAGCCTCTTCTATATCAGCTGTTTTCTCTTTTAAATGAATGTCCTTTACAAAATAATAAATAAGGGTGTGCCCCGCTCCGAGTACGACAAGTGAAGCAGGAATCCCAAGCCGATCGCCCAGTAAGGTGACAGATAAAAGAAAAAAGACAATCGAACAAATACGCCCTGCATTTAAAAATAGTTCTCTGACGACAATATATTCAATTCGGGCTTTTCTTGCATATCTGGCATGACCGATGACATCGTAAGTTAAAGAGACATACGGAACAAGCAGAAGCGGGTAGCCGATCGCAATGGCTACAGCGTACATAAGCAGTGATACATAGGACAAGTGAAAGACGATTAAAAATAAAGCGCCGTATAAAATAAGCCCGCCAAACATAATCGCTTTTTTACGCCATTTTTTCTTAATCAAACGAGTAGCAAAAAAATAGGCAAAAAAGGCAACACCTGAATTGACTAGACCAAATGTGCCTAAAGCAAGCTCACTGTTTGTTGCAATAAACACAAAGACACTGATTAAAAAGACAAACACGCCTTCACGGAGCCCCTGAAAAAAGTGAGCAGTTGTGATCTTACGCCAATTCTCGTCCGCATGGCGCTCTTTCCAAATTTGCTTAATGATAAATTTTCCTTTTGATTGTCTCCTCTTGAGGAAAAAACTCATCACAACCGCTAGTGAAAACAAAAAAAGCGATAAAGTGAAAATCACTGTATAGCCTGTATCATCCGTTAATTGAGAAATCACAATTCCTGCAATGAGCGGCCCGATCATACCGGCTGTAGAGGTAAGCACTCCTAAAAATCCATTAAAGAAATCCCTTGTTTCAGGTTCAGTAATCTCAAAAGTGAGCACGTTAAAGGCAAGCCAGTAAAAACCATAGCCGATTCCAAGCACACTGCCTAATAACACGAGCCGAGCTGCCGCTTGCTCTCCTGCCATGAGAACAATTAAGTAAAAAGCGGCTAAGAAGATGACACCGAAACGAAGGACAAATGCACGATCTATTTTTTTAGCGAGCCGTCCAGCAAATAAAAAGGTAATGGGCTGAAGGACAACAATTGCCAAGTTATAAATCGCAAGGTCTGTAAATCGCCCAGACTGTTTCCATAAATACACGTTCACAAACGTATTCGAAAGCGCAATCGCAAGTGCGTATAATCCGCCAATCGTGAGGAGGAGCAATAAATCTCTTGTGACATCCATGTCCCCGAACATTTTCTTTAATCTGCTCATATCATTCATTCTCCTTTTCTACACAATAGTCTGTCTCATCAAAAGGCAGATATGTAAAAAAAGGAGGGAAAATATAAAAAGACCCGCTCTCAGAGAGAAGCAGGCCTTTTCAAATCAAATCATTTATTTAGCTTCGCTGTAAAGGCGAGCCACTTCATCCCAGTTCACAACATTCCAGAATGCTGAAATGTAATCAGGACGACGGTTTTGGTAGTTTAGGTAGTAAGCATGCTCCCAAACGTCTAGTCCTAGGATTGGTGTTTTTCCTTCAGTTAAAGGAGAATCTTGGTTTGGTGTGCTTGTGATTTCAAGTTTGCCATTGTTCACAACAAGCCATGCCCAACCAGAACCAAAGCGTCCTGCAGCTGCTGCAGCGAAATCAGATTTGAATTTTTCAAATCCGCCTAATTCTTTTTCGATCGCATCTGCAAGTTCACCAGTTGGTGCGCCGCCACCGTTTGGTGAAAGAAGCGTCCAGAATAATGAGTGGTTCGCATGTCCTCCGCCATTGTTACGTACAGCTGTACGAATGTTTTCAGGCACAGAGTTCAAGTTAGCCACTAGCTCTTCAATTGATTGATCTTCAAGAGCTGATACACCTTCGATTGCTTTGTTTAAGTTTGTTACATAAGTGTTATGGTGTTTTGTGTGGTGAATCGTCATTGTTTCCTTGTCGATATGTGGTTCTAATGCATCGTAAGCATATGGTAATTCTGGAAGTTTAAAAGCCATGGTTAAATTCCTCCTTAGAAATGTATGTACTGAAATGCTTCCTTAGTAAGCAAGCAATTCACCCTAATCAAAGAGTATCAAAAGAAACGGCTTGTTTCAACGTTATTGCTCATGATCTGAAACATTTCAGTGTTTATTTTGTATTTAACCCTTCAGAAAGAGTGTTAAACACCGATTTTCCATTTAGCGAAGCACATAAAACAAAAAGATTCCCAGCATCAGTGCTTGAATCAACCCTTTTGCAAATACGCCTGACACAAAACCAATTAATGAGCCAAGCCCAACTTTCACACTTGTCTTCAGATCTTTTTGATGAACGAGCAGCTCTGCGATGACACTGCCGATAAATGGACCAATGATAATTCCAGCAATCGGAATCACAAAAGGACCGGCTAAAAGCCCAATGGTACTTCCCCAAATGGCCGCCCGGCTGCCGCCAAAGCGTTTCACCCCAATCAGATTGGAGACATAATCCGCGGCAAATAACACAGCTGTAAACATGGCTTGAATGAGCCAAAAGGTGAGCGTCAATTTCTCAAAGCTAAAAAAGAGCCCATATAAAATAAACCCAAGAACCATGAAAACCACACTAGGAATGATTGGATAGACAAGTCCCACAAACGCAATGATAAATGCACAGCCGATCAAAATCCAATACAGCACGTCCAATCCGCAGCCGCCTCCTTTTTATATGCTGTATACATTATGCCTCATTCCTTCTATCTTAACCAGCAATGAAGGCCGTACTTGTACTGGATGGATAGACATTGATACAATGTGAGAAATAGAAAAGAATGTAGGAAGTGAATCGGTTGAACGTATTTAGTTTATTGTTAAAAGGAATTTATTCACCAAAAGATATTGCCAGAGCACGTTTTACTGGGATTGGAAAGGCTATTTTATTCATCTTTATCCTTTCGATCATCGCAGCTGTCCCCCAGGGCTATCATATGAGCAAAGAGATTTCAAATGCGATGTCAGGATTTCAGCATGTGATAAAAAAAGATTTACCCGACTTTTCCATTGAAAAAGGAACGCTTCAAGCGGATCAAAGCACGCCGATCGAAAAAGAAGAAAACGGCATCACGATTATTTTTGATCCCGCTGAAAAAATAAAATCAAGTGAGCTTGAATCAAAACAAACAGCCATTGCGTTATTGAAAGAAAAAGCAGTGATTGCCATTGACGGACAAATGACAGATATTCCATACCAGCTGCTTGGCGGAACACTCACAAAAGATGAACTTGCCAGCGTCACAAACCAGAATCAAGCGATCATTATCCCTGTCATTTGTGTCCTGCTGTACCTATCTACTGCTGCTCTCATGTTCATCAGCGCAACATTCCTAGCCATGCTTGGTACATTTATTAAACGAATGCAGCAAAAAGAGCTGTCCTTTCAAATGCTTTGGAAGCTCTCTGCCTATTCACTCACATTAACAACCGTCTTTTTCGCCATCATGAGTGCATTAAACACGCCGGTTGCGAACTCATTTTTATTAAATTGGGTGATTAACTTTATTTTCTTATATCTTGTCGTTAAAGAAATACCTGCAAAAAAATAAGCTCCCTCATTTCGGGGAGCTTTTTTATTTGTTTTGACCCTATGACTCATCTGGATGGATGATCGCAAACATATAGTGATCCTCCCACTGATCATTGATCTTTACTTTTTTACGATGAAGTCCCTCATTTTCAAACCCTGTCTTCTCAAGCACACGAATGGAACCAATGTTAGATGGTTTTACGCCAGCCTCAATGCGGTGAAGGTACAATTCATAAAAGGCATAATCGATAATCAAACGAATCGCCTCTGTCATATACCCCTTCCCGCCTTGCCTTTCATCAAGCACATATCCAAGCAAAGCCCCTTGAATCGGTCCTCTTTCAACAGAATGGAGTGAGATCGTTCCAATTAATGCATCTGTTTCATTTAAGAAAATACCGTGCATATAGGCTTCATCTTTTGCACGCCTTTGCATACTGCGGTTAATCCGTTCCTTTTGACGAGGTACAGTAAAAAAATCATCCTGAACCAAAGGTGTAAATTGCTGAAAATAAGTGCGATTCTCTCGTTCAAGTGTTAATAGAGCTTCTGCATCACTTTCTGTTAGTGTTCTTACATATATATTCTGACTGATTTTCTTCATATACTCTCCCCCTTTTTTTATTTTATCATAATAAAGAAAGGGCTTAGGCTTATCAAAGATTTTTCCGATTACAAGTCATAATAGAACTCACTAGAACCACCCTTCCTAGCTTTTTCACTCTTTTTGTTCTATCAACTCAGGGACAAACATACACTGAAGTAAACTCTTAAAAGCGGTGAGTAAAATGCGGCGAATTATTTTTTTACTAGTCAGTTTGTTTGTCCTCTTTATTATCTTTTTTGATTTGAAAAATGGAACGATCCCCGTTCAGGAAGGACCTGCTGTTCCCGCCAGCGCCTTTCAAACAGCTGAAAAACAGGCATATAAAACTGTCACTGTTAAACAAGGTCAAACCGTCGTCTCTATCGTACATACAAGTAAGCCATTAGATGAAGTGATCGAAGACTTTGAAGCACTGAATCAAGGCGTCAAAGCGAACGAAATTCGGGCAGGCAGCACATACAAGTTTCCGGTCTATAAGAGATAAAACGTTAATTCCTTGTCATTCATATAAAGAGACTGTTACAATATGAGATGTAAAACACGTCGTACACTGCAAACGAATTGCATGTACACTAAGGAGCGATTGACAAGTGAGTGAAGTCACACATCGTACAAAAACGCGTCCCGTCAAAGTGGGACCTTTAACTATAGGTGGAAACAATGAAGTCGTCATTCAAAGTATGGCGACAACCAAAACACATGATGTCGAAGCGACAGTAGCTGAAATTAAACGTTTAGAAGAAGCTGGCTGTCAAATCGTGCGTGTCGCATGCCCAGATGAGCGTGCAGCAAATGCGATTGCGGACATTAAAAAACAAATCAACATTCCCCTTGTTGTCGACATTCATTTTGACTACAAGCTTGCACTGAAAGCGATTGAAGCAGGTGCAGACAAAATTCGTATCAACCCAGGAAACATCGGAAGACGAGAAAAAGTCGAAGCTGTTGTGAAAGCGGCAAAAGAAAAAGGCATTCCAATTCGTATTGGGGTAAACGCCGGTTCACTCGAGAAAAAGATTCTTGATAAATACGGCTATCCAACAGCAGATGGTATGGTTGAAAGTGCACTGCATCACATTAAAATTTTAGAAGACCTAGATTTTCATGACATCATTGTCAGTATGAAAGCATCTGATGTAAACCTTGCGATTGAGGCATACGAAAAAGCAGCAAAAGCCTTTGATTATCCTCTTCATCTTGGGATTACAGAATCAGGTACGTTATTTGCAGGTACGGTCAAAAGTGCAGCTGGTCTTGGCGCAATCTTGAATATGGGGATTGGTAACACACTCCGTATTTCATTAAGTGCTGACCCGGTCGAAGAAGTCAAAGTGGCACGTGAATTATTAAAATCATTTGGCCTTGCATCAAATGCAGCAACACTCATCTCTTGTCCAACTTGTGGACGAATTGAAATTGACCTCATTAGCATTGCAAATGAAGTCGAAGAATATATTTCTAAAATTAAAGCACCGATCAAAGTAGCTGTTCTCGGATGTGCTGTAAACGGTCCGGGTGAAGCGCGTGAAGCTGATATCGGCATCGCTGGCGCTAGAGGTGAAGGCCTTTTATTCCGCAAAGGTGAAATCGTTCGGAAAGTGCCAGAAGAAACAATGGTCGAAGAACTGAAAAAAGAAATCGATAAAATCGCTGAAGAACATTATGCAAAAATGGAAGCTGAAAAAGCAAAACAAGCGAACGCATAACAAAGAACGCCTGACATCACTGTCAGGCGTTTTTCTGTTCCTGTCCTGTTAAAAGAACGGGGTGATAAAGATGCCGAGGATGACGGAAACGATTCCGATCCCGATTGACCACGCGCCAAGCGCATGTGCTCCTTTTCTTCTTGCAATATAACCAACGACAATTGCCGCTACCCCTAATAGCACCGGCAAGACAAATAATGAGATAATCGCAATCGCGAGTGCTGTATAGCCTATCCCCTTACTGCCTGAATCGTCACCTACATGGTCACGTTCTCTTCTGTCTTCACGATCTCTTGATGCTTGATATGGCTCTGCTATTTCAGCAGCTGTTTCCTCTAAATAGCCATCATCATTACTAAAGTGTGTGTCGATTTCACGATCATTTCTTCTGAAATCTTCGTCTCTTTCCATGATCAATTCCCCCTTTTGGTTAATAGAAAGGAGCTTTTTTAGTATGAGCAAAAATGTCTGTTTCATGTTTGCTAAAACTTGCTGGAATTGTGAATTGATTATGTTACACTTTAAGAGGATAAATATGAGGAGTGTGGGCATGTTACGTTTAGGAATTGATATCGATGGCACAGTCACGGCGCAGGACACCTTTGTCCCCTACTTAAATGAGTCGTTTCAATGTGACATCACACTAGATGATATGACGGAATATGATTTGACGAAGCTTTTAAAGATTTCAAATGAAGAATTTTGGGGCTGGATGAATGAGTATGAGCCTCTTATTTATAAACAGGCAAAGCCTGCCGAGGGTGCAAAAGAAATCCTCAATCAAATGAAACATCATCATCAATTGATTTATATCACAGCCAGAAGGCAGCATCACTCAGACATCACCTACAAATGGTTTGAGGAGAATCATGTCCATTATGACGATATCGAGCTTGTTGGCGGACATCATAAGGTGGAAGCTGTTCAAAAACATAAGATCGATGTGTTTTTTGAAGATCATCATGGCAATGCCACAATGATTGCAAAAGAAGCTGACATTCCAGTGATTCTGTTTAACTCACCGTATAATCAAATGCCAATTGATGAACGGATCATTCGCGTGAATAATTGGCAAGAAGCATCCCAATGGATCAAACAGTATGAAAAGCGTCTGCAAACTGCTTACTAAAACAGATCAAAAGCCGATACGTTTAATGTATCGGCTTTTTGATTGTACGATGATGTCCTTCTTTTATTAAAAAATGATAAAGTGCACCCATCATACCTGCCTGATTGAAGTAATAGCACGTTTCCAGTGTCACCTGTATGTTTTTCCATGCATGCAAAGTATGTAAATGTTTCTCAATGTTTGGAATCAAATCGGGCCTTGCACTCACGCCCCCGCCAATGAGGATTTTCTCTGGATTGAGAACTGTTGCCACATTGTAAATGCCAATTGCGATTCGCTTGTACCACTTATCGATCATCTTCTCAATGGCCGGATCTTGCTTGGCTTTTTCAAAGATTTCTTGACCGTCGATTTGCTGACTTTGTGGAATTCCTTGCTGCTCTTTGTAGCTTCGTATCAATCCAGCTGTCGAAGCACTGCTGTTGAGTGTGGTAAACTGACCGTTTTCTGTTTCTGTCAGCATCATGCCAAATTCACCGCCGCGAAAAGAGGCACCGCGCACAAGCTCGCCACCAGCAAAAATACCACCGCCGACACCAGTCCCAAGCGTCATACATATAAAGCTGTCACACTCTTTCGCATGACCACTAAATTTTTCAGCCAGAGCTGCACAGTTCGCATCATTTTCTACTTCTACACGAAGTGATGTTTTTTCTTCCAAAAGTGTTTTGACATTTTGGCCATTTAAAGCAATAATCGCTCCTGCAAATTCCGTATAACCCGTTTGACTGTCAACAAACCCCGGAAGACTCATCGCAATCCCTTTGATATCCCAAGTCCTTTGATACTCTTTCACCACGTTCTCCATGTCCTCTAAAAACCGCTTAAGCTGCCGGCAGTTTGTTTCGTAGTCGCCGCTCGTGATCAGCTCACCATTTCGATTCATGACCCCGTGCTTTGTTTTTGTCCCGCCTACATCGAATACGATATAATACGCCACTTTTGACCCCTCCCCCTATTTCTAAAGACTCAAATCTGCTTCTATAGATGATCTGTTGTTCTCATTTTAATGAAACAGCTATCCTTTGTAAAACGTTTTCAACATGACAAAACAAAAAGCCAGCCCATCGGCTGGCTTCTTTCATGAATGAACTTCCTTCGGTTCGCAAGAAGGACACGTTCCGTAAATCTCAAATTTATGTCCGCTAATGTGATAATCCTCTAGATCAGCATCAAGCTTGTCCATAGGGCAAGCGTCGATTTCCTTTGTTTTACCGCATGTCAAACAAATAAAGTGATGATGATGATGGGAAAACGAACATTTAAAACGGAACAGTTTCTCCCCTGATAATTCCGTTGTCTCTAATATCCCAAGATCTTCATATAAAGACAGGTTTCGATAAATCGTATCAAAACTAAGCCCTGGGTAATCTTCACTTAATGCTGTTAATACATTTTTAGCGGTCAAGTATTTATCAGAATCAGAAAACAATTGAAGCATATCTTCACGTTTGCTTGTATATTTATAGCCTTTTTCCTTTAATAAATCAAGCGCTTCTTGTACGTTCATGATGATTCCCCCTTCTGAATTTCCCAATACTAATACACCCGATTAAAATCAAGATAGACAGCATCACAATGGTTCCACCCGGCGCTAAATCAAGATAATAACTTAAAATCAAGCCGACCATGACAGACAATTCCCCAAATAAGATGGAAAGGAAAATCGCCTGTTTAAACCCTTTGGCAATCCGAATACTTGCCGCAACAGGCAGTGTCATGAGTGCGGACACTAGGAGTGTACCAACAATACGCATCGATGCTGCGATGACAAGTGCAACGACTAAAATAAAAATAAAATGAATCCACTTAGCTGAAATACCAGAAGCCTTCGCATGTTCTTCATCAAAAGAAAGCAAAAACAATTCTTTATACAAGAGCACAACCACTAATACAACGACAAGTGAGATCCCAACAATGATCCAAAGATCGAGCCTTGAAACCGCACTGACACTTCCAAACAAATAGCTGAACAAATCTGTATTAAAACCATTTGCAAGTGAAATGAAAATAACAGAGATCCCAATACCACCTGATAAAATAATGGGAATCGCCAGCTCCTGATAATGTTTATACACAGAGCGCAGACGTTCAATAAACAACGAGCCAGCCACAGAAAAAGCCATTCCTAAGTAAAGCGGGCTAACCCCTGTCAAAAGTCCAAACTTTTTATCAAGGAATAAACTTGCCGCTATCCCAGCAAGTGATACGTGACTAAGCGCATCTGCGATGAGAGAGAGCCTTCTCACGACAATAAATACACCAAGTAAGGGCGCAATAAAGCCGATCAGCATACCTGCGATAAACGCATTTTGTAAAAATTCATAATGAAAAAATGGAAATAGCATTATTCATGTCCCCCATGATGGTGATGATCGTGATGAATCACTTGAATGTCATGCCCGTAAAACTGAGAAAGCGCCTGATCATCCATCGAATCAAACGTTTCCGCATCTCCATGAAAATGAAGTGTCTGATTTAAACAAGCCACATGCGTGACTTTGTCAGAAACGGTTCCTACATCATGTGTAACGAGAATTAAAGACATTCCTTTTTCTTTGTTCAATGTTTCTAGCAGCTGATAAAAGCCCTCTACTGTTCTTTGGTCTACACCCACAGTCGGCTCATCTAAAATAAGCAGCTTCGGCTGACTGACGAGTGCACGGGCAATAAATGTACGCTGCTGCTGACCGCCTGAAAGCTCACCAATGTTTTGGTGTTTTAAGTCTTGTATGCCAACTGAACGTATGGCCTCATCTACTTGAAGCTTATCCTGCTTACTCATGCGTTTGAATAAACCAATCTTCGCCGTTAAACCACTTGCCACGACCTCGTATACAGAAGCAGGAAAACCTGTATTAAAGCTATTCGCCTTTTGAGAAACAAATCCAATTTGATCCCAGTCTTTAAATTTTTGAGCAGGTGTGCCAAAGAGCTTCAATTCTCCCTGCTGTGGTTTAATCAAGCCAAGCAGGCATTTTAATAAGGTTGTTTTACCAGATCCATTCGGTCCAACAAGTGCTAGAAAGTTTCCTTCCTCTACTGTTAAATGAATGTGATCGATGACATTTCGCTGTCCATATGAATACGAAATGTCCTTCATTTCAATAATTGGCTTTGCCATAAATCTTTCCACCTTTAATCCAATATAAAAAGAATGATTACGATTTATACAACAAAAAGAAAATGGCAAAAGCCATTTTCTTTGTCCATACATACATTTCATTATATAAAAGAAAGATAAAAAAGTAAAATAAAAGCTAATGAATGGCTGTTTTGAATTTACCGCCTTTTGTTTCATGCGTATCCATAATCGTAATAAAAGCTTGACCATCAATTTCAAACACAATAGATTTCAGCTTCGTAATTTCAAGTCTTGTCACGACGGCGTAAATGACATCTTTTTCTTCATCGGTATAACCGCCTTTTCCTCTAAGCTTGGTCGTTCCCCTGCCGAGACGATGAAGGATCGCATCTGAAATTTCATCATAATAATCCGAAACGATAATGACAGCTTTTGTTTCATCTAGTCCTTGAATGACAGCATCAATTGTTTTCATTGCCAAATAATATGTCATGACAGAATACATAGCTTGCTCCGGTCCGAAGACAAAGCCCGCCCAAATAAAAATGAACACATTGACAATCATGACAAACTCACCGACGGAGAAAGGAATTTTTTTCGTCAGAAGAATTCCTAAGATTTCCGTTCCGTCCATTGAGCCTCCATTCCGTATCACAAGCCCAACGCCAAACCCGAGTAACAGCCCCCCAAATACAGTAGCTAAAATCGGCTGCGTCGTAAATGCTTCTACATGATGGAGTGAAGATTCAATCACGGCCAAGCTGACAATCCCAATCACAGTGGAAATCAAGAAGGTTTTCCCAATATGTTTGTATCCTGATATCATAAATGGAATATTTAAAATGACAACAATCGTCGCGAAATTAATGAATGGGTTATCCGTAAAAAGATAATCCAAAATAAGCGAAATACCGATGATGCCTCCATCAATAATATTGTTTGGCACTAAAAATAATTCAATGCTGACTGCTGCACATGCAGCTCCTACTAGAATCAGAAAAATTCTCAAAATAAAATGAGGCACTGATTCCTTTCTATGCTGTTTACTATTTGCCATACGTTCTCCCTTCTACACATGTTTAGTTTTCAATGAACATTTTATTCACTTTACTATTTTATCATTTCACAGAGTAAAATAAAATTTTTTGCACATTTTCCGTTTTCGCCCATACATTGATACAGAGGGGAGGAATGGAATTGATTTTAATTCAAAAAATTGTGTTGCAGCGTCTGAATCAGATCACAGCAAATGATTTGTTAAGGTATGCGAAACAGTACGGGGTCAGTTTAACATCCAATCAGGCTGCTGAGGTCGCCAAACTCATGAATGGGAAAAACGTCAATATTTTTAATGATGCAGAGCGCAACCGGCTGCTTAAGCAAGTAGAAGCGATTACGTCTAAACAAACTGCACAGACCGTCAACGATCTGTTTAATCAGTTCACAAATTAGGCAAAAAAGGGCCGCATTTAGCGGCACCTCATCACATTGCATGCACTTTTTATTGACCCGTAATCTTATCTAGTAAACCTTCATCAAATTGCTTTTCTTTCAGCATCGCAATTTCGAATTTATAAGGTGGTTTCTTGTTCTTTTTATCTTCACCTACATAAGGCGTTTCTAGAATCTTCGGCACATCTTGAAGCTGTGGATGATGAACGATATAGCTCAGGGCATCAAAACCAATTTCTCCGAAACCGATATTTTCATGTCGGTCTTTTCTTGCGCCTTGTACATTTTTACTATCATTAATATGAAGAACTTTGATTCGGTCGATCCCAACAATTCGATCAAATTCTTCTAATACTCCATCAAAATCACTCACAATGGGATAACCAGCATCGTGCGTGTGACACGTATCAAAGCAGACAGAAAGTGCTTCGTTATGTGTCACACCGTCAATAATTTGAGCAAGCTCTTCAAAGCTTCTTCCGCACTCTGATCCTTTTCCCGCCATTGTTTCCAGCGCAATTTGAACCTCCTGCCCCTTCACAATGACTTCATTGAGACCTTCAATGATTTTTTGAATTCCAGCATCTGCACCTGCTCCGACATGCGCACCTGGATGAAGAACAATTTGTCTTGCACCTAGCGCTTCTGTACGCTCTATCTCAGAGCGAAGGAAATCCACTCCAAGCTCAAATGTCGCTGGATTCACTGTGTTCCCAATATTGATAATATACGGTGCATGAACGACGATATCTGTCATACCATGCTCTTTCATATGCGCTTGTCCAGCTTCAATATTGAGATCTTCAATTTTTTTACGGCGCGTATTTTGCGGTGCACCTGTATAAATCATAAAAGTATTTGAACCATAAGAGGCAGCTTCCTCACTCGCTGCAAGTAGCATATGTTTTCCGCTCATGGATACATGTGATCCAATCTTCAACAATGTGTCCCCCTACTTTCCGTTACGCTTTGACTTTCTACGTTCTTGTCTTTTGATCTTATCCATCTCACGTGTCATTTTCTTTTTATATCCAGGTTTGACGGCTTTCGGTTTTCTGACAAGGCGTTTTGCTTTTTCTTCAATTTCATTTGGTGCTTTTTTACGTCTTTGACGCTTCAAACGATCATCTGCATCTCGCCATTCGCCATGAACAATCGTTTTGTTTTCAAACACAACACCCATTTTTTCAATTTGAACGAGTGCATCCTCATCAGCGAGATCATAAATGGTCATTGCAATGCCAGATGAACCAGCGCGAGCCGTTCTTCCCACACGGTGAACATAAAAATCAAGATCGGATGGGAGCTCATAGTTAATCACGTGGCTGACGCCCTTAATATCAATACCGCGGGCAGCAAGATCAGATGCCACAATATAGGTGAACTCCAAATCTTCAATTTGTTTCATCACTTTTTTACGTTCACGAGGCGTTAAACCACCATGAAGTACCCCAATGTTCATTCCTTTTTCCTGTAGGAATGCGGCAATTTCATCAACAGTTGATTTCGTGTTGGCAAAGATGATCCCTAAATAAGGCTGTACATTCGTCACCATTTCATGAAGTAATTTTAATTTATCACGCTGTTTAGATGGAACTAAAATATGCTGAATGTTTTCAGCCGTAATGCGTTTCGGTTCAACATGTGCATATTTCGGATTATCCATATATTTTTTGAGGAAAGGTTTTAATTTTTCTGGAATAGTTGCTGAGAACACGAGCATTTGCAGCTGTTCTGGCATTTGTGAACCAATACGATCCACATCTTCTAAAAAGCCCATATCCAGCATAAGGTCTGCTTCATCAATGACAAGAGATGTTGCTTTGTACACATTCAGCGCTTGCTCATGAATAAGATCAGCAATACGTCCAGGAGTGCCGACCACTAAGTGCGGCTGATTCTTTAGCTTTTGAATGGATTTCTGCTTGTCCGTTCCGCCAATGTAAAGCTTTGCCTTGATTTCTTCTTCTGGAGTCGTATTTTTTAAGATCGTTTGTGCTTCTTTAAAAATTTGATTCGCTAATTCTCGTGTTGGTGCAGTAATGACCACTTGTACTTGCTCTTTGCTTGGATCAATTGAATGAATAAGCGGCAATAAATACGCATGGGTTTTCCCTGTCCCTGTTTGAGACTGTCCAATCACGCTTTCACCTTTTAAAACAGCAGGGATGATTCTCTTTTGAATATCAGTCGGCTCATAAAAGCCCAGTTCATGAATAGCATCTATAATAAAAGACTTTAATTCATATGTCGTAAATTTCGTTTCTTTCATGTTTTCACTCCTTAAGGCAATGCCTTTTTGCTCATCTCCTCATTATAGCTGATTTTCAGCAAAAAAACCATGTCCGCTTTTCTCACAGGAAACCAAATGATACTTCCTTGCATAACCTATGAAGAGAAAGAGAATGCAGTAAGGGAGGTACAAGTATGTTAGGGCAAAGGCCTATGGGCGATTTTCAGCCGCATCGCCCCTCACGCCGGCACCTTGGAAATGGCGGACAGCCCGGGATTTTTCAACGGAGACAGCAGGCTCCGATCGAACAGCCTTTTCAAGGGCAAGGCAACCAATTTCAACAAATGATGCCTCGCTCTCCGTCTGTACAAGGCGGCGGTCTACGCGGGATGGGTGGCATTCCTGGAGGCGAAAGCCGTGCACTAGGCGGCGCCGGAATTAAGGGCATGCTGGCAAAATTTCTTCCTGGAGCTGGAGGTGCAGGAATCTCTGGAGCTGGAGGTGGTGCGGGATTACAAGGAATCCAGAGCTTCGCAAACCCTGCGAACCTTTCAAGCATGTTAGGAAATGTTCAAAAAGTACTCGGAATGGCGCAGCAATTCACGCCTATGATTCAGCAATACGGTCCTTTAGTCAGAAATTTGCCTGCCATGATTAAACTCTATAGCCAGCTTGGCAGTGCGGATGATGATGAAACAAATACGAATGATGCAGACGAAGAACCAAAAGAAATCACTGCAGAAACAGACGTTCCGCACGAACAAGCAGCACCGGTTGATGATGAAATAGAAGAAGGAAAAGAAGAAGAACCAGAGGACATCCTTGTCAAAAAAACCACTGTACACACATCAGCTGCTCCTGAAGCAAAACCGAAAAAAAGATCGGGCAGTTCAATTCCGAAACTATATGTCTAGTGATCTTTTATAGGCGAAGTGTTTCCCATGTATAACAATCTTTGATATATGCGCTTACTTTGGCTATAATGAAGGAAGAGAATGATCAAAAGCCGTTTTTCACGGCTTTTTATATTGTTCTTCTCTAGCAGCACTTCCCTACAGGAGGACGAATAAATGAATGTAATTAAAATTTCGCCGCGTGGCTATTGCTATGGCGTTGTAGATGCAATGGTCATTGCTAAAAATGCCGCACTTGATAAAAACTTGCCACGCCCAATTTATATATTAGGTATGATTGTGCACAACAAACATGTCACAGATGCCTTCGAAGAAGATGGAATTTACACACTGGACGGACCAAACCGTCTGGATATTTTAAAACAGGTTGAAAGTGGCACAGTGATTTTCACCGCTCACGGCGTATCTCCTGAAGTCCGTCAAATTGCAGAAGAAAAAGGCCTTGTCGCCATTGATGCGACCTGTCCAGATGTCACGAAAACACATGAACTCATTTCAGAAAAAACAGCTGATGGATATGACATTATTTATATCGGGAAAAAGGGTCACCCTGAGCCAGAAGGAGCCGTCGGTGTTGCACCTGACAAAGTCCACCTTGTCGAAACAGAAGCTGATATTAAAGCGCTCGATTTAACGTCAGATAAACTACTCATCACCAATCAGACGACAATGTCTCAGTGGGATGTTCATGATCTGATGGAGCTCATTAAAGAAAAATATCCTCACGTCGAGTACCATCAAGAAATCTGCCTTGCGACACAGGTACGTCAGGAAGCTGTGTCACAGCAAGCAGGCCAAGCCGATCTGACCATTGTGGTCGGCGATCCAAAAAGTAACAACTCAAATCGTCTGGCGCAAGTGTCAATGGAGATTGCAGGAACGCAGGCTTACCGAATTGGTGATCTCAGTGAGTTAAAGCTTGAATGGCTCCAAGGGGTAAAAACAGTTGCCGTTACTGCAGGTGCTTCCACACCAACACCTATTACAAAAGAAGTCATTCGTTTCTTAGAAAACTACGAACCTGATGATGAATCGACATGGAAAATTGAACGGACGGTTCCTCTTTCTAAGATATTACCTCGCGTGAAAACAAAGAAATAAAAAAACGTCAGAGCTGCTATGCTCTGACGTTTTTATTTACACAAATTGAAACGGATTTGTGTTTGATTCTGATACAAAGAATCGCACATCATATTTTTTATCTGTACATAGCGATTCTAGCTTTGTCTTTACGCCTTCTTTCATGATCTTTTCTGCGTAATGACCTGGGTCCACTACATTCAGTCCGAGCATCATGGCATCGTGAGCGACATGGAAATAAAGGTCGCCAGTCACGTACACATCTGCACCCATTCTTTTCGCTTGATGGATATATTTATTTCCGTCTCCTCCAAGCACAGCTACTTTTTTCACGACCGCTTCCTGATCTCCTACAAAACGCGCTCCATTCACATCTAACTTCGTTTTCACAAATTGAGTGAAGTCTTTAAGTGTCATAGGTTCTTTTAATTCTCCAATACGGCCAAGGCCTTTTTGAATAGGAGGAAGATCTGTCGTGTGTACACTGTAAGCCACTTCTTCATAAGGGTGTGCTTTGATCATTTCACGAATCACTTGTTTTTCAATACTTGCTGGGAAAATGGTTTCGATTCGTACTTCTTTCACAAATTCCAATTTACCCGTCTCACCAATAAATGGCACAGCTTCTTCTGATGGCAGAAAACTGCCTGTCCCTTCATTTGAAAAAGCGCAATGACTGTAGTTGCCAATATGGCCAGCTCCCGCATTTCCTAAAGCCGTCCTGATGGCCTCTTCAAATTCCACTGGGACATACAAGGCTAGCTGCTTAATTGGATCTTCGTATGTTGGAACTAGCACTTTTGTTTCCCCGAGCTCTAAAGCGTCTGCAAGCAAGTCATTGACTCCTCCATCAGCCACGTCCAGGTTTGTATGTGCTACATACACCGCAATATCATGTTTGATGCATTTCTCAATGATCCGTCCCGCCGGCTGATCTGTCGCCACATGTTTTAATGGACGGAAAATTGGCGGATGGTGGGCAATAATGAGATCCACCTTCCGCTCAATTGCCTCATCTACCACATTTTCTAATACATCTAAGGTGATCATGACATTGGTCACTTTTTTATTCAGCGTTCCGATCTGGAGCCCAATTTTATCACCTTCCACCGCATATGCCTTTGGTGAGAATTGCTCAAATAATTGGATGATTTCATGCCCGTTCACTGTTTTAGCCAACAGTCAAAACCTCCTTTAGCATTTTTATTTTCGCATTCAGCTCTTTGAGACGTTCTTTGTTCTCTTCCGTCGGCGCTGCTTGTTGAATCTGGCCTTCTATATGCTCCATGTGCTGAAGCTCATTCATCCATTTGCGCCGGAAGACATCATTTTGCTCTTTGGCGAGAAACGGACCAACGAGCATGCCTTTTTCAATCGACATGCCTTCATAGGCTTTATCTTTGTCGCCAGTTTCGGCAATGATGATTTCGTATATTTTGCCATCCTCTTCTAAAATCACTTCATCCATCAATTCATACCCCTCTTGATAGAGCCATAAACGAATATGGTGGGCATGAATATTAGGCTGAAGAATAAGCCTCTCCTGCCCTGTGAACTTGTGCTTACCTTCATTTAGAATGCTTGCAATAAGTGCTCCGCCCATCCCTGCAATCGTGACAGCATTTACCTCGCCTTTTTCAATCACTTCAAGGCCATTTCCTTTTCTGACTGAAATTTGCTCATCTAATTCAAGCCTATGTACTTGCTGCTTCGCAGATTGAAGTGGTCCATCAGTAATTTCACCAGCAATGGCTTTCAATGCTTTATGATGTAATATCGCATAACATGGCAAATAGGCATGATCTGAGCCGATATCAGCAAAGACCGCCTCTTTTGGTAAAAAGTCTGCGACTCTTTTTAATCGTTTTGACAAATTCATTTCATTCATCCATATCACTACTTTTCTTTAATGTTCATACTTGTCTATCTTATATAAATTATGGACTTTTTAAAAGTCGTTTTCAAATGAAAAAAGCTCTTCTGATGAAAAAGAGCTTTTTGCACTTTATTATTTAATTTTGGATACCCATTCTGACATTTCATCGAGCTTTTCATTCGGGATTAGCCCGCCCGGCATCCCATTTCCGCCTTCTTGAATTTTCTTCTTGATGTCTGCTACTTCAAGCTTGTCGCCAACACCTTTTAATGCAGGACCAGCGCCACCTTCGTAGTTTTCCCCATGACAGCTAATACAGTTCTGCTTATACAATTCTTCCGGCGTTGCATTTGCGGTCTCTTCTTGCTTTTGCTCTTTGCCCCCAGAGGCAATTTTGTCTTCATCTTTCAGCCCCTTCATTGATAAGAAAAAAGTGAGTCCAATACCTAAAATGGCAATCAATAAGAATGGTATAAGTGGATTCCGTTTCATTTCTTTCATCCTCCCCTTTGTGAAAAACCCCTTTGAGACTATGCAAACAATTCTAATTCTACTTTAATTTTACAAAAAGTAAACGAATTATGATACAAAACTTTGGTCAAGTTCACAGATTAGACAAAAATGATTCAAAATGAGAAAAGAAGCCTTCAGCACATTTAGATGTATTTTTTATACATCTTTTCTCTAAGAACGTTGCAAATTCATTTGTTATTCAGTAAAATATAATCAGATCAAAAAAGCGTTTTCATTTTGATGAAGAAAGAACGGATCTCTCTCAAGATCCGTCCGGTTTCTATTCTAAGAAGTCTTTTAATCGTTTACTTCTGCTTGGGTGTCTTAATTTACGAAGAGCTTTCGCTTCAATTTGGCGAATACGCTCTCTTGTTACGCCAAACACCTTTCCTACCTCTTCTAATGTGCGTGTTCTTCCGTCATCTAGTCCGAAACGCAGTCTCAGCACATTTTCTTCACGGTCCGTTAGCGTATCTAATACATCTTCAAGCTGCTCTTTTAAGAGCTCATAGGCAGCATGGTCTGATGGAGAAGTCGCCTCTTGGTCTTCGATAAAATCACCAAGATGCGAGTCATCTTCCTCACCAATAGGTGTTTCTAAAGATACTGGCTCTTGCGCAATTTTAAGAATTTCTCTTACTTTCTCTGGTGTTAAATCCATGTCTTCCGCAATTTCTTCTGGCGTTGGTTCTCTACCTAGATCTTGTAGAAGCTGTCTTTGAACACGGATTAATTTATTAATGGTTTCCACCATATGAACCGGGATCCGGATTGTTCTCGCCTGATCGGCAATCGCACGTGTGATCGCCTGTCTAATCCACCAAGTCGCATATGTTGAGAATTTGTATCCTTTGCGGTAATCAAACTTCTCAACCGCCTTCATGAGCCCCATGTTTCCTTCTTGAATCAAGTCAAGGAACAGCATACCACGACCAACATAACGTTTCGCAATGCTGACAACAAGACGAAGGTTCGCTTCCGCTAATCTTCTTTTTGATTCCTCATCGCCTTCTTCAATCTTTTGAGCATACGTAATCTCTTCTTTCGCAGATAGCAAATTGACGCGCCCGATCTCTTTTAAGTACATACGAACAGGATCATTAATTTTGACACCTGGTGGTACGCTTAAATCATTCAGGTCAAATTCCTCTTCTGCCTTAGCCAGCTGCTGAACATTTGGGTCTTCAGTCTCTTCGTTTTCACTGATGAGTTCTACACCCTGTTCGCCTAAGTATTCATAGTATTCATCCATCTGGTCTGATTCAATTTCAAAGCTAGACATACGCTCTGCAATTTCTTCGTATGTTAAAACGCCCCGTTTTTTACCCGTTTCAGTGAGCTTATCTCTCACCTGTTCAAAGGTTAATTCAGTTTCAGTTTCGTGGGCTTGTTTATCAGCCATTATGGATCCCTCCTTCCAAAGCTTGCAACGAATTCTAAAGTAACTTGCGATTTGCTTCTGCTCTGCCTTTCTCTCTCTATCAAACAGAATGAGCAAATAGGAATAAAATAAATAATGATGAAGGCAAGATGCTTGCGGTCTTATGCTCCTCCCATTAAAGGATTCATTGCCAGCCGTAAGTCTTGTCATAAATAGTAGACGTATTACTTCAGCGAACGGTTCAACTGAATAATTTCTTTTGCAAGTGTTGCCGCTTTGAAGAAATCTTTTTGCCTCTCCGCCTCTGCACGTTCTAGTTCTTTTTCCTTTATCATTGACAAATTCCGATGATTCAACACTTTTTTTACATAATCACTTAATTCAGCTTCACTTAGTTCGTCTCCAACTTGAATCATGAAAATATCCGTCAGGAGCTGATTGATCACATCATCTTCTATACGGTTCATCAGATGCTGCGGGGTCGGCTCCTTGCCTTCTTCATACAATGCATAAATGTATGTTGCCAGCGCTCTGTGCGAATCTATATTAAATTCAAACCCTATCCTATCAAGCACTTTTCGGATCACGTCATCATTTTTCAACATATGTGCAAGGAGCATTCGCTCTGCGTTTTCATATGCCGGCCTTAGACGTTTTCGTCTTACCTGTGTTGACAGATGTGCACGCCGCTTTTCAAGTCCATTTTCTTCTTGCGAGCTCTTGGCCTCTTGTCGCTGCTGCTTTTCAAAAAGCTCCAATTGCTCCTTTAATGAGTCAAGTGAAATGGAGAACTCCCCAGCCAGCTGCTTCATGTAAATCTCTTGTTCCAAGGAACCGTTTAATCGGCTAATTTCTCGGAGAACCTGCTTCATGTAAGTCAGGCGGTCTCCTTCGTCAGACAAATTCTTTCCTCTTCGGAAAAAGTTCATCTTAAATGTCATTAATGTCACACTTGCATCTATGATGTCATTCCTAAATTTCTCGCCGCCATATTTACGAATGTAATCATCTGGATCAAGTCCATCTGGTATCATGGCAACGCGAACTTTACATCCTCTTTTTCCAAGCAAATCTGATGCTTTCATGGTCGCTTCATACCCGGCCGTGTCAGAGTCATAACATAAAATGATCTCTTCAACGTTCCGTCTAAGAAGCTTTACGTGCTCTTCTGTTAAAGACGTACCCATTGTTGCAACACTTTCGCCAACACCACTTGTGACAGCCGAGATGACGTCAGCAAATCCTTCGAAAAGGACTGCACGTTCGCGTTTTCTAATATGCATACGCGCGTCATGAAAGTGATAAAGCAGCTTACTTTTATGAAAAAGTGGCGTTTCTGGACTATTCATATACTTTGGCTGCTGATCACCAAGTGATCTTCCAGAAAAAGCGACGACCGTCCCGTGATGATCATGAATTGGAAACATGACACGATCTCTAAAGCGGTCAAAAAAACCTGTGCCGTTTTCTCGTTGAATCAAAAGACCAGCCTTCTCCATCATCGCAGGATCAAACCCTCGTTTTTCTAAAAACTTGGTCACGAAATCCCACGAGTCGAGAGCATACCCGATCTCAAACTTGGCAATTGTTTCATCCGTAAAGCCCCTGGACCTTAAATAATCGAGTGCGTTTTGACCTTCCTTTGTATTTACCAGCAAATGGTGGTAAAATTTCTTAAGAAGCTCATGCGCCTCAATCATTTTATGATCTGCTGTATCCTCTTGCTGTGAGGAACTGATCTGCGCATTCGCTACATGATCCGGCAAATCAATATGGTACTTATCAGCAACATGTGAAACGGCTTCAATAAATGAGTAGCCTTCCATTTGTCTGAGGAACGAAAATACATTGCCTCCTGCACCACAGCCAAAACAATGGAAGATTTGCTTATCTGCTGAAACAGAGAATGAAGGAGTATTTTCACCATGGAATGGACAAAGACCGAAGTAATTCCGACCTTGTTTTCTAAGCTGTACGTATTCTCCAATCACTTCGACAATGTCTGCGTTTTTTTGGATTTGCTCCAAAAGTTCATCTGGTATACGTTTGCTCATCCTAATAACACTCCGTCGTACATTATTCGCCTTTTAATTCAAAAATCCTTCATGATTCGACAGGATTTTTTGTAGTTGGGCAATAAATCGCTTTTTATCCTCTTCTAAAAGCTTTTTGGGACCTTTTCCGTATACACCTTTTCTTCGCTGTTTACTGGAAACATGCCTGCGTTCCAAATCAAAATCAATTGTTTCGTTTGTGTACATTCGTCCTCTTTCAGACAGAACAATGACTTGTCTTGGAAGCAGTAAGGAGGACAGACCAATATCCTGGGTGACAACAATATCGTGCTTGACAGCTAAGTTCGCAATGACTAAATCTGCTGCTTCCTTATGTGTATCAACAAACCGCCAATCTTCAAGTGGTGATCGTTTGGTTTGAAAATGCTCATATGAAGCAATGAAAGTCACAGGTACTTGAAATTGAGATGCGACAGAAAGGATTTCGTCTTTTACAGGACAAGCATCTGCATCGACATAAATCGTCCTTTCTTTTTTACGTTCATTCAGGTGACTAATTCTCCATCCCTCCACCTTATTCCTGCTTTAGAGAAGCAAAAAGACCATACTTTTCCCCCATAAAGCAATCAACAGTAAAACTCATTTTGTCGAAAAGTTATGTTCAGAATCACTTGACTTCTGCCAATATTAGTTTATTCGTTCTTGACTTAACTTAAACCTAAAATCAATCATTTTATCACAATTTTTTATTATAATACAAATGCAGCAAATATGCTATTGTTTTTGTTTACCCGTTTCCCACCATAGGAAAAACCCAGGAGGAGCATCCTGAGTTTATTCGGAACCTCTTTTGGTCAGCATTTGATGAATGACATTTGCTGTCTCCTCAACTGCTTTATTCGATACATCAACAACTTGACAGTTAATGCGGTCAACCACTTTTTCAAAATATTCTAGTTCCTCTTTAATCCGCTCGATATTCGCATAAATGGCACGGTCATTTAAACCGAGTGATTTTAAACGTTCTTTACGGATATGATTCAGTTTGTCTGGACTAATTTTCAGGCCGATGCATTTTTTGGGATCAACTGAGAATAACTCCTCTGGCGGATCAACTTCAGGAACAATCGGAACGTTTGCTACCTTCAAGCGTTTATGTGCTAAGTATTGAGAAAGTGGTGTCTTAGACGTACGCGATACACCAATCAGCACAATATCAGCCTTTAGAATACCTCTTGGGTCCCGGCCATCATCATATTTCACAGCGAACTCAATGGCTTCTACCTTTTTAAAATAGTCCTCATCTAATTGACGTACACGACCTGGCTCATGTTTCGCTTCATTTCCATATGCCGTCTCCATTTTATCAATAAGTGGACCGATAATGTCATAGTACACGACGCCATTCGCTTCTGCTTCTTCTATTAAGAATTGGCGCATTTCTGGCACAACAAGAGTAAAGCAAACGATCCCATTATCTGCTTTCGCCAATGAAATCACTTCTTTAATCGTACCGACATCCTCTACATATGGGATTCTTCTAATATTTGAATGGTCGGATGAGCCGCCATCAAATTGGCTAAGTGCCGCTTTGACCACGAGCTCTGCCGTTTCTCCTACTGAATCTGATACAACAAAAATTACGCGATTACTCATAACATCCCCTCGCAGTCTTCTGTAATTAGATAATTTCGTTCTCTGATAAGCTAACAAGTATTTTCGTCATGTTTGTTTTCGTAATTCTGCCGACCACTTCAAAGCCTTTATCCGTATCTTTTATAACAGGAAGTGCATCTATTTGCTTTTCAATCAAGTGCTTGGCCACATCCATAATAAAATCTTCTTTGCGGCAAACGGTAATGTTCGGCATTCTTGTCATAATAATATGGACAGGTATAGATGGAAGCTCTTGTTTCCCAATACTTGCTCGAAGGAGGTCTTTTCTTGATAACACGCCTGTTAAAATAGAGTGATCGTCCACAACGAATAATGTGCCCACATCCTCTAAAAACATCGTACAAATCGCATCATAAACCGAAACATTCTCGTGTATCACGACCGGAATGGACTGAAAATCTTTCACTTGAAGTTTTTTCAGCTTATCTGCCAGAAGCTGCGTGCCTGTTTTGCCTGTAAAAAAGTAGCCGACCCTTGGTCTTGCTTCTAAAAAGCCAGACATCGTTAAAATGGCTAAATCCGGTCTGAGGGTAGCCCTTGTTAAGTTCAGCCGATCGGCGATATGCTCTCCAGTGATCGGACCATTCTCTTTGACAATCTGTAAAATCTGCTCTTGCCGTTTATTTAACTCGATTGTACTCACCACCTTTAAATAGAGAGAGCGAATCCTTACTTTATGTATATCAATTTCATAACTCATCATATTATAGCGCATCTTCGTCCGAATGAAACAAAAATCCACTCAAAAACCGCGAATTAAATGAGTAAAAAACGATTGCCCTTCGAAAAAGGCAACCGTTCTTAGGTATTTATTTTACAATTAAATTGTTCATATTCGCAAATGATTGAATGACTTTTGCAAGTTTGACCATTTGTGCCAAACGATTTTGTTTCAGTTTTTCATCATCGGCATGAACCATGGTATGGTCGAAATAATGAACAATTGGTGCTTTTAATGTATCTAGCGCTTCAAGTGCTGATTGGTACTGACCTTTTGCCATATACTCGTTGACGGCTTTTTCCGCTTGCTGATATGCTTCAAATAGCTTTTGTTCGTGTTCATTTTCAAACAGTTCAGGCTGAATCTGTGCGTCTTCCCCTTTTTTACTGATTGAAATGACGCGGCCTAGTGCCTCAGCCGTTTCTTTGAAACTCTCCTGTTTCACACTCTCTTCAAGAACAGCCGCTTTTTTCACAACCGCATATGGTTCAATATTTTCAACATCAAGGACTGCTTCCACCACGTCATGACGGATATGTTCTGCTTGGAGGACATATTTCAAACGGTGTGTTAAAAATTCAATGAGAGCAGCTTCATGTTTTGTCTCTACTTGAGCTAGTGCTAGAAGCTCTTTAAATGAAAGATTCCATTGGCGGTCGAGCAGGATTTGAACGATACCGCTCGCTTGTCTTCTTAGTCCATAAGGATCTTGAGAGCCCGTTGGAATGACATCAATTGAGAAGAATGAACAAATAGAATCTAGCTTATCCGCCACTGCAACAATCGCCCCAATAAGTGTTGACGGCGCATCGTCACCGGCAAAACGCGGCATATAGTGCTCGTTGATACTCTTTGCCACTTCTTCATGCTCGCCAAGTGCTCTAGCATATTTTTCACCCATGATTCCTTGCAGTTCTGGGAATTCATAGACCATCTGAGTCACAAGGTCAAATTTAGAAATACTGGCTGCTCTTGCAGCGCGTTTAGACGTTTCTTCATCTGCACCCACATGATCTGCTAGGCGGACGGCAATGTCTGTTACTCTTTTCAGCTTGTCGCCAATCGTGCCAAGTTTCTCATGGAATACGACTTTATCAAGCTTTTGAATGTTGTCTTCAATGACGAGTTTTTCGTCTTCTTTATAGAAAAATGCCGCATCTGATAAACGTGCACGAAGGACCTTTTCGTTCCCTCTTGCCACATTTTCAAGTGCCTCACTGTTTCCATTTCTGACCGTAATAAAGTGCGGCAGTAATTCCCCTTGTTCATTTTTCACAGGGAAATAACGCTGATGCTCTTTCATTGTCGTGACAAGCACTTCTTCCGGCAGCGCAAGAAATTCTTCTTCAAAAGAACCAAATAGAACGGTTGGATATTCAACGAGATCGTTCACTTCTTCTAGAAGCTCAGGATCAACTGGAATGACCCAGCCTTTTTCGGAAGAAAGCGCATGTAATTGCTCAGTAATTAATTGTTTTCTTTTATCTGAATCTACAATGACAAATTGATCTCTTAATGTTTGCTCATAAGAAGCTGGTGTGTCAATGCTGGCTGTCGTTCCTAGGAAACGATGTCCTCTAGTCTCCCGTCCGCTTTTCACTCCTGCAATTTCGACAGGAATGATCTCTTGACCAAATAAACAAACAATCCATTTAATTGGACGGATATAGCGTAAATCCTCGCTTCCCCATCTCATGTTCTTTGGAAAACTCAATGAAGCGGCAATGTCACCCAATGCTGGAAGAAGGTCTTTGACTTGCTTACCTTCTTGAAACTTTTGGACATGGACATAATCCAGACCTTTGATGTCTTTGAAATAAAGATCTTCTGTTGAAGCGCCTTGTCCGCGGGCAAAACCTTCGGCAGCTTTTGTCCAATTGCCTTCAGCATCTTGAGCAATCTTTTTAGCCGGTCCTTTTGCTTCTTCTTTGATGTCCTCTTGTTTTTCTGCAACACCTTTGACGAGTACAGCTAGACGTCTTGGTGAATTAAATAAAGCAACGTCTTCGAATGAAATATTTTGCGCTACGAACCAAGCTTTTACTTTGTCACCTAGCTGCTTTGTGCTTTCTGGCATGAAACGAGCCGGCATCTCTTCTAAGCCGATTTCAAGTAATACATCTTGTTTATTCATGAGAAGCCGCCTCCTCTTTTAGCATAGGGAATCCTAGTTTTTCTCGTTCTTCGTAATATGTTTTGGCTACTTTTCTCGCTAACTGACGTACTCTTCCGATATAACCTGTTCGCTCAGTCACAGAAATCGCGCCTTTGGCATCAAGCAGGTTAAATGTGTGAGAACATTTGAGTACATAATCATATGCCGGGTGAACAAGCCCTTTGTCCATTTGGCTATGTGCTTCTTTTTCATATGTTGTAAATAAATCGAACAGCATATCCGTATTAGATGTTTCAAACGTATACACAGAATGCTCGTATTCAGCCATTAAGAATAAATCTCTTACAGTAAAGCCATCTGTCCATTCAAGGTCAAACACATTTTCTTTGTCCTGAATGTAAGAAGCAAGGCGCTCAATTCCGTATGTGATTTCAACAGAAACTGGCTTACATTCTAAACCGCCGACTTGCTGGAAATACGTAAATTGCGTAATTTCCATTCCATCAAGCCAAACTTCCCAGCCAAGTCCTGCGCAGCCAAGAGATGGGTTTTCCCAGTTGTCTTCAACAAAACGAATATCATGTTTCAGCGGGTCAATGCCAAGCGCCTTCAATGATTCTAGATACAGTTCTTGAATATTGTCAGGTGATGGCTTAATGATCACTTGAAATTGATGATGTTGATACAATCTGTTTGGGTTTTCTCCATATCTGCCGTCAGCCGGGCGTCTTGAAGGTTCTACATAAGCTACCTTCCATGGCTCTGGCCCAATGCTTCTGAGGAACGTGTATGGACTCATCGTTCCAGCACCTTTTTCTGTGTCATATGCCTGCATTAATACGCAGCCTTCATTTGACCAATGCTTTTGCAGTGTCAAAATCATGTCTTGAATATTCAATGATCGCACCTCCATCTTTTTTACACCATCCGCTATGTATGGCGGTGGGGCCTAGAACCTTTTTGCAAAACACAAAAACTCCCGTCTCTATGCTCACAAGGTTCCTTGCAAACATAGGGACGAGAGTTTTTCCCGCGGTTCCACCCTATTTGCTGGTGTCGTAGCACCCAGCCGCTTTGTTTTACGTTGCTCAAGAATGCCTTTCGTTACGTGTCCATCCTTAGCTCACACCGCCCTAAGGTCGCTTTTATGGCTGATACGTAAGTACTTCTTTCTGTCAATGCAACATATTTGATCTTAGATGATCTTACAAAAAGTCACGAGAGATGTCAACTTTTGTTTTCACCGTCCATTAGCTTTTTCATGGATTCCATTTGATTCATGAATTTTTTTGATTTTAAATAAAGACCTGAATACTCTTCATAATAATGATCGAGCACTT
Source organism: Bacillus sp. UNC125MFCrub1.1 (assembly GCF_000701305.1). NCBI lineage: Bacteria > Bacillati > Bacillota > Bacilli > Caryophanales > Bacillaceae > Bacillus > Bacillus sp. UNC125MFCrub1.1. The sequence goes on from NZ_JNIG01000011.1 coordinate 167,927, forward strand.
GACGAATTTCTTGTTTCGTCTGTGGTTTCACGTCAACCTGACCAAGCCTTGATAAATCAAAATAATGAAACAAACGGAGCAGTCTTGCTGCTGCTGGGGATAAGGGCAGTTTATATGGATCTTTAGAAAAGCATTGCCTACAGATGAATCCGTTATCTCTAATTGAGAAATGGAACTGCCCTTCTTTTTGACCGCAGTGTACACATTGGTCCAGTTCAGGCTTCAACCCCATCACTGACAGCATTTTAACCTCTACGATAAATAAAATAATATCAGCATCTGTGCCTTCATTGAGATGGCGTAAAGATTGAAGAAGAAGTTCAAACAAGTAAGGGTTTGGCTTCTTTTCTTCTGTTCCTTTATCAAGTAATTCTGTCATATATGCGGCATATGCAGTCAGAAATAAATCTTCCCGAATGGTTCGCATGCTTTCCATCATTTCACCTTGCTGGAGCGTTCCAAGTCCTGTTGATGATTGGATCAGGAAGGTTCCGTATAAAAACGGCTGGCTTATGGCTGACAGGCGGCTGTTCGATTTCTTAGCGCCTCTTGCCATCACACCAATTTTCCCATGTTCTCTAGTGAGCAGCGTGACAATTTTGTTTGTTTCGCCATAATCTGTTGTTCTAAGGACGATTCCTTCACTTTTAATGAGCATTTGTCTACACTCCGAGCATTGGAGGGGGTCAAGAATTATAAGATTGGAAAATCAAGTCGTGCTATTTCTTCTTCAAGTACATCGGGTCTTTCCAGGTTCTCCTTTTCTAACTCTTTGAAAAGCAGATACGTGTCAACGCTTCCTGTTTGTGAAAATACGTTCCATGTAAAATTCAACATAAAAACCCCACCTTTCTTTATTAGAAGCAGCAACGCTACATCCAACATATTAATTTTATCTTGACCAGGCTACCTCCATTTCATGATAAACAATTTTTACTAATCGAACCGCACCATTGTCAGATCTACTAACAACTGTATCGGTTTTTAATATTCGTCTTCTCTAAATCCGAAATCACGAAGATGTGTGGATTTATTACGCCAGTCCTTCTGCACTTTTACCCAAAGCTCTAAATACACCTTTGAGCCTAAAAGTGCTTCAATGTCTCTGCGCGCTTTTTGTCCCACTTCTTTTAATAAGCTGCCGCGCTTACCAATCACAATCCCTTTTTGTGAATCACGTTCTACGACGATGGTCGCTGCAACATGAATCTTGCCGTTTTCATCTGGCTTGATCGATTCAATCGCAACCGCAATACTGTGAGGGATCTCTTCTCTCGTTAAATGCAGCACTTTTTCACGAATTAATTCAGAAATAATAAATCGCTCTGGGTGATCTGTTACTTGATCTGCCGGATAAAATTGAGGGCCTTCTGGAAGATAACCTTCAATTTGCTGAAGAAGCGTATCAATGTTGTTGCCTTCAAGTGCTGAAATTGGCACAATTTCCTTAAATGGGTAACGTGTACGGTATTCATCAATTAAAAGGAACAGTTCATCCGGATGAATTTGGTCAATTTTATTGACGACAAGGAACACCGGTGTCGATGTTTGCTTTAGTCGTTCAATGATGAATTCATCACCTTTTCCATAGCCTTCCTGTGCGTTGATCATAAACAAGATCAGGTCGACTTCCTTGAGTGTATTTTGAGCCACCCTCATCATAAAATCGCCAAGTTTGTGCTTCGGTTTATGAATTCCTGGTGTATCGATAAAAATCGTTTGTGACGTGTTCGTTGTCAGAACACCTTGCACTTTGTTTCGAGTCGTTTGGGGCTTATCACTCATAATCGCAATCTTTTGTCCAATTACACGATTAAGAAAGGTCGATTTCCCTACATTTGGTCTTCCAATAATTGATACAAATCCTGATTTGAAGCTTTCGTTAGTCATTTAAATCCTCCGGTGAAAATGCGCCTGGCAATAGTTCGTTTACTGTCGTTTCGTATATATGACCTTTTAAGTTCGTTAGAATCACTGGCATATCAGGTGCACATAGCTCTGAAATGACCTGTCTGCATGCGCCGCATGGTGAAACAGGCCGATCTGTATCAGCCACTACTGCAAGCATTTGAAAAGATGTGATGCCCTCTGAGTACGCTTTAAAAAGTGCTGTTCTTTCCGCACAATTACACATACCATATGCTGCATTTTCAATATTGCAGCCGCCATACACTTTTCCGTCATGCGATAATAATGCTGCACCGACTTTGAATTTAGAATAGGGTACATATGCAAAATCTCTTGCTTTGACTGCTTCTGAAATCAACTCTTGTTTGTTCATTCTAGTTCCCACTTTCAGAAGAAATGGTACCACTGTCACATTTATATTTTACATAATTCACGTGACATTTTCACGCCCATTTCTAAAAATGTTAATAAATAGTAATATTGTTCTATTGCATGATCTTCGGTAAGAAGATGATCAACCCAATCATAACCGAAATGGCGGCGTAAACGCAAACAGCGCCTGCTGCCGCGTCCTTCGCTCTCTCAGCAAGAGGATGCTTCTCTTCTGTGAAAAGATCTACTGTATGTTCAATCGCTGTATTCACAAGTTCTAACGCAAACATCCCGCCGCATAAAAGCAGAATGATCATCCATTCAACCGGATGAATGTGAAACCAAAAGCCGCAAATCACCACGATGATGGCTGCGACTGTGTGAAACCGAAAATTCCGTTCATTCAAGAAAGTTCGCCATATTCCTCTAAATGCATAATAAAAACTCCGAAAAAAACGGACAAGCGGCGTTCGCTTCTTACGATGATCTCGAAAGGCCATAATCATCCAAGATTTTTGTCTGTTTGGCGAACATTTCTTTTTCATCTTCTTCTGTCATATGATCATAGCCAAGCAAATGAAGAAAACCATGAATCGTTAAAAATCCTAGCTCTCTCATGAAGGAATGTCCATATTCCTCTGCTTGCTCTTTCGTACGATCAACACTAATGATAATGTCACCAAGTACAGGCGGAATGTCATCAGCTCCAATGATTTCAATTTCCCCTTCGCCTTCTTCCTCAAGGGCAAATGAAATCACATCTGTTGGTGCATCTTTTCCTCGGTATTCTTTATTAATTTGATGAATTTCTTCATTTGAAACGATCGATACTGATACTTCCGCTTGATCTTTTACCTCAAGGGCATCCGCAGCAAATTGAAGAAGCTTTTCCACTTCTTCAAGCTGCTCTTTCGATACTTGTCCTGTTTCATCTATTAAATCGATTAACAATGTCATTTACTTCACCTTCTGCTTCGGGGCATCTGGATATTCAATCCGAGAATGGAAAATCCCCTTTAATGTTGTACAAATTGTTTGGCTAATAATATTTAATTCTTTAAATGTCAGATCACATTCACTAAATTGCCCATCCTGCATCTTATCTGAAATAATGCCTTTGACAAGCTTTTCAATCCGCTCAGGGTTTGGATTATGCATCGAACGAACCGCCGCTTCCACGCTGTCAGCTACAGAAATAATGGCCGCTTCTTTCGATTGCGGTTTTGGACCAGGATAACGAAATTCTTCTTCTGTCACCTGATCATCCCGTTCTTTTGCCTTATAGTAAAAGAACTTCAGCAGGGACTTTCCGTGATGCTGTTCTGCAATGTCCACAAGTTCCTCTGGAAACTTCTTTTCTCTCAGCATTTCAGCACCATCTGTCGTATGGGCAATAATAATATTCTTGCTCAGCTGAGGAGAAAGCTTGTCGTGCGGATTATCAATGTTCATTTGGTTTTCAATAAAGTATTGTGGTCTTTTCGTTTTTCCAATGTCATGATAATAAGCTCCAACCCTTGCTAACAATCCATTTGCACCGACTGCTTCACATGCAGCATCCGCTAAATTCGCCACCATGACACTATGATGATATGTACCTGGCGTCTCTGTTAAGATCTTTTTCAGCAGCGGATGATTCGGGTTCGATAATTCAATAAGCTTCATGGTCGAAAGAATGCCAAACATGCTCTCAAAGACTGGCATTAACCCGATAACCAAAATAGCCGATGCAAACCCTGACACAATCGCCATGATGAGGTTTACACCTATTTCAAGCCCTGATGGAGAAGAATTTTGAATCAGCATAATGGACAGCACAACAAGTACATTCACCAAAGCTACCCAAAGCCCCGCCTGCAAAATTTTTGATCTCGCATTATGTTTTCTCAAAAATAAAATCCCCGCCATCCCGCTTATTAAATAATAAGCACAGATGACATAGTTAAAGACGCCTGTTACTCCTTGATTAAACATCATACTGCCGCAAAGGGCAAATACAAGGCCGGAGAAGATCGCCAGCCGCTCATTGATCAGCAGCTTAATCAGCATCGTGCCAAGTGCCACAGGCACGACGTAGCCGATGGTTGTATATTTGGTTTCCTGGAAGAGACTGAATACTTCCATGATGATTAAAATAATGGTGAAAATAAGCGAGTACAGCAGTAACGATTTATTCTTATGGACGAGCGACTTTTTCCTCGATTCCAGTGAGTGGACAATCGCCGCTAAGAAGAGACCAATTAAGATGATAAGACCGCTTACAGGCTTAAACAAATTGGAGCTGTTTAAAAGGCCGGTCAGTTCTAATTTGCGATACACTTCGCGGTCAATGAGCTCTCCTTCTTCCACTAAAATTTGCCCTTGCTTAATTTGAACCGGCTGGATATTATCAGCTGCTTCTTGTCTTTTCTTCTCTGTTGCGACCGGGTCAAATACATAGTTTGGAATAATCGCAAATTCACCAATTTCTTTCGCTGCATTTAAATATTTTGACGGAATCGAATTGTTTTCAAGCTCTGCTTTCACTTGTTTTTTCTCATCTTGCAGCTTAGAAGCTGTGATTTCTTTACTCATGAGAGAATTGACCACTGTGATGATGGAGTCCTTTGTAAAAGAAAGGTTTTCGTCGCTTGCTTGGAGCAGTGCTTTAATCGATTGATCCGAAACAGCTTCCTGCATATCGGTTGTGAGTTTCTCTTTTACACGCTTCACCATCTCTTGATCTGTTGGCGGGTTCTCTTTGTCATCAGCTGCTGCTTTCTTCTCTTCTTTAATGGCTTCAAAGAGGGATGAAATGAGGTCAACACGATTATCAGAATACGCTTTTTTGAGTGTATATTGGTCTTCCACTTGATCCGTTGCTTCTTGTTTCTTTTCTTCTGTTGCTTCTTGGTCATCAACGGTAGACGGAGAATAGATGGTCTGTTCGCTCACTGAAAACAAATCTAGGTCGAGCGATTCAGGCTTTACATGGAAGAAGAGCACCACAAACAGGATGGCCGCTAAACCAGCGTATAGCAGTACGTTTAAATAGCGTGAGCGCTCCATTTTCTGAGGTTCTTTTTTAGACAGCAGCCTTTTGCGCTTACTGCCTTTCTGATTCTTTCTCAAGGAAAGTACCTCCTTTTTTACTTTAAACCACGATCGAAACAAAATGACCCGATTAAGGCGATCGGGTCACTCAGTTCATTTTTGCTTTTCGTATGCTCCAATGATCTTCGCCACAAGCGGGTGTCTGACCACATCTGTCTGATCTAATTCAATGAATGAGATACCCTTGATCTCAGCAAGCATGTCCTTTGCAGCTGCAAGGCCTGACTGCATACCTTTAGGCAAATCAATTTGTGTAATATCTCCTGTAATGACCATTTTAGAACCAAAGCCTAGTCTCGTCAAAAACATTTTCATTTGAGCTGGCGTTGTATTCTGCGCTTCATCTAAAATCACAAATGCATCATCAAGCGTCCGCCCTCTCATATAGGCAAGAGGGGCAATTTCAATCACTCCGCGCTCAATTAAACGTTCCGTATGATCACTACCAAGCACATCGTGCAGAGCATCATATAGCGGTCTTAAATAAGGATCGACTTTTTCTTTTAAATCTCCTGGCAAAAAGCCAAGACTTTCTCCTGCTTCAACAGCTGGCCTTGTCAGGATAATCCGTTTGACATGTCCATTTTTCAGGGCATGTACGGCGTTGACCACTGCTAAATACGTTTTACCTGTACCAGCAGGTCCAATCCCAAAGACCAGATCATCTTTTTTCATTGCCGCAGCATATTCACGCTGGCCGATCGTTTTGACTCTGATCGACTTGCCTTTGGCATTTTTCGTAATTTCATCTTCATACATATTTTCAAAATAATTGAGCTTGTCTTTTTGCGCCATTTTAATGGCATAGACGACATCCCGCTCAGAAATCTCAATTCCTTTACGAATGAGATGTAAGAGAGATGTAATCAAACGGCTCACAGTATCTCTTGATGCTTCCTGACCAGAAACATACACTTTCTCTCCACGTGTGATAATGGAGACATTCAGCTCGTTTTCCATCAGTTTCAGATAAGCATCTTGATTGCCAAATAAAGCAATGGCTTCGTTTGGGCTATCCAATTTTTGTTGAATCTCAAGTAAATGTTCTGTCATTCTCTAGTCTCCCTGAACAATAGGTGTTGGTTGAACAATATCTTCTATTACTTGGTAAAGGATGATTAACTTAACTTTACCATTCCCTGTTGTCTCGTGCAAAACTTTTTCACTTTTCACCTCACCTGTTTGACCTAGCTTTTCTTCTAATTCTTTTTTACCCATTTTAATCCCTGCTTGAACCGCTTCTTTATTTGTGTATTCTCGATTTATTTTTTCACTTTCTCGTGTGATTTCCTTTTCATAGGAGAACGGCAATTGCATATTCAAAAAATGAAGCGGGTGAACTTCTGTTTCTGTTTTCGGCTGCTGAAAATCATCTTTTTTAAAGGAAAATCCCCAAAATGGGATGGAGCCTCCAAATAAGGAGAGCTTGTGCTTTGTCTTCATTTTACCCGTAAAGACATCAAAAGATGTTCGAAGAGGGACAGAAACTTCAGATCGGTACCATGTTTCACCATATATTTTCGCTTTAGCTCCGACCGTTTTTTTCTGATCTTCACTCCCAATTAAACCTGAGACGAGCATCTGCCCTTTTTTCACATGCTCATCGACCTGGGCAAGCGGTTCTCCCTTTTCTACATACATTCTCGTGATAACCGCCTTTTTCTTGGCAAAGATGTGCTGAGGACTTGTATATTTCTCCTTTTCAGGTTCATTTTTTTCGACCACTTTCATTTGAAACGTCGTTCCGTTCAGTTCAACTCCGACCCATGTAATGCTCTGAATATTGGTCGTCAATGACTTTTGTATTTTTTCAGGTGTCCCCATGAGAAACTGAAAACGCCCTTTTTGTACCCCTATTTCGTCCAGATGCTTTCTCATTTGGTGTTCTGTTTCTGGATTCGCACCTTTAATCTCAATTTTCCACACCATATTTGAAAGAGCCAATATCGTCACTAGGAAAAAAGCCATCCCGAGGGTGAAGCCAATATTTCTTCTCGACCATAGAAGAAGAAACGGGAACCCTTTCTTTTGATGAAACGAACATTTCACCTCATGATGTCTGCGCACTTTTCTAAAGGCATGTACATCTGAGAGGCGAATAAATAAGCGCACGCTGTCTTGACGGCGGCTCACTTGAAAAATTGTGATCCCCTGTCTCGTGCACTCATTGATTAGCCGCTCAATACCGCTTCCTCTTATCTCCACTTCCACTCTGCCAATAAAATAGGAAAACCATTTGTTCTTCACGTTTCTCCCCTCCGTCAGTTAAGAATCAATATAACGGACCTCATCGATTTTCCCCTCTAATAAGATCTCTTCTGGCAAAATCGTTTTAATCACAAAGTCTTTTCCTGAAATAATGCACTGTCCTTGCTTGAGCATCAGCCTTACCTCTTGATCACTGAAAAGTAAAAGCCCTTTATGGTTCTCTATGTAAATATGGAGTCTGCCAACCATCGTAATACGGGGAAGATCCATCATCACGTCCGGAGGGATTTCAAGTGTTCTTGTCAGCCATGCTTTAAGTTGATTTTTTCTTTTTCCCATTCAATAAGAACCCCTTCCCACCTCATGTGTATGAGATCAAACTGAAAGATGGTGAGACTGATGAGAAAGTCTCTATATCATCCTATTCCTCAGCGGTTCATATCATGCTAATGAATCCCGTAAAACAGCCGTTTCATCATTTTGACTAAGAAAAATCTCCATTACGCAACAAAAAAGCCCCCTTAAGAATAAGGGGACTTTCTTCTTTATCTTTTATATGGTCGTTTCATCGTTCGATGCGGCTTTTTCGCACGAGGCTCTCCAAATACTTCACCAAGGATCATCCCTTGAACGACCGTATCTTGGTTGAGCTTCTCAATGATTTTCGGCTTCATTTCAGCAGATGCTGCCTTTGGCCTAGTAAGCTGTCTTTCAAGCGATTGAAACTCTTTATTCAGCTCGCTTTTTCTTTCTTCCATTTCGGCAAGTGTAGCGGTATAACGATCCTGTAAGGACTGTGAACCTTGTTTCTTCATCCCGCCATGATCATGTACATCGCCAAAATCGTCCAACTGGTCTGTTTTGACCGGGGCTGGTCGTGTTTGTTCTGCCTTCTTTTGAGGAGCTGGCTTTTGCTGCCGGTTATTTTGTTCCTTCTCCTCTTGTTTGCCGATTTTCCCAAAGACCGCAGAGATAATACCGATGATAATCGCTATTAGTAACGGATTTTCAAATAGAATGTCCAATGGGCTCCCTCCTTAAAGCGTGAGAGGATGCTTATTTGTTTTCATTATCAGATGGACCTTTTGTCATTTTGCCAAATGAATCTCTCATATCCGTATCAGCATCGATATTCTTAATGTTCATGTAGTCCATAACTCCAATATTACCTTCACGTAGTGCTTCGGCCATTGCAAGTGGTACTTCAGCCTCTGCTTCTACTACTTTCGCGCGCATTTCTTCAACTCTCGCACGCATTTCTTGTTCTTGTGCAACAGCCATAGCGCGGCGTTCTTCTGCTTTCGCCTGTGCAATGTTTTTGTCGGCTTCTGCTTGGTCTGTCTGCAGGATCGCCCCGATATTCTTACCGATATCAACATCTGCGATATCAATCGAGAGAATTTCAAATGCTGTACCTGAATCTAATCCTTTACCAAGAACCGTTTGAGAAATCATATCAGGATTTTCAAGAACCTTTTTATGATTATCTGATGAACCGATTGTCGAAACAATCCCTTCACCTACACGAGCAATGATCGTTTCTTCCCCTGCACCACCGACAAGCCTGTCAATGTTTGCACGAACTGTAATACGTGCTTTTGCTTTTACTTCAATCCCGTCCATCGCAACACCTGAGATAAATGGTGTTTCAATGACTTTAGGGTTTACACTCATTTGGACAGCTTCAAGTACGTCACGGCCTGCTAGGTCGATTGCCGCACAGCGAGCAAAGTTCAATTCGATATTCGCACGCTGAGCTGCGATCAGTGCGTTGACAACTCGGTCTACGTTACCACCTGCAAGATAGTGGCTTTCTAATTGGTTAATCGTCGCATCAAGACCTGCTTTATGCGCTTTGATGAGCGGGTTGACCACTCGGTTTGGAATCACTCGGCGAAGCCTCATTCCTACAAGTGTAAAAATGCTCACTCTTACGCCAGCCGCTAGGGCAGAAATCCACAGCATCACCGGTACAAAGGTGAAGAAGATCGATAGAACGATCAAACCTGCTGCGATAATCACAAATAATAGTAAAGTAGATGGATCCATTTTATTCCTCCTATAAAATCAGTATATCTATACTTTCCTCACGACAATGCGTGAGCCTTCCGCTTTCACAATTTTTACTTGTTCATCCTTATCGATAAAAGCACCTTCTGACACAACATCAATGCGCTCGTCTCCGAATACAATCGTACCAGATGGACGAAGTGCTGTTGCTGTCACTGCGATTTGTCCTACAAGATCATCTCTTGTTTCATTTGAGACATAACCACTTTCTTTATTGGTTGAATCGGTTAAAATGAACTTTTTAAAAAATTTCATACGTTTCCCCAACACCTTTGTCAATAAAATAACTGCTATGATTGAAACAGCAGTGGCAATCAAGATGGAAATCGCCATTTCTGTAAAGCTTCCAGCTGCTAAAAATAAGCTGACAACAACACAGATTAGTCCAATGACACCCACGATTCCCCCTGGCAAAAATAATTCCAGAATGATCAACACAATCCCTGCCAAAAACAGGAACAATGTCTCATATCCTGCAAAACCTGCCACGAGATGACCATAAAAGAATAGAAGAAGCGCTGTGACTCCCATGGTGCCTGGGACCCCAAACCCGGGAGAATATAATTCAACAATTAACCCTAAGCTCGCGATGGATAAAAGGATAGGAATGACGATCGGATGCGTGAGAAAACGCGCAACCTTTTCAGCAAAGCTCACTTCATCGTATTGAACAGAAGCGTCTGCTAAGTTCAGCTTCTGAAGCAAGTCATCCATATTTTTCGCTTCTCCTTCTGCATAACCGAACTGAAGTGCCCGATCTGTATTAAAGGTCAGCAATTCTCCTTTTGGTGCACCAGCTTCTTTTGCGTCTATATCTACATCTGCCATCGCAAGAGCATATTTTGGATTACGCCCCTGCTTTTCAGCAGCGTCACTCATTTCAGCAAGCCATAGAGATTCAGATTTTTGATCGGCAGCGTTGCCTTCACCATCAATGATCGCAGCAGCCCCCATCTTTCCGTTTGGGGTCATATAAATTTGATCGGCATTTAAGGCAATGAATGCCCCGGCTGAAAGCGCTCTATGATTCACAAACGCTGTCACTGGGATATCGGATGCACGAATGGTATCGGCGATTTCAAGCGCCGCATCGACTGCACCACCTGGTGTATTGATGTCGAGAATGATGTGCTTCGCCCGTTCCGACTTTGCCTGCTCAAATGATCGTTCAATGAATTTAGAAAGTCCTTTTTCTACTGTATCTTCAATTGGGATAACATGAACTTTCTGATCTGCTGATTTCGCGGTCAATTGAACCCCTAATAACAAGCATATTATAAAACAACTGAAGAGAGCAATAGAAATTTTCATTTTTTTCATCTATTTGGTGATCCCCCCTCTCTTTCTTTCATTTTACCGTTCCTTTACATACGTTACAAATGTATCATAGGTTTCATTTTTATATGACAGGTTTATGAAGACATAAAAAAAGTACCCTTCTAACATGAGAAGGATACTTTTTTATTGAGACAGTTGCTCGCTGACAAGTCTGTTAATCACAGCACCATCAGCTTTACCTTTTACTTTTGGCATAATAGCGCTCATCACTTTACCCATATCAGCTTTCGATGAAGCACCGGTTTCGGCGATTGTTTCTTTCACAACCGCCTGCAGTTCTTCTTCAGAAAGCTGTTCAGGTAAATAAACGTCTAAAATGTCAATCTCTTTTTGAACTTTATCTACTAAATCTAAGCGATTAGCTTTCGAAAATTCATGGAGGGAGTCTTTACGTTGCTTAATCTCGCGGGAAAGGACGGTTAGTTCCTCATCTCCGGTCAAACTGTCTTTCTTAAGCTTTATTGCTTCATTTTGCAGTGAAGCCTTTACCATACGAATGACAATAAGCTTGTCTTTCTCTCGGTTTTTCATAAAAAGCTTCATATCAGAATTTAATTGCTCAAGAAGACTCATAAAATCCACCCTCTTTAGAATTTACGTTTTCTAGCAGCTTCAGACTTTTTCTTACGCTTTACGCTAGGCTTTTCATAAAATTCACGCTTTCTTGCTTCTTGCAATGTTCCAGTTTTGGATACACTGCGTTTAAAGCGACGAAGAGCATCTTCAAGCGATTCGTTTTTTCTAACGACCGTTTTTGACATTCTCTTTCCCTCCCTCCGAATACACCAATCGACTGCATTAAAAAAAGATATACATGCAAAACATGTACCTAGACATTATAATATAAGCCTAGGTTGAGGTCAACTAAGTGATTTGGAAATATATTTTCGTCATGAGCAGGTAGACAAGTCCATATATTCATTGGTAAGAGGAGGACTTTTCTATGATGGCGATCATTTATTTTTGTGCACTTATTTTCATTTTTTTATGGGCAATGGGTTTGCTTAGGAAAGGATTAATGGCGCTCACGTCGTCTCGTATTGAGAAATCACTTCTTCTCTTTACAGATCATCCAGTCAAAGCATTCTTGGTCAGTATTGTGTTTACAGGGGTTCTTCAAAGCAGTTCGGCATTTATGGTCATCGTTATCGGCTTTGTGAGTACAGGCATTCTCACGTTTAAAAAATCCATACCCATGATTCTTGGAACGAATATCGGCTCAACATTTACGACAGAATTTATTGCCATTAAGATGGACGTGTTTATGTGGGTTCTGATTGCAGCTGGTCTTTTATGTATCATTTTGGGCAGGAAGTCTTTTCGATATGCAGGAAAAAGTTTATTTGGGCTTGGCATGATCTTTTTTTGTATTCAAAGTTTTTCAAAAATTGCAGGGATGATGACCAGTCAGCCAGAGACACTGCGTTTCCTTGAAATGATGCAGCACTCCGATTGGACAGCTCTTCTCTCTGGTACAGTGCTCACGGCGATTGTTCATTCAAGTTCTGTATGTATCGGTATTTTGATGGGATTTATGAATGAAGGGACTGTCGCTCTAAAAGAAGGCATCAGCTTTGTTTTAGGATCCAATATCGGAACATGTATTACTGCCGTGATGGCTGCTATCTCTGGCGGTTATGCAGCCCGCCAAACCGCGTATGCGCACGTCGTGTTTAATGTTCTAGGTGTTCTTTTATGTCTTCCTTTTCTCGCCTTTATCACAGAGTTTGTTGCGTTTTTAGCAAGCTCTCCTGCCCAGCAGATTGCGCACTTTAGTCTGCTGTTTAATGTTGCAAGTTCTCTCCTCTTTTTCCCGTTCATCCGCCCTTTTCACGCCTTGATTTTGTTCCTTCTTCCGAATCGGTCAACATAAAAGAAACCGGCTTGCCTAATGGCTGCCGGTTTTTCATTCATTATGAGGTCATTCTCACTTGATCCGTCTGCACGTCATCACTTATACGGACGAATTGTCCTTCGTTATAAGGATAACCTGCTTTCGTAATCTTCACTTTCACCAAACGGCCGATCATGTCTTCTGTTCCTTCAAATACGACCTTCATGTAGTTATCAGTATATCCTACATACAGATTGTGCGTTCCGTCTTGTTCTTTGAAGGATTCTTCTGGAATAATCTCTAAGACATCGCCTTCATATGCCGATGCATATTCTTTCGCAAGCTGATCAGAAAGAGCAATGAGGCGGTGAACTCGTTCATTTTTCACATTCTCATCTACTTGATCTTCCATTCTTGCAGCAGGCGTACCTGTCCGTTTGCTGTAAGGGAACACATGGAGCTCAGAGAATTGATGGTCTTTGACAAAATTGTATGTTTCCATAAATTCTTCTTCTGTTTCTCCTGGGAATCCAACGATCACATCTGAAGTGACAGCAAGACCTGGCAATGCTTTTTTGAGCTTCGTTAAACGCTCTGCAAAGAATTCCATTGTGTATTTACGGCGCATTCTTTTCAGTACAGTATTAGAACCAGATTGAAGCGGAATGTGCAAGTGTCTCACAATTTTATCTGACTGATCGAGCACTTCAATCACTTCGTCTGTAATTTGACTTGCTTCAATGGATGAAATGCGGATTCGTTTTAATCCCGCCACACGTTCATCTAATTCTTTCAGAAGCTTAGCAAAGTTATAATCCTTTAAATCTTCACCGTATCCACCTGTATGAATACCTGTTAATACAATTTCTTTGTAGCCAGCATCGACAAGCTGCTGCGCTTGATTGATGACTTCTTCTGGATCGCGAGAACGCAGTAATCCGCGAGCCCAAGGGATAATGCAGAATGTACAGAAATTGTTACAGCCTTCTTGGATTTTTAATGAAGCACGTGTTCTGTCAGTAAACGCAGGAACATCTAGTTCTTCAAAGACCCGTGCTTTCATGATATTGCCAACTCCATTGATCGGCTGTCTTTCTCTTCTGTATTCTTCAATATAACCAAGCAGTTTATGTCTGTCTTGTGTGCCAACCACAATATCAACACCAGGAATCGCCATGATTTCTGCCGGAGACGTTTGTGCGTAACAGCCTGTTACACAAATGACACCATCCGGATTATGACGAATGGCTCTTCTAATGACTTGGCGGCTTTTTTTATCGCCTGTATTGGTGACGGTACATGTATTAATGACATATACGTCTGCTTTTGATTCATAATCTTTTCTTTCATAGCCAGCTTCTTTAAACAGTTGCCAGATGGCTTCTGTTTCGTAGTGATTGACCTTACAGCCAAGTGTATGGAACGCTACTGTTCCCATCATGATTCACCTCTTAATAACTCTGTTTGATAAGATATAGCAGAAAGCGCGTAAAGAGGAGCTGTTTCTGTTCTTAAAATGCGTGGTCCAAGCCCGCAAATGACTGCACCATGCGCTTCAAGTTCTTCAATCTCCTTTTCTGCTAAACCGCCTTCTGGACCAAAAACCACTAATAAGGTTTGTCCGCCCTTCATCTGTTGGAGCACCGTTTGAAACCGGCTTTGCTCGCCTTCTTTCGATGATTCTTCGTATGCAACGACACATTTATCGAATTCACCGGCCAGTTGAATCAGCTCTTTAAATGTTGATACTGGATGAACGCGCGGAATGATATTCCGGTAAGACTGCTCGGCAGCTTCTTTCGCAATTTTTTCCCAGCGATCTCGTTTTTTTAATGACTTTTTTTGGTCAAGTTTTGTAATCGAACGAGTCGCTTGAAACGGAATAAAAGCACTTGCGCCAAGCTCGGTGCCTTTTTGGATAATCCATTCAAGCTTATCCCCTTTTGGCAGACCGCTTGCAATCGTCACCTTGATCGGAAGCTCTCGATTCTGATTCGTCCAGCCTTCCAAGTGACAAATCACTTCTTCCTTTGTTATTGTATCAATTTTACTGAGCGCTTCAAAGCCGTCTGTCGTTAAGCAAAGGATGTCTTCTCCTGCTTTCATCCGCATGACGTTTGCAAGGTGATGAACATCTTCACCCTTTATGACGATGTTTCCCTTTTCCGTCACTTCTTCTTTTGTGAGGTCGATAAAATATCGTTGCATACGTGTCCTGACACCTACTCGCTTTATTTTTTCGCTATAATGCTGACCCAATCTTCCATTGACAGCACTTCAACAATCTCAAAACCGGCTTCTTCTAAAGCCGTTTTGACTTGTAATTTCTTTTGTCCGATAATGCCTGATGTAATAAAGTAACCGTCTTTCTTCAATAGATCATACGCTTGATCTGTAAAGCGCAAGATGACCTCTGCAAGGATGTTGGCCACAATCACATCGCGTTCACCTGAAATCCCATCAAGTAAATTGTTTTGTTTTACCGTTACTTGCTCGCTCACACCATTTAATTCGATGTTCTGCTTTGCACTTTCCACTGCAACGGTGTCGAGATCAAATGCATGAATGTCTTTTGCACCGAGCATTGCAGCGGCAACACTTAAAATGCCAGATCCTGTTCCAACGTCAATCACCGTGTCGTTTTCCTTCACATAGCGCTCAAGCGCCTGAATGCAAAGAACCGTTGTTGGATGTGTACCGGTTCCAAATGCCATTCCAGGGTCCATTTCGATGATCAATTCATCAGAATGAACGGGTGTGTACTCTTCCCATGTTGGGACGATGGTAAATTTCTCAGAGATTTTCACAGGATGATAGTATTTCTTCCATGCAGTCGCCCATTCTTCTTCGTTTACTTCACAAATTGACAGTGTATTTCGTCCAAGGTCAATATCATATAGAAGAAGATTGTTGATGGCTTCTTTGATCTCATCTACCGTTTCCATCAAAAAACTATTCATCGGAAGGTAGGCTTTGACGATAACCCCTTCCTCAGGATAATCATTCGGATCGAGCTGGTAGATCTCACCGTATACATTTTCACGTTCCTTGACTAAATCAAGCGGGTCCTCAATCACGACACCACTTGCACCTGCTTCATGCAAAATATTGGTGATCGGTTCCACCGCTTCATTTGTTGTATGGACGCTTATTTCTGACCACTTCAATACTACCAACTCCTTATCCGTCTTACTCGCCTTTAAATGCGCGTTTCACCTTATCGAAAAAGCTCATTTCTTGTTCGTCCGGTTTATTTCCGCTCACTTCAGCAAATTTTCTAATGATATCTTTTTGATTTTCAGTTAAATTCGTCGGTGTTACGACGCGTACAACGATATGCTGATCGCCTTGACCATAACCGCGTACATTTTTTACACCTTTTCCTTTGAGTCTAAACTTCGTGCCCGTTTGTGTGCCCGCAGGAACTTTTAATTTGACTTTCCCATGTAATGTCGGCACTTCAATTTCATCACCTAGTGCAGCCTGCGCAAAGGTAAGCGGCATTTCGCAGTAGATGTCATCTCCATCTCGTTCGAAGAATTCATGCGCCCTCACATGGAAAACAACAAATAGATCGCCTGGAGGTCCTCCATTTACACCTGGTTCACCTTGACCAGATACTCTAAGCTGCTGACCATCGTCCACACCTGCTGGGATCGTCACATTGATTTTCTTAAGCTTACGCACTTTACCAGATCCACCACATGTTGAACACTTATGTTCAATTTGTTTACCAGTTCCGCTACAGTAGTTACATACTCTGCGGTTGACTACTTTACCAAATGGCGTGGATTGCTCGACATTTAGTTGACCTGATCCGCCGCAATGTGAGCATGTCTTCGCCTGTGTTCCAGGTTTTGCACCTGATCCATGACACGTTTCACATGATTCCTCGCGGGGAATCTCGATCGTTGCTTCTTTCCCAAATGCCGCTTCTTCAAATGAAAGGGTCATTGTATATTGAAGGTCCGCTCCTTGACGCGGTGCATTTGGATCTCTTCTTCTGGCTCCGCCGCCAAAAATACTAGAGAAGATGTCATCAAATCCGCCGAAGCCGCCAAAGTCTCCTCCACCGCCAAATCCGCCGCCACCAAATCCTTGGTTTGGATCGGTGTGACCGAACTGGTCATAATGTGAACGTTTTTGATCGTCAGAAAGGGTTTCATAGGCTTCTTTTACTTCTTTGAATTTCTCATCTGAGCCAGCTTCTTTATTAATATCAGGGTGATACTTTTTTGAAAGCTTGCGGTATGCCTTTTTGATTTCGTCCTTTGAGGCGCTCTTACTCACGCCAAGCACTTCATAGTAATCACGCTTACTCATCTCTTCACACTCCCGATTTTCTCACATAAATACGATTGTATCATTTTAAATTGATCTTTTTCAATTCCTTTTCATCGTTGAAAAGAAAAAAGTCAAAGCCAAGAGATCCTGACTTTGACTTTCTGACGAGTACGTTTCAGCAGTCTTTTTCAAAAGTAAAGGTGATTATTTTTTCTCTTGATCGTCGTTTACTTCTTCGTATTCTGCATCCACTACATTGTCATCTGCTTTTTGAGCACCTTCAGCGCCTTCTTGCTGAGCTTGTGCTTGTTTTGCAGCTTCTTCATAGAGCTTTGTCGTTAATTCTTGAACGATTGTTTGTAGCTCATCTTTTTTCGCTTTGATGTCTTCAAGCTCGCCTTTTTCGATCGCAGCTTTTAGCGCATCTTTTGCATCATTCGCTTTTTTCACTTGCTCTTCATCGATTTTGCCTTCAAGATCTTTTAATGTTTTTTCTGTCGTAAACACTAATTGATCTGCTTCATTGCGCACTTCGATTTCTTCTTTTTTCTTCGCATCTGCTTCAGCATTTTCTTCTGCTTCTTTGACCATTTTTTCGATCTCATCATCAGAAAGACCTGAAGAAGATTTGATTGTGATGTTTTGTTCTTTTCCAGTACCCATATCTTTCGCACGTACGTTGACAATACCGTTTTTATCGATATCAAAAGATACTTCGATTTGTGGTACGCCGCGTGGTGCTGGCGGGATATCAGTCAATTGGAAACGACCTAATGTTTTGTTGTCTGCTGCCATTGGACGCTCACCTTGTAAGACGTGAATGTCTACAGCAGTTTGGTTGTCAGCAGCCGTTGAGAATACTTGAGATTTGCTTGTTGGAATCGTTGTATTACGTTCAATCAGCTTTGTGAATACGCCGCCCATTGTTTCAATTCCTAAAGAAAGTGGTGTGACGTCAAGAAGAACAACGTCTTTGACATCTCCTGTGATAACTCCACCTTGAATTGCCGCACCAAGTGCAACCACTTCATCAGGGTTTACGCCTTTATGAGGCTCTTTACCTGTTTCTTTTTTGATTGCTTCTTGTACTGCAGGAATACGAGTTGATCCACCAACAAGGATGACTTTATCAATCTCGCTAGCAGATAGACCAGCATCTTTCAGTGATTGACGTACAGGTGTCATTGTACGCTCTACAAGGTCTGCAGAAAGCTCTTCGAATTTAGCACGCGTTAGCGTTAATTCTAGGTGAAGAGGACCTGCATCTCCAGCTGTGATAAATGGCAGTGAGATTTGTGTAGAAGATACACCAGAAAGATCTTTTTTCGCTTTTTCAGCAGCATCTTTTAAGCGCTGAAGCGCCATTTTATCTTTAGAAAGATCAATGCCGTTTTCTTTTTTGAACTCAGCCACTAGATGATCGATGATGACTTGGTCAAAATCGTCTCCACCTAGACGGTTGTCCCCAGCAGTTGAACGTACTTCAAAGACGCCATCTCCAAGCTCAAGGACCGATACGTCAAATGTACCGCCACCAAGGTCATATACAAGGATCGTTTGATCTTCATCTGTTTTATCTAAACCATAAGCAAGTGCAGCTGCTGTTGGTTCGTTGATGATACGTTCTACTTCAAGACCAGCAATTTTACCAGCATCTTTTGTTGCTTGTCGCTCTGCGTCGTTGAAGTAAGCAGGAACTGTAATAACCGCTTTTGTTACTTCTTCGCCAAGATAAGCTTCAGCGTAAGATTTAAGGTGTTGAAGGATGATTGCAGAGATTTCCTGCGGCGTGTAGTTCTTGCCTTCAACTTCTACTTTATAATCTGTACCCATATGTCTTTTAACAGACATGATGGTGTTCGGGTTTGTAATTGATTGACGTTTCGCTACTTCACCTACTTGGCGCTCTCCATTTTTAAAAGCGACAACAGATGGTGTTGTACGTGCTCCTTCAGCGTTTGCAATAACTTTTGGCTCGCCGCCTTCGAGTACTGCAACGCATGAGTTTGTTGTTCCTAAGTCAATACCAATGATTTTACTCATATTCGATGACCTCCCATTATGTAGTTATTGATTTACTTTTACCATTGATGGACGAATAACTCGGTCTTTGAGTTTATAGCCCTTTTGCAATTCTTCTACAACGATGTTTGAATCGTAGTTTTCATCTTCAACTTGCATGACGGCTTGATGAAGGTTTGGATCGAACTCTTTGCCGACAGCTTCAATTGGTTCAACGCCTTCATTTTTCAACGCTTCTACCAGCTGGCGGTAAACCATTTGCATACCTTCTAACAAACTTTTCGTCTGCTCATTGTCTGGATCGATTCCAAGCGCTCTTTCAAAGTTGTCGAGAGCTGGGAGAAGGTCGCTGACAACATGTTGAGAACGATATTTTTGCACGGTCTCCACTTCAGTTCGAGCACGGCGTTTATAGTTTTCAAAATCTGCTTGAACACGCAGAATTTTGTTTTCTTTTTCATCTAGAAGCTGCTGCAATTCATCAATCTTCTCTTGGAAGGCAGACTGTTCATCGTGCTTTACTTCCTCAGTTTCTGCTTGAACTGCTTCTTCTTGTGCTTCAACCTCTGCTGCTTGCTCAGGTGTCTGTTTTTCTTCTGACATTGTGTTCACCTCCCTCAAAAGATTCAATTATACGAAGGGGCTGTGCCCCCACCTTTTATCACCCTACTCATCATACAAATTGGAAAGTGCGTTTGACAAGTCTTTTGATACATGATGCAAAAGACTAACGACTCGCCCGTAATCCATACGGGTTGGGCCAATGACAGCGATGGAGCCGAGTGATTTTTGATCAATCGCATAAGTTGCTGTGATTAAACTGCAGTTCTCCATTGCTTCCAAATTGTTTTCTGAACCGATTTTAATGGTGATTCCTTGCTGATTTGGATGAAACAGCTGCATGACATCGTTCTTTTGTTCAATCAGCATCATGAGTGAACGAATGCGGTCAATGTCATGAAACTCTGGCTGGTTCAACATATTAATCTTCCCGCCAAAGAAAAGTTTTGATTCATTTTGTGTTGAAGTGAATGTGTTACCAAGTGCATCTAAAATATGATCATAGTCTTTTAAATGCGTGCGAAGGAGCATCACTACTTCTTTATACATCCTGTCCTTCAGCTGATCCATCGGGACTCCGGCTAAGCGGCTGTTTAAAATATTCATTAGCTTCTCAATATCGGAGACATCAAGATGCTCAGAGAAGGTAATGGTTTTGTTTTCAACATGCCCGCTGTCTGTAATCATAATCGCTACTGCTTTATTAGGCTGGACAGGGACAAGCTGAATTTGCTTCAATCGATTTTCACTTAGCTTTGGACCAAGGACAATCGATGTGTAGTTTGTGAGATCTGATAAAATTTCCGCCGATTTTTGAACTGTTTTTTCCAGCTCAAAAATTTTCTCCTGAAATACTGACTGGATGAGCACAAGCTCTTTAGATGACAGTTTTCGCGGAGAGAGCAAATGATCTACATAATAACGATATCCTTTTTCGGAAGGAATTCTTCCTGATGAAGAATGGGTCTTTTCAATAAAACCGAGTTCCTCCAAATCAGCCATTTCGTTTCTAATCGTCGCAGAGCTGAATGTAATGTCTTCTTTTTTGGAAAGAGTCCTTGATCCAACTGGCTGCGCCGAACGAATAAAGTCATTAATAATGACTTGTAGAATCAAAAGCTGACGATTTGTTAACATCATCATCACCCCTGTTAGCACTCTCTTTCAACGAGTGCTAATTGTATAAACAAAATTACCAAACTCAAATTAAAATGTCAATTATAACTCACCGAGAAACGCTTGAAATACTTCATTCCCTAACAATTTTCCTTTTCTTGTTAAACGAATGCCAATCTCATCCTGTTCAATGAGACCTTTTTCTGCTAATTCTTCAAGAATGGCGGGAAAGAGTGCTTCTGGTGATGCTCCAAATTTCGCTTGAAAGTGAGCACTTTTCACGCCTTCAATTTTCCGCAAACCTAAGAACATTTCTTCTTCGATCTGTTCTGCTTTTGTCACCTGATGCGTTTCCTTATATGGAAACCCTGTTTGTTCAATGAGCTCTAAGTAATGCTTCACTGGTCCAGCGTTCACATTACGGACGCCATCTACATACCCGTGCGCTCCTGCGCCAAAACCAAAGTAATCTTCGTTGCTCCAATAGGTGAGGTTATGCTGGCTTTCAAAACCTGGTTTGGCGTAATTGCTAATCTCATATTGTTTGAGTCCGTGCCGCTCCATTTCATCCATGACGAGCTCATACATTTCAGCCTCACGTTCTTGCGGTGGTAAATGCAGTTTCCCTTTTTGCATCAAATTGTAAAAGACCGTCTTTGGCTCGACAATCAGTGAATAAACCGAATAATGTTCTGCACCTAATGAAAAAGCGGTCTCTAGTGAATGCATGACATGATGCTTCTCTTGGTGAGGCAAACCAAACATCAGATCAAGACTAATGTTGTCAAACCCAACTGCTCTTGCTCGCTCGAAAGACGTGAGAACATCTTTCTTTTGATGAACCCGTCCGATTTTTTTGAGCAGGTCATCTTCAAATGTTTGAACACCAAAGCTCAGCCGATTAACGCCTGCTGATTTTAAGACATTCAATTTCTCAAGCGATAGTTCGTCTGGGTTTGCTTCTACTGCAAACTCGATTAAGTTTTTGGTTGGTTTTAATACGCGGTGAATGCTGTCCATAAGCTGATCTAATTGGCTGGTTGTCAGTGATGTCGGGGTTCCCCCGCCAATAAAGATCGTCTTTAGTTCTTGCTCCCCTTTTTGATCGATCGTGTGCTGCATTTCTTTTTCAAGAGCGGCTAAGTATTCATCGACCGGCTGGGTTTTAATGAAAAATTTATTAAAATCACAATAGTGACAAATGTGCTCACAAAATGGAATGTGAATGTATGCTGCTTTCATTTGTTGACACCTTCTTTACAGGTAAAGAGCCGCAGTTTATCGCTGCGGCCTCTTCGTTTGTTTTCGACTATAAACGTCAAGGCGAGCATTGTAAAGCAGGTTGCCTTGAGGATGTTATTTTTTCGGTGTGCTGTCGTCCATTTTCAGCACGGCCATAAATGCTTCTTGTGGGACTTCTACAGAACCCACTTGCTTCATGCGCTTTTTCCCTTCTTTTTGCTTCTCAAGAAGCTTTCTTTTCCGGGAAATATCTCCACCATAACACTTCGCTAGTACGTTCTTGCGCATTGCTTTAATGGTAGACCGAGCAACAATCTTTTGACCGATCGCTGCCTGAACTGGTACTTCAAAGTGCTGGCGCGGAATTAGTTCTTTCAGCTTTTCTACAATGATCTTTCCGCGTTCATATGCATAATCGCGGTGAACAATAAAGGAAAGCGCATCGATTTTTTCGCCATTAAGCATGATATCCATTTTCACTAGAGTGGATGGGCGATAGCCGATCAGCTCGTAATCAAAGGATGCATACCCTTTTGTATTGGACTTTAATTGATCAAAGAATTCGTATACGATCTCTGCCAGAGGAATTTCGTACACAATACTTACGCGGTTTGCATCAAGATATTGCATATCAATGAAATTGCCGCGCTTTCCTTGGCAAAGCTCCATCACAGAACCAACATAATCATTTGGCACCATCATTGTTGCCTTCACGTATGGCTCTTCAATTCGCTCAATCTTTTGCGGATCAGGCAAATTGGATGGGTTATCTACGACGATTTTTTCTCCGTCTGTCATATACACATCGTAAATAACACTTGGCGCTGTCGTAATAAGGTCGATTTTAAATTCACGTTCAATCCGTTCTTGGATGATTTCCATATGAAGCATGCCAAGGAAGCCGCAGCGGAAGCCGAAGCCAAGTGCTTGGGATGTCTCTGCCTCATATTGAAGTGAAGAATCATTTAATTCAAGCTTTTCTAACGCTTCACGCAAGTCGTTATATTTCGCTGTGTCAATTGGATAAAGGCCGCAGTACACCATTGGGTTCAGCTTTCTATATCCAGGCAGAGCTTCTTTCGCAGGGTTTACCGCACTTGTGATCGTATCCCCTACTCGTGTATCACCAACGTTTTTAATGGCAGCTGTTAAATAGCCAACATCTCCAACAGTGAGTTCGTCTGTTGGCATTGCTTTCGGTGTAAATACGCCGACTTCAAGCACTTCAAATTCTTTGCCTGTCGCCATCATCTTGATTTTTTGACCCGGTTTGACGGTTCCTTCGACAATTCGTATGTAAGCAATGACGCCACGATACGCATCGTAGAGAGAATCAAAAATGAGGGCTTGAAGTGGTGCTTCCGGATCTCCAGCTGGTGCCGGCACCTTTTCGACGATTTGTTCTAAAATATCCTCGATCCCGATGCCCGCCTTAGCAGAGGTAAGAACAGCTTCAGATGCATCCAACCCGATGACATCTTCAATTTCTTGTCTTACACGTTCAGGTTCTGCACTCGGCAGATCAATTTTGTTAATGATCGGCAGGATTTCTAAGTTGTTATCAAGAGCTAAATAAACGTTCGCTAGTGTCTGTGCTTCAATGCCTTGTGCTGCATCCACCACAAGAATTGCACCTTCACAGGCAGCTAGGCTTCGAGATACCTCATAGGTGAAGTCGACATGCCCTGGTGTATCAATCAGGTGCATAATATATTCTTCTCCATCCTTTGCCTGATATTTCAGCTGGACAGAGTTTAATTTGATCGTAATGCCGCGTTCACGCTCTAAGTCCATGGAATCAAGTAATTGTTCTTTCATTTCTCGTTGCGTAATCGCCGCTGTTTTTTCCAAAATACGGTCAGCCAATGTGGATTTCCCATGGTCAATATGGGCGATAATGGAGAAATTTCGAATTCTTGATTGCCGTTCTAATCGTTTTTCTTTATCTGTCACAATCTATCACTCCTACTATAAAACGCGGGTTGCGCTAGGTTAGATTATATCAATAGGGCTGTAAAGATTCAATCGAAATCAAGAAAAGCCGCTCATCGGTTAGCGGCTTTTGCGAAAAGGTGTGATATCTTATGAAATAACATCCAACATGATGCTTACAACAGTTTATTTACCATTCACCCAATCATAAAGTGTACGGGCTGCATGCGTCATACCATCTGATAATGCTTTTCCGGCCTTAGAGAAGGCATTAAAGCTCTCCATTTCTTCTAGCTGCTTTTGTTTTTCTGCTAAGTCCTTTTGTGTGACAGCTGTTCCGAGGATAGAAGCTTCTTTTTCTTGATCATCATTCGTTTGCACAGTGAAGGCCCCTTTTAATTGTGGATCATGATACCCTTTCATTTGCAGCATGCCATTATTGGCTTGCTGCATTCCTAAAAAGACACCGAATAGCAATACGAGCGATAAAATAATGGTTTTTCCGATAAATGAGCCCATGTCCTCCACCACCTTAAGACCGTTTTTTCTCATCCTTTGCTTTGCCGTCTACCTTTTCTGCGTCCCAGAAAATTTCACTGAACACATCAGCTGCTGCATTGGATGCGTTTTTCAGTTCTTCCATATTATTATCCACACCGCCAAATTCTAATAGGAGGGCTTTGTCAGATAAATCTTGATTATAGATTCCATTATCACCAATTTCTCCTTTGGCAAACACACCGACACTAAGTCCTTTATATTTTTTCTCCATCAAATGGTGGAACTCTGTCGCCAGCTTTAAGTTTTTCTCATAGCTTTGATTTTTCTTCCCTACAACAAAAGCGATTCTCGCATATTTCTTGCCTTTGATTTCTACTGTCGTATCTTTCTTTCTTCTTGAATCCCGGTGAATATCGATTAAGTAATCTAGGTCATCATTTTTAGCGAGAGCTTCTTTTACAACCAATCTGGATTCATTATATGATTGAGGATACTTCAACCCTTTTTTCAGCAGTCTTTTTTCAATTTCTGTTTTATCCACTGTATTGCCGATTCCTTGCTGATCGAGCGCTTTACCAAACATCTCCCCGACAAGGGTGACGTTCACTTTTGAGTGGCGCGCATTGTTTGGGTTTGTTTCTCCTTTTAAAAATGGTAAATATGATTCCGTATTATGTGTGTGATAAATGTACACAGCTTTTCGTTTTCCTGTCGACTGGTCCGGCTCTTTTGCAGGCGTTTTCGGTTCATCTTCATCAAGCTTGTCCAGCTCAGCTAGATTTGCTTCTTTTTCATCTTTGATGACTTCACTTGGAGGCGGCGATTCCATTGGCATATTCGTATAGTCTGTACCTTCACCTGCTAGGATGATTTTTGTATCAAAGTGTTCAAAGCCTGGCAGCTCTCTTCCTAGAAAACTGCGGGGGTCTTCTAAATTGATACTTGTGGCAAGTTTGAGTGACAGCCCGGAGAAATGAAATCCTTTTTGATCTTCAGGGACTGCTGAGGCAAAATATTGATTTTCCATCCCCATTAGAGTTGCAAAGAATGCCCCTGACAGCTCATCTGCCACACCATATAATGACGCTTGAGGCCTAAGCTCAGGTTTTAAAGACGTCAAAGCCCCTGACATGACAAACACAACCACCAGAGAGACAATAAACAAAAAAATACTCTTCACTACTTTTGTTCCATTAATCGCAACGACCAACTGTCGAGGACGGCGAGGTCTTTTTTTCATGATTTACTCCCTCCAGCACGCTTTCTAGTAATTACACTATGAGCGAGCTAGAGAAAGTAGAACTGATTAATGATTATAGGAACCCATGTTGTCTTGAGAGATTTTTTGATGAAGTGCTGTATTTAACCCATTGGCGAGGACGTTCGCCATGTCATCAATGAATGTATCCACTTCCTTCGGTGTGACCATTAGATTTTGTCCAAGCGGTGCAAGCACCTCATGGATCAACTGTCTTTTTTCTTCTTCAGGAAGCATTCCGACGATTCCTAAAAAGGATTGACGCGTTTCATCATCTGGCAAATCTTCTTCATTCAGCACTTTTTTCTTGCCAAATGTCAGACCCGCTGGTACTAAAGATCGGGAAGGTCTATCATCTTTCAGTTCTCT
Source organism: Bacillus sp. UNC125MFCrub1.1 (assembly GCF_000701305.1). Lineage (NCBI taxonomy): Bacteria > Bacillati > Bacillota > Bacilli > Caryophanales > Bacillaceae > Bacillus > Bacillus sp. UNC125MFCrub1.1. The sequence goes on from NZ_JNIG01000011.1 coordinate 194,035, forward strand.
ACCAAAATGCTTTAACACGTAATCAATCGTGTCACTTGCGATCGTGACTGCATCGACCACTGTCGGTACACCAATGGCAATGACTGGAATCCCCAAGGTCTCTTTGCTTAATTCTTTTCGTTTATTTCCGACACCCGATCCTGGATGTATACCTGTATCAGAAATTTGAATTGTCGTATTCACCCGTTCTACTGCACGTGCAGCCAGTGCATCGATGGCGATCACAAAATCTGGTTTAGATCGTTCAATGACACCTTGTATAATGTCACTTGTTTCTATACCAGTCAGTCCCATGACTCCAGGCGATAATGAAGACACTGGGCGATAGCCTTCCTGCACATTCTCAGGCTGTAATTCAAATAAGTGGCGTGTCACCAGCAAATTTTCAACTGTGAGCGGCCCTAAAGCATCCGGCGTGACATTCCAGTTTCCGAGTCCTACGACAAGACAGCTCGCATCTGCCTGAATGCCGTGATCTTTTAAAAACTGAGCAAAATGATGGGCAAAAACTTCGACCACTTTTTCTTGCATCTCAGAGTCTTTCTCCCGAATTCCTTGCGCCTCAAGCGTCAAGTATGTCCCTGCCTTTTTTCCGGTCAACTCTTCTCCTTCTGTCGTAATCTCCACAGTGCGGATGCGGATGCCGTGCTCTTCCTTCTCCTTCTCAACAATTCCTTGAATACCGTCCTTTTTGACCACATTCGGATCGTTCTCTTGTTCTAGTATCTCTTTTGTTTCAACGGCCAAATCGGTCCGGATTTGATAAGCGCTTAAATCGAGTTTCTGTTTCTTCATGAAAAGGCTCCTTCCATCAAGTAATTAACAGTAGTCTTTCCATCTCGTTCAAGAAACATTCGAGCGCTTCATCAATGAAAAATACTTTACATTTATATTGCATTCTAAAGGTGTGTTTGATAGAATACAATTTGTTCTATTGTGAAGATTTAACCTTAAGACAATTGTGTTTAGGTTGTATCTTAGGAGGTGAAACACATGCCAAATATTAAATCAGCGATCAAACGTACAAAAACGAATAACGAACGCCGTGCACACAACGCAACAATCAAGTCTGCGATGCGTACTGCGATTAAACAAGTTGAAGTTTCTGTAGCTAACAACGATGCTGAGCAAGCAAAAGCTGCTCTTTCTTCTGCTGCAAAACGCATTGACAAAGCCGTTAAAACTGGTCTTGTACACAAAAACGCAGCTGCGCGTTACAAATCAAGACTTGCGAAACAAGTAAACGGACTTTCTGCATAATGTTTGCAACGCCTCAGTGATGAGGCACCTGTTTAACTGTACGTCCGTCCTGAACGGCTCAGCCATAAGGACAGACTGGCAATTATACATCTAAACAAAAACGACCCTCTTTTGAGAAGGTCGTTTTTTTATGTTCAAGCCCCTAATAACCGAAGCAGGAACAATTCTAATAATAGCTGCTTGTCCTTTTTACCCGTTTTCATTTCATAATCAATCGTGGAGAGCTCTTTGACGATGTACTTTAGCTCTTCTTCTGAAAACAGTCTTGCCTGATCCATCGCGAGTTTGACCCGAAAAGGGTGGACTTTCAGGTTTGACGCAATTTGTTTTTGCCCGTATCCCTGCTGAGCAAAGTACTTTGTCTGCAATATCAACCGAAATTGATTTGAAATGAGTGCCAATATTTTAATGGGTTCCTCATTTTGCTTTAGGAGGTCATAAAACATTTGCATCGCTTCAGACCGGCGCCTGTTCACGATTTGGTTAATCAGTTCGAAAATATTCTGCTCCAAACTTCGTGCAACGAGCTGATTGACATCCGCCAGCTCAATTTCCTCTCGCTGCCCAATATATGTACTTAGCTTTCGAACCTCTTGAAAAAGTGAGGACAGGCTCCCGCCACATAACATGACAAGCTGTTCTGCCGCTTCAGCCGAGATTGTTTTTCCTTCTGTTTTCACCAGCGTGATGGTGAAATCTGTTGTTTCTTTCGGATTTAACTCTTTCGCCTCAACTACAGCCGCTTTCTTTTTTAACAATTTGGTGATTTTCTTACGTTCGTCCAGTTTTTCATATGGGGCCAATAACACGAGAATCGTGTAGGGTGCTGGCTTTTCTAAATAAGCTTCTAACACAGAAAGCTGATGCTCGATCTTTTCTTTTTTCTTTTCTGCAGTGAGGAAATAAGGGTTCTTGATCACAACGAGACGCCGCTCTCCCATAAACGGAAATGTTTCTGCGTCCGTCACAGCCTGCTCAAGCGGCACCTCTTCCATATCGAAGACAGAGTAATTAAAATCCTTTGTTTCTTCGTCGACGACAGCTTGTCTCAATTTTGCAGCTGTCTCTTGAAGTAAATACGTTTCTTTTCCATATAAGCAATAAACGGGGTGAATATCCCCTTTTTTTAAATTGTTCCATACTTCAAAGACCATTCGCTTAAATCCCTCTCTTTCACTTCCTCCTCTATCCTAAAGTGTGTAGAGACATTAGTAAAGAGGAAGCTGAAAGTGCCGCCTCCTCATTTATAGTAAACGTCTCACGTAAGCTCCCGGGTCAGCTTACAGTCAGACGATATTCACAAAATGATCATGAAAATGGAAAACGGTTACTTTACCTTCTAGCAATTCCAAATGAGTTCAAGTATACTAAAAATAGCCAGGAGGGATGAAAATGAATGAATTTGAAAAGAATGTTCAAAGCAAGCGGAATGATGTGACCGACTCAGCTGTTGGTTTTATCGTCACATTCGGATTTTTCGCCTCAATGTTTATTTTGGCAACTGTGATACACCTCGTTGGATCTTAACTACATGAATGCAAGATGACTGCCGTTTTGGCAGTTTTTTTATTGATTTTGTAAGATATCATATGGAGGATGAGCGTAAAATGTTCCATCCTCTTCAAGAAATTCATAGGTCACACTTCCATCGATATCTGTACGATACACCCTTGTTTGATGATCATTTAATTTTTTCAAAACTTCTTGATGAGGATGCAGATACCGATTTCGTTCACCTGCTGAAATCAGTGCATATGACGGATTCAAATGCTGAAGCCATTCTTCACTTGTTGATCCTTTACTCCCGTGATGCCCAACCTTCAAGACATCCGCTCGTAGCTTGGGGTAAGCTTGAATGATGTCTCGTTCCCCTTCTTGTTCAAGATCCCCAGTCAGCATAAAACGCTTGCCGCCAAGCGTAAAGGTGAGGACCAGTGAATCATTATTTTTACTCGTCACCTGGTCACGAGCTGGATGCAGAACGTCAAATTTTTGTCCTCCAATTCTCAGCTGATCCCCTCTTTCCAACTCATCTACAGGAATCCGTTGATCAGCCGCTTCCTTTAAAAGCTGCGCATCCTCTGGATTTCGAGCAAAGCCTTTTGGGATTGCAAGGCGTTTGACTTTATTTCGCTTTATTAACCGCATCGCTTCTCCCATGTGATCTTGATCTGCGTGGGTAAGGATGAGGACATCAAGTTTTGCTATGCCTTTAGAATGCAGAAATGGAATAAGGGTTTGATCCCCAATTGTAGATACTTTACGTCTTTTTTTCCATGGCTCTTCTTCAAAAGAAAGCCTGCCTCCTGTATCAACTAATATATGCCCGGTTCGATAAGGTAGCTGAATAAACAAACTATCCCCTTGTCCTACATCTAACATCGTGACCTCTCCTTTTTGAAGAAAATTCGGCGTGAAATAGTGTACAGACAGCACACAAACGAGAATCAAAATCGGCACAAGATAAGATTTGATAGAAGTTTTACATTCCATCACAATGAATAGAAAAACAATGGAGGAAACCTCTAGGAGCACATGCCACCATGTCGATTTCATAAAAATGAGAGTAAGACTATCGTAAGCAGCCATGTGTGCAGACAATTGATGACTAAACTGGATCACCCAATCAAGCAGCTGAAACAGTGTTTGTCCAAGCGGAAGATAAATGATAGATAAAAGAAAAAAGAATAAGGACAGAGGCATGACAACCATTGTATAAAAAGGAACAAACATCATATTTAAAGGAACACTCAGCAAGGAAAATTGTTGAAAATAATATAAAAGAACAGGAAGCGAAGCAAGCTGTGCAATCAAGGAAATGAGGAATAACTGCATCACCGAACTTTTTGCTTTTGATAAAATACTAGTGGATAGCAAAATAAATAAGGTCACCACAAATGACAGTTGAAAACCGACATCAAATATATAAAGTGGTTGAATGGCTAATAAAAGCAAGAACGCTGCACTTAACACGACCGCAGAAGGCTGTTTCATTTCTTTTGGCAGACTTGTGATGACTAAATAAATTCCAGCCATGAGACAGGCTCTTAACACAGACGGTGCAGCACCTGTTAAACAAGCATAAACCGGCAAAAAGGATAATAAAAGAATACGCGCTGTCTCTCTTGTCACGCCAGCGCGAAGTAGACACCAAAATAGACAAGCGAGCAATGTTTGAACATGAAGTCCTGAAATGGCTAATAAATGAATGATGCCAAGCATTTGATAATCTCTTAATGTATCAGGGTCTATTAAATCACGATCGCCAAAAATAAGTGCCTGCACAATCCCAACAGAATTCTTCGGAACGTGATCTTCTAGAAATTTCAACCCCTTCTGCCTAATAGATGAAAGGTCATGTGAAGGGCTGTCATGTTTCGTGCAGCTTTTCATAGACTGCGTTAAGAAAATAGCATCAATGCCTTTTGTTTTTAGAAATTGATCATATTGAAAGCCATTCGGTATGGTTGCATGTTTAGGCAACCGCATCTCACCTGTCATATGACAGCTCATACCTGGCCCAACATCTTTTAGTGCTTCTTTTTCACGCTCTGTTTGAATCGTATAAAATGCCGCTAGTCGACGATTCTCTGATGAAACAGTCGCTGAAAAGCGATTGCCATCTATTTTCGGGATCGTTTCAATCACAACCGAATGAGAAAATGCTTTTTCTTGTACAGGATGATCCGTTTCAAAAGACTGATGCACCATAAAAATGAGCATATAGATCATTCCACACAAACTGACCATTAGAAAGAGCTGGGGTGTTTTTTTCAGCAGACTGAAAAGAAGACATACAAGAAGAAAAAGGAGAAAATACAGATGAAGATGATATGCGGCCAGAGCAATTCCAACAGCTGCTGAAATCGCCCCGAACGGCAAATACTTAAACATAGGAAGTAAATAATTGATTCGCCTTTTCATGCATTTGACGAATTTCTGTTTCGCTACGTCCTGATTCACTTAGTTTGCCTATTAAATCCGCAACAAAGGCTAATTTTTCTTGGTTTTTTAAGTCAATAATCATCTCATCTAGTTCGACCTGTTCTGTTTGAACTCCGGCCTGTTCAAATAAATCAACAGCATATGGATGATTTTTATAATCCTTCGCATAATACACTGTTCGAATACCTGCTTGAATAATCGCTTTACAGCACTGCAAGCAAGGAAAATGCGTCACATATATTTCAGCATCAGCTGTTGGTGCACCAAATTTGGCACATTGTAAAATAGCGTTCATCTCCGCATGGATTGTACGAACGCAGTGATGATCTATCACATAGCATCCTACATCTGCACAATGCACGTCACCGGCAATGGATCCATTATATCCACCTGCGATGATGCGCTTGTCTCTTACGATCGTTGCCCCAACAGCTAGCCGCTCACAGGTGCTTCGCAAGGCAAGCAAATGGCTTTGAGCCATAAAATATTGATTCCATGAAATTCTCTCCACGAGCTGATCCCTCCAGAATGATGGTTGGTATTAAGTGTACATGCCTTTCTTCTATACCGTCAATTCTACTTGACCGTCAGTTGATTTTTCAGCCGTTCAATGGTCTTCTCTCCAAAACCCGAAATATTCCGTAAATCTTCAATTTTCTGAAATTCTCCATGTTCTTCTCTATACGCAATGATGGCTTCCGCTTTGGCTGGGCCTATTCCGTTAATGGTCTGCAATTCCGCTGCATCAGCTTGATTGACATTCACCCCTTGACTCTTTTCATTTCCCGGCGGCGTATCAGCCGCTGCTGTTTGTCCCTGCTTGTCAGCCTCCCCCTTCTTTCGTACATAAATCATCATACTATCCTCTAATTTTGCTGCTTGATTGATGTCAACTGTATCTGCCTTGCTCGTAAAACCACCTGCTCTTTTAATGGCTTCTTCAACTCTGTCCTCAGCCATAAATGCATAAACGCCCGGCTTCCGTACAGCTCCTTTGACCTCTACTACGATGGATGTTGGCTCTTTTTCTGCACTCTCTTGTTTTTCTTCTAATGTGACTTGCGTTTCATGTTGTTCTTTCAATACACCTGGCTCGGCGCTGCCTTTCTCTTTTCCTGCTAAAAAGAAGAAACAGATGATGACGAGGATAATGATTCCCACTATCAGATAAAGACTGTATTTTTTCAACGAAATGAGCTGCTTCACTTGTTCACGCTTCTTTCAATCATATTTTCACGCTGCTTCACATACTGTTTAGAAGATAACAGATCCTATGCGTCTAAGGAGGGAGAACGTTTGAATATAGGGTTAATCGGTACAGGAAACATGGGTACCATACTTACTGAGGCATTTATTGAATCAAAAGCAGTCAATCCCTCATCCATCACCATTACAAATCGGACCATCGAAAAAGCGTTCAATATAAAAAAGAATCACCCAGAGGTCGAAGTGACGAAACAGCTTTCAGGAGCTGTAACAGATAAAGATTTCATCTTTGTTTGTGTCAAACCACTTGATATTTATCCGCTTTTAAAAGAACTGAGCCCACTTTTAAAAGAACAGCAAACCATTGTCATCATTACAAGTCCGGTTCATCCTGAACAGCTTCAAGACATTGTTCCTTGTCAAACAGCCAGACTGATCCCAAGCATCACCAACCGCGCATTATCAGGCGCATCACTTTTAACATTTGGTTCATCATGCAATGTCACGACAAAAGCAGCGCTCAGACAACTCGCTTCCCGCATTTCAACACCAATCGAAATTCATCATTCAATCACACGGGCAGCCTCAGATATTGTCAGCTGCGGTCCTGCCTTTATTAGCTTTCTTGTTCAGAAAATGATTGAAGCCGCTGTTGAAGAAACAGATATTTCAAAAGAAGAAGCCACCACCCTATCAGAAGATATGCTTGTAGGACTTGGCCGTTTGATTGAAAAAAGGGTGTATACCCTGCCTACACTGCAAGAGAAGGTGTGTGTAAAAGGCGGCGTCACCGGCGAGGGCATTAAAGCACTTGAAGCAGGTGTTCAAGATATGTTCCATCAGCTTTTTCAGAACACTCATGACAAGTTCGATGAGGATGTAGAAGCGGTTGCGCATCAATACCCACCGAGTGTGTTTACTGATGATCTCAGAAATTAAACATCTTCGCAACAAGCGAAAAAAGGGTTTTAAAAAACCATCGTTCCATTAAACGATGGTTTTTGGTTTCTTCGCTGAAATAAAATATCTTTCTGCACATTCTTGAGGTGCTTCATTTGTAAAATCAGCGGTCACTTCAATCTGTTCAAAGCCAGCGGACTCAAGGAACGCTGCATATGTCTCAAAAGGAAATGTACGCTGTTCGTGCGTTTCATCATAACGCTCATACACGTCTCCGTCTTTTACAAAAAAGCTTAAATCATGAATGACTGAAAATGGATGATCTCCTTTATCACTCTGCCAAATGTAGCTGATTTCTTCATCTTGATCGGCATAAGTAGAGCCAGGAAATACCTCTTCCATTTTAAAAGGGGTATGAACATCAAACAATAAAACCCCACCTGTCTCTAAAAGCTGAAACATGTTTTTAAAGGTTTTTTTGACGTCATTTTCGTTTTTTAGATAATTCAAAGAATCACAGCAAATAACCGCTGCTTGAAAAGTTTGTTCAAACCCCTCAAGCTCTCTCATATCTTGATGTAAAAATTGAATAGACTGCTTATGAGCCTGTGCTTTTTGCTGCGCAAATGCCAGCATCTCTTCACTTAGATCAATTCCTGTGACCATGTGGCCTTTTGCAGCTAACCGAAGAGAGATCTCTCCAGTTCCACAACCTACATCGATAATCGCACTATTTGGCTTGATATGCCGCTGTATCCACTGAACCCATTCATTATAAGGGGCATGTGTCATGAGCTTATCATACACACCTGCAAACCCTTGATAAATCATGAGTTAATGCCAAGCGAAAGCGTTTCTCTCGGCGCATCTCCCCAAAGCTTCTCTAAGTTATAGTATCCTCTTTCCTCTTTGTGGAACACATGAGCAATGACATCTCCTAGATCAATCAAGACCCATCTTGCTTCGTCAAAGCCTTCCATCTTTTTAACTTCGATGCCGCCTTCTTCTGCAAGGTGTTTCACTTCTCTTGCAATGGCCTGTACTTGTTTGTCAGAATTCCCGTGACAAATGAGAAAATAATCTGCAACAAGTGAGATCCCTTGCATATTCAGGGCAATAATGTCCTCTGCCCGTTTATCATCGCACGCTCCTGCTGCGATGTTTAAAATTGATGATGCATCCATCAAAATTCCTCCTTAGTTGTTCTTTTGCACAAGTGAGTTATAAGTAGCAAGTGTATCTGGGAAAACTGGCTGATTCTTTTTCATTAAAAAGCTGACGGTGTTTTTTAAAGATTGAATCAAGGCAAGATCCAAATCCTGCTCTGCTAACTCTCTTACTTCCTCTACACCAGGAAAATGGCGTCCTGGCTCTATATAATCGGCAACATAAATAACTTTTTCAAGCAATGTCATGTTCGGTCTGCCGGACGTATGGAATTCAATGGCTGTTAAAATATCTTGGTCGTCAATTCCAACTTCTTTTTTGACCAAATAGGCACCAACTGGGGCATGCCAAAGCTCAGGTGAATATTTAAGCAATAGAGGGTTCATCTGTTCTTGCTGGATGATGCCCTTCATTTCTTCTTTCGGTCTAAATTTAGCATAATCGTGGAAAATAGCCGCGATCTCTGCTTTTTTCACATCTGCACCAAAACGTTCAGCTAATGAAATGGCCGTCTCCATGACCCCAATTGTATGTGTATATCTATGCTCTGTTAACTGCTGTTTGACACAGTTTAAAGCTTCTTCACGATTCATATAAATGATGCTCCTTTATATAACACTCAACCGCTTTCGGAATCAAATAATCAACAGGTTTCCCCTGCTTCATTCGCTGCCTAATCAATGTCGATGATACATCAAAAGCCGGAACATCTGCAAACAAAAGAGGATACGCCGTACTTCCTTCATAACCTGGTCTTTTCATCCCAATAAAGGTGATCATCTGAAGCAAATCATCGATTCTATGCCATTTCGGCAAATACTCGACCATGTCCGCTCCAATCATAAAAAAGAACTCATCTTCAGGATGGCGCTTCTTCAACAGCTCAACCGTATCTACTGTATAAGATGGGCCCTCCCGCTCCATTTCAATAAGCTCAACTCGAAAATGAGGATTTGTCTGAATCGCTTTTTCCACCATTTTTACGCGGTGATGACTCTCTGCTCGTTTTCGGCCCGTTTTATGAGGGGGCTTGTGATTTGGGATAAACCAAATTTCATCAAGCCCTACTTGGAAACGCACCTCACTTGCCATCAGCAAATGCCCATTATGCAGAGGATCAAACGTACCGCCGAACAATCCTATTTTTTTCATATCATATCCACCTTTACGGCAGCTTAATTTGTTTATTTTCCTTTGATTCCTTATAAAGGACAATCACATTTCCGATCGTTTGAACTAGTTCAGCTTTTGCACCTTTTACAAGTGCTTTTGCAACCTCTGTTTTGTCCTCATCGCAGTTTTGCAATACGCTGACTTTTAAAAGTTCTCTTGCTTCAAGCGCCTCGGAAATTTGCTTGACCATATTGTCATTTACCCCGCCTTTTCCAACTTGAAAAATAGGTGATAAATGATGTGCTTGCGCACGTAAAAAACGTTTTTGCTTACCTTTTAACATGGTGTTCCTCCTAATTTCTCTATGACAATTGACTTCATTTTTCGGGCGTCAGGTGTAATGCCCGTCCACAGTTCAAAGGCTCTTACCGCCTGACCAACAAACATGCCGACGCCATCGACTGTTTTCAAACCTAACCCGGCTGCTTCGCTTAGCAGCTTTGTTTCTATTGGATTATACACAATATCACAAACGACCGCTGTTTTTTTTGCGTTCGCTAAAGAAATTGGGGTTTCTTCAACATTCGGATACATACCAATTGAGGTCGTATGGATGATGACATCATATTCCCCAAGCCGCTCTTCTGCTGTATTTAATGCAATGGCACGAGATGTGATTTTCCCATCGGCACTTTCAATTAAAGCCTCAGCTTTTTCAATGGTGCGGTTGGCGATATCAAATTGTTTCGGTGCATACTCAGCAATTGTCGTGTAAATCGCTCTTGCTGCTCCACCAGCACCAAGCAGGAGAAATGACAGCTCTGATAACGGCTGATCCAACGCTTCAAGCAATGAATGAAGAAAGCCTTCTCCATCTGTATTGTACCCAACGAGCTGATCTCCTTCGAGACGCACCGTATTGACGGCACCAAGGCGTTCAGCTGTCACATCAATTTTGTCGAGGTATTTCATGATTTCTACCTTGTGCGGAACAGTGACGTTAATGCCGCTGATTCCTAACGCTTTCATGCCGCTAATCGCATCTTTCAGGTCATCATTTTCTACTTGAAAGCCATGATAATGTCCATCAATTCCAGCATCCTTTAATGCTGCATTATGAATATCCGGAGACATTGAATGGCCAACAGGGTTACCGATTACTCCGTATAAAGGTTTCAAGGTCTCTCCCCCTCTGAACATTTAAATTAACGAACGTCTCATAAACACGTGCACGCCTTTTGGCGCATACACTTTGATTTGTTTCCCAGCATCATTTGCAGTCACCCAGCCTAATCCTGAAAAGACAATGTCCATTTTTGGCTGATCGATGGTGAAAGTGTGCGGAACGAGCGGCGGGAAATCTTCCATTCCCTCTTTTGATGGCGGTGAAAGCAGCTCACCTGCATGCTTTTCATATAAGTCATCTGCATTCTCCATCTTCGTCCTATGAATGTTGAGTTCATTTGGCATGTAGCAGACAAAGGATGTTCTGCCGCCTTTTACATAATCAAATCGAGCCAGTCCGCCAAAGTAAAGCGTTTGAGCTTCATTTAACTGGAACGTTCTCGGTTTCAATTCTTTTTTCGGCGTTAAAATCTTTAAGTCATTTTTGCCGACATAGTGCGCCATTTGATGGCGGTTGATGATCCCCGGTGTATCGAATAAAGCAGACCCGTCATCAAGCGGGATTTCAATCGCATCAAGTGTTGTCCCTGGGTATTGGGATGTGGTGATCACATTCTCTTCTCCAGACACCTCTTTGATAATGCGGTTAATAAATGTTGATTTCCCAACATTTGTACAGCCGACAACATAGACATTTCTGCCCTCACGGTAATGATCAATGGCCTCCATAACCTCAGGCACACCTTGTCCTCTGCTCGCACTGATTAAAAACACATCAATCGGATTGAGCCCATTTTCTTTTGCTTCCCGCTTCATCCATTGAACAAGACGGTCTTTTTTCACGGATTTCGGTAAAATATCTACCTTGTTGCCGACAAGTAAAATGGGATTACCACCAACAATACGGCTCAGTCCATTAATCCAGCTTCCGTTAAAGTCAAAAATATCAACGACCTTGACGATCAGAGAATCAGTCTCGCCAATGCTGTGTAAAATATTTAAAAAGTCGTCTTCTGTTAAAGACACATCCTGAATTTCATTGTAGTTCTTTAACCTAAAACAGCGCTGACAGATCACATCTTCTTTCAATAGAGATGCTGCCGGCGCATATCCTAATTGATCTTTATCTTCCGTCTGAATGGCTACACCGCAGCCAATACAAACAACCTTTTCCATTATTACTCTTCCTCCCACTGAATGTGGCCCTTACGCTTTAAGGCTCCTAAAATTCTACGTTCAATCTGCCTGTTAAACTTCGTGAAAAATCCGTCCGATGCCGCAACAGGTACAACCAAAATGGTATGGAAGCCATGCCTGTTTCCGCCAAGCACATCTGTCATAAGCTGATCGCCAATGACAACCACATCTTCTTTCTTCAATTGCATATCAGCGACGGCCTTATTAAAGGCTCTTCCCATCGGTTTTCTCGCTTTATAAATAAACGGGATATGAACCGGCTCAGAAAAAAGCTTGACCCTTTTTTCATTATTGTTCGATACAATCGTCACCTGTATCCCGTGATCTTTCATCTCTTGAAACCATTCAATTAAACGCGGGGTCGCACTTGGACGATCCCATTCTACTAGTGTGTTATCTAAATCCGTAATAATTCCTTTTACATTTCGTTCTTTTAGTTTTTGCGGCGAAATGTGGAAAATACTTTTCACAAATTCATCCGGTAAGAAATACTTCTTTAGCACAATTTGCACCCTTTCTTCCATTGGTTTTTCAGCGATTGTGTCGAATCAAATCACAATTTGTCTGTCTATCGAATACAATGAAAAAGTTTTCGACATATGATGAGGACCTTCAACAGGTGTGGATAATTTTACACACATTATCCACCTATATTTCATCATGCTTTCATTCAATTATAAACACTCTACCCACAAGTTATCCACTTAACCATGTGGATAACAGAACGATTGTTCTTGTTTCCCATTCATGGTAGATTAAAGGTACTTCAAAGACATTCGATCAACCTATGATGATATGTCTTTTCCTCAAGTTTTATGCCAACTTTTTCAGGGGAGGTGTTTTTCCCATCATATGGGTTTCTAGTATGAAAAAGCTGTCAGATGATTTACTTATAGAATCGTATTATAAAGCAAATGAAATGAACTTAAATCGCGACTTCATTGAATTAATTGAGACAGAAATGAAAAGACGTTCGCTCGGGCATATGCTCTCTGTTTCCTCTTAATTCCATATATCCAGGAACCATGCCTCCCGAGCACTCTCCTTTTTTAAACTCAGGTGACTGATATTATATCACTTGCGCTATAGGCTTACTACTATTTTCCGTAAAAAACACCCCTTCTGATCAAAGAAGAGGTGTCTTATTTGCAAGGCTGTTCATTCCAAAACCATAACCCTCCACCTACGACCAAAATGACGACAAGGAACACAACAAGAAAAGCGTAACCGATTCCTGCTCCTTGAGCTGGATAAGGCGAACACGCAGGGTAAGGATAAGGACATCCCCACATATCAGTTACCTCCTTCTAAGAAGATATACTGTTAGACTATGCTGGATGGATCGTCTTGTTTAGGCAGATGGCCTGCATTTAAAAATGTTTAATGACATCACGCTCTTTGATTTCGTTATAAATGATTCTTGCCCCTTTTGGTGTCATATGATTGCCAGAAGGGTCAATGAGGCCAGACTGAATCAAGGCGTTGTCACTATCTTCACCCGCTTCTCGGATGAACGCTTTCCAATTGTCGACAAGCGGCACTTGCTGTTTTTCAGCTACTTGTCTTGTGATGTCATTGTATGAGTTTTGCCAAGCTCTCGCCCCGCCTCTCTCAGCAAAATAAGATGACTTATATCTAGAATAATAATACAAGCCCTTTTTGCCTCCTTCCACCACAGGCACGCACGTCATGAGGATCGGGGTAATTCCCTCTTTCCTACTTTCAGAAATGAAGTAGGATAAGTTTTCTTTAAATCGTTTTTTGGTCACACGGGGATGTTTCCCGTCTAGAATCGCCGCATCATTTGTACCGAACATGATGAGGACGTAAGTTGGTTTTTGTTTTAAAATATCCTGCTCAAAGCGCAGCTTCGCATCTTCTGTTGTCTGCCCGCCAATCCCGGCATTCTGTACCTTGATTTGGCCGCGCTCGACGTTTTTCATGAGATTCACCCATTTTTCAGATGTGGGATAATCTCGAAAATCCCAGTTCGATCCTCTTGTGTTACTGTCACCAAATGCAATCACACTTTCCTGCGCCTGCTTCGAGCACCCAGCAGCAACACATAACAGGATGAAAAGGAAAACAAATTTCTTCACAACATTCACCTCCAAAAGCCCTCTTCATATAGTAAACGACAAGACTTTTGGTTTCAATGAATGACTGTTTCTTATTGTAATTGAACCGGCAGATAATCTCTGTTATGGTGCACCAGTTCGCTTACTTTCACAAACTCATAGCCCCTTTTCTTTAGTTCAGGTACGACTTGTTTCAGCGCTTCTACTGTCTGCTTACGATTTCCTCCGCCATCATGTAAAAGGATGATATCACCGCCCTGAATATTCTCAATAATACGGCTGGCAATTTTGTGTGTACCTGGCCTAGACCAGTCCTTCGGATCTTGCGTAAAGGACCACATCACGACATCGTATCCTTGCTTAGAAAGAATGCGGAATGACTTCATCGTCAAACGCCCGCCCGGAGGACGAAATAATAAGGGTCCTCCAGGCTGGAGAGAAGCGATATGAGCCGCTGATTCTTTTAATTCTTGCTTGATTTCTTTCGATGACAAAAGGTCAAAATACGTATGGTTCATCGTGTGATTGCCAAGCTCATTTCCTTCGCTCACAATCCGCTCTGCGAGCAGGGGATATGCATGAATACGGCTTCCGATGACAAAAAAGCTGGCATTCACTTCATGCTCTCTCAGTACATCTAGTATTTGATTTGTGTATACCGGATGAGGCCCATCATCAAAGGTTAACGCAATCTTTTTCCGTTCCTCTCTCATGTCCCAAAAGGCTCGTCCTGTTTTTTCTAGGTCGATTCTTTTTAATGTACGCGCCTCTATGTTACCAGGAACAAAAGCGCATATTACCAATATACATAACAAGATATGCAACCCTTTCATCAGACCGCCTCCACAGAACATCATTACACATTAAATTGCCCGCTTTCTGATGAATTCATTCAAGTTTCGTGATCGTCTACGCTTCTTTTTCACATAAAAAAGCCGGCCCATCAGGCCCGCTTTTTGTCTCACGTTTGGTTTCTCTCTTCAACTGTCGAACGTTGCTTAGAATTCATACAGACACTCTCCTTCTTGGATTTGATTTTGAGCCCATAGCAATTTTTGATAATACTGGTTGGACTTCTGGTATTGTTGAGAGGTTTCTAAGGCTGTCGCAATTTCTAGTGAGATATCCTCTATATAAGAGTATAGGCTAAGTTTTTCCAAATAATCAATGGTTTTTTGCAGTTGTTCTTCATTGATTTCCTGAACATATAAAGCATCCAGATACTCAAACATATGACAGAACAGCTGGTCTTCATGCTTCTTTGCGGCCAATTTCCCATCCTCTAATATGCGCCTTGCTTCGGTCTTCTCATTTTGTCTAAAAAGCAGCTTGGCCAGTGTATAAAGTGTATGAGGCAGCGTGGGAAGCAGCTCTTTTTTGGCGAGGTCAGCCGATTCGGTTAAATATCGTTCTGCTTCTTCTCGATAACCTAACTCCCCGTAACATTTCCCTAAATTATAGAGTGCTGAGCTATAAATGCGCGGGTGGTCAATTTCGGATGCGAGTTGTTTCGCCTTTTTCAAGTGAGGCAGTGCTCGATCTTTACGTTTTAAATCTTGATAATTTCCCGAGATGACAAAGAGGCACTGAATAATGCGAATGGCATATGCATCATGCTGATCGTATATTTCAAGCGCTTTTAAAATATGGTGCATGGAGACATGCGTTTGTTTCATTATATAGTAGGCTTCTGCTACCTTAAAATGAAACTCGGCCTGCTCAATATCATCAAATACCATAGACAGCTGTTTTTCTGCCATGCGATAATATTTGACGGCCTCCAAATATTCTTTTTGACTAAACTCATGCATGCCACGAAAAAATGCATGGTAATAATGCAGCATATCAGATAACTCATGATTGGAATTTTCGATTTTATCGACAAGGTTAGATACTGAGAAAGGTTGATATTTTGAAGGGTGTATATAGTCGAGCATAATTTGGTGCCGAAAACACATGAGCTGATAATAAATCAGTAAATGCTGGTCCTCTTCCATACGTTCAATTTCCGCTTCTACTTCCGCTTTCAAGATTTCCGCATCTGGAACACTGAACTGCCGTATCATTCGATACCATTCATTAATTTTCATACCGACATGTGAAGAAAGAACCTTCCCCATGTTCCGAAAAAACCCCTTCCTTTTCGGTCTAATATTACATATTTTAGCACGCTTCTAGACCGCCAAGCACCGCAAAGAAACCGCAAACATATGAGAGGTGCAGCAAAAACATACGCACAGAAGCACGTTTCTTTCAAATAAGATGATTTTTTCATCGTACAGACACAGACAATCCTTCCTTCACATACATTTGAGGATATAGGCAACGGCCTAAACATGGTGGAGGTGAAAATCGTGGCAGGAGTATTTACAGCGATGGGATTGATGGTCAAAGAATTGGTGTTTTTAGTGTCCTATGTTAAAAACAATGCCTTTCCACAACCCCTTTCGGGAGATGATGAAAAAAAATACTTAGCCCTTATGGCAGAGGGCGATGAACACGCAAGAAACATGCTGATTGAACATAATCTTCGGCTCGTCGCCCATATTGTCAAGAAATTTGAAAATACCGGGGAAGACGCTGAAGACCTCATCTCCATCGGGACGATCGGACTCATTAAAGCCATCGAAAGCTATTCCTCTGGAAAAGGAACAAAGCTGGCAACATATGCTGCGCGGTGTATTGAGAACGAAATCCTCATGCATTTACGCGCACTCAAAAAAACAAAAAAAGACGTCTCTCTGCATGACCCCATCGGTCAGGATAAAGAAGGAAATGAAATTTCATTAATTGACGTCTTAAAATCAGAAAATGAGGACGTGATTGATACCATTCAGCTCAACATGGAGCTTGAAAAAGTAAAAGAATATATCGACATTCTCGACGGCCGGGAAAAAGAAGTCATCGTCGGCCGGTTCGGTTTGGACTTAAAGAAAGAGAAAACGCAGCGGGAAATAGCCAAGGAGCTCGGGATATCGCGGAGCTATGTATCCCGTATTGAGAAGCGGGCGCTGATGAAGATGTTTCATGAGTTTTACCGGGCAGAGAAGGAGAAACGGAAACGGGAGAAGGGGAAGTGAAAATGAACTTCCCCTAACTTCTAACAAAAACAGACCTTATTAGGTCTGTTTTTTATTTCGGCACTAAGCTACTGTCTCGCTGCATTTCTTTTGATAATAGCTGCCGCCTTAGCCCTCAAGAACAATGGCAAGATTTTGGTGATGAATTTTGGGTCATGCACTTAGACATGAAGGAAATCAACTGATTACACCCCACTGTTTAGAGAATTGTGGAAAATGAAGGACAAACGGATTGCATATAAGTTTTGTATTTCAACTTTTATGTTTAGAAAAATAATAGCTATTCAGACTTATAATAATTTCACAAATGAAATATCAGCACTTTTTAATGTTACATACGAATTCACCACCGAACGTTTCGTGACTTTAAACCCATGCTATAAGTCATGAATTATTTTGTCTTATTTTGTCGAAAATCATCAATTTAATATTTTTTATATTATAATGTTTCCTGTATTACTAAAATGTGTATATAGAAGGGTGCAGACTAATGAAAAAAGCTAAACTAATTTTATTCTTATGCTTTATGGCAGTTCTAACTGCTTGCGGTAACACTAACAGTTCAACTGATCCAGCAAAAAAAGAAGAAACGAGCAAAGAGGCTTCAAAAGAATCAGCACAAAAAGAGGATAAACCAACATCAGGACTTCTAACCGAAATTGGCCAATGGGATAAAGATAAAAATGGTTCAACACTAACTTTGAAAAAGATAAATAACAAACAAAAAGAAATAGATTTAAGTCCTATTAAGATGAAAATACACGATGTTAAAGTATTTGAATACAGTAATTTAGGTGAACAAGATAAAGAGCTTCTTTCTTATAATAATTTTGAAAAAGATAAATACCATAGAATACAAATCACTTATACGACTGAAAACACTTCCGATAAAGATGTTTTGTTTTCTGGTGTTGATATTATTACCACTAATACAAAGAAACAAATTGAAGTCTATAAGACTAATTTGACTACGGATACAGGTGTTGGTTCTTTGTATGGTAAAGTCGAAAATGAAGGTATGGTTGTAGTTCCTTTACTGGTAGATGATGTTTCGGATTTGAATTCAATCACACTTCACTTAAGTGATGTCTATCTAAATGACGAACCTGAATTATTGCATGATGGGGCAAAAGTTAAATTCGATTTTTAAATTCTGCACCCCCCTTTTGACTTTAATAATGAAATCCTGATGCATTTACGCGCACTTAAAAAAACAAAAAAGACGTCTCTCTGCATGACCCCATCGGTCAGGATAAAGAAGGAAACGAAATTTCATTAATTGCCTTCTTACCATCTGAAAATGAAGATGTGACTGATACCATTCAGCTCTACATGACCGGTCCGGTTTGAAGTTAAAGAAAGAGAAGGCGAATTGAGCAGGGAATTTTAATAGAAAACATTTTGCAACAGAACAGGCCTTATAAGGTCTGTTTTTATTTGTTTAGGCTCTTACCATTTATGAATTATCTTTTAATTTTAAAAATGGTTTCGGTATATTTTTTTGCCCTTCAAATCTGAAAAGTATATAATTAATATACTTGTATGACAAATAAAGAGGGGTGATTTCTATTACATTCAATCCTGTTTCCAATAAAAAATTATACATACAAATTTATAATCAGATCCTTTCTGAAATACAGTTAGGCTCTTTTCAAATAGGAGATAAACTTCCTTCAGAAAGGGAATTATGCGAACAATTTGGTGTCAGCCGCGCACCTGTTAGACAAGCCCTCAGTGCACTAGAAATGAATGGTATTATTTATTCACGTCAAGGAGAAGGTGTCTTCGTTAAGAGTACGACCATACACAATGAAGGGTCCATCTCTATGAAATCGGCATCACCTGAGGATATCGTGGAAGCTAGAATGCATATCGAGCCTTTAATTATTCATTTTGCGGCTTTGAGAGCGACTGACGAAGATATTTTAGAACTGAAACAAACCATCAAAAAAATGGAAGAAGAAACACATTCAGGTGTATACGTCCCGGCAACTGACGAGCAGCTACATATGGGAATTGCAAAAGCGTCACATAATGATTTATTCATTACCTTTATGTCTTCCATTACGAACGCTATGAAGCAGCAGGAAATGTGGAGGTTTATACGTGATCGAACCGTTACCCGTTCTGACTATCGTGAGGTCAACTTTCAGGAGCATAAACTGATTATAGAAGCACTCGAAGAACGGAACGCAGCAGAAGCTGTGAAACGTATGACTGCCCACATGCAAAACCTATATGATCGATATTGGAAAAGCTAGGATCTTCCACTTCCAAATACGATATGAGAAGCTTCTTTTTATTTAATCGAAAAATAAGACGCATACAACAAGTAGAAGCCTTGCTGTTATGCGTCTTTGTCTTTTTAAGTTCATTTATTTTCCGATGCTCGGCACCCTTCGCATATTCCGTATAAGACTTTAACCCCTTCAGAGCCATAAGCGATGTCAATGATTTCTCCACATTCCCGGCAAACGATCGTATTTTGTGGTACATTTGTCTCTTTTTCCATGAAAATTTCAGCTCCAATCGTTTTATCCTCATGTATTGTCTCGTTTTCTTTCAGAACTTCTCCTGACAGCTAAATCACCACAATATTTCCCCTTACTACTTCCATCATAGTTTTTTTATGACCCTCGTTTAAATAGACTTTTCTATACTGGATTTTTCTGTACTTGCTTTTACAACTAGTGCTTTTCCTGACTGTTTAACTAAAAACACAATAATAAAAGAAGCCAGTATCATACTAACACCTAAAAAAATCATACTGATGTGAAAAGAACCTGTGACATCCTTAATGTACCCGACTATATATGGCCCAAAGAAACCGCCAAGATTGCCAATACTGTTGATTAGTGCGATCGCTCCACCGGCGGCTGCTCCTGTTAGAAAAGAAGGGGGAATGGCCCAAAATGGAGAATAAGCACCAAAGGCTCCGCACAAGGCAATGGTTAAAAACACAAAGGATAAGATCACACTGGAATTTGCTATATAACTGCTAATGATCATGGCCATCGCACTGACAGTTAAGCAGGCAGATACATGCCATCGCCTCTCGTTTTTCTTGTCAGAATGATTCCCGACCAGCACCATTACAATGATAGCGACGGTATACATGAAACCTAACAGCCAGCCCATTCCCTGCGTACTTAAGGAAATGGTGTCAGATAATCCTTTAGAGATTGTCGGCAAAAACATATTGATGCCGTAAAACCCAACCATCCAGCAGAAATAGCCTGCCGATAAAATGAGTACATCTCGATCTTTTAAAGCTTGAGTGAATGTATATCGCTTGACCTGTTCTTTTTCAAGCTTTTCTTTTGTTGTGACATGAATTAGCCACTCTTTTTCATCTTGATTCAGCCATTTTACATCTTCAAGTTTGTCATCCAAATAAAAGAATGCAATTACTCCAAGAATGAGTGCTGGAATCGCTTCTAAAATAAACAGCCACTGCCATCCAGACATATCCAGCCAATCAACACCTAATAGAAATGTAGAAAGTGGTGCACCTAGGGCATTCGCTCCCGGAATCGCCAGCATAAATCCAGCAATGGCTTTGGCATGATGTTTGGTTTGATAAAAACCGCTCAAATAAAACACCATACATGGATAAAAGCTAGCTTCTGCCGCACCCAATAAGAAACGTGCTGTATAAAACTGCCATGGTTCTTGAACAAAAGCCATTAAAATCGCAATAATTGCCCATGTCACCATAATTCGGCTGATCCATTTACTCGCACCGATCTTTGCCATAATGGCACTTCCCGGAACTTCTAATAAAAAATACCCTAAAAAGAATATTCCAGCCCCAAGTCCAAATACAGCATTTGAAAATCCCAAATCTTCATTCATTTGAAGAGCAGCAAATCCAATATTCACACGATCTAAAATAGCGATAACAAAACATAATGATAAAAATGGGATAAGGCGAAGTGTAACTTTACGAGTCGTCGACTTTTCTAATGCTTGTTGATTCAACATGATTCCCCCTTCAAGTTGCTTTGTCCAACTGCGTGAAGATGTCTAAATGGCATGACACATTTTTATTAAGCGCTTACAAAATATCATTTCATCAATCATTTTGACTGTGACTCTACTTCCTTTTTATTTAAAATAGAGTCAGGCATGTTCATGTGCCTGCTCCATTTCTTTCTACTAGTCCATATGTGAACCACCATTGATATCGATTTCTTCTCCTGTAATGTAGGATGCTTCTTTAGTAGCCAAAAATGTAATGGCGGCTGCGATTTCTTTCGTTTCACCTGGTCGGCCAAGTGGTATATTATCAATTACTTTTTCGGCTTCATCGATAGGAAGTGACTTCCAAATATCCGTATTCACAAGGCCTGGTGCCACACAATTCACTGTGATACCATCTTTCCCTACTTCACGGGCAAGGTTTTTAGAAAAACCTAATACTGCTGCTTTGGAAGCTGAATAATGTGCTCCTCCAAATACGCCTCCTCCCCTTTTAGCCGATACAGAAGACATGTTGATAATACGCCCATATTGCTGCTTGATCATTGGTTCTAGCACGGCTTGTGTACACAAGAACAAACCAAACATATTTACATTAAATACTCTTGTCATATCTTCAAGTGTCATGTTCTGAACGGTTACTTTTTGAGAAATACCTGCATTATTCACCAATATGTCAATGCGGCCAAACGCCTCAAGCGTTACAGCCACCATTTGATCAATTGATTCCTTATTTGTTACATTTACTACTACGCCTAACGCTTTTCCTCCGGCTTTTTGAATGGCTTCTACTGTGAAGCGAATCCCTTCTTCATTGATATCTGCTACCACGACAGCAGCACCCTGTTTAGCAAGTGTTAGAGCGATTGTTCGGCCAATTCCTTTTTCAGAACCGCTCCCTGTTACAATAGCTACTTGATTGTTTAATGTAAACATTGTAAATAACCTACTTTCAAATGTGATTGTTCAGCATGTCTTTTGCTGTATTTATGATGTTTTCGATTGTTATTCCATTTATTTCTAAAAGTTTTTCGTAAGGTGCAGATTCTCCAAAACGGTCTTGCACTCCGATCCGTTTGACTTTTCCTCGACCTTCTTCTGCTGCTACTTCACATACAGCACTGCCTAATCCGTTCAAAATGTTATGATCCTCTACAGTGATCATACGTCCAATATCGAGACACTCCACAACCGCCTCTCGATCTAGAGGTTTGATCGTATGCATATCTAAAAGTGATGCTTCAATCCCTTGTTCTTCTAGTTTTTTAACCGCTTCCAAAGCAAGGTATACTGTATCACCATTTGCAATGATCGCAATATCTTTGCCAGACCTTAATTTTTTGGCTTTTCCAATCACAAACTCCTCATGTTCATCATAAATCATCGGCACAGCATCTCGGGTAAAGCGCAAATACATGGGGCCATACGTATTCGCTGCCTCTTTGATCAATTTTCTCGTCGAATAGTAATCAGAGCCCATGATGACCGTCATATTGGGAAATGTTCTTAAAACGCCCATATCTTCTATCGCTTGATGACTTCCACCGTCATTTCCCGGTGTCAATCCTCCGTGCGAGCAGGCAATCTTTACATTCAAATTCGGATAGCATATTTCTTGACGGATTTGCTCTGCCATGCGCAGCGAGCCAAAAACTGCGTAAGTGCTTACAAATGGAATTTTTCCAGTTGTCGCAAGACCAGCTGCCAGCCCGGCACCATTTTGTTCGGCAATTCCAACGTTCACATGCTGATTGGGAAGCTGTTTTATGAATTCTCCTGTTTTGCATGATTTTCCGATATCAATATCAATCACGTAAATATGTTGATTCTCTTTTCCTAACTTAACAATTTCATCACCGAAGGCTTCACGTGTCGCTTTTTTCTTAATGACCGCTTTTTCAGTTTGGCTCATGATCTCAAACCTCCTGCTAATTCTTCTAATGCCTGTTCATACTCTTTCTCATTTGGCGCAACACCGTGCCATGAGCAGATATTTTCCATGTAGGAAACGCCTTTGCCTTTAATTGTGTCTGCTACAATACATTTCGGCTTTCCATTTTTCATGTTTTTCACTTGATTCAATGTTTCGACTATCTCTTCCATCGAATGTCCGTCAATTCGCTTTGTTTCAAACCCGAATACTTCAAACTTCATTTCTATGTCTTGCAGCGGCATGATTTCCTCGCAGAAACCATCAATTTGCAGACGATTATTGTCAACAAAAACAATTAAATTATCAAGACGATATTTGACTGCGGTTTGAACCGCTTCCCAAATTTGTCCTTCTTGACATTCGCCATCGCCTACCATCGCAAATACCCGATAATCTTTTTCATCCCGTTTACCCGCAAGCGCCATACCAACCCCACAAGAAAGTCCTTGGCCTAATGAACCTGTTGAAATATCAATTCCAGGGCATTTCTTCATATCAGGATGACCTTGAAACGGTGAACCGTACTGTCTCAATTTGTATACGTTTTCAAAAGGGACATAACCTTTTAGCGCTAAGGCAGCATATTGAATAGGTGCAACATGGCCTTTCGATAAAACAAAACGATCACGATCTTCCCAGTTAGGATTTTGGGGATCGATATTCATCTCTTTGAAATAAAGGGCCGTGATGATATCAGCAGCTGATAAAGAGCCGCCAGGATGCCCCGATTGCGCTTCATAAATCATCGTAATCGCCGTTTGTCTAAGTTCAATCGCTTTTGCTTTTAAATTCGCCAAACTTACATCTTTCACTGGATCACCTCATTTTATTATTTGAAATCCAATCTTATATTCTTAGTTACTTGTTCACTTGTATGACAAGTAATTTATGAGAACACTATACAATTCTTGAAAGCATTTGTCTATCTATTTTTTGAATTTTTAAACAATCAATGCAGATTTGTATTAGATGCTCTTTAGATTACATAGAGCAAAATTTTAGAAAATCAGTATCCAACATAAAAAAACATCACTCGTCATTTTCATTGAGTGATGTTTCACATTCTGTATTTATCTCACTACCCCGTTTTCTTTTAAAAAACGCTCAAACAGCTGATTCCCTTCCTCTTCAATTTTGTCATCTTCAATAGAATACTCCCCAATCAACAGCCCTAAATCTTCATATTTTTCATAATGTTTTAAAAGCGTTATCTCATACCATGTATGGTCAAAGAATAATTGCCACTTTCCTGTTTCTAAACTCTTAAAAAACACCCCTTCAACATCAAGACCCTGTTCGTAATAGCCAACATGTACATGCATGGTATCATCTAAACGACACATTTTATTCTCCTTCTCGTTCCCCGTAAAACTTTATAGACCTTGCTGAAAATCAATCGTCCTCAACTCCACCCATTCAACACTATCAGGTACCGATTTTGTTTTTAGAAAATGTTGAACGATTTCATAAGCTTGATGTCGATCGACGTAGCTGCATGAAGGTACATACAATGGTGCGCCTGCAACGACATGCTTGATCGTTTCTATCTTCTCTACTTTTTTAAAAGGAACCAAAAAATCTGGATATCTCATGAGAAAAAAGCCATAAGGTTCATGATAAAAGAAAACAAGACTTTCCGTTTCCCAATCTTCATCCACTTCAATAGAAGATTCTCCATTCCCTTGTTTCCAATAGTCTTCACCCTTATGGAAGAAGATTTCTTTCATCCATTCTTCTCCCGGATTTTCCACTGGAGCACCGGTTGGTCCATAATACAAAAACATTCCATTCTCTCCTTGTTCATTTATTGATCCCTTGTTCTCTTTCCTTCAAATGTGTAAAATGCACGCGTCTGTTTATTTAATTTTAACATGCTGAATAACTGTGGATTTAGTTTTTCAGCATCTTGAGTGCTTACCCATTTTACTTCTTCAATATCATGATCAGGATCTAAAATATTCATCTCTCCCCCGATGATTTCCCCAAAAAACGTAAAAATAAGTGCGTGATGCATGTTATCTTGAAAGAGTATTTCCCGAACAGAATGAAGTTCATTTATTTTAATCACATACCCTGTTTCTTCTCTCACCTCACGGATCACAGCTTGCTGCAGATGTTCTCCTTCTTCCACTGCACCACCGGGAAACTCCCAATAACCTTTGACATTCTTCACCATTAAAATATTTTCATCCATGTCATAAATCAAAACTGATACCACGTCAACTCGCTTCAATTGAATCCTCCTTCACCCATTGTCGAATATATAAAATGAAATGTTTATATCAATCTTTTCTCATTATACTGTATCCTTGTTACGAAAGATTGGAGGGCTTAGCGCGTGGATCATCATGCTCTTACTGATTGTGCTAATAGGATTTGACGAACATCGTCTCTCTTTTGAGACAATTAAGGAATCAAACGAGAAAATCATCGAAACCAGAAAAGTAAAAAACCTCCTTCATTTAGCGGGAGGTTTGTTTATTTGATTCTCTTTCAATTGTTTCTCATCACATAACATATATCTGATCCGCTGTAGATAATGGAGCGCAATATGACCGAGACAGAACATAAGCCCGATCATCGCGAGAATATAGATAGGCAGCATCAAACCAGGTACATTGTTTATGACAAAAGCCAAACCAACTACTGTCAGCATAATGAGGCTAATAAACCTTATCAATACCACTTGAAGTCCCCCTTCATATTCACCTTAACAGATTTTCCCTTTATTTTTATGACCTGCTTAAAAAAAGATGCGAATCCACTAAGATTCACACCAAAAGGGGTATTACCTATTCGGCTCATTTCTCTTCTCACGCGCTTCCTTCCACTGCTCAAGCTCAGATACCGTCAATAATTGATATCCCTGTTTTGTGAGTTCTTTGATAATCGTGACGGCTGCGTTTGCTGAGGTGTCATAGATGTCGTGCATTAAGACTGTTTCACCGCTAGATACATGGGCTAGAATGTAGTTCGCGACGTATTGGCTGTTTCGATATTTCCAGTCTTCAGGATCCACATCCCAAAGGGTCACTTTCATGTGAAGAGCTTCGTTGATTTGCCCGTTTGTCCCGCCATATGGCGGTCTAAAATGAGTCGGTGTGAACCCGCTCGCTTTTTCAATGATTTGCTGCGTGTCTTCTACTTGTTTGACCGCTTGTTTTAAAGGGAGTCTTGTGAGCAAAGGGTGGTTATAGGAATGGTTTCCAATTTCATTTCCACCCTTTCTGATTTCATTTAACATATCGGGATAATACTGAACCCTGCTTCCTAATACAAAAAATGTTGCATGTCCTTTGTTTTCTTTTAAAGCTGTTAAGATTTTTGAAGTCGTTGATGGATTTGGTCCATCATCAAATGTAATGGCGATGGCTTTTTGATGTGGGTTAAATACTCGCTGTTTTGGCAGTTTTACGATCTTTCTTTTTGCGATCGGTTCTTTTTTCTCGTTTTTGTTCTTTTCTTTATTGATGTATTCTGGCTTTAACATTCCTTTAAGCAGTGTTTTTTTAATCGCCAGCACTTGAGGGCCTTTATTGTCTGGTGCAATTTGTCCTGCTAGAAAGTAGAATTCAATAAAACGATCTTTGATGGCAAAATACTGATAGTTCTTCGCCACAGGAGACGTTCCCTGTTTGAGCAGCGGCTGATTTTCAGCTAGCGTTCGATCTTTTTTTAATTCCTCAAAAGTCATATTGGATAATTTTTGAATATTGTCCTTCTTTGATAGAAAGATATCGTTGATTGATAAAAATGTCTGTTTCTTGAAATCAAAGTTCATCACCTTCGTTTGATTGACGCCTTGCTTTCCGCCCTTCACTTCATATGTATTGAATTTGATTGCGACGGTTTGCTTGGCATAATGAATGATCTCATAATCGATGTTTAATTCGTATCGTTTTTCTTCATTGACATCACTCGCTTGACTAAATGATGTTTTAAACTTTTCTAACGCTGTCTCTGCAAATCTTTTGATCTCCTGATCTAGTTTTTCTTGATGAAACAGCGGATAGTTGACAGCATATCTCATGAATTTCCCGTCATTCACAAGTGTGACAATTTCAACTTGTTTGTAGCTCGCATCTTGTTCTACTTTTTTCCTCTCTGTCCCGCTTGCTTGCTGGTTATGATAAAACGCAGCGATACCGATGACGATCGCAAGTACACATAGGACGAGACTGACCTTCCCTTTCATTGACACAATGATTCTCCTCTCGTGATGCCGTCATGTCTAAATGGCGTGTGTTTGTAGGATAGACTTTTCGCAGCCCCTTTTTAGTTTCCGAAAAACACACTTGTCACATTTTCGACATATTTTACAAGAGACATATAAAAAGGGCTTGATCGCTCAGCCCTTATTTTTGCATATACAGTTGGAATAACTTTGTTTCTTCATCAATAGAGCGTGCCTGGTCAAAAGCTGCTCTGACTGTTTTTGAGTTGTTCACCAGCTCATACAGCATGGTGAGAACAAAAATAAATGACGCATTTCCATCAATGTAGTCATCGGGCGCTGTATAGGAGATCGCCCCTGTTTCTAAAAAAGCCTCTGCCACCTTTTTTTCACCTAGTGTACAGCCTGTACATATAATGTGGACTCCATTTAACGAAGCATACCGCTTTATGTCATCCGCACCAAAAGCAGCACCTCTCGGCTCACCCTCTTCGTATACATCTTCTCCTAACTCCGGCATGAGAAACGCTCCTTCTTCTCCGTGAAAGGATAAAAGAATGAAATCCGTCTCGCCTCTATTCCTCCCGGATAAAACATTAATCAGGTCATTCGGTCTGCCTATCCAATGCATATCGACTTTTGTGCCAAAATTTTCAAGTGCTGCACGAAGCGCAAAGGATTCCAGCTCACTATTTGGTCCGGCTGCCAATGTGATACGCATGACTGGCTGGCTCATTTATATCCCCTCCAAACGATGATAAACATAGCACCATTTTTTCCTCATCTACATATGCACCATTTATTTTTAGTGCTTTTTCTTCTACCGCATACGACTTAAATCCAACAGACTTGTAAAGATGTTTGGCTAGGTCGTTTGTTGTGACCACTGTTAAATATATTTGTTCGATGTCTTTTTTTTCGCGTGCAAAAGAAAGTACTTTTGTCAGAAGTGCCTTCCCCATTCCTTTTCCGCGTCCATTAGCCGTTACATACATCGCTACCACATTGGCACGGTGCTTTAATTTCTGCAAGGTTTCTTGTATGAGTGTAACCGAGCCGACCAGCTGACCTTGATGAAAGGCACCGAATGTCCACATAGATTGTGTAGAGGCAAAACGAGCCTTATATTTATTCTTCGTATCTAGCTTCTCTTCCTCGTAACTCATAGCAAAACTCTCTGGATTTAATCGGAGTGCTTCTAATCTCAAGTTCGCATATTCTTGAGCATCTTCTGGTGTTAACAATCGAATATTCAGAAAATCGCCTCCATCAGAATGAATTGATACTTCCAATTTTATCTTGAAAGGCGCTTTTGATCAAAGAATATTGGTTCATTTACATGTAGCACATTTCTTATAGACTTTTAGGCTCTCTTTCGTTTTTGTGAAAACAAGGTCATTTTGATCATGTTCACTCGATATTTCCTATCCAAAACGATTCTTTTCTCACTTATCTTTTCACTTATTTTATATTAACCTATAACTAATTCATGAAAAAAAAGAAAAAAAAGGATTGATATGAACAAAAACATATCATAAGATAGAATAGTAATAAAAAGACAAAAAAGGGAGGAATTTGATATGACAGAAACAAGAAATGAAATCAAACTACATGTTCTTTTTGGTGCTTTAGCAGTAGGATTCCTTATGCTAGCTCTTTTTTCCTTCTCGCTACAAGTACTGCCAGTTGCTGATCTAGCAAAAGAATTTGGTATTCCAGGCAGTGTTGCCGCTGTGGTTCTTAATGTGGTTGAAGCGGGTGGAGCTGTCACTACAATTGTCTCCATTTTAACTGCTGTAGGTTCAGGCGGTCTTTCTCTTATTGCTGCGGCTGGTAAAGAGACAATTCGTCAATACCTTAAAAACGAAATTAAGAAAAAAGGCCGTAAAGCCGTTATCGCTTGGTAATTTATTTAACGACTCAATAGAAGGAGACTCTGTTCTCCTTCTATTTAAATTTTTGTGCAGGTGAGAAGATGTTATATCCTTTATTATCACTACTTCTATCCATTAGACTGGAGCAGCAGTATTCTAATATCGCTCAGTACGTTATACGAAAAATTCCATTTCTCAAGTCGTTTTCTTCAAAACAGTACATATTTTTTTCTTGTATTCTTGATATCATATTCGGATGCATGATTGTATTCGTTATATCTTCATTTCTTTACTCCCCCGTCTATCAAATAGAATGGGAAAGTGCTTTTGTGATGTTTTTATTTTTATTTTCTATCGTCAAAGGAATTGAATCTTATAGAAGAACTCATCTTCTTCCTTTTAAAGAATTGATACAGCTAGCACCTGTTTCCTCTAGACAACTTTTTCAAACGCTTCTGTTTTCAGAATTGATTTGGCTTGTGTTTACGAGTTTGAGCACTTATTTGATCTATTTTTTGTTTCAATATGATATTGTTCAAACACACGATCTGGCATTCTGGTTAAAACATGTCAATGTGATGCTGACAAGTATCTTCCTATTTATCATCAGCAATAAGATATTCGGTGCTTATATTTATAACATCGTCGTAAAAAAAATCGGGGCCATTCGTGTCCTCTTTTTTGCAAGCATCGCTTTGCTTTTTTTCTTTTTCGGAAGGGTTCTCATATTAAACATCATTTTCCCTTTTTATCACACCTTCCAGCAACTATTTCAATCGATCTCATCGCTTGCAGAAGATTCGTTTTGGATCACTCTTTCAAACAAGCTGATCTCTTTATATCAACATGATCTTCAGCAAATGCATCATGCTTTATTTTCAGATGGCTCTGTTTTTCTACAATTTCAAGCCCTTTTTAATTCACCTATTACATTGATTGTTGTGATACTAGGTAGTGCGCTTGTCATGAGAAGTCCTGTTCGATGGATTCCAACGGAAAAAGATCAAGACCAAAGCTCAAAGCATTTTCGGGATTTATTTTATTGGTACTTTCAAGTACTGCATAAAATTCAGGGTTCGCTGTTTAGACAAAATGCGTTGATTCAAAAAGACATCAAGCTGCTGAAAGAAAAAAGGTGGCTCTTATCTAAAGAATTTTTTAATTATATGTTCATGTCATATGAAGCCTTCTTTTATATTGGTGTTTTTACCGGATTGATCTCGATCATCGATCATCAAGCCTTGCAAATTCAGCTGCTATTCACACTCAATATTATGATACTAGCAAATCAATCTTATGAGATGAGAATGCTGACACCTTCTATTTTTGCTTTAAGTGCTGAAAAAAAGAACATTTGGCTTTACGAGCTTTCTCAAATATCTCTTTTACAATTTTTCTTATCAAAAATCCAGTTATTTTATTGTTTATTTTCCATACCAGCGCTCTTTTTACTATTCATTAATCTATCTATCATGACTGTGTATCAACTGTTTCATGTTCAGATGCTCATTCAACTGGTGGTATTAGGGGTTGGCTTTTTCATTTTTCCTTTGATTCAGCTTTACTTGTTTCCATTCACAACGAAATTCAATTTTATTCATGAGCATGAAATAGGGACAACAAATGAGGAACTAGAGATCATCGATAAAGGTCAGGCATTTGCCAGAAACTTTCTTGTGCTGCCTTTTATGTACTATTTGATTTTGACCTCTTTTCTCCCTATTTTGCAGCAGTCCTCAGGGCTCGTAAACGTGCTGTTCGCTATATATTTTGCGATCGTTTCAGTGATTTGCTGGATATTATGCCGCAAGACCATTTATAAAGGAATTGAGTATGTTGAAAAAAATAAGATATTTTCTATCGGAGAATAGATTGATTCTACGTCTCGGCTATCTTTACGCCGGTGTATTTATTGCAGCTTTGCTCATTGGAAGTCTCCTTCCTTATGATCAGATTCCTTATTTAAAAAAGGATGAAGACATGTTTTTTCTCTCTATTTTTTCAAACAATTTACAGGTTGGGCTTGCCATACTAGGTATCGGCGCTTTTACTGGCGGCATTATGTCTGCTGGCATTCTTTTTTATAATGGCTATATCATCGGAAAACTCATTCAGTTTTTGATAGCCCATCATGAAGTGAAGCAGTTATTCACTGGCCTCATGCCGCATGCTTTTGTTGAGATTCTTGGTTTGATCCTCTTTTCAATCGTCAGTGCTTTTCCATTCATTTATCTTTACCGGTTTATGAAAGGTAAGGCCATTGATGTAAGAAAGCTGACTCGTACTGTGGTTCAGTTAATCTTTTCCGCTGTAGTGCTCTTGTTGATTGCCTCTCTTTTAGAGGAATATGTTAGCCATGTACATCTATCTTAAAAGAAAGGAGAATGTGGTTCTATGGAGCTACTTCTACGCCCTAAACAATTTTTCAATCAACATCAATCGATCAAAACCATTGTA
Organism: Bacillus sp. UNC125MFCrub1.1; assembly: GCF_000701305.1. NCBI lineage: Bacteria > Bacillati > Bacillota > Bacilli > Caryophanales > Bacillaceae > Bacillus > Bacillus sp. UNC125MFCrub1.1. The sequence goes on from NZ_JNIG01000011.1 coordinate 225,525, forward strand.
GGTCTTGTCTTACTATCTTTATTTGTTTCAACTGTTTTTTTAACATTTTTTATCATTGATTTGTTAGTAGAGGAGCCTTTATCTGCTGGAAAACAATTAGCCAGCATTGTGTTTATCTTTTTACTGACAATCCCGCTTTATTTCATATTAAATTTTCTCGGTACTGTCGTGACTTCGATTTATATGTACTTTTTTCATAAAACGTTTATTTTGCGCAAAATGTATTTTGTCATCTTGCTTTATAATGCGTTGCTTCTATTAGTGAATAGCGCAGCAATCTATTGTGTGATGGTACTCGATTTAGATCATTATTTTATCTTCATCCAAGCGGTTTCTTTTTTGATCAACTTGTACCTTTTACGCATCCTATATGATGGGATCATTTATTATGCTGAAGGATCAAAAAAAGCCGCCCTTGCGACCGTCATCTTGTATATGCTGGTGACCACTGTTTTTGTTATTGGAGGATTTATCAATGGCTAGTTTGCAAGTGTCTCAGCTATCTTTTCGTTATGAAACAACTGAAGAAAGCTCTCCCCTCCTTGATCAAGTATCCTTTCATCTGAAAGAAGGTGATCGTGCTTGTATTATCGGGAAAAACGGCAGCGGTAAATCGACACTTTTAAAGATCATCGCAGGTCTGCTTCCTTCAGTATCCGAAACGATTTTACTCAACGAACAGCATCATCCTGGGTCAGCTCTTTATAAAGGGTTGGTCGCGTACATCCCAGATAAGCCTTTGGTTTATGATGCGCTGACTGGTATCGAGCATATGAATCTTATACAGTCGCTATGGAAAATGAATCAGTCAGAAAAAGAGGTATACAAAAAGACCTTTCTCTCGCTTTGTGATGTATTTGATTTAACTCATGCACTTAAGATGCCTGTCAAACAATATTCACTAGGTATGAGATATAAGCTTTTCTTTAATTGTATGGCGGCCAGATCACCAGAGCTAATCATTCTTGATGAACCTTTTACATCTCTTGATGAGGCATCTCAAATGCAGTCTATTTCTTTATTAAAAGAAGAATTCTCTGATCAATGTGTTTTATTTACAAGCCATCAGCGCTACCTTTATTCAGAATTAGGAAATCGTTTTTTCGAGCTTGATCACGGACAACTAAATGAAATAGAGCGTTGAACATACAAAAGGCATCCCATCACAGGATGCCTCACTTCTTTTTACCATTAAACTACCACTTACAGCGTTTGACCGGGCGGCAGCAAGGATTCTTGATATCACTGCCACAGTCATATTCTTCCACAATATACTCATTTCGAGTAGATTGCGTCACAGGGTAGTAGTTTTCAATTCTTTTGATGTTTTTATTGACGTTTGTGATATGAGTAGGATGAATCTTTCTGATCGTTTGTTCATTTGTTGTCGTGTTGACAATTTGACGTGTAGGGGATACAACCGTTTCAACTTCTCCATGATTCCCCCTGCGAGGTCCAAAGAAAAAATTGTCTAATCGATTCCGGCTCATCTCAACACCCCTTCAAGTTGTCTTTCACTTACACTCTATCTTATGTCAGAGGTACGATTAGTGATTAGATGCTTGTCTATTTTTGATAAAATCCGCTGGTGATCTAGTAGTCTCTTTCTTTACAATAGGACAATTTTAACATATTATACAAATGATCTCTTGTGAAGGAAAGGACATTCATTGATGAAAACAAGACATAAGCTTTTTTCATTTTTCATCCTGCTCGTCGTGATCATCACCCTTCCCTTGCTGTCGCCTATGGTTTTTACAAATGCGACTGAAAGAGGAGCGATACGGCATGCCATTTATCAAGAAGGCTACCCTTACCAAAGCTATTTTGCTATTTTGCAAAAAAAGGACGGTGTAGACCCTCAATATGGTCAGCTGTATGATGTGTATTGGCAGGCTTGGAAAAGTGAGACGGGAATGACGCCTTCCGTCTGTTATTCAAAAAAGATAGAAGACCATGAATTTAAGGTCAGCTGCGGAACTGCACCGTAACATTTTTCAATAACTTTAAAATAAGAGGTGAACGATTTGATCAACACAACACAAACCATCGAACGAAACAAACTGGACATTGCACTTGAACTGACGCAATTGCACTTGAATCGATATGAAGCAAATCATCCTGATCAGCTGAGTGAAATTTATGCGAAATATTATGCGCTTCTTGAAGTGCTGGACGTATCCTCATCTGATCAATTAATGGATTTACTGCCAGATGAACTGAAACAAATACTTGATTAAAAAAACCCTCTATCCACACAGGATAGAGGGTTCAGGTTGTTGACAAAGGGCTAAAATGAACTTGATTTTAGCCCTTTGTCTTCTTTTCAGCGTGATAGAAAACCTTTGAATTCTAGGAAGGACGAGTACCGGCGCGGAGCAAATTTGACATTCGTGAGCACTGGCACGAAGGACTGACACCGAATGCGAGGGTTTGTCTACACGCTGAAACCATCTATCCACACAGGATAGATGGTTTCCTTTAGACACGTGCAGCCATATCGGTTTCGATTTGTTCTAAGCTTCTTCCTTTTGTTTCGACTAATACAAAGCGCGTGAACAACAGGCCAATTAAGCAGATGACCCCAAATGAGGAGAAAATCACGCCAAAGCTGAATTGGTCAGCCAAGATAGGGAAAACAAGGCCAACTGCTAATGATCCCGTCCAGTTAAAGGCAGAGGAAATGCCCGCCCCAATGCCTCTTACAGAAAGTGGAAAAATTTCACCAATAATAATCCATGTGATCGGTGCCCATGAGAAGGCATAGCACAAAATAAAGCAGCAAAGTGAAATCAATGTGACCCAGTTTAATATGCCTTCACTCACTCCGAGCGCACCTAATGCCGCTGGTGCAAAGAAAGACAGGGCCATCCCCGTTCCCCCAACTGTGAGAATCGTTCGGCGGTCGAACCGGTCGACGAATTGTAAAAAGATCACGGTCGTCACAACAAATATGACACCAACAATGACGGTAAAACCTGCGGCAACTTGCGGAGCAAGACCTACATTTCTTGCGATACTCGTTGCATAATACACAATGGAGTTCGCCCCCTGTATTTGCTGGAGTGTCGCCATTCCGACCCCAATAAAGAGAGCCATTCGGAATTTCTTTTGAAATAATTCACGAATGCCTGAGCGTTCTTCTTTTGCCACTTCTAAAATTTCTTGCATTTCTGCTTCAATCTCTTCACGTGATGAACGAAGTGATCCTAATACTTCACGTGCCTTATGAGCCATTCCGTGTTTAATTAAATATCTTGGAGATTCAGGAAGTTTCAGCATGCCAATATAAAGCACGATCGCAAATAAAGCAGCACTTCCCAGCATCCAGCGCCAGCTGTCTGGAATGGGTTCAAACACAAATGCGACGATATAGCTAAGCAATAATCCACTCACAATCATCAGCTGATTCAGGCCAGACAATTTCCCGCGGATTTTGGCTGGAGCGATTTCAGACATGTAAGCAGGCACGAGCGATGAGGCTGTCCCTACAGCTGTTCCTAAGAAAATTCGGGCAATGGTTAATGAGATTTCTTCTGGTGCAATGGCTGAGCCAAGCGCACCGACAAAAAAGATAATCGATGACACCAAAATGAGCTTTCTGCGGCCAAACTTATCCCCCATTAGACCGCTTAAAATGGAACCAATGATCGCCCCGCCCATTAATGAAGAAACGACGATGCCAAGCCATAACGGGCTGAGCTGAAATTCTTCCTGAATGTGCCCTTCCGCTCCTGCGATAATGCCAATATCATATCCAAATAAGATGCCTGCAAAGGACCCGAAAAAGAAGATAAATTTACTTGATACTTTTTTCTCCAAGTGGATGACCCCCCTCACTTAATAAACCGCTTTCATTTCTCCCTGCCATTCTACCGTTCACAGTAGAATGCATTTCACCCTTCTTTATAAAACCACATATTCTGCATTCACAAGCTTTGCAAAATGAACAATTTGATCAACCGTTAAATTGAGAGATACGACTGTATGATGACCTCCGCCGTGCTTAATCCATGCTTTGACGCCATCTTGAAAGTTCGGTTTGATTTTCCAGAGGACTCGTGCCACCGGTAAATGTGGTGCTGCTTCCTGCGGCTCAAAGGCTTCCACTTCTTGAATCAGCCATTTGAAATGTGTTCCAAAATCAGCAATGGAGACAACAACGCCCTCGCCTGCTTTTCCATCAAACACAAGACGTGCTGGGTCTTCCCGGTTTCCAATGCCTAGCGGAGACACGACAATGACAGGTTTTGTATGTGCAAGCGCTGGATCTACTTCTAGCATATGAGATTGCAGCACTGCTTCCTGACCAGAGGTCATTTCATATGTGTAATCTTCCATAAAACCAGTCGATTGATGATGGCTCATCACCTTTAATAAACGATCCAGTGCGGCGGTTTTCCAATCCCCTTCACCTGCAAAGCCATATCCCTTTGCCATCAGCCGCTGAACGGCTAAACCCGGAAGCTGCTTCATGCCATGTAGATCTTCAAAGTTTGTTGTAAAGGCATTGTAGCCGCCTTCATCTAAGAAACGTTTAATGGCAATTTCATATCGTGCTTGCACTTTTACACTTTGTTCCCATTCTTCCGCCGAATAACTCCCATAATCCACGTCATATAACGTTAAGTACTCAGCAAACAGAGCATCAACTTCTGCTTCTTCCACGGCATTTACATAGTTCACAAGGTCGCCTATTCCAAAGTAATCAACGGTCCAGCCCAGCTGGATCTGCGCTTCAATTTTATCTCCTTCTGTCACCGCAACGTGGCGCATATTGTCACCAAACCGAGCCACTTTGATGTGGAAGCTCTCATGATAGGCAGCCGCAACGTCCATCCAATCAGCGATTTGCTGCTTCACCTCCTGCTTCGACCAATGACCTGCAACGATTTGGTTTTGCTTATTTAAACGTGCATTGATATAGCCGTACTCTCTGTCTCCATGTGCCGATTGATGGAGATTCATATAGTCCATATCAATCGTGTCCCACGGAATGTTTTCATAGTATTGCGTGACGAGATGCAAAAGAGGCTTTTGCAAAAGAGACGTACCACGTATCCACATTTTTGCTGGAGAAAACGTATGCATCCAAGTCATCACACCGATGACCTCATCACGATAGTTGACCTCTTTCATCAGCTGTGTGATTTGATCCGCACTGACCGCCAGTTCCTGCAGAATAATTGGATAAGGCAGCAAACCGCTCTCATTTAAGGCATCTGTTATCTTTTGCGCATCTGCCTTCACTTGCTTCAGTGCTTCATCCCCATATAAGTGCTGTGAACCGACGACAAACCAACATTCTTTCTTCTGACTTGTTAACATAGAAATCCCTCTTTTCTTTATCTTGAAGGTTTTTGTCCGTAATACGCATGTGTTCCATGTTTTCTTAAATAATGTTTATCTAAAATCACCTGCGGAAGAGGCTCCGCATATTCGTTCAATTGCTTTGCAAACAGGTTCATTTTCGCTACTTCATCTAAAATGACACTGTTCGTTACAGCACTTTTTGCATCTTTTCCCCACGTAAAGGGACCATGACCTTGCAGCAAAATACCAGGAACCGCCATGATATCTATCTGTCTTTTCTCAAACGTTTCAATGATCAGGTGTCCTGTTTCCACCTCATACCCGCGATTCACCTCTTCTTCTGTGAGAAATCGAGCGCACGGAACAGGTCCGTAAAATGTATCGGCATGTGTTGTGCCCATTGCTGGTAAATCAAGTCCAGCTTGCGCCCATACCGTTGCCCACATCGAATGGCTATGTGAAATGCCGCCAATTTCCTCAAAGTGTTTGTAAAGAACAGCATGTGTGGCAGTATCGGAAGAAGGATTGAATTCTCCCTCGACCACTTGACCGTCAAAATCGACCACGACCATGTCTTTTGCTGATAATTTGTCATACGCTATGCCGCTTGGCTTAATGACAAACAGTCCACTGTCACGATCGCACGCACTGACATTGCCCCATGTAAATTTCACAAGTCCGTACTTTGGCAGATCTAGATTCGCTTGAAACACTTCTTCTTTTAACCGCTCTAACATACAGGTGCCGCTCCTTTCTGTGGCGTGAGATGTTCTACTGCCGCCTTTTCTATCGGGAGTCCTTCTTGATAGCGCTTTATAAATTCCTCAAAACCTTTAACATCCAGTGGATCAGGATCAATAAGCTCTTCTAATGTATGGGCAAACACTTGATGCTTGAGAAAATGGCTCAGTGTTTGCTGCTGGTGATTGAGCATATATGAAGCAAGGACCGCCATCCCAAACGCACCGCCTTCTCCCGCAGTTGATACGACGGATACAGGTGTCCCGAGTGCAGCAGCAACCATTTTTTGCCCAACTATGGGTGTTTTAAATAAACCGCCATGTCCTAGTAAGCGATCAATCTTGACTTGTTCATGTGCTTTTAAACGCTCCATCCCAATTTTCATTGCGCCAAATGCAGAGAAGAGATGCGTCCGAATGAAATTAGCAAGGGTAAACCGGCTTTGAGGAGATCTAACAAAAAGAGGTCTTCCTTCTTTTAGTCTCGTAATATTTTCACCAGAATAATAGCCATAGCTTAAAAGCCCGCCCCCATCATGATCTGCTTCTAAAGCTTGATTTAATAGAGTTTCGTACAATCTTTCTGTTTCAACTGGCTGACCCATTGCTTCAAACGCTTCTCTGAATAGATTCATCCAAGCGTTGAGGTCACTTGTACAATTGTTGGCATGAACCATCGCGACTGGCAGGCCATCTGGTGTCGTGACAAGATCCACTTCTGGGTACACACCTTTTAGATGATGCTCTAACACAATCATGGCAAATACAGATGTCCCAACTGAAATATTCCCAGTTCTCTTTTCCACACTGTTTGTTGCGACCATTCCTGTTCCTGCATCACCCTCTGGTGGGCAAAAAGGGATACCTGGCTGCAACTGTTTGCCTTGGTCTAAAATCGCTGCTCCAGCTGCTGTTAACACACCAGCTTCTTCGCCTGCTAAATAGATGCGCGGCAAAAGATGACGAAGCTTCCACGGATAGCCTTTTTCTGCAATCAATGCTTCAAATTGATGAAGCATCACTTCGTTGTAATCCTTCGTTTTTTCATCAATGGGGAACATTCCCGACGCATCGCCAATTCCGATGGCCTGCTTCCCTGTTAGCAGCCAGTGAATGTAGCCGGACAACGTGGTCACATACTCTAACCGGGACAGATGTTTTTCCTCTCCTAATATCGCTTGATATAAGTGAGCGATGCTCCATCTTTCTGGAATATGAAATTGGAATACATCTGTTAGCTTTTGACTCGCCTCGGTCGTTGTTCCATTCCGCCACGTTCGAAACGGGACGAGGAGTTCTCCTGTATGATGACAGGCGACATAGCCATGCATCATCGCAGATATCCCGATGGAGCCAATGGTTTGAATCGTCACCCCATACAATTGCGCTGCCTGTTCTTTCATCTGACGGTACGCCACTTGAAGACCTGTAATGATCTCAATTAAGTTGTACGTCCATATTCCTTCTTGAAGAGAACTTTCCCATTCAAATGCACCTTGCGCAATTGGCTGAAACTCTTCATCTATTAAAATCGCTTTAATTCGTGTGGAACCAAATTCAATGCCCAAAGATGTCCGTCCTTCTCTAATGGCTTTGGCCGTCTTTTCACGATTCATTTTGTTCACCTCCAAGATGATAGCGGTTTCAAATATCTTTTTCGTTTGATTCACCTTTACCTGTGCACAAAAATAATATAATATTTGTACGTACATATGTCAATAATAAATATATTTGTACATACACAATTAGACAAAAACTTTCATGTTCTCTAAGGATTAGACGGTAGACACTGCAAGCGCCTGTTTTTGATTGAGCAACCATGTTAAAATATGTCCATACAAGTTCTTCTCAACCCGAGTAGAGGATCAACTGTGAAAGAAGTGAAACGATGAAAAAGAAGTACCAGATCATTATAGATGATATAAAAAGCAAAATACTGACAGGGGATTACCGGATCGGGGAGCGTATTCCAACCGAATCAAGCTTACAAGAGATGTATCAAGTAAGCCGGCATACGGTGCGAAAAGCCATCTTGGAATTATCGAGTGAAGGTTTTTTACGAAGCGAAAAAGGCTCAGGCACATTTGTCACCAATCAATATCAAACAAAACCTGCTGGACATGCTCATATGAAAACGATTGGCGTCATCACCACATACATATCCGATTACATTTTCCCGTCGATCATTCGGGGCATCGAAAGCCGATTAAATGAAGAGAACTATTCTTTGTTACTGGCGAGTACAAATAACGATGTGGAGCAGGAGAAAAAAGCACTTGAAATGATGCTGTCCTTTGGTGTGGACGGATTAATTGTCGAACCGACAAAAAGCAACTTATATAATCCAAACATTTCGTACTACCTATCCTTTAAAGAGCAGGATGTACCGCTTATTATGATCAATGCCTACTATGAGCAGTTAGAAGTTCCCTTCCTTTGTTTGGATGATGTAAAGTCCAGCTATTTAGCGACAAAGGAGCTGATCACCTCTGGACATCAGCACATTGGACTGATTTCAAAAACAGATGATTTACAAGGAAAATATCGAATGAAAGGCTATATTCAGGCACTCGGTGAAGCGAAGCTCAATTTCCTACCAGAGCATGTTCTTTTTTTTGATACAGAATCGAAGCAGTATTTAGGGGATCATATCAAAACCTTTTTACAGGCGCACCAGCATGAGCTGACTGCCCTTGTTTGCTATAACGATGAAGTCGGGTTAGAAGTAGCAAATGTATGTAGTGAAATAGGTTTATCTATTCCAGATGATCTTTCCATTATTGGACAGGATAACTCGTATATTGCCCAAAAAAATGCCCATGTGAAACTGACAACGCTGACACACCCTCAAGAGCAAATGGGACGAGATGCGGCAGACTGGATGATTAAACACGTACAAGGGAAAAAGAACCTGCCTGATCGAACATTTTATGAGCCTGAACTCGTTCCTGGTGAAACGATTAAAGAGCTGAACGTAAGAAAAAATGAGCCCTCTTCATAGAAGGCTCATTTGGCTTTAGGCTCTTGTTCAAGCATATTCATCACATCATAGGCAATTCGGTCGGGAGAGTCTTGCGTGATACGATTGCGATAGTTAGACAAGACGACCACTCCTGTTTTTGAATGCGGGCGGAAGCCCATGAAGCTGGAGAAACCAGAAGTTGCCCCATTATGGCAAATCAATCCCGTATCATCTATGACCCACCCGAGTCCCATTGACATGTTTTTCCCTATCTTTACCTTTGGTTCGTGGGTCATTTTCCATGGAGAAGCGACGTCTGCACTCATATGTGCAGAGAGAAATGAGAGCAAATCAGTGATCGTCGAACGAATCGCACCAGCCCCTTGGTAGTCTAGCATCTGAAGCGGAGGAACCTCTTTTCCATTCTCTTGATGACCTAGGATCATCTTCTCTTTGACGTCCTTCTTGATCGTAATAAAGGTGTTCGATAGTTTCAGCTCATCCACGATATATTCAGTCAGCAGCTCTTCATATGTTTTGTGAAGAGACCATCCCATGATCAACCCGAGGAGGCCCATCCCTACATTGGAGTAACGAGATGGGTATTCTTTTCGCTCATTCCATTTTTTCGAGTGTAACAGTTTCATTAATTCATCAAGGGAGTATTGACAGTACATATCTCTTCTCACTTTTGGAAGGAACCTTAGTTGTAAATCTCTGAGAAAACGATGTGCAGGAAGTCCAGACGTATGGGTTGCCAGCTGTTCCAATTGGATGGGGTGATTCTTTCTTATTTCTGGACAATACAGTGAAATGGAATCGTCTAGCTTCATATGCCCTTTTTGAATCATGCTTGCCAATATACTTGTCGTAAAGACTTTTGAAATAGAGCCGATTTCAAAAATGACCTCCTCAGGCTGGACGCGCTGCTGTATGGGGTGATCTCCGAAATGAAAAACGTGTCTTTCTCCTTGATGAATCAGTCCGATCACGAGCAGTGCCTGTTTCTTTTTCTCCGTATAAGAAGAGGCAATTCGCTGTACTTCTTGTTTGAGCATCATCAATGGATCATCATCCTTCCCCTTCATTTTGATCTACAATCAATTGATCAAGCTTTGTATAAATGGATGTCAATGTGTTGATCTCTTCGTGGCTTAATTTTGAATAGTATTTTTCAATGATCGCAAGTTCTATCTTTCTCATATTCTCCAAGTACGTCTTTGCCTTTTCAGAAAGTTCAACGTGCAATTCCCGGCGGTTTTGCGGGTTGATGCTGCGGCGAACCCATTCTTTTTTTTCAAGCGTGTTTAATAACTGGCTCACAGCACTTTGGGTGATGCCTAGTTGCTGAGCAATTTGAATAGGTGAGCTTCCCCCTTTGCGCTCTACGAAATCAAGGACAATATGCTGTTTATCAGTTAACTCATCTACAAATAATTCTTCAAACTCTAATCGGAGCTTTTGATGGATACGCGCTTCGATTTGGTTTAATTCTTGGATCATCGTTGTTTTGGATGTCAATGTCATCACCTTCATAATTAAGATAACTTAAGTATAAAGGTATATTAATTATTAATCAACAAAAATCCCTATCTTTTATCAAAGATAGGGAAAATGCCGATTATACTTCTTCTTTAGGTGAAGGTACTGCACATACGCCATCTGCACATGCTTCTTCAAATGAAGCATCAGCCGCTTTCTCCGTTTGCGCTGCCTCTTCTGTCCAAGCCGTTTCAAGTGCACGAAGGAACGTATCTGCTGGCTGTGCACCAGCAACCGAATATTTGTCATTGATCAAGAAAAAAGGCACAGCAGAAATCCCGAGCTGTCTTGCTTCTTTTTCGTCTTCTCGCACATCGTCTGCAAATTCTTGCCCGTCTAGAACCTTCTGTACTTCGTTCTGATCAAGGCCTGCTTTTTCTGCGATATCTAAAAGGGTTTGACGATCACCAACATGCTTTCCATCTGTAAAATACGCTTGAAACAGCTCACCCATGACGAGATCGCCTTTTCCCATTTTTCCAGCATATTGTGCGAGCTGGTGGGCATCAAAGGTGTTTGTCAAAACGAGTGGATCGAATTGAAAATCGATTCCTTTCTCCTTGCCCGCCTGTTTCACCTGTTCATTCATCGCGATGGCCCGGCTACGGCTCATGCCATATTTTTTGACAAGCATATCATGCACATCATAATCCACTGCAACAGGTGCATTCGGATCAAGCTCAAAGCTTTTAAACTCTACTTCTACCTGTTCTTTATGAGGGAATTGCTCAAGCGCTGTTTCCAACTGTTTTTTTCCTATATAACAAAAAGGACAGGCGATATCTGACCAAATTTGTACTTTCATCTTCATCTTCCTTCCGTTGCTTACGTTTTTTCTTTCAAGATGTAACTATTATAGTTACATCTTATCCTTTATGTCAAGTGATCCTTCTTTTTAAGTACCATGTATTAAAAAAACCTTTCCTTCAAAAAAGGAAAGGTTTTCATCACGGCTATTCTAAGTTCGCATGGTGACCGTACATTTTATGGGTGTCGAGCTCTTTCATTTCCATCAATCTCAAGATGACCGCATCGTACATAAGAAGCAAAGTTTGCTCAAATAATGAGCCCATCGGCTGAATCGTATGATGGTTTCCTTCATGTTGATCCTTTGGCGCACCTGACAGTAAGATGACTTCATCCGATAGATCAGCTATAGGTGAATCAGCTGAAAGTGTGAACGACGCGACGCTTCCGCCAATCGCCCTTGCCTTTTTCGCGAGCACAAGCAGCGTCTCTGTTCGGCCAGAACCGCTCCCTACAATCAATAAATCCTCAGATGTAAAAGCAGGCGTATTCGTTTCACCGATCACATAAGCTTCGACACCAATATGCGTGAGTCTCATCGCAAACGATTTCCCCATCAAACCAGACCTGCCAGCCCCTGCGACGAAGACCTTTCGAGCCGCTAAAATGCTTTTGACAAGCTGCTCTGCTTGTTCGTCTTGAATCGCGGGCGAGTGCTCAGAAAGCTCGCTTAGAATCGCTCTCACATAGTCACTTGTTTTCATGATTGTGCAATCAACTGCTTCATTTGCGCAGCCACTTCTGCTTTATTGTCTTGAGCCGCAATGCCGCCGCCGACAATAATCAAATCTGGATTTAATTTGACGACTTCAGGCAATGTATCAAGCTTAATACCACCTGCAATCGCTGTTTTCGCCTGTTTGACCACTTGTTTAATGGTCATGAGGTCCGCAAATGAGTTTTGACCAACCGCTTGCAGGTCATAGCCTGTGTGCACGCAAATATAATCTACCCCAAGCTCATCCAGCTCTTTCGCACGGCCGGCGATATCTTTGATCCCAATCATATCAACTAAAATTTGTTTCCCTCTTGCTTTTGCTTCCTTCACCGCTCCTTGGATAGACATATCTTCCGCTGCCGCAAGAATCGTGACGATATCCGCTCCAGCTTCAGATGCCTGCTGCACTTCATAACCGGCAGCATCCATAATTTTAAGATCCGCCAGCACACGTAAATTCGGAAACGCCTGTTTGACTTCTTTTACAGCACGAAGCCCTTCGTTGATCACAACAGGTGTCCCAATTTCCACCACATCAATAGACGCTTCTACTTCTTTGATCAGCTCGATCGCTTCTGGTATATTCACTAAATCTAACGCTAATTGTAATTTCATGAACGTTCACTCCCGTTTTTTCATCTCATCTTCAAGAGCTCCGTGAATAGGGCTTCTTGAACGATGAAATGAGTATAACAACAGGATGGAAGCAATCCAAGTACGCACTTTTTTTTTACATACTATACTTTTTCGCATATGGTTACAAAAAAGACACTGTCTTTTCGACCAGTATCTAAACGTACTGACAAATCCTCGCATTCGGTGTCAAGTCTGTGTTGTGATGCCGCTCCAGTACTCGTCCTTCCTAAACTGCAAAGGTTTTCAAGTCACGCTGAAAAGAAAACAAAGAGCTAAAATAAAATGATTTTAGCTCTTTGTCTACATCTATCGTCTTTCTATTTATCATCCTTTAAAAAATTGCTATCGAGATATTGTTTTCCCCAATCATACATCGCCTCTAAAATCGGCATTAAGCTTTCTCCGAGTTCCGTGAGAGAATACTCAACCTTTGGCGGAACGACGGGATAAACCTCCCGGTGCACAATGTGATCTTCCTCTAATTCTCTTAGCTGATTGACAAGCATTCTTTGCGTAATCCCAGGCATTAACGACTTTAACACACCAAACCGTTTTGTCCCTTCTCTGCCAAGGTGCCATAAGATCAGCATTTTCCACTTCCCGCCGATAATATTCAGCGTCAGCTCTTTTTCGCAATTGAACACTTTATTTTCCATTCGTGATGACAACGACATACACTCCTTTAATCTCAAACCACTTTATCATATACTGCGGCAAAATGGATTGCCCTAGCATACAGTCTTTGTTATTGATTTTGTTTTTTGACGAAAGCCATCACAGCCTTTGTCATCTCTTGCGCTTCTTTTGGCGCTCTGTCAGATCCAAACCATTTATTTAAATCACTGTGGCTCAGCGAATGAACCCGAAACACAAACCGAGAGCCTTTCTCATGATTCAGTTTTTCTGCAAATCGGTACACCTCAGGATTTTCCCAGCCTGTGACCAAATAAACAGGCGGTACATTCGTTTGATTCATATAAGTGACCGGTGATGCCTTTGTCCAGTTTTCCTCTTGTTTGCCAAAGACTTTTTTGTACGATGGAATGGCTTGTATAAATTGATTGATGTTTAACGGTCCATCTAAAATCACGATAGAATTGATCGTTTTTGGCGACAGCCCCACACGTTTTAAGTAAGTCGAATCTGTAGCAACCAATGCCGTCAAATGACCGCCCGCTGAGTGACCCATGACATTGATTTTTGACGAATCGATTTGATATTCATCTGCATGATCCTTGACCCATTTAATAGCGCTTGCCGTATCATCTGCCATCTGCTCGAAGTTGGCATCAGGGTGAAGCCTGTAATTCATTGAAACAAACACATACCCTTGACCCGTAAAATAATCGGCCTTTGAAGCGACTCTATTCTTATCGCCGCCTGTCCAGCCGCCGCCATGGAGATAGATCATGACTGGATGCTTCTTCTTTTTGTCTTCATCTTTTCCCTTTGGCATATATATATCCAGTGTTTGCTGTTTATTTTGTGTGTCTGCATAATGGATGTTCGTCGTCGGCTTAGGCTGGTTGAAACGGAACACAAAGAATGCGCATACCAATAATCCAGCGATGACCGCCGCAAATAAGAGCCATTTCATGATTCGATTCAATGTCATTGCACCTTTCTGTGTTGGGATGGGGAAGTATGATTCGCACATATGTAGAGCGACTAGCCCGATTCATTTGATACGACTTGTATGACTTGAACCGTTTGACAGTAAAAAGAAAAATACTGTTCTTCATAATCTTCGACAAAGTAATTCAAATATTCCCAGCCTCTATCCAAAAGTTGAATGTTCAAAAAAAGATAGGAATCGTTTGTTAACTCCAAATCTTTGATTTGAACAGAAGAGACATTGGTAAATTTCAGATGAATGTCTGCTTGCAGATTCGGGGAATCATATGGGATGTGTATTACAATACAGTTGATCAAGTCGTAATGTTCATTATACTCTTTAAAGTAGTGAAATTCATTGATTTGCTTTAGATGGTTGATATTGAAATCAGGGATTTGTTTCTGGACTTTTTCATCTAAAAACCATGTCATCGTTTGTCCTCCAAGAGGTTATTGTAGAAGTGCAATGATTTGTTTTCTTGTTTCTTCATGGTATTGAACATAGGAGTGCAGTAAAGGATATGATTCAAGGATCTCTTGATACGATTTGATTTGGGGATATTGCTCTTCAAATGACTGACGCAGCACGTTTAACTGTTTTTTCGGTATTCGTTTATGATCGACCACATAACTTAAGCTGCCTGCAACAAGTGAAATAAACATATAAAAATCATCTGAACATATACCAGTTTCCTCTTCAAAAGAGACGATTTCATCTGGATAAGATAAATCTAATAAGTATTGATAACGTTGTTTTACATCATCGAATAAACCTTGTTTATCACGGCTGATTCTCATGGTTTTTTCCCCAATCTCTCATTGTTTTTAATTCTTATTTAGACGCTAATGAGATCTTCCTATACACTGCAAATAAATTCTTGTGAATCGAAACATACGTTTTTCGATTCTATTGCGAGTAACATCCCATTGATGTTAAATAGAAAATTTGTATTTGAATCAAATTCTTCAAGAAGTACATTTTTAAGGTTCCCTATCCCATTAGGATGGTAACTACATTCAAAAATTTGCCAATTCATCTCTTCTTGTATCAATTCTTCAAATCTATCATTACCTTCACCCCCATTATAATAAAGACTCGCCACATTCATAAATCGCAATTCATGATACCGAGCATCATTTATTTCACTTATACTAATGTTTATGACTAGTTCTTTACGAAAAAAAATCAAATGAGAATGCCAGTACATCACAGACACCATCTAAATAATCGATCCATTTCTCTATACTGCTAAACATCTCATTCACTCCCCTAACGTATTCCCCTATTTTTTCAGAATAAACTCTATTCTTATCGTGTCACGGAGTTTGTAAATATTCTTCAAATGAAATAAAGTCCGCTTTTTTTCGAAATTCGCTTAAGATTTTCTGATCTCCTGTAAAAATAACATCTGTCGAATCAAAAAATCCGATTTCAAACACGGCTTGAGGGATAACGGGTGTATAATTCACGTTCCAATATCGTTCATTATCTTCAATTTGAGGTATTGAATGAATATTCAAATGATCTACATGACGAGGCAATGCGGTCAAAACAGCGAAAATAAAAGAATAAGAATAGTCATGTAAGAATTTTTTGAAATGTTCACCCTTCAGAAATAAAAAATCCGTATAATCCGGCATGACTTCTGAATGAGATTGATTATTCCGATCATGAAGCATTGGGAGTGTCACATCACTTATGACCCAATGATACTCTTCTACGTTTAAATTGATTTTCTTTATTAATTCATTTACTTCGAATAGATTTTTCTCTTTTGCTAATACGATTCTCATTACTTGCTCCACCTCACCGATTTAAAACATCAGACGAAACTAAAAATATTCCACAGTATCAAAATCTGACCATAATCTCCAGTCAGTGTTCGTGTTTATATTTACAATGCATGTTGGATCTTGATAGATCAAACTCTTCGCAACCGATTGAAAAAAAGGAGATTGACTAGGGAGTTGGCTATGCGTTTCTGGATGAAACCATGATTCAGTTGTATAGAGCGGTTTATCATATACATGCTGAACGATGTCAAATTGTTCTTGATCTGTCATCCATAAACTATCCAGCAAATCTCGATGTTTGGCCATTTCTCTTAACAGAGTAATCCATTCATTTTCCTCTGTTACATCAGATTGGCATGACTCTGGTATTTGAACATTAAAATAGCCACCATTCAATTTAATTCGTAATGGTTGTTTGGTGAATCCAGGTTCTATCTCATCATCATCTATTATTTCATCATGCTGATCCACGAAAACAAAGAGCTCATCCAATAGAAAATTGATGGATCCATTATTCAACTCATGACCAAACGCAAAAAAATCAATAGCCGGTCCTAACTTCGATAAACCGAATAATTGAATCGTGATCAGCCAATTTCCATCTCTAGTAAATAGAGAAAGCTTCCCTTTGGCAAAATCAAAGTTCTCGTTATCTAATAGCGGAAACTCTTTATTTAGAAAAGACTTATCTAATGTGTTTAATACATGGTCTATTTGTTTCATTTCTTCCTCCTTATGAAGTCATTTCTTCAAAGTTAGTATAATTTCGAATCAGTTCTTTTCTAAAATCATCAGGAAGTTTTTGATTCGGAAATACAACTGAAATCCAGCCTAATACAATCTCATCTAAAATTCTCCACGTTTTTAACAATTGTTTATTCATTTGTTCTAATTGAAGAATCGCTAGTACTCCTATCTCATAACCTCTGTCGCCATAAATGATCCATTTTGCAGAAGGGGAAACCCATATCACACGTGAAGCAATACCCATTATGCTATCATTTACACTCTCTATCGGATAATCCGTTAAGAGATCGAGGTAATCACTTGGTGTGAGGTTTAACGGTACTTTCACCCAAGGATAATAACCAAAATCATGATAATAATCATCCATGCTCTTCTGCTCATCTAATACAGCCATGAGTATATAGTCATCATGATGATTCAAAGCTAAACCTTTTAACATTTCCCAGCCATCATCTGATAACAACCAATGGAATTCTTCGAATAAATAATGAGGGGGTTTTGTTTTCAACACTTGATCAGGGAATGTCTTCGTACTGTGAATGAGCGAATGAACAAACGATAGAACATGTTCAAATTCTTTTGGATCGGATATAAACAAATGTTTCACTTTATGCTCCTTTCATATCTTCGGGTAAGTTTATCATCAGTCATTGATACTCCATTTCACCGCTTGTAACATGACGCATAATGAGAGAGCATTTGAGTGTAATAATCATTGAATGTTTTTTGATCCTTCAATAATCCTTCAAACCAATTTGCTAAAACAGGGTGATCCATTGGTTTCCACCCTTCTTTTAATAACCTATTTTTCACAGAATCTTTTGTTGATACCATCCCTATTACACAAATTCCCATATCCCTATCTGCCCAAATCGCCCACTGCAAAGAATGAGCTAACCAGACAACTATATTCGAATTCGTGATTATATTATCCGCTATGGAACCTTTTGGGTGCATCCATAGTGCATTTACATAATCCTCACCTGAAATGTTCACACTCGCTTTCAGCCAATGATAATAACCAAATTCCTTCAAATAATAATCAGTTGGATCTGGTTGAAGGACTGCAGTCAAAAATTCTCTATCTTGTGTAACAGTTGATAACTCTTTTATGGTTGGTAAAATATCATCACTCAATGCCCAATCAAACTCTTGAAACAAAAAACAATCAAATGTCTTACGAAAAACTTGTTGTGGCAGCTCTTTATTTGTTTCAAACACATGGTCTACTAAATTCTGATAGAATTTGAACTCTTTTTCTGAACGAATAAATAAGTCTTCAAGCCGTTTCAAACAACTACCTCCACTCTTGTCGAACTAGTAGTTTTTTAATTCTTCCTCTATATCTTCTTTTAATGTTTGAATTTCAATTGACACCGAATTATTTCGATTATAGAAAATGGACGGATTGATTCCATCTGCTAACATTCCCGGCAGCCACTCTTCTATAAAATCGTCTAAATCAGTCATTTCTGGCACTGTTTTTTCCCATTGGTCGATCGCACAATAAGCGGCATGTTCCTCTGTCGGCCAAAAATGAAGCTGCGGTACACGATGTTCATCCTCTGACATCACCCACCCCTTCTCGTTTCTTAATGACCAAACCTCTTCAAAATCAACAATCTTTTTGATGAAATAGTCATAACGCTTTTTCGCAGGTAATTGGACGGTGGTTTCTAATTCTTTCGGATGCATGGACATTGCGTCACTCCTTTTATTTATAAATGGGCTTAATCATAAGAATTTAGCAAGCTCATATATAGGAACTATTTGTATTCTTCTAACCAGTCATTCAAATCCTCTACAGGATGTAAGTAAGAATTAGGTGAATCTTTCAAATCAATTCCACTTAAAAGAATCAGCATATCCCAAACTTGATCATCGTCTATTTCTGGATCGTCTGCAGAAACGTAAATTTCAGCCCAATCAGACACTTGTTCTCTTGTGATCGTCCCCTTTAAGACATTTCGTATTTTATTTAAACAGTCTAGCATTTTTGGTTCAGCCATTTATTACACCATTCCTTTCTCAAAACTCATTTTACGCTGTAAACTGCCTATATTTCATATTTAATAATATCCTCCATTGACATACCTTTAAAATATAATGAAAGAATGCTTATAATAGTGTATTCGCCAAGCATACCAATCGGGTTAAATATCATTTTAGCCGTTTTTGGGTCAGCAACCTCTAAGTCCATAACAGGTGCATTGTGACCTTCTTTCCCCTTGCTTACGTAATAATTTCCATCTCGGTATTCCACGAATTTCAGATTTTGAAGATCCTCTTCTTTTATAAAATCTTGATTTATTTTTGTGATGACTTTCCATGAACCATTTAAAAAGCCTGTCAGACCTGTATTTGCAACAAATAGTTCATTCTCTTTTTTCATCAATTGTTTTAACTCATTTTTTTCTATTCTTTCATCAACAAACAAATCATAGTATTGGATTAAAATATCATCATATTGATTTTTCCCCTCACCCGAAATGATCAAAGCATAGCTCAATTTCCCAACTTCTTTTAATGGGAGTTCAAATATAGCTCCTGGTTCCACTTTACTTAAAGTTTTTACTTTTTTAGTTGTTATTTTAATATCCGTTACTTCTTTGTCGTTTAAATCATCAAAATAGTGACTACCTCCATTGTTTAAAGCCATCATAATTGTCAAAAGCATCTCATCAATCGTTGGCTTTCTCTTCAAATGTTCCTCAGTCATTTCATAAAATTGTTCAATCGCTTCTTCAAAAATATCTAATCCATCATCACCAATTATGATGTTCTTTTTCTTATGTTCTTCTTCCCAAAAGCCCATTTGGAAAACCCTCCTTATATATTGGGTTCTTTATTTTCTCATTTTGATTTATCACGATAAATATATACTTGTATAAACTGTTTTATTTGCACGTTTGAAAAGTGTCACTTCGTGATCCGTTAACCATTTAAGCTCTCTCATATGATAAGAAATTTCTTCTAAGTAAGTATAGGTTTCAGCAATTAATTTTTTATCTAAGATATTTCTTTTATTATCTTCAACTACAAGATAAAGAGTAAACTGTTTTAAATCTAATTCGATAACTGGGTAAGCTTTTCTTTTTTTATCGGGACTTAGTTTTGTTCTCCCTTTAATCTCCGCTTTATATTCCTTCTCCTTCATTTTCTTAAATGTTGCTTTGACTAGCTGACTGTCCCAATTCTTCAGTTCACAAAGATAGAGTATCGCTTTTTCCAAAGTATCTGCTAAGATCTTTTTCTTATTTGTTGCATTTTCAAATTCACTGTAACGGAAGGGTACTTCCAGCTCGTACGTATTTTTTATAAATAAGATGTCTGGTTCATCTTTTGAAGTACTAATTAATTTGTAGTCTTTAAAAGGCCCACATATCAAAACAATAGCCTCACAATCTTTCGTTTGAAATTTCTTTTCTAATTCGTATAAAAACATTTCAGTCATACAAAGGGATTGGCTGGCTAAGTTCCCATGATCGTCATCTGACATTAATTGTATATTTTTCAAATGCACTTCTTGTAAGCCTCCTAATAAGATTGTGAATGTTTGCTCACTCTTTTTTCAAAACTTGCTTTCTTAGGTGTAAATGCTCTATCTCATTCCCATTAAAATGCCCTTTCTTCCCTTCTAAATATAGCTAGTTTAAAATATTAGCTCCTTAGAATTTGAAGAATTTCTGTTGCTTCTTTGTACAATTCATTAACTAGTTGTATAATAATTCCTCGCAAATCCACTTCATTTTCAAATGCAATTAAATATCCTTTTTTGCTGATCAGATTATTTGATACACAATCCCAGATATCCAGATGGTCTATACAATAACCTTCATCTCCCTCATCACCATCATGAAACTCTTCGCCATTTAGATAATCTACTGAAAAATATATGGATGAATGATAACCTGCTTTAAAACAATCTGAAACATGAACTTCTCTCCCGCTAAATTTCTTCCCATATCCGAATCGTCCAAATGCAGCATTGATTGTTAACCCTAAATCTCTAAAATCTATTT
Source organism: Bacillus sp. UNC125MFCrub1.1 (assembly GCF_000701305.1). Classification (NCBI taxonomy): domain Bacteria; kingdom Bacillati; phylum Bacillota; class Bacilli; order Caryophanales; family Bacillaceae; genus Bacillus; species Bacillus sp. UNC125MFCrub1.1. The sequence continues at coordinate 246,420 of NZ_JNIG01000011.1, forward strand.
GTTTTTCATCCACTATATTCAAAGCGATTTTTGTTATTTCTTTTTCGATATCTGCGATAAATTCTTTGGTCAAAGTATTCAATTTAATTTTTTTCAAATTTTTCACCTCTTGCATTGCCTATAGTTGTTAAGATAATGATTACTATTTCACTTCAATATATTTCTATAAATATACCATACTTTCAAACTAATCCATATATCATCAACTTATCTATATATCCCCTTTTTCACACATAAAAAAGCACCCTAAACGGATGCTTCTACCAAATGATATTTTTTCAAAATACGATAGGTGATTTCTTTTGCTTCTAGTCCGGTGCCTTCTATATTTGTGGCGAAGATGTAGGTTTTGTTTTCATGTTTGATGAAGCCTGCGTACCAGCCGATTCCTGATCCGGAGCCTGTTTTTCCGTATAGCGTGGTGTGTTTCTCTTCTTCTTGTATCATCATTCGTTTGACGGTTCTCATAACCGATAGGTCAAATGGGAGACTTTCTTCATATAGCTGTTTAAGGAAATGAACTTGTTCTACTGGAGAAATGCGCAACGTACTGCTTAGCCAAAATTGATCGATTCCGCCAGATATGTCTTGATTCCCATAATGAATGGCTTTTATCCAATGGCTCATGCGTTCTTCCCCGATATCACGCGCCATGGCTTGATAATACCAGACGACTGAATCTCTCATGCCAGAGCCCAGTGTATGGTCCTTATTCCAGTTATCAATCTCTCTTTTTACTCCGTCCCAATATTTGATGTCGTATTCATCTTTAACTGCGCCAGTTTGAAGTCCGATTAAGGCATTTGCTATTTTAAACGTTGATTGTGGTGCAAAGCGCTTGTTCGCTCTTCTTTTGTTATACACCCATGGTGATTTTTCTTTTACTTCTTGAATCACAAATGTGCCTTCCCGATCTTTCATGAATTCATCGACGGACCATTTTGGAGATGTTCCTTCACTTGATGCTGGCTCGCTCATACAAAGTGCTGCAAGCATCACGGCAGCAATCAGCCATTTCATCTTCTTTTTTTGCAAACAATCACCCTCTTTGCTCATGATTGCAATTGATTGTAGCATGCTGACTGATCAGAAATAAGAGCCGCTCGTCCTCTTTTTCAATAAAAAAAACCGGTTTTATCCGGCTTTCTGTTTATTGTACGTTCCATTTTTTCTCTTCAATCGCTTGCTTTGCAATTTTTGAAATTGTCATATCGTCCATTGGTGGGTTATGAAGGCCAGCACGAATGTCTCGATAGTAACGTTGAAGCGGGCAGCTAAGGCTTAAGCTTTTTGCACCGACTAAACGCATGGCTTTATCGACCACTTGCAGACTATCATTAACGACTGTATGCTTCACAGCACCGAATTCATTGATTAACAGCTCTCTTTTCTCTGGCTGCTCATATAATGTTGTCGTTGAATAGATGACATGGCGTGCTTGCTTTAGTAGTAAATCAATTTCGCCAATCAGTGTTTGGACATTTGGCAGTTCGCTAATCGTTCCGCTAATACTGTTCGGTGAATGGGTGATGGCATACTGAACAGCATAGTCTCTTGCCGCTTGTGCAATCCCTAAATAGCAGGAAGGAATGTGTGCGATCCAAGGGTTTAACGTACCGCCCCGAGGTCCTTTTTGCACTTCAACCAACATGTCATCTGGAACTTCCACATGATCTAGAATTAAATCATGGCTCTCTGTTCCTCTCATGCCAACAACATCCCACGTTTCTTCTATAGAAACACCTTTTGTATCACGGTGAATTAAGAAGAAGCCCATCGCTTCTTTTTCTTCGATCCATACACCGACGAGAAAGTATGTGAGTGCTGGTGACATCGTTGTGAATGTTTTCCGGCCATTGATCACCCAATGATCTCCTGATTTCGTTGCAGTTGTTCCAGGTTTGCCTCCTCTTGTTGGACTCCCTGTCTGCGCCTCACTGACGGCCCGGTTCACAAGAGCCCCATTTTTGATTTCTTCAGCAAAAAATTGCAGCTGCTTCTCATTCCATAGTTTCTTTTCATAAATTTCACCAACAACTCCTTGGTGCCAGCCGATCGATAAGGCAGTTGCTCCATCCATACTTCCTAGTGTTTCTTGAAAAAGAACCATATCCTTTACAGATTGACCCCCGCCCCCGTACTCAACAGGCAGAGACAACGTTGTATAGCCCAGTTCTACTAATGATTCGATATTCTGTTTAGGAAAATAGGCACCCTCATCATGTTCTTTTGCAGAATGTTCGATCGTTTCACGAAGGGATTCTAGTTGATTTAGCCAATTTTTTTGAAAATCTGTATCGACAAATAATGCTTTAGACAAAACGTATCCAACTCCTCTGTTTCTCGCAATCTATCATATCCGATTTATCCAATAGGTATTATTAAAACACACTTTACTTATAGGATTTAATGTGTTAAATTTTATCAATATTAAGTACATATGTCAAAGGAACGTGATGCTTTTATGATTTCTGCTATTAATCTACATAAATCCTATGGGTCAACTCATGTGTTAAAAGGAATTGATTTCACCGTACAAGAAGGTGAAGTGGTCGCCATTATTGGACCGAGCGGATCAGGAAAAACAACACTTCTCCGCAGTTTAAACAGCCTTGATATCCCAGACAAAGGAACGCTGACAGTTGGAGAAGCCACGATTCAATTTGAACAATATCGAAAAAAAGATCTTCTAAAACTCAGACAGCAATCGTCTATGGTGTTTCAGCATTATCACTTGTTTCAAAATAAACGAGCACTTGAAAACATCACAGAAGGATTGATTGTTTCTCAAAACATGTCTAAAAAAGAGGCGGAAAAAATCGGAGAGCAATTGTTAACACGAATTGGACTGCTTCATAAAAAAGATGCGTTTCCAAGTGAATTATCCGGCGGTCAACAGCAGCGAATCGGAATTGCCCGTGCGCTTGCCATGAATCCTGCGGTGCTTTTATTTGATGAACCAACGTCTGCACTAGACCCAGAGATGGTCGGAGAAATCCTTGAAATGATGAAAGATATTGCGAGCCAAGGCATGACGATGGTCATTGTGACGCATGAAATTTCGTTTGCAAAGGATGTAGCGGATACAGTGATCTTCATGGCAGATGGGGAAATCGTTGAGAAAGGCTCACCAGAAGACGTCCTGATGAAGCCTCAGCATGAACGGACGAAACAATTTTTATCAAGAATTCATCGCGGGATGTGGCAAGGATTGGAGGAAGACAGATGAAGCGCAAGACTTTATTCACCGCCGCTAGTATCCTTCTGTTTCTCCTCTCTCTCATTGGCTGCAGCAGTGTGAAAACGACAACAGATGATGGCAGACAAATTGTCAAAGTCGCACTAAGCGCAGAAGTCAATCCGCCTTTTTTAGCCACAAATGACCGCAACGAGCCGATTGGCTATAACATCGATTATTTAAATGAAGTCGAGAAACGTTTGCCACACATTCATTTTGATTATACCTTTGGCGAGGAAGAATCCAATTTAATTGGGATCGGCGCTGGGAAATTTGAAATGGCGGCTAATTGGTTTTTTAGTAATCCTGAACGTGAAAAACGCTTTCTTTATCCTAAGGTTCCATACGGCTATTCGATGACAGGTTTAATTGTGAATGAATCAGAGCAAGATATTCAATCTCTAGACGATATGACATCAAAAAAGCTCGCTCCCGTCAGTCCTAGCGGCGGCCTTCGTTCCATATTAAATCAATATAATGAAGAAAATGATCCGAAAATTCCGCTCACGACCATTGAAAGCCCTTCAAACGAACTCAATTTAAAACGAGTCGAAAGTGGACGGTCCGATGCGGCTTTTATGAATATTTCAACCTTTGATACGATACAAAAACATCTTCACCTGAAAGTCAAAGTGGGCGGCATTGTCTCAAAGGAACCTATTTATCTTGTCTTACAGCCTAGTCAAAAGAAACTAGCATCACAATTGGACCGAGTGACACAAGAGATGATAGAAGACGGAACATTACCTGACCTTGCGAAGAAATGGTTTGGCGTTGATTTCTTTCAAGATATTGACTATATATCAGAGCAAGGCTATCAATATGAAGAAAGGAAGGAAGCGCCATGACGTTTACAGCTGGAGATTGGCTGAGAATCTTTTTACAAGTGGTTGATCGTCTGCCACTCACATTTCTTATGATTGTGGTGTCATTGTTTTTTGCCATCATCATCGGATTGCTGTTTGCTTGCATTCGAATCAAACAAATTCCAGTGCTGAAACAATTGGCGGTCATTTATTTGTCATTTACACGAAGTACGCCGCTCATTGTTCAGTTATTTCTGATTTATTTTGGTCTGCCTCAGCTTTTACTCATGGCCGGAATTCAAATCAATCATTGGGATCGTGTGTTATTTGTGATGATCACATTCTCGTTACATACGGGCGCTTATTTATCTGAAGTCTTTCGCAGTGCATATTCTTCTGTTGGGAAAGATCAGCTTGAAGCAGCTTACATTGTTGGGATGACAGATACTCAGGCATTAATGAGGATCATTATTCCACAAGCCTTTCTCATTGCACTTCCGAACCTCGGAAATTACACCATTGATCTCGTGAAAGATACTGCCATTGCATTTACAATCGGACTCATTGATATGATGGGACAGGTCAAAATCATCCTAGGTAATAACTACGGGATAGGGATGTTTGAAGTGTACGTCATCATTGCAATTGTGTATTGGCTGATTTGCATCAGTATTGAACTGATCACGATGCTACTGGAAAGAAAATTTGTGAAAGGCCGCACCAGCCTGTCACGCTAAGGAGGCGATTTGATGCAAACCATTGATATATCATTTGCGATTGACCAAATACCACATATTCTAAAAGGCGTTCCCTTTACCTTATTGATTGCACTTGTTTCTATGGCTGTGAGCCTTTTGATTGGATCTGTTTTTGCTTTCATTCGCCTCTTTCGTATCCCTGTGCTCCGCCAGCTTGTCACGCTCTATGTCTCATTTTTTAGAGGAACACCTCTCATTGTTCAGTTGTTTGCTTTCTTTTATGGCATTCCATTTGTTCTGACCAAAATGAATAGCACTTTTGGGTTGACCTTTCACCCGGATATGGTCTCCCCGCTTACCGTTGCCCTTATCACCTTCAGCCTGCATTCAGCCGCACATTTAACAGAAGTGGTCCGCAGCGCACTCCTTGCGGTAGATAGAGGGCAACTTGAAGCGGCGAAAATCGTTGGCATGACCACCAGACAGGCGATGATTCGCATTATTTTACCGCAAGCGTTTGTGGTTGCCCTGCCAAACCTAGGGAATCAGCTCATTCAGCTGTTAAAAGCCACGTCCCTTTCGTTTACAATTGGTGTACTGGAAATCATGGGAATCTCTCGCATCATTGCAAATGACGGCTACAAGTTTTTAGAAACGTATCTCGTCTCTGCTTTGATCTATTGGATGCTTAGTATTTTCTTTGAACTCACTTTTGCTTTGTTAGAGAAACGAGTCAGCGTGTACGGAAAATCTCTTGGACGTTAAAAAAGAGAACGGCATCTGCCATTCTCTTTTTCGTCCTACTTATTCAGCACTGACTAAAATTTTCACTTGATCTTTTTCATTGATTAATGCATGGAAGCCATCTTCGATCACATCGTCCAACTTGATTTTCTTCGTGACGAGTGTGTCTGCAGAGAAATAGCCTTTTCTCATTAAGTTTAATACAGATGGGAAAACATCTCTGTAGCCGATGATTCCTTTGACTGTACGTTCTTTAATGACAATGTCATTCGGCATAATTTCTGCGCCTTTTTCCCAAATGCTTACAATGACTGTTTCACCTGAAATTCTAGTTGATTGGATTGCTTGCTTCAATACAACAGGTACACCTGTCACTTCAAAAGAAACATCGACTCCACCATTTGTGCGGCGTGCGATTTCTTGAACAACATCTTCATACTGAGAAGGATCTACAATGATCGCTCCAAGTTCTTTTGCTTTTTCTTGGCGCTCTTTTGATAATTCCACTGCATAAATGTCAGTAGCACCAGCTGCTTTTAATGCTTCAATGACAAGTAAACCAATTGGTCCACAGCCAAACACAGCTGCTGTATCCCCAGCTTGCACTTTACTAGAACGAACCGCATATAAAGCAACTGCAGAAGGTTCAACAAGTGCACCTTGCTCATATGAAATTTCGTCTGGTAACAAATGAAGTAATTCTTCATCGACAGATACATATTCAGAGAATCCTCCACCGCCACCAGCAAGTCCTAAGAAGCCCATGTTTTCATCTAAGTTGTAAGCACCTTGGTGCCCGTGAGTTGCAAAAATAGGTTCAACAACCACTCGATCGCCTACTTTGTAATTACTCACGCCTTCTCCAACTTCTACAACTTCACCAGAGAACTCGTGTCCCAGTGTAATGGGTGCTTTTTCTTTTGTAAGTGGATGAGGTTCATTCACAGGAATGAAGATCGGTCCGCCTAAATATTCATGTAAATCACTACCACAAATGCCGCACCATTTTACTTTCAGTTTCACTTTTCCTGGAGCAACTGTTGGTTCGTCAATTTCCTCTAGTCGAATGTCCTTTTGATCGTGCCAGCGTAGTGCTTTCATTTGTAAGACTCCTTTTCTCATCAATTTAATTAACTTACTTAAATAATGATAACATAATTTTTTTAATTTTCTAAGTAAGATGCACTATTTTTTTGACAGTCAATGGACGAAAAATGACAAAACATAGCAACAGACAAATAAGAAGCATACATATGCAGCCAATTATGACAGAAGTACGTATCGATAAAACATGCGCCAATGCGCCGCATATTCCTGTCATCATCATCGTCAGAACTGCTTCACATAACGCATAAAAACTTGCCACTCTCCCCATAACCTCTACCGGGATATTCGTTTGATAAAAAGTCATAAAACCGGTGTTTGCAAATGCTAAAAAGAAAGCGAGAACAAAAAAGCCAGCTGCTGCGAAAGTCAATGTGCTTGAAAAAGCATAGATCAAGTATCCAAAAGCCACAAACAAACTTCCCGCACCAAGCATCACTGAAATAGGCAGCCTTTCGACAATGACCGTATTGAGACATGCCCCTGCGATAATCCCTGCTCCAGCTACACTGACAAGAAATCCATATTCGGTATTGGTCAACATCAGCACTTCCTTTGCAAAAGCTGCTTCAAGTGAGTCAATCGCAGTCGGCAGCACCGTGATGGCAGCGCTAAATAATAAATACACGGCCATCACTTGCCGGGATGTGAGACTGAAACGAAAGACAAGTTTTGCATCTTCCTTTAATACCGAGAGAGAAAAGCCCTTTTGTGCCCCGTCTGCTTTTGACAAAATCGGTAAACACATCGTCAAAACAGCAGATATCAAAAGGCAGATTGCATTTACATAAATTGAAAGGACTGGTGTACCAATGAGAAAAAGCAGCCCTGCTACGGCGGGTCCGAGTAAAAATCCACCAGACTGCAGCAAAGATCGAATGGCATTAAACCGTTTTCGTTTATCCGCCGGGATTAGTGCTGTCATATACACCATCGAAGCTGGATGAAACATGGCTTGTGCCATGTGAATGAGAAATAGCATCACATATACGATCAATAAGTGGCCTGAAAATAAGGCAAAGGGTAAACAAGCAATCAGAATGGCCCGGCATAGATCTAGACTGATCATGACATTCCGCTGATTCAGTCTATCTATTAAACTACCAGACCAGCTATTTGTTAAAAGAGCCGAGACAGGTCTTAACATATAGACGGCTGTAACAGCAAGAACGGATCCCGTTTCCTGAAAAATCAGCAGATGGAGAGCAATCATATAAATCCATTCTCCTATGTTCGCAATACCAATCGCTCCAAGTAACACGCTCATATCCCGCCAATGTTTTTTCATCGTGGTGCCCTCCTTTTTGTCATAAAAAAATCCCGCCCCCAAGACATTTCTGTCTTGAGGACGGGATTGACTCCGCGTTGCCACCTCAGTTCATTCACCTGTTACCAGATGAACCTTAGCAGGTTATCGCTAACCCATCTCTATAACGGGAGAATGCCGCTGCACCACCATCACAATGAATCCGGTGCAGAGCTAAGAGGCTTGGTTCTGTAACGCTTCCCAGCTCCTTCTCAGCTTCACGGAGTTCTCTGTGTGAGGCAGCCATTACATACTCTTCTCTATTTGCGCTTTATCTTTTTTTCATCACGATCTTCAGCTGAGTTGTTCTATATTGTACTGCGTCTCCGTCAAGGCGTCAATGTTTTTTCATGTTAATCCGCATAAATCATTTTTCTAGTCATGCCGCCATCAACAACCACATCGGTTCCTGTCACAAATTGATTGTCTTCATCTGTTAAATAAAAACAAGCTTTGACAATATCCTTTGGCGTTCCTACTCGATTGGAAAGGTGCTGCTGATGATCAATTTCTCGCAAATTTTTCTCATCCTTCGTTTCAATCCACCCAGGGGAAATGCTGTTTACTGTTATATGATTCTGACTAAAAGAAGCAGCCAGCGCATGAGTAAGTGCTGATATCCCGCCTTTTGATGCAGCATACGCTTCTGTATGAGGCTCTGACATGGTCGCACGGGTAGATGAAATATTCACAATGGAACCGCCGTTTGGATTCTCTTTGATATAACGTGCCGCTTCCCTTGCACATAAAAAAGCACCTCGTAGGTTTGTATGCAGCACATGATCAAACTCATCAACCGTTAGCTCATAAGGCGATTTTGTACACATAACCCCTGCATTATTGATGAGAATATCGATCGTTTGATAACGAGCCACGGCAGCCGACATGATGTCTTGAATATCCTTCTCTTGTTTCACATCCGTTTTTTTAAAAAAAGCCTCAAAGGACTCCTTTTTCAGCTGATCTTCCAAGCGCTTGCCCTTCTCTTCGTCAATATCCGCAAGCACGACACGCGCCCCTTCTTTCGCATAGCCATACGCGATCGATTCACCAATTCCATTGGCTGCGCCAGTGATGATGACGGTTTTATTGTGAAAGTTCATCGTTTATCCTATCCTTTCTCTCATGAGATGTTGTCGTCTATCATACCACTCATGTATACATGATACCTAGTCAAATGGGACATAGAAAAACCACCACCTAAATCATACATTAGGAGGGTGGTATATTTGTAATTCTCCATATTGACGACATAGTCGTTTGCTTCTTGTGTAAAGTCTGGGAAGGTTTGTGTTTATCATTCAGTCATTCTATTCGGCTCTTTTTCTGTATGATTATATTAAAAAGCAGCCTTTAGTATATCTAAGTAGTCCGCTTTCGTAACGGCACGAACATTGCTTTTTGTAGAGTTGTTTTGTTCTGCTAGTTCAGCCATTTTTTCAAAATCTTCTACTTTTACATAAGATAATTCTTTTAGTGATGGAATACCTAAATTCTTTGTGAATGTATATATACCATCCATTAATTTTTGAATCGCCACATCATCTGCATCCGTCTTATCTGCAAAGCCCATGATGTTTGCAAGCTCTATGTGCAATGATTTGTTTTCAGCTGCATTAAATTGTATGACATAAGGTAAAAATACAGCATTTGCGATACCATGAGGTGTATCATAAAGACTTCCGAGCGCTTCGGCTAAACAATGCACAGCTGCTACATCAGCGGAACCGAAGCATAAGCCAGCGAGTAAACTGCCTTCCTGCATTTTGTATCTTGCTTCTAAATCAGATCCGTCTTCATACGCCTTCGGTAAATAGGTCACAATGGTTTTCATTGCGCTTGCCCCCATCGCCTTAGAAATAGGGTTTGTTTCTTTACATGTATAGCCTTCAATCGCATGTACCAGTGCATCAACACCTGTTGCCGCTGTTATACTTTTTGGCACCGTAGAAGTAAGAGCAGGATCCAAAATCGCAATAGTTGGTCGAAGCAAGGCATGTTTTAAGGTGATTTTTTTATGTGAAGCAGCTAACGTAATCACAGATGAACGGGTCACCTCAGAGCCAGTTCCAGCCGTGGTTGGAATACAAATTAAGGGTGATACATTTGTATACGCCTTCTTCCCTGCTATATACTCTTCAGGATTACCGCCATTTGGACCTAATAAAGCAATGGCTTTTGCCGTATCCATTGGGCTGCCTCCGCCAATCGCAATTACCGCTGATGCTTGTACTTTTCTAAAGAGCTCTGCACCCGTTAGACATTCATGATCTCTAGGGTTTGGTGATACTTGATCAAAGACGACAACGGAATAACCAGCTTCTTGCAAATAGGCTTCAATAGGCGTCACCAATCCTGCGCTTTTTACACCAGGGTCAGTCACAATCATAATTGTAGCACTAGGCAATACAATGTCCTCTACAATAGAGGCAATATCTTTAGATTTTCCAGTCCCCATGATCATTTTCGTATGACAATCATATTCAAAATTTATCATTGATTTTCTACCCCTTCATTTGTTGATTTAATCGCTTGTTTTTCTGCTCCCCACCATTCTATTCCTTTTAAACCTGGAATGGTAGAAGCGTAAAAAACAGGGTTCTTTCCTACCTTTCTTTGTCCCATGTAATCATTTAGAGCCGCAAAAGCAAATTTGCCTAAAATCGCAATGGCAACCAAGTTAACAATAGCCATAATTGCCATCGACAAGTCCGCTAACGTCCAAACGATTTGTAAGTTGGCGAGAGCACCAAACATGATCATCATTAAAACAGTGATTCGATACACGAATAGCGCGGATACAGTGTTATGAATAAAACCGATATTGGCTTCACCGTAATAGTAGCCACCTACAATAGAGCTAAATGCAAAAGTAAAGATCGCAAATGCTAAGAAAATACTAGCCCAAGAACCGAAATGCTGCGCCATTGCAGCTTGAGTAATTTCAATACCTGACAAATCACCTGCTGTTTCTACTGTTGATAGCATAATAATAAATGCTGTACAACTACAAACAACTAATGTATCAAAAAATACGCCTAATAATTGAACAAACCCTTGTTTTACTGGGTGTGAAACATGGGCAGCAGCAGCGGCATTTGGCGCACTTCCCATTCCTGCTTCATTGGAAAACAAACCGCGTTTGACACCGTTCATTATTGCAGCGCCGATTCCGCCTCCAACCATTTGCTCTAATCCAAACGCACTTTTCATAATACTTGTTAATGCTGCGGGTACATCAGCGATATTTGTCACAATCACATAAAGTGCTAAGATAATATAAAACGAGGACATGATTGGCACAATGATTTGGGTAAAGCGGGCAATTCTCTTTACACCACCAAAAATGATGAGCGCCGTAAGAATGGTTACGAATACCCCCATACCAATTGGACTGATACCAAATGAATATCGAAAGGCATTTGTGATGGTGTTCGTTTGTACTGCATTAAAAATTAAGCCAAAACTAAGAATAACAGAAAAGGCAAAGATCCTACTCGGCCATTTCAGTCCAAATTGCTTTTGAATATAATAGCCTGGTCCCCCTTTAAAACCATCACTTGTTCTCACTTTATATATTTGAGCGAGTGTGCTTTCGACAAATGCAGAAGCTCCCCCTAAAACTGCTGCAAACCACATCCAAAAAATAGCTCCAGGACCACCAACTGTAATGGCAATAGCAACACCTGCCATATTTCCAGTTCCAATCCTCGTCGCTGCTCCGATAAAGAAAGCTTGCATTGAAGAAATGTCTTGACTCCCTTTTATTTTTGGAGCTTTTTCAAAAATAGAACGGAAGATCTCTTTTAGTAAGACAATTTGCATAAACTTCATTCTCACCGTAAAGTAGATTCCAATCCCTATTAACATAATGACTAAAATATATGTCCATAAAAAGTCATTTATTGAATTGACAATCGTTTCAAACAAAGCCATCCCCCCTATAAAATCTGAACATTCTAAATAATGAAAGCGCCTACTTTTATCATAGTAAAAATGATATGATCTATCTATAGAAGTTTTCTGATTGCATCAATCGGCTCATCCGATTTAGGAGGGATTGACGTTGGAAATAAAGCAACTGATGATGTTCCAAACAGCATCAAAAGTATTAAACTTTACAAAAACAGCACAAATACTTGGCTATGCTCAATCTAGTATCACGGCAAATATCGCTGCATTAGAAGAAGAGTTAGGAACCCCTCTTTTTGAAAGGCTTGGAAAAAGGGTCATTTTAACTGAAGCTGGCATGAAGTTTCAAGATTATACGGATAAGATTTTAGGTTTAACAGGAGAAGCATTAGAGGCTGTTGGCGGGATGAGTGAGCCAAGCGGCATTTTGAGAATATGTGCATCTGAAACACAATGTACCTATCGACTTCCTCATATTTTAACGGACTTTCAAACAACGTATCCTAAAGTAGAACTGATTTTTCGTCCCGGAATAGCTGAAAAGGATGTTTTAAATCTATTACTGGAAGGACAAATTGATGTCGCCCTATTATCGATGAATCTTGTCGTATCCTCACATTTAATTGTAAAAGAATTAAAAGATGAACCGATGGCGATTGTATGCTGTCCAACAAATCCATTGAGCAAAAAACAAAAAGTATATCCTATCGATTTAGACGAGCAAAGATTGTTGTTAACCGAAGACTGCGATTATCGTTATGCCTTCGAACACTCTTTGACACAGGCAGGAGCAAAACCGAGAAGTAAACTAGAACTAGCAGATGTAGAAGCCATAAAAAAATGTGTAATGGCTGGTCTAGGAATTGCTGTACTTCCCGAAATTTCTATAAAAAGAGAAATAACAGAAGGCCATATGATTAAAATCAATTGGATGGGACCCTGTCTCACAACGAAAATCCAACTATTCTGGCATAAAAATAAATGGATGTCTCCTGCTTTGAAGGCGTTTGTTGATTTAACAGAGGAATATATACTCAGGCACGGCTAACAATTGACATGGAATGTAGCAGAAAAGCTTCATCTTTTTATATGTAACAAACAAAAAACTTACAGGAAAAATCCTGTAAGTTTTTTTCGATGGATCATTATTTAGAAATCATGCCATGCGGGTCAATCACAAATTTCTTCGCCACACCCGAATCAAAATCGCTATATCCTTTAGGGGCTTGATCAAGGGAAATGACGGTTGCATTAACGGCTTTGGCGATTTGTGCCCTTCCGCTTAAAATAGATTTCATCAAGCTGCGGTGATATTGCATGACAGGGGTTTGGCCTGTCACAAAAGTATGGGCTTTGGCCCAGCCAAGTCCAATTCGCACTTTCAGAGATCCAACTTTTGCATCTTCATCCACAGCACCTGGATCTTCTGTGACGTAAAGTCCTGGAATTCCAAGTTTACCGCCAACTTTGGTAATATCCATAATTGTATTTAAAACGGTGGCTGGTGCTTCTCCTTGATCTCCATGACCTGAAGCTTCAAAACCGACACAATCGACCGCACAGTCGACTTCTGGCTCTCCAAGGATGTTTGTCATTTGTTCACCGATTCGATCATGTTTTCGTAAATTAATCGTTTCGCAGCCAAAGCTTCTCGCCTGCTCGAGCCTTTGTTCATTGAGATCGCCGACGATGACAGCAGATGCGCCAAGGAGCTGAGCGGAATGCGCTGCTGCAAGACCTACTGGCCCTGCACCAGCAATATAGACGGTAGAGCCCGGCTTTACGCCAGCCGTATAAGCACCATGAAAACCTGTCGGGAATATATCAGAAAGCATCGTCAAATCAAGTATTTTTTCCATCGCCTGATCTTTGTCCGGAAATTTGAGTAGCTGGAAATCAGCATATGGCACCATGACGTACTCCGATTGGCCGCCAACCCATCCGCCCATATCTACATATCCATAAGCTGAGCCAGGTCGATCGGGGTTCACATTTAAACACACATGGGTTTTTTGTTCTTTACACATGACGCAGCGACCACAGGCAATATTAAATGGAACTGATACGAGATCACCCTTTTGGATAAACTCTACATCTCGTCCAACTTCAACGACTTCACCAGTAATTTCATGACCAAGGACAAGTCCTTCAGGCGCAGTTGTACGCCCTCTTACCATGTGCTGGTCGCTCCCGCAAATGTTTGTTGTCACCACTTTTAAAATGACGCCATGCTCACACTTACGTCCAACATTGGCTTTAGGTACACCAGGGCCATCTCTTAAAACCAAATCAGGGTATCCAATATCCTCAACTGCTACATTTCCTGCTCCTTTGTAAACGACACCTTTGTTTCCCGACATGTTTTCATTCCTCCCTTTTTGTTTAAAAATGAAGTCTCTCCAAAATTCTCTCTTTCTCGGTTTTTTTCCTTCTTTTAACCACACATTGACTCAAAAAATAAGTGACAAATGTCTATCTAGGAGAGAAAAATGTATTTTCCAGTCAAATAAAAAAGAAAATATTGAAAAAAAAGCTAAACATTTGCAGAACATTGTCGATATAAGGAATAAGCCAGACAGGTATCCTTAATCGACAAACAAATTCCTTATATATACTATCATTCCTTACACACCTGGCTGGCCCCTACATATGAAATGAATGCAAAAGCCTCTTCTTATGAAGAGGCCTTTTTTATTGACGAATGGTCCATTTCATCGCATGCAAAAAGGCTCCTCTGACGAAGAGCCTTTTTTAATTGCTTGTTCATTACCTGGGAAATATTTTCATCATCATTTTAAGGCTTTGATACAGATGTATGTATCATAATGGTAAACAGAGACGTCTCTAAAGTGATACGCTGAAAAAAGACAGCTGATGTCTTCTTCACTGTACGTTGAAAGAGACTGTGAGCGTTTTTGTTCCTTCATCAGTTCCTGCTTTTGAAAAGATAAGAATACTTCTCCATCCACTTGAAGAACACGATATACCTCTTTCATAACTTGTTCGATATCTGGCAAGTAATAGATGGTCTGCACTGTGAACAATTTATTGAATGATCTGTCTTCAAAAGGTAATTGCTCAGCTTTTCCAAGTGTGATAACGGCTTTTTCCTGCTCGACAAGCCTCTTATGTTTTCTTTTCGCGTATTTTACCATATGACGCGAAGCATCGATTCCATATACTTTCCCTCGATCAAGTTTTTCCGCTACTTTAGATAATGTCATACCTCTTCCAGTACCAATTTCTAAAATCCGGTCGTTTTCTTGTATATTTAAGAGTTGAATCGTCCATTGATTGATATTATGATGATTTTTTTCCATATAGCGGGCTACCCATTTTGAGAACAAGCCCTTTGGTTCCCTCATTTGTTTTCCAATCCAGCTTTGAATCAATGTCAACACCTGCTTTGCACCAGTAAATAAAACTATTTACGAATTTTCTTACTTTTCATATCGGCTCTCGCCTAACAAAAGTTAAGACCTAGTCCTAATTTCTTTGTCTTTTATTAGACGGCACCTTTTCTGAAAATGTTTCGCACGTCATGAAAAATATTTAAACAAATAGGCATTTTCATTAATTGTGCTCAGATTGATTTCGTTTTCTGCATGAGCTGCATATTTTATGAATGTATCTTGATTAGATAAAGGTGGTGCTAGATTATGGGCTTTGGCGGTTATTCTGGAGGCTACTGCGGTGGCTACGGTGGCGGTTTTGCAGGCGGATTCGCATTGCTTGTTGTACTGTTCATTTTGTTAATCATCATCGGTGCAAGCTGGATTTGCTAATGTAAAAGGAGCAGGAAACGATGACGTTTCCTGCTCCTTTTCTTTAATACCAATAGGTTGGATAATTGTACATATAGCGTCTGAGCATTTCTTCTTGCTCTCTTTGCATTCTGTATGGATTGCCGTACCCGTGCTTTAAAGAATGCGGAATAGACGCATACCCGTGCCCCACTGACGGAAACCTCATATATGGTGACATCGACATTCATTGATCACCTCACAATCTCCTTTTACGGTTATCATATGTGCAGGTGATCAATGTGGAGCGTGTCTAAACCTGGTCCTTCTCCCTTGTATAACAATCAAGCATTGCAAGCATCATAAACATGTCAATCTCCTCCTTTTCATGTTTTTATTGTCCTTTTTAGTTCATGTACTTTAGTTGTTTCTGCTTCATTTCTTCATAAAATGTTTCGACTTGTTGTTCATAAAGAACCGTTTCAATGTCTTTGTATTTACGTTGGATCGTCAAAGTAATAAAAAATAAATGGATTGTCATATACGCTCACCTCCCTTCAGTTCGCAGCACGCGAAATAGCCCGCAGATCTTCTTTATCAGTTGACCTGCGGGCACACAAAAATGCAGATCAAAAGACAGTGTCTTCTAACCTGCGATGGATGATACGTGAAATCCTCGTTTACTTAAACAGTTTTGTAGCGTGAACCGTAAAAGGTAAAGGAAGGACACGAGCTCTTCCACAGGCTGATGACATGATGAAATTGGTTGTTGAATTGATCACAAGTAGATACGAATAACATATTCTTCAGCCTCCTTTACGTTTTTAATTACTTTGTAAGTATATCCAGCAAGCACCATTTTGTAAACCTGTTTTTAGTAAATTAGATGATTTTTGTGTGTTTGACTAAATTTCCACAGTGATTCTTGTCCAATTATCCAGTGTAATCAAAAAAGTCTCCTCATCACATGAGGAGACTTTTCGACTTAATCTTCATCTAGTTCTTGTAGCTTTTTTTGAAAAAAGATCGCACGTTTCACGCAAAGAAAAGCGGCTAATAAGAAAACACAATCAACTGCCATCATCAGCATTTTTGGTGATGCTTCTAGGTGCTGATTCGGTAAAATCGTACCAATATATAAAAAGGTGCTAACAGCAAGCAAAATAAAAGCGTATTGCTTGTAATCTGTCACTAAACCATCCCACTTTTTCTTCACTTGATTCACCTTCCCGTTATCAATGTCTATTGATAGCTTACCATAGTGAGAGAAAGCGAGGGGCATGTAAATCTATCCATTCGTTACTGCGTCGAGCCCTTGTTCAATATCATGTAATAAGTCATCAATATCTTCAATACCGACAGAAATACGGATTAAACCATCTGTGATGCCAAGCTCTTCTCTGCGCTCTTTTGGAATGGATGCATGGGTCATGCGAGCAGGAACAGAGATTAAACTTTCAACCGCCCCTAGGCTTTCTGCGATTGTAAACAATTTTAATTGGCTTAAAAACACGTCGACATTTTCTTCTTTTCCAATATCAAAAGAAATCATACCGCCAAAGCCTGTTGCTTGAGTTTTTGCAAGCTCATGACCTGGGTGAGCGCTTAAACCTGGGTAATAGACACGTGTAATCGCAGGATGCTGTTCTAAAAACTCAGCGATTTTCTGCGCGTTTTGTTGATGTGCTTCCATTCTTAGTCCGAGCGTTTTCATCCCTCGCATTAGAAGCCACGCATCTTGCGGTCCAAGAATACCGCCTGTAGAGTTTTGAACAAAGTGCAGTTCTTCACCAAGCTCTTCAGTAGCTGTCACGACAAGTCCGCCCACCACATCACTATGGCCGCCTAAATATTTTGTGGCACTGTGCAAGACAATGTCAGCCCCATATGAAATCGGCTTTTGAAAATATGGGGTAAAAAACGTATTATCGACAATCATCAAGATGCCAGCTTCTTTTGTGATCCGGCTTATGGCTTGTAGATCGGTCATTTTCAGCAATGGATTGGTTGGTGATTCAATATAGACGGCTTTTGTTTCTGGTAAAATTGCTTTTTTCACCGCTTCAGGATCACTTGTGTCTACAAATGTGGCTTTAATGCCAATCCGGTTGAGCACCTTTGTCATCACACGATAGGTTCCGCCGTACACGTCGTCAGTCAGTACGATATGATCTCCGCTGTTAAACAGCATCATCACAGCTGTAATTGCAGCCATCCCTGAACCGAATGCATAGCCGTTTGCCCCGCCTTCAAGATCACGAATGACTGTTTCCAGTGCTGTTCTTGTTGGATTCGCAGTTCTGGAATATTCATATCCAGTGTGCTCGCCTGCTTTAGGCTGCTTATAGGTGCTGACTTGGTAAATGGGAACAGACACGGCTCCTGTTTTTTCATCACCAGTGATTCCACTATGAATCATCATTGTTTTTGGCTTCATTTTATTTTCCTCCCTCATAAATACCTTTACTTAGATAACGTTCACTGCTATCAGGAAAAATAGTGACGATCACCGTCCCAGGTGATGCCTTTTTCGCTTCCTCTAAAGCGGCAAATAGAGCGGCTCCAGACGAGCTTCCGATCAGAACACCTTCCTTTTCAGCTGCTTCTTTCACCATTCGGAAAGCATCATCGTCACTGACGGTATAAATCTCGTCAAATAAAGTCGATTCCATATAATCTGGAATAAATTCAAGGCCAATTCCTTCCGTTCTATGCGGTCCCGGCTTTCCGCCATTTAAAATAGATCCTTCTGGTTCCACGATCACTGTTTTTAGCGCTTCTTTTTGCTCTTTTAAATAGGCAGCACAGCCTTGAAACGTTCCGCCAGAGCCCGCTCCTGCTACAAACACGTCTATGTTCCCCTGGAGGTCGGACCATATTTCTGGCCCGAGCGTTTTATAGTAAGTCAATGGATTTACTTGGTTTTTAAATTGTAAGACACAATACGCATTGTCAAGGCTTGCCTCTAGTTCAAGGGCTCGATCAATCGCACCCTTCATCCCATCTTTTCTTGGTGTATGAATAATCTCTGCACCAAGCGCCTTCATGAGCTGTTGTTTCTCTTGACTAAAATGTTCTGGTACACAGAAGATCGGATGCAATTGATGTTTTCTTGCACTTAGCGCAAGCCCGATGCCTGTGTTTCCTGCAGTTGCTTCAATAATGGTTCCGCCTGGGCGCAGTTTGCCCGATGCCAGCGCTTCTTTAATCAGCATATCACCTAAGCGATCCTTAATACTTCCGCCTGGGTTCATCATTTCAAGTTTTGCATAAACATCAACACCTGCCGGCACACCCATCCCTGACAGTTTTAAAAGCGGTGTGTGGCCAATTAATTCCGTAATATCATGTATGACAGCCATATAAATCCCTTCCTTTGTATGGAAAAGAAGGGGGAAACCCCTTCTTTTATTGTGTTTGCTTTATCATACGCAGGACAAGGTCTGTTGAGTGAATCGCTGCTTGCTCTAGAAATTGATCAAAAGAGATATTGGATTCTTTCCCAGCAATATCTGACAACGCTCGAACGACCACAAATGGCGTTTCAAATAGATGGCAAACTTGCGCAACTGCTGCTGCCTCCATTTCCACTGCATACAGCTCTGGAAATTTCTCTCTCACAAACGCGACACGACCAGGATCATCCATAAATGAATCTCCTGTTGCAATCGTTCCTTTTGCCACTTGAATATGATCGATTTCTGAAGCAGATTCCTCTGCCAGCTTCACAAGCTGATCATCTGCGATGAAAGCAGCTGGTAATCCTGGCACTTGTCCATATTCGTAATTAAAGATCGTCACGTCCACATCATGATGTCTAACATCTGTAGAGATGACAATATCACCTACATTTAATGAGTGATGGAAACCGCCAGCTGATCCTGTATTGATCACATAATCTGGCTGAAAGCGGTCAAGCAGAAGTGTTGTGCTGACCGCTGCATTTACTTTTCCAATCCCTGATTTTAATAAAATCACTTCTTTATCTTCATAAACACCTGTTGTAAATTCACACCCAGCGATGTTTTCTTGTGTGGCATTCTTTAGTTGGTCTCTTAAAATCGTCACTTCTTCTTCCATTGCACCTATCACTGCTATTTTCAAATCAAAAACATCCTTTCATTCCCTTTTCTTCGCTTCTACGATCCACACAAAATCATTCATTTGATGAAAAGATGTGCTAAAACCTTCTTCTTCAAAGATTTGTTTTAACACACCTATGGATGGATAATATTCCGTTTCTAAATCCTCTGCAAGCTGATCGAACCCAGCGGCTTTCGCTTTGTTCGTTGCAGCTTGATGTGCTGCTTGATTTTGAAACATTGTATCAGCAAAGACTATTTTACCACCTGAGGGAAGGATGTTGCCATAGGTGTGGATGGCTTGTTTTTTTTCTTCGTCCGTTAAATGATGGAAAGCATATGAACTGACGATCGTATCAGGCTCAAAAGGTGGGGCTGGAAACGATAAAAAATCTCCGTCATGAAATACATTTGGTATTCCTTTTTGAAGAGCCGCTTTCTTCATGGCCTCTGAAGGTTCAACGCCAAACACTTTCTTATCTGCTTGAAGCAGTGCCGCCGTTAGGTTTCCTGTGCCGCTTCCAAACTCAATGACATGTTGACCTGCACGGCGAGTAATCTCTTTTAGAATGGCCGGATACCGGCGAAACACTTCTTTATACTGCTCGTCATGACCACTTACAGTGGCATCATAAGATTCAGCCCAATGATCAAATAAAGAAAGAAACTCACGTCCCATTTTTCTTTCCCTCCACTTTATCTATTTATTCCTATCCGTATAGTATGTTTTATTCCGTCGAACAGTTCCTATCCTACCACATCTTCTGATTCTTTCCTACTAAAAAATACTGAGTGGGGTAGAAAAATATTTGCCCTTTTGAATGGGAGAGATTATGATGAATCTAGAGCATGGAGGGATGAATGAAATGGATTTTCAACTGGATTTTTTAAAGGACAAAATTGAATTTTTTGAAGCAACGTCTTTAAAAGAACTTGAACAAAAGATCCAAAAACAAATTGAACATAATCAGGCGATCTTGCTGACTGTTCATTCTGTGAGTCATCAAACGACTGTCATTGATGATAAGATTTTGTATACAGCAGTTGTTCATTTTAAAGCGAATGTCTCATAAAAAAAAGATCAGCGTATAGGCAGTCAGGTCTGTGCGCCGGTGCTAGTCCTTCCTAGACTGCAAAGGTTTTCTATCACGCTGAAAAGAAGAAAAAGGCTAAAATGAAGTTCATTTTAGCCTTTTTGCATGCATCTTTTTTATTTTATTTTAATTTTTCAACCTTCACAGGTTTCCAGCCTTTTTCGTCCACCCACGTAATTTCTACACGGTAGCGTTCACCTGTTGATTTATCACGGATGGTTCCTTTTGCATCTTGAGGTCCTCCGTTATTTCCTAACCAAATAACAGTCATTTGATCTTCTGAGATTCCTGTCGCATAGGACATGGATTTTATCATTTCTTTCCAGTCTTTTGAGTTAGCATCATAGGTTGCTGTATGTGATCCCGATTGCTCTGTTCCTACAGGCTCCCAGTTATCGTTTTCATATGTTTTGTCTACGTCACTTGTTTTACCGCCATCTGTTTCTGTGGCATCTTTTAACGCATCTTTGTTTGGCTCTTCTTCATCATCTGTTTTCTTTGTATCATCTTTTTTGTCAGATGAATCGTCTTTTTTCGCATCCGCATCATCGGATGTATCTTTCTTTTGATCTTTCACATCTTCTTCTGAGTTTTGTTTATTTTCACTCGATGCAGGTGCTGTTTTGGATGGTTCGTCTGCTACATTTGTATCTTTCGGTTTATTAAAAATTAACAAACTCGATGCGACAACCAAAATAAGCACCACAACGATACCAATTAATATGTTAAGCACCATATTCGCCTTTCTGCGCTTATCACGATGTTCAAATCGAGAATTTCTACTCAAAATCTCTGCACTCCTTTGCCTCTGTTCCCTAAGTCGTTACTATTCTAACATGACATGAAGGGATGTTCTATGTCTGTTTCTTTTCAATTTCATTGACCTTTTTTACAATATCATAAAACGCTTCATTTGTCTTAGCCCGGCCACTTGCCTCATCAAGGTGAACAACAACCAGAGCGTATTTTGGTTTTTCTGCCGGAAAGTATCCGGCAAACCACTTGTGATAAAGTGGATTCCCCTGTTTATCTTTGCTGCCGGTTTGGGCAGTGCCTGATTTCCCTGCTATATGGAACGGCAGGTCTTGAAATCTTCTTCCTGTTCCTTTGTCAGACGTCACCACCTGCCTTAAGTACTTTTGCAAGGTTTGAGCTGTATAGCGGTCAATACTGTCACCATCAGGTCGTTTGTTTTGAAAGGATAGCATCGTTGTTCCGTTTTGATACATCACTTTATCTGCAATCCTCACTTCTTTTCGTTCTCCGCCCCTTGCAATCGTTGCCATCATATTGGCAATTTGTAAGGGGGTTGTTTTGACATTTTTTTGACCAATTGCCGTTTGCGCAATGGCTTTTTTGACATGCTTGTCTCTTTTATCTCCCCACACACTGCCTGTTTCTTCACGATCAAACTGTTTGAATTGTTGCTTATGGTATACATCCCCTTCCCAGCCGGCTCGATCCACAAGCCCAAGCTTTGAAGCTGTCTTTTCAAGGCTTTGATCATCTGTTTGGATGAGCTGCTCAGCGAGTGTCGCAAATGTATAATTACAGCTTTGCGCAAAGCTTTCAGACAGATTCAGTACTTCCTGCTTTCCTTCTGGCTCTCCATATAAATTCTTTCGACAATCATACATCGTTTGTGGCTGGTTCAAGTTTTTTTCAATCGCTGCGGCAAGTACGACCGTTTTAAATACAGAACCGGGAGCCATTGCGGTCAGCATGTAATTTCTTGCCTCATGCCGGTTTTTGCTGGTCACATTTGGAACACTCGCCATCGCCAGCACACTGCTATTCTGAATGTCGAGCAGAACCGCTCCGCCTTTTTCAACACCTTGCGCTTTGAGAACATTCTCCATTTCCCTCTGCATGTCTTCGTCCATAGTTGTCTGCACTTGCAGCGGATAAAACGAATGAGCTTCTGCTGTATATTTGACGTCCATCCCAAACAAAGGGTTTCCCCTTCCGTCCACATGATATAACAATTTTGTGTCTTGCTCTGGTAATAGAAATTCGTCAAATGTACTTTCCAAACCAAATGTACCGATCTCAGTGCGAATCGAAAGCTCTTTTTTGTCCGGATAACGTTTTCTCAAGAGTTCTGGATTCTCGCTTGTGAAACCTAATGTGTGGAGGGCAAGTCTTTTTTTGTCCTTCTCTTTCATATATACGCCGTAAACACCTGAATATTTCATATCATTGATGTCTTTCAGCTTTTTTTTCGTGATATCATCTTTTAAAATGAGTGGTTTCTTCGTTTCTGTCAGCTGGCTTTTCAGTTCATCCTCTTCCATCTCAAGTATAGAAGCGGTTTGTTTTAAGTGAGGGAGGTCATATTGCAGGAAAGGAAATATGATGACCGCAGGCTCTTCTTTTGTGAGAAGTGCCTCGCCGTTTCGATCTAAAAATTCGCCGCGTCCGTCTGAAATGACTACTTCTTCTGTCCGCTGCCTGACACTTTCTTGGATCAAATTAATATCAAGCTTTGAAAAAGATTCTGTGAAAAACAACTGAATTTCCGCTAGTCTAAATAGGAGACCGAGCAATAAGATAAAAATAATGACACCTGTCCATTGGATTCTTCTTGTTTTCAGCATAAAAACACCTCGTCCCTATTGTGGACGAGGTGTTTATCGTATAAACGTAATTATGAAATTTTTACAATTTGGACGAACATTTCTCCGCCAGGTGTTTGAACAGTGACTTTGTCGTCTACTTGTTTGCCTAAAAGACTTTTTGCAATTGGTGAATCGTTTGAAATTTTGCCTTCAAACGGATCAGCTTCTGCACTTCCTACAATCGTATAAGACTCTTCTTCACCGTCCGGTAATTCAACGAATGTCACCGT
Organism: Bacillus sp. UNC125MFCrub1.1; assembly: GCF_000701305.1. NCBI lineage: Bacteria > Bacillati > Bacillota > Bacilli > Caryophanales > Bacillaceae > Bacillus > Bacillus sp. UNC125MFCrub1.1. The sequence goes on from NZ_JNIG01000011.1 coordinate 269,995, forward strand.
TTTACCGAGTGAAACAATATTTGAGTTACCTTCATCTTCAATAATTTTGGCATTACGAATCATATTATCAAGCGTTGTAATACGACCTTCTACAAACGCTTGCTCTTCTTTAGCAGAATCATATTCCGAGTTTTCAGAGAGGTCTCCAAAACTTCTAGCGATTTTAATACGCTCTACAACCTCTTTACGTTTAACCGTTTTCAAATATTCAAGCTCTTCTTCTAATTTGCGCTTTCCTTCTTCTGTCATTGGAAATACTTTCTCTTGTGCCATGAATCATTCACTCCTTCTATTAATCCTCATCATACAAGCTTTCTGCATGTGAGTGACGACTGAAATATACAAGAATGAGGACATATTCCGGCCCTCATTCCTTCTGTCCCATATTCGTAAAAGTCCATCTTACATGGCGTCCCTTTTAGATGCAACTATTATGCCTTTTTATTAGGCAGGAACAGCAGCGGTCTCATGATGATGTATTATTATCTTCATCGCACAAACTGTGGAAAGGCACAGGAAGCTCCTGTACCTCGTTCGGCCATTTCGATCATATGTAGAAGAATAGCTTATCCATTCTCCATCTTCCAATACATAATATGGTCAGTGTACGATATGTCTATGCTATATTATTACAAAATTGCATTTTGATCAAGAATTGTTTGAAAATTTGTGATGATTTGTTTGTCGTTTTTTTAATATACTTTTACAAAGCAGGAATAACTGAAACTTTCAGCATCCCATCGTGATTTTCCTGTCTTCATTTCGCAGCATTGTTTTCCTATCATATCAAATCTTTTATTCAGAGGGCTGTTTCTTACAATGCTCACCGATGATTTCGGACTAGCCATTACTAAAGTATTGACTACAAGAGCATGATGTTGAAAAGACCTTTACGTCGTAAAGGTCTTTGTTCTTCTCCACCATTTACTCTCCGCGGTTTTGAAGAATCGTTTGAATTTTTGTCACCATGAGATCAATGGCCACATGATTTTGACCGCCTTCTGGGATGATGATATCCGCGTATCGTTTTGACGGTTCAATGAATTGATTGTGCATCGGTCTGACGACAGATACATATTGTTCAATCACGGAATCAATCGATCTGCCTCTTTCTTTCGTATCACGTAAAATACGGCGAATGATCCGAAGATCTGCATCAGTATCCACATACAGTTTAATATCCATTAAGTTTCTTAGACGTTCGTTTTCAAGAGCAAAGATTCCTTCAACGATGATGACATCTTTGGGTTCAACATGTACCGTCTCTTCTGAACGTGTGTTTAGTTTAAAATCATAAATCGGTTTTTCAATGGACTCGTACTTTAGCAGCGCTTCTACATGCTCAATCATCAGGTCATTGTCAAATGCAAGCGGATGATCATAATTGGTCAGCAGGCGCTCTTCAAATGGCATATGACTTTGATTTTTATAATATAAATCTTGCTGAAGCATGAGGATTGAATGTCCTTTAAATTTTTCGTAAATGGAATTGGTGACGCTCGTTTTACCTGAACCCGAGCCGCCAGCGATTCCAATCACCACTGGTTTTTTCCCCATGTGCCGGTTATTTCCCCTTTCTCATCATGTTGCTAGGGTATACTTTTTGATCAAGCTTAAATTTCACAATTTGCAGTGGATGACGAGCGGCATCGATTTCGTTCCCTTTTTCGTCCCAAATCGTCTCAATCTTACATGTGAAATTTTCGATTTCTGGACCGAAAAATTCAACTGCGTCGCCAGCTTTAAAGAAATTACGCTGCTGTAATGTGACAATTTGTTCTTGTTCATCATAATGAAGTACAAGACCGACGAAATCAAAGGTCGTTTTCTTTCCATGAATGCCAAACATTTGTTCATCCGTTCCTGGTACACCTTCAAAAAAGGCAGGAGCCGTGTCACGATTGGCACATTTGTCTAATTCATCGAGCCATTCTTGTTGAATGACGAAATTGTCTGGATCCGCACAGTAAGCATCAATGACTTTACGATAGACACTGACAACTGTTGCTACATAATGAATGGACTTCATTCGTCCTTCAATCTTTAAGCTGTCAATTCCCATTTCGATCATTTGCGGTATGGATTCGATGAGTTTTAAATCTTTTGGACTCATCGCAAATGGTGCATCTTCTTCACCGAATAAAGGCGCTTCCTCAGAGCCTTCTAGTTTATATAGGTCATAATCCCAGCGGCAAGATTGGCAGCAGCCTCCGCGGTTTGAATCTCTCGCTGTCATATGGTTACTGAGCACGCAGCGGCCAGAATAAGCAATACACATCGCCCCGTGAATGAACGTTTCGATTTCAATATCCACTTTTTCTTTCATTTCTTTAATCTCTAGAGCGCTTGTTTCACGTGCAAGGACCACACGCTCAAGCCCTTCTTCCTTCCAAAACTGCACCGCTTTCCAATTTGAAAGAGATTGCTGTGTGCTCAAGTGAACTTCAAGCTTTGGAGCTACTCGTTTGCATGTTTCGATGATGAGTGGATCAGCGACAATAATTCCCGCTACACCCGCTCCTTCAATCCCTTGAAGATATTCTTCCAGCCCGTCCATGTTTTCGTTGTGGGCGAAAATATTCGTTGTCACATAAATGCGAGCACCGTATTTGTTCGCAAATGCGACACCTTCTGCCATTTCTTCGATTGAAAAGTTATCTGCATTTGAACGAAGTCCAAATTCTTTCCCACCAATAAAAACAGCGTCTGCTCCATAATGCACAGCAATTTTTAGTTTTTCTAAGTTTCCTGCTGGCGCTAGCAGTTCTGGTTTTTTTGTAATGACACGTTTTCCATCGATCACTTCAGAAATTCCATCTTTTAAAAGTGCCATTTCCTCTGCCTCCTTTTATCTTAATAAACCGTTTCTTTAAAGAAAAATCCTGTATCGATTGAGCGGTTGACAGGCTGGATCTCTTCAATACGCTCCACCCATTCATCTTTTTGATCTTCATAGGCTTCCTTATCAGTCACTAGTAAATCAATGGCTTTTCGATAGAGGGATGTCACCTCTGTCATATAAGAAAGTGACTTTAAAATTCCGTCAATTTTAAATGAGTCAATGCCTGCGTCGACAAATTCTTCTAATTCATCAATCATACATACATCATTTGGACTCATAATGTGTGTGCCATTTTCATCCTCAAAAATAGGATATTTGTTTTGACGCTCCTCGTCGTGAAGGAATAGACCTTCTTCCATATTTCTGCCTTCCACGTCCATTTGTTTGCCTTGATATTCAAAATAGTTGCCAACAAGTGTCCGTTTCGATTGGAACATACAGGTCATGCCGTGGACTTGAATTTCAATCTCCACTTCGGCGTTTTCTTTGATATCAATCACACTGTCCATATTGAGTTCTTTGGCAAGAACAGCACGTGTTGCGCCTTTTCTGCCCCAGTAGTTACAAGTGTAATAGTTTGTCCCAGTTGTTTCTGTACTCCAGTGCAGATTCAAGTTGACACCTGTTTCTTTTGCGGCCATGATCACTGCCGGATCTCCAAAAACGACACCATCCACGTTTAACCCATCGAGAAAGGTTAAATAATCTCCAAGCAGTGCCACACGGTCATTATGAAAAATCGCATTCATGGCGACATATACTTTTTTGTGATGTGCATGTGCGAGTTGAACCGTTTGTTTCACATCTTCTCTTGAAAACTCACCTGCAAGACGGATTCCATATGTTTGTTCACCTATTAAAAATGCGTCAGCACCCGCTTCAATGAGCGGCAGTACATCCGACACCTTGCTTGGCGTCACAAGCAATTCTGGTTTTTTCATGATTGGTCACCTCTTTTTGTACTAATGGCGATCCCATCTCCAACTGGAATGATACACGTTTGGTAGTCAGGATTTGACATCAGCCATTGATTGTATCGATCAATTTTGCCTATTAATTGTTTTTTTCGTTTATCTTCAATTTCTTCTTCATAATTTGTCGCAACTAAGCCTTTAAATAATACGTTGTCTGTAATAATCATTCCGTCATCGGACAGCATCGGTTCAAACAGCTCAAAAAAGCGTTGATACTGACCTTTTGCCGCATCAATGAAGATCACATCATAGGGCGCCATCGTCTGAACCGTTTTAGCTGATTCCATCGCATCGCCAAAAAACACGTGAATTCTATCTTTGAAATGTAATTCTTCAATATTCCGTGTCGCTTCCTCATAACGTTTTGCATTTCGCTCAATCGTATAGATTTCAGCATCTGGCAGAGCTTCTGCCATTCGAATCGCTGAATAGCCAATCGCTGTCCCAACCTCAAGAATCTTCTTCGGTTTTTTCAAAGAAAGCAGCTGCAATAACAGTTCAATGCTCACCTTTTCCATGATTGGCACATGATGCTCTTTCGCATACTCCTCTAATTGAGCGATGGCATCAGGACTCGGCTCAATTAAATCTTCAATATAATCATTTATTTGATCATCTTCGATTGTCATTATATGTCTAACTCCTTCATGACCTGAAAAAGAAGAGTCCTGCCTGCTGCAGCTCTCTTTCTCGTCAATCTTTCGTTCATCTAAGTAAAAACAACCCGATATATTTTACCACAAAGATGTGGTAATTGCGAACCTATAAAATGGATATAACAACGAAAAAAAACTGCAGGCAATTTCACCATTGTCTACAGTCTTTTTCCTCTCACATGGGCGTTAGTTGCTGCCTGTGATGTATTTCGCTTTTGCTTTGTTGTGCTCATTTAACGTTTTCGTAAAGACGACTTCGCCATTTTTCTTTGCTAGGAAGTAAACAAAATCTGTTTTCTCTGGATGGAGTGCTGCTTTCCAAGAAGATTCTCCAGCATTGGCAATAGGTCCAGGCGGCAGCCCTTTGTTTGTATACGTATTATATGGTGATTTTACTTTTAAATCTTTGTAATAAACACGGGATTTATGCTCGCCAAGCGCATAAAGAACGGTTGGATCTGTTTGAAGCGGCATATCCTTTTTCAACCGGTTATAAAACACACTTGAGATTTTTGACCGGTCTGTTTTTTCAGTTGCTTCCATTTCTATCAGGGATGCCATCGTTAGGACATCATGGATGGACATCTTTCTCTTTTTCATGTCCTTTTCGTACGTTTTCACATATTGATCTGTTTGTTTAATCATCGTGTCAATGATGGTTTCAAGTGATTCATCCTCACGATAAAACGGATACGTCGCCGGGAATAAATATCCCTCTAACGGATGCTTGACCTGTTTCCCGTTCACTTGTGATGTCACCGTTTTCGGGTACTTTTTCATCAATTTTTTAATAAAGGCTGGATCATCCAGCTTCGCTTCAACTTCTTTCGCTGAAAAATTCGTCTGGTTTGCAATAATGGCTGCAATATCAGACAACTGTTTCCCTTCAGGTATCACAAGCTGAAATGCGTAGTCTGTCCCGCCAGATGTCAGCTTTTGAATCAGCTGATCCGCATCCATTGTTTGTTTGAGATGAAAATAGCCCGCTTTAAAGCCTGATGCTTTTTTGTACTTTGCATAGTAAGTGAAAATCGTGTCATTTGAAATCAGTTCATTTTCTTTTAAAATACTCGCAATTCCGCTGACAGATGTCCCATTTGGAATATGAATATTAATGGTTTGTTTGCTTTTTTGATCGACCGGCCCGAGTGCTGATTTTACATATAAAAAACCTGATAATGCTGCAATGATGATCACAGCAAGTACAGATAACAGGACGATCCCCATTTTTCGTTTAAAAAATGGTCGTTTCTTTTGTTCTGAAAACATGCATGGCCCTCCTCACATCTAGCTTTTATAGTACATGATTCGACGGAGTTCGGCAATTACTTGCTCATGCATGTCATGACAGAACTTTCCATAGTGTGGCTAAACCGACACCGCCTCCGCTGCCAATTGCAGCCATGACATAGCTTCCATTCGGTAAGGCGCGGGCTTCGTAAAACAGTCTCACCATCATAGCAGCTCCCGAGGCGCTATATGGATGCCCAAGACAAAGCGCACCGCCTTTTTTATTGATACGGTCATAAGGAATACCTAGTATCCGGGCAATGAGTACTACTTTGAGCGCAAACGCTTCATTGATTTCAAAAAGTGCAACATCTTCTATCTTCACCTGTTCTTTATGTAAAAGTTTCTTGATTGCATCAATTGGTGAAGCAGCAGGATAATGCGGGTCTATAGCGGTCACGGCACTCCCGATATACCGCAGCATAGGGCTGAAGCCTTTTGCCTCCGCTTCCGCTCTTTCCATCACAACGACGGCAGCTGCACCATCTGCTTCTTTACAGCTATTGGTCACAGTCACAGTACCTTTGCCTGGTAAAAAGACAGGTTTTGCCCGCTTTATCAAGCTTGCAATCGGTCTTATTTTAGCTGCCGCTTCATCTGTACTCATCCCGCTAATCGGAACAATTTCTTCTGAATACGTTCCTTGCTTGAATGCGGTTATACTTCGTTCCCAGCTTAAAAGTGCATAGTCATCTTGCTCTTGTCTCGCAACTGAAAATCTCGACGCCGTCAGCTCTGCCGCTTCCCCCATATGAGGGTCCCCTATCCACTCTGGAGAAAAGCGGGCCCTTTCTTTCATTGGTGACCGAGAAATGCTTTCCGTTCCACCAGCGATATATATTGATCCCTCCCCCGACTGAATCATGATGCACGCTGTTCTAATGGCTTCAAGACCGGAAGCACACTGCCTATCAATGGTCATACCCGGAATATGTAATGAAAGCCCTGCTTCTAACGAGGACAGACGGGCAATGTTGCCACCACCCCCGACGACATTGCCTAAAATGATGTCATCTGGCTTGGTCACGTTTGAAAAATGCTGGATCAAGGGCGCGGCTAGATGCTCTGGCTGGTAATCCTTCAACATTCCATTTTTCTCACCGAAGGGCGTCCGCTTCGCTTGTACGATCACGGCTTGCATGATAATTGTTCCTCCGCCCACTTTTTCATACTGGCACGAGCGATTTTCCCTCCTGATGTTTCGATCATTTTGTCCGTGACGAGCCATTTTTTTGGTACTTTGTATGCCGCTAATGTTTCTTTTACAGCTTGCCGAATGGTTTTTGTTTGCTGTACATTCTCAATAATGGCAACAGGGATTTCGCCCCAATATGGATCAGGAAGTCCAATCACGATTGACCGATTCACCTCTGGCTGTTCATTCAGCATACGCTCAATTTCCTCTGGAAAAATATTCAGTCCCCCATAGACAATCATGCCATTCTCGCGGCCGCTCATATACAAGTAACCATCTTCGTCGAGCCACCCCATGTCATATACGGTCAGCCACTCTTCGGGCGGCTTTTCATCTTGTAAATAGCCTGAAAAAGACATTGGGCTTTTCACATAAATTCTCCCTATTTCATTTGACTTGCAAACGGTTTGATCTGCCCTCCTGACTTCAACCTGAATAGAAGGAAAAGGTTTTCCGACAGAAGTAGGTTTTTGCAGAAAGTCATCAGAAGATAAATAGGAAACAAAACTCAATTCTGATGTTCCATAAAAATCAAAAAATGTGATGTGAGGATAGCGGTTGACGAGCTGTTTTTTTGAAGAGTTTCCCCAATCTGCACCAGAAGACAGGACAAGAAGCGGATTCTTTCCGAAAGCATCCATTTGCAGTAACGATTCTGTCATGGTCGGAACCGTATAAATAGCCGTGATGTCTCCTCTTTCTAAGATGTTTTTTGCTTTCTCTGGCACAAATTTTTCTAACAATGTCACGGTGCCCCCGAAATAAAGTGTGCTGATCGCGCCGTATAAAAAATGAGAGGATAAAAGTGTGCCCAAAATCAGTACATGATCTTGATGTGTGATCCCAAAGACGGATGTTGTCATTTGAAAGCTCTCGATCCATGACTGCTGGCGTCTTATAAAGGCTTTTGGCGATCCCGTTGATCCTGAAGTAAATCCCATATAAAAAGCAGGATCTTCCTCCGGTTCACCTTTGTTCGATTGAACGTTTATGCTGAGGCTGATTCTTTCTTTCCATTCAGATAAAGAGAGCACTGGCATGTCCAGCTTGTACTTTTCAATCCTTTTGATATATCGATCTTCCACAATGACAAGGTCCGCGTCGCTTAATAAGAGCTTTTCCGCGCATTCCTTGTCACTCCACCGCGGATCAAGAGGCACCGCTGTCCATCCTGCAGAAGCTGCGCCAGCAAATAGTTGAAGAAACGGAACACCATTTGATACTAAAAAAGCGACTCTTTTTTGCTGATGAGGCGTTTCTTTTAACCATTGTGCAGTTGACTGCACACGCTCATGCCATTCTTCATAAGTGATCTGCTCTTTTTCATCTATGATCGCCATCTGATCTGGCTTCACTTTTGCATGAGCCGCATAGCTTTCCGTTATTCTCATCAAACTGCTCGCCTCCCTCTATGTAAGTCCCTTTTTCGATATGACATCGCTTGAATGATTTTCACCGTGAAGACAGCACATATCCCTGCTTTGATCAGATCACCCGGTAAATAAATGACGCTGAACAGAGCTGCTTGCGTGATCTTTATATGCATCATCATGGCTTGAAAGGGAATTCCGCCTATATATAATATCCCGATACTGCATACCGCATAGATCAAAAATAGTCGTAAGGCCGTCACTTTCTTCAGCCGGTTCAGCCACAGGCTGATCATAAAGGCAGCCACTGGATAAGCAAGTAAAAAACCACCGCTTGGCCCAAAAAAGACCCCTATTCCGCCTCTTCCTCCAGATAAAAGAGGTGCGCCTGCTGCCACTATTAGAAGAAACAGAAGTAAACTAATCAGCGCTTGCTTTGGTTTTAACAGCCCTCCAGCAAGCAAAAGACCTGCGGTTTGTAAGGTGATTGGTACAGGTGTAAACGCAAGAAAAATAGGCGGAATTAATCCTAACATCCCAATAACTGCTGTCATTAATGCCATTTGCATCATATCGTGAATTTTCAATTTTCATACCCCTCACTCGATTCATTATTAAAAATAGCGTAAAAGGTCGAGCGATATATGTCAACTAAATTTCAATAATAGTTTACATATAGAATGTAAAAAAAGACCTGTGAAGAAAGATCACAGAGATCATGTTCACAGGCCTTTTATTCGTTCTATTCTTCTTCGTCTTCTTGATCTAAGAACGTATTTAACGTTTCTTCAATCATGTCCCACTCTTCATCCGTTTCAATTGGCTCTAATTCGCCATCTTCACCGTCTTCGTTTGGTGTGAAGCTTGATGCATGAATTTCAATTTCTTCGTTATCTTGTTCAGAAATTGGGTAGTAAAGAACATATGATTTGTTAAAATGGTCGCTTTCAAAAGTAAATAGTACTTCGCAAAGCTGCTCATTTCCATTATCATCAACGATTGTAATTTGCTTTTCTCCGTGTTCCATTTGATTCACCTCATTTTAATTTAAGCTGTCTAAATACCCTTGAAGGATCATAACAGCCGCCATTTTATCAATGACTTTTTTACGCTTTTGTCTGCTCACATCTGCAGAGATGAGCATTTTTTCTGCTGCCATCGTTGACAGACGCTCGTCCCAAAGCACAACAGGAACATTGTACGTGTTTTCTAACACTTTCGCAAATGATTGGCTGGCCTCGCCTCTTGGACCGACCGTACCGTTCATATTTTTTGGAAAACCAAGGACAATTTTATCCGTTCCATATTGCGAGACGATCTCAGACAGGCGGCTGAGACCAAAGTCTCCGCCTGCTTCATCAATTTTAATGGTTTCAATCCCTTGAGCTGTCCATCCCATTTCATCACTGATTGCCACACCAAGGGTTTTCGTGCCTAAATCTAAGCCTAAAATTCTCATGTTTTACGCCTCTTTATGTGTCTCTAAGTACGATTTAACCAATTCCTCAATTAATTCGTCTCGTTCTAGTTTACGAATTAGGTTGCGTGCATCCTGATGTCTTGGAATATAAGCAGGGTCGCCTGACAGCAAGTATCCGACAATTTGATTGATCGGGTTGTATCCTTTTTCTTGGAGTGCGTCATAAACTGTTATGAGCACTTCATTCACATTGGTTTCAGCTGAATCATCAGAGAAGTTAAACTTCATTGTCTTATCAAATGAACTCACTGCTTCTTGCACCTCTCTTCCAACATTCTACTAGCAAGCTTTTTTCTAACCGCTCATCTAATACCATTATTCTACACTACATTGACTGATTATAAAACGGATTTGACAGATTCTTCGACAGTTGCCAGTGCTTCTTCAAGCTTTTCTGGCTGTTTCCCGCCTGCTTGTGCCATATCTGGGCGTCCGCCTCCGCCTCCGCCGCAAATTTCAGCTGCCTGCTTCACAAGTTTTCCTGCATGAAGACCTTTTTCAATGACATCTTTTGTCACACCGGCTGAAATGTTGACTTTTCCATTTTGAACGGCACCAAGTACGATGACAGCTGAACCTAATTTCGCTTTTAATTCATCAACCATCGTTCTTAAATGGTTCATGTCTTTGGCGTTTACTTTTTCAGTTAACACGTTCACTCCGCCAACTTCGATAACTTTTTCCAAAATAGAGCCAGCTTCTGCTTGACTTAATTTCGCAAGAAGTGATTCGTTTTCTCTTTGAACTTCTTTTAAATCAGCCTGCAAGGAAGCGATGCGTTTTGGTACATCTTTTGTATTTGATTTCAGTTCATTAGCTGCCTTTTCTAAAATCGCAAGCTGATCATTTAATTCTTCATAAGCACCTTTACCTGTTACAGCCTCAATACGGCGTGTTCCAGCACCAATACCCGATTCAGATGCAATTTTAAACAATCCGATCTCCGCAGTGTTTTGAACGTGACAGCCTCCGCATAACTCGATGCTGTAATCACCCACTTGCACAACACGGACAATATCGCCATACTTCTCGCCAAACAGCGCCATTGCGCCCATTTCTTTTGCTTCAGCAATTGGTTTCAGGTCAATGGCAACCGAAATGCCTTCCCAAATCTTTTCGTTGACGATTTTTTCAATTTGTGACAATTCTTCTTTTGTTACTTGTCCAAAGTGAGAAAAGTCAAAGCGAAGTCTGTTTTCATTCACAAGTGAACCCGCTTGGTTAACGTGGCTGCCCAATACATCTTTTAGCGCTTGGTGCAAAAGATGTGTCGCTGTGTGATTTTTCACAATGCCTTTTCGAAGCGCTGATTCGACTTCTGCAGTGACTTCAATGCCTTTTTGAACCGTACCACTTACGACGACTCCTTCGTGGACATGCTGGCCGTTTGGCGCCTTTTTCACATCTTTGATATCAATGATCGCTTCGGCACTTTTTAACGTTCCTTTATCCGCCACTTGTCCGCCGCTTTCCGCATAGAAAGGTGTTTCATCTAATAAAATTTGCACCGTTTCCCCTTCGTGTGCTTCTGTGACAATTTCACCGTTTTGAAGCAATTCGATAATACGAGCATCTGCAGTTAAATTTTCGTAGCCAACAAACGTACTTTCTGCTTTTATATCGCCTAAAGCCCCGCCTTGAACCTGCATACTGCCCACATCTTGTCTGGCATTTCTTGCACGTTCACGCTGCTTCTCCATTTCTAGCTGGAAGCCTTCACGATCGACTGTCATGTTCTCATCTTCAGCATATTCTTCTGTGAGTTCGACCGGGAATCCATATGTGTCATAAAGCTTAAACACATCTTTACCGGAAATTTGTGAGCTGCCATTGTCTCGTTCTTTTTTGATCACTTCTGATAAAATGGCTAACCCTTCATTCAGTGTCTCATGGAAACGCTCTTCTTCATTTTTGATCACTTTTGCAATAAATTCTTCTTTTGCTTGAACATCTGGATAGAAATCCTTCATGATCTCCGCAACAACTGGAACTAGATCATACATGAATGGACGGTGGATATGGATCGTTTTTGCATAACGCACAGCACGGCGCAGCAAACGTCTTAACACATAACCTCGGCCTTCATTAGAAGGAAGCGCTCCGTCACTGACGGCAAAGGCAACAGTACGAATATGGTCAGCAATGACTTTAAATGCTGTGTCTTTTTCTTTTGACTCCCCATAGCTTTCTCCAGAAATCGTTTCTACTGCACGAATAATCGGCATGAACAGGTCTGTATCAAAGTTCGTCGGTACGTTTTGAATCACAGAGACCATACGCTCAAGACCCATTCCTGTATCAATGTTTTTCTTCGGAAGCGGTGTATATGTACCATCTGGATTATGGTTAAATTCAGAAAAAACAAGATTCCATACTTCTAGATAACGTTCATTTTCTCCGCCTGGATATAATTCAGGGTCGTTCATGTCGTTGCCATATGCTTCGCCGCGATCATAGAAAATTTCTGTATTCGGACCACTTGGCCCCTCGCCAATATCCCAGAAGTTGCCCTCTAGACGAATAATTCGTTCCTCAGGGACACCCATTTTATCTCTCCAAAGAACATATGCTTCTTCATCCTCTGGATGTACCGTTACAGATAACAGATTCGGATCAAAGCCAATCCACTCGTCACTTGTGAGGAATTCCCAAGCCCATTCGATTGCCTCTTCTTTGAAATAGTCTCCAATAGAGAAGTTGCCCAGCATTTCAAAAAACGTATGATGGCGTGCTGTTTTCCCTACATTTTCAATGTCATTTGTACGAATTGATTTTTGTGCGTTGCAAATACGTGGATTCTCAGGCACGACGCGGCCATCGAAGTATTTCTTTAATGTTGCCACCCCGCTGTTAATCCATAAAAGTGTTGGATCGTCATGCGGTACGAGGGACGCACTCGGTTCGACAGCATGTCCTTTTTCTTTAAAAAAATCTAAAAACATTTGACGTACTTGAGCTGAAGTTAAAGTTTTCATCATAAATCCTCCCTTTTTATTCTCAATCTTCACACAAACGAAAAAACATCCCGCCCTATGCAAGCAAAAAACTACTTACACAGGGACGAGATGCTCTCGCGGTACCACCCTGATTATAGACATATGCGTCTATCACCTTCACATCCGATAACGCCGGAAGAGAGCGGCAGTGTTTATCTGCACTCGGGACTAGCTTCCGTTAAAGGTCTGATAAGGCTTTTCTCAGCAAACAAAGCCTCTCTCTGCAACAGCTTTTTAACGTACTCGGGTCCGTCATTGAATTCAATATGTATGAATCGAAATTATTATAGACAACTCGGCTCGTCTTGTCAATGAACGCTTCGTCTCATGTGAATATATTGCACAATAATGACCCTCATAATGGCTGCGGACGGTACGGCTAAAATCATTCCAATCAAGCCAAACAGCTCACCTCCAGCGAGTAACACCAGCATGATCACGACAGGATGCATATGCAGGCTTCTCCCGACAATGATCGGACTCAGTACATTGCTTTCTAAAAATTGAAGCACGGCTACTGTAATTAGCACAATGATCACTGACTTCACTGAGATGGTAAAAGCGATAAAGACAGCTGGGATCGCTCCAATAATCGGGCCAAAATACGGAATGACATTCGTTGCGCCGATTAACATACCTAGTACAAGCGGATATGGAATATGAAACAGCCAAAGAACAATGGCAGCAGCTCCCCCAATTAAAGAACAGACAAGCAATTGCCCTCTAATATAATCCCCAAGTGAGTCATCCACTGCTTTCACAAAGGCATGTCCCCTTTTTCGAAAGCTTGGCGGGGTTAAATACCATGCTGCCCGCTTCATCGTGTTCATATCTTTCACCATATAAAAGACAAGAAAAGGAATAAGTGCAGCAACTAAGGCGTAATCAAGCAATACTTTACAGCTTAGAATCATCCGCTCTGCCCCATTTGCGGCATACGTCTCAGATTGGACAATAAAACGATCCAGCCGTTCATGCAGTCCATCAGGCCAGTGGCTTGTATGACGATGAACATGTGATAAAGCACCATTATACGTTTCGGCAAGCATGGGAATTTGCTCCGACAATTCATTTAACTGAGCGATTAAAACCGGTGCCCCTTTATACACAGCCAAACCAATGCCGCCAAAAAACAGCACATATATCAATAAGAGACTGACCGTCCTTGGCAAACCTCGCTTATGTAGTCTTTCAACAATTGGATAAAGAAGATAAGAAATAAAAATAGCGATAAGAAGCGGGATCAAAACCGCTTTAAGCAATAAAAAAATAGGCATCCATAACTCGTCGAGCTGAACCAAAATGAGTAAAGACGCAAGGACAAGCAGTACACTTGCAGCATATATTAGAAACTCGATCGGACGTTTCTTCACCTTTTTCACCTCTCTTCTTATTGTTTAACCAACTTCTGCAATTATCCATGTAAATAAAATTTGTCCTAACTTTGTTAAAAATGAATACACATGAAACATACGGCTCCATCCAAAGTCACTGTTTGCTGTAAAATCTCGTTAGAAAATATTCCATTATTTTCTTATATTCACCTCATTTATGCTAGAATCCGCTTTAGCTCAATCATTAGAAGAGGAGGTTCTTCATGATCACATTCGAAGAAGTCAACAAGCATTACGGCCAGTTCCATGTACTTAAGGACATTAACCTACATATTCAAAAAGGTGAGGTTGTTGTGATCATCGGTCCTTCAGGATCTGGAAAAAGCACGATGCTCAGGTGTATCAATCGTCTTGAAAGCATTGATGAAGGAAAAGTCCTTGTCAATCAAGTGTCTGTTCAGCATCCGAAAACCAACATCAATCTCATCAGGCAAAATATCGGGATGGTGTTTCAGCACTTCCATCTTTATCCGCATAAGACGGTGCTTGAAAACATTATGCTTGCGCCGATGAAGGTTAAAAAAGTGAGCAAAGAAGAAGCAAAGGAAACAGCTGAATTTTATTTAAATAAAGTTGGCATTCCTGAAAAAGCAGACACCTACCCTTCTAGACTCTCAGGAGGACAGCAGCAGCGTGTGGCAATCGCAAGGGGACTTGCAATGAAACCTGAGGTCATGCTTTTCGATGAACCAACATCAGCTCTTGATCCAGAGATGATCGGTGAGGTGCTAGATGTGATGAAACAGCTGGCAAGGGAAGGAATGACAATGGTCGTTGTCACACACGAGATGGGGTTTGCCCGTGAAGTCGCAGACCGTATTGTGTTTATTGATGAAGGAAGAATTCTTGAAGAATCTACACCAGCTGCCTTTTATGAAAAACCGCGCGAGAAACGCGCTCAGCTCTTTTTAAGCCGTATTTTAAATCACTAGGGGGAATGAATTTGATGAAAAAAATGAAACGCTTTGGCCTATTACTGTTGATGACTTGCTGTATGATCGCTCTCGCTGCCTGCGGCTCTGCCGAGAAAGGCTCAACCGATGCAAAACAAGGTAGCTCATTAGAAGCCATTAAGAAAGACAAAAAAATCGTTTTCGGTGTGAAAAACGATACTCGTTTATTTGGTCTAAAAAATCCTAGTAGCGGGGATATTGAAGGTTTTGATATTGATATCGCAAAAGCGATCACTAAAGAAATGCTCGGTGATGAAGGAAAAGCAGAATTCAAAGAAGTGACATCTAAAACAAGAATTCCTTTACTGCAAAAAGGAGATATTCATGCCATTGTTGCCACAATGACGATCACAGAAGAGCGTAAAAAAGAGGTCAATTTCTCAGATGTTTACTTTGAAGCAGGACAATCACTGCTTGTGAAAAAAGGCAGCGACATTCAATCGATTGATGATCTTAAAAAAGGTACGAAGGTGCTTGCAGTGAAAGGGTCCACTTCTTCTCAAAACATTCGCGAAAAAGCACCAGAAGCATCCGTTTTAGAATTTGAAAATTACCAAGAAGCCTTTACAGCCTTAAAATCAAATCAAGGGCAAGTTCTGACAACTGATAATGCAATTTTATTTGGCATGGCAGACGAAGATTCAAATTATGAAGTCGTTGGTGGAACATTTACCGATGAGCCTTATGGCATCGCTGTGAAAAAAGGCGATGAAGAATTGACAGAAGCCATTAATAAAGCGTTAAAGGCATTAAAAGATAATGGAGAGTATGACAAGATTCATAAAAAATGGATCAAAGAATAATCAATTGACTCGATCAATCTCAACACCCTCAGGAGAGCCGCTTGCCGGCTCCTCTGTTGATTAGGAAGGAAGTGAACTGATTGCTGCGGTTTTCCATTTTAACTGAGAACTTCCATCTTTATTTAGAAGGGTTTAAATATACGATTGGTGCAAGTGTCATTGCGTTGATTGGAAGCTTTTTCATCGGTACACTCATTGCCATCATGAGAATTGCGCCACTAAGGCCGCTCAACTGGTTAGGGACGGCTTATGTGGAATTTATTCGGAATATTCCGTTATTATTGATCACCTTTGTGTTCTTTTTTGGTTTACCGGTACTTGGCATTGTGGCAGATGGCTTTACAGCAGGAACCATTGCCCTCTCCATTTATACGTCTGCTTTTATCGCTGAAGCCATTCGTGCAGGTATACAAGCTGTACCGCTTGGACAAATGGAAGCAGCTAGAGCTTCTGGTCTGTCATATGGCGGAACGATGCGATATATTATTCTGCCGCAGGCCATCAAAATTGTCATTCCACCACTTGGGAATCAATTTATCAACCTTGTGAAAAACTCGTCTATTTTAGGTGTCATTGCAGGGTTTGATCTGATGTACCAAGGAGACCTTATCGCTTCGAGAACGTTTGTGACATTTGATGTATACATTTTTGTTGCCATGTTCTATCTTCTATTGACCATTCCGCTTAGTCTAGGCGTTGGTTATTTAGAAAAAAGATTAGCCCGAAGCCACTAGAAAGGAGGAAACACAATGGATTTTATAGGTGCCTACCAGCCCGATCATCTCGCCTTTTTACTTGAAGGATTTGCTGTCACCTTAAAAGTGGCTTTTATCTCCATCATTTTAAGCTTTATCATCGGATTAGTCGTTGGCACATTGAGGTTCGCACAAATCCCTATTTTATCAAAGGTGCTTGCGGTCATTGTTGAAACTGTTCGGAACCTACCGCTTTTGCTGATCATCTTTTTTACGTATTTCGCCCTGCCTGAAATTGGCATTAAGCTGAGCATCACGGCCTCTGCCATTGCGGCTTTAACCGTGTTTGAATCCGCTATGCTGTCAGAAATCATTCGCAGCGGATTAAAATCAATTGATAAAGGACAAATCGAGGCGGCCAGATCCTCTGGTTTAACCTATATTCAAACATTAAAAATGATTATCATGCCACAGGCGTTACGCCGAATGGTACCGCCGATTGTCAGTCAATTTATTTCTCTTTTAAAAGATACATCGCTCGCCGTTGTAATTGCCCTTCCAGAGTTATTGCATCACGCGCAGATTTTAAATGGTCAAAGCCAATCTTATTTACTTCCTATTTTCCTCTTGGCGGCCATGTTGTACTTTGTTGTCAACTTCAGCTTGTCTATACTTGCACGGAGATTAGAGTACAGGCAGGCATAAAAAAAGGACATCCGCTCATGGTGGATGTCCCTTTTTGTTTAAAGCATTCGCATAACTCGTTTTCTCATCTTTTTCATATCCCGCTTAGATGGCATATCATATCGACTTGCAAAGTGATATGCGAGTGCACCTGCACCAAGCGTTAATAGTGAAGAAGTCATTTTGCCCATTCGAAATTCCCCCTTAACACTTATAGTTGAATTGAACGTTCATCGTCACTAAACAGGTCGTCTAAACTGCTTAGTGTACCGTCTTCCTCCACTTGGTGAGTAGATATTTTGCCTTTTGACAGTGTCAATTCAATAAAACAGCCCCAGCAATAATATTGATTGACCCCAATTTTTCCGATGTCTTTACATTTGCAATTTGGGCAAATGAGCATATTCAGCACCTCTTTACGTTCGGTTTAGAACAAGTGCTTCCTTTTGAACATCCATCAAGGTTCCGGCAGCATGCAGCTGCTTTCGAATCCCTGATAGCTCTGTAAAGAAGCCGTCCGAGAGTTCATATGCTACGATTGTGCCCGAATTCATGCAAAAGTATACATCTTCCAAAACACCTAATGTTTCACCATCTGGCGTACGGATCATTTTCTTTTTTAATTTCGAAAAGAAAAAGGATGGGGCGGTGGTATCTATCTCGATGCCCTTCTGGCAGCTCACATATAGACCTTTGTCTGTCAGTTTGTCGCCAGCTGAGAATGGAATGAAAGCACAGTCTTTCTTTTTCCCATCTAAAACATATCCCCCGCAGCTGCCGCCGGCTAAAAAGCAAATATCTTTGATCGCCCCAAGTGAATAAGACAGCTCGTCTGTATAGATCGTCAGTCCTTCAAGCTCTCGACATGTTCTCAAAATGTGATCAACCACCTTTTCGGAACAGTCTTATCGTGTGCGTTTCCTCTATGACTCATACGAAGAAATGGCTTCCATGAAGGAAGCCATCAGCGTGTAGACAAACCCTCGCATTCTTTGTCAGTCCTGCGTGCTGGTGCTCACGAATGTCAAATTCGCTCCGCGCCAGTACTCGTCCTTCTTAGGGCTGCAAAGGTTTTCTTTCACGCTGAAAAAAACAAAGGGCTAAAATCAAGTTCATTTTAGCCCTTTGTTTAACAATATGATGGCTTCCATGGAAGCCATTTACTCTTGCATAAAATCAAACGGAGTGATTCCCTCCATGCCAATATTGGCATCGTGTACGCTGAAAGGAAGTTCTTTTTGGAGGGCTGCTAGCTCAGCATCCATGACTTCTTCCGTTTCAGTAAGACGCATGGTTAAAGACGTTTGTCTGAGGGAGTCTTCATTATTTTTTACGCCCCACTCTAATGCTGATTCCTCACCGCACAAAATTAAAAACTTTTTACTTCGTGTAATGGCCGTGTAAAGCAAATTTCTTCGAAGCATTCGATAATAACTTCTCACGACTGGCAGCACCACGATTGGGAATTCACTGCCCTGGGATTTATGAATCGAGCAACAATAAGCGTGTGTAAATTGATGAAAATCTTTTTTCGTAAACGTGATTTCGTTTCCATCAAAGGAGATGACCGCCATATCTTCTTTTTCCGTGTTTTCTTTCGCATAAAAGATCGAGACAATTTCTCCAATATCTCCATTAAAAATGTTATTCTCGGGCTGATTGACAAGCTGAAGTACCTTATCACCTGTCCGGTAGACGACATCACCAAATGGAATTTCTCTTCCTTTTGGCTTTTTAGGATTCAAAATTTGCTGGAGCATTTTATTCAGTTCATTAATGCCTGCTTTTCCTTTATACATCGGGGCAAGCACTTGAATGTCCTTTGCTGAATAACCCTTTTGAGCAGCATTGCTGACCACTTTCTCGATGACTTCTTTCATTTGGTCACTAGAGCATTGAATAAAGGATCGATCCTTCGAGCGTGCAGTAATATCCTTTGGCAAAACACCATTTTTCATATCATGCGCAAGCTCAACAATTGTTGAACCGTCTGCCTGCCGGTAAATATCAGTTAATGTAACTGCCGGTATAGCTTGTGACGCAAGCAGGTCTCTTAACACTTGACCAGGCCCGACAGATGGAAGTTGATGTTCGTCTCCAACCATAATGACTTGAATATGATCTGGGATCGCCTTAAACAAATGGTTCGCCAGCCAAATATCCAGCATACTCGATTCATCAATGATAACAAGCTTTCCTTCAATCGGCTGGTCTTCATCATGTGAGAAGCCTTCTGATCCATTCCAGCCTAGCAACCGGTGAATGGTCACAGCAGGAAGTCCAGTGGATTCTGTCATTCGTTTCGCAGCACGTCCAGTTGGTGCGGCAAGCACGAACGGAAATGCTTCATCTTTTTTATAATCACCCGGGTCAAGAGATACGCCGTGAAGATCGCTGTAAAGCTCGACAATCCCTTTAATGACCGTCGTTTTCCCTGTACCCGGTCCGCCTGTTAGAAGCAGCATTGGAGACATGAGTGCCTTTTGAATGGCTTCTTTTTGGGTTGGTGCATACTGGACACCAAGCCGTTCCTCCAGTTCACCGAGTGCAAGCAGAAATTCTGATTCAGGAAATTGATCTGCATATTCTGTTTGAGAGACAATTTTTTGAATACGTTTTGCCACACTTTGCTCCGCATAAAAGAGCGACGGATGATAACAGCGATCATCTTCAATGATCATGTCTTTCCCTTCACCAAGTGCAATGATCTGATTGGCAACGTCCATTTCAGTCACTTTGTAGTCATTGCCTGTTTGATTCAGCAATTTACGGGTTTCGATGATCAGATCTTTCGTTTGTATGTACGTATGACCGTCTTGCAGGCTTGCTGTCTCAACGGTATACAAAAGGGCTGCACGAATGCGTTCTGGATCATTTCCAGATATCCCTGTTCTAGCGCCGAGTTCATCTGCTTTAATAAATCCAATCCCCTCGACGTCTTTGACGAGCTGATAAGGGTTTTCTTCAATTTTCTGCAACGTTTCACTCTCGTACGCTTGGTAAATCTTCATACTAAGCTGAGGACCAAAGCCATATTGATTCAGGCTGATCATAATTTGCTCAAGCCCTTGATGCTCCTGAAGTGCGGCAGCCAGCTTATCAGCCTTCTTTTTTGACAGGCGAGGGACGTCATACAAAACAGACGGATCACGCATAATTTGATGAAGCGTCTGATTGCCTAGCTTGCCGACGATTTCTTCCGCTGTCTTTTTTCCAATCCCTTCAAACAAGTCACTAGAGAGATAATGAATGATGCCTTGCTTTGTTGTAGGGACTTCCTTTTGAAAATGAGTGGCTTGAAACTGCTCGCCAAACTTCGGATGACTTGTGACCTTGCCATAGAAGGTGTAGGTTTCCTCCTCATGAAGCGCTGGGAAGTACCCTGTGACAGATGCTGTTTTTTCCTCTAAATTCTCTGATGTTTCAATGACTTTTACTTTTAACACCGAGTATAAATTACTTTCGTTATGGAAAATAACGGCTTGAACCGTCCCTTTTAAAAACGGTTCATCTTCAAGCTTCATTTGATCTGGATGTTCCTGCACAGGTCTTCCCTCCTTCCGGTTATTCTGCCTCTTGAATCAGCTTTTGCGCATGCAATGCAAGCATATGATCAGGTTGCACGTCAATGGCTTTTCCTAGCATTTCAAGCGCTTCATCTTTTTTTTCTAAATACGCATACGCAACGCCTGCATTATAAAAGGCGTCTGCATGCTGCGGATCTCGCGTAATCACTTCAGTAAAGACTGCGACCGCTTCCTCCAGCAGATGTTCATTCGCTAAGCACATGCCAAATTGAAATCTTGCTTCGTTATCTTCTTCGTTTAGCTCAACTGCACGCTGAAGATAAGGCATCGCAAGCTTTGGCTGCTCTAATTTCATCAGTGTCTGCCCTAACATATAAAACAAATCACTGTTTTCCATTCCAGCTTGTAGCGCTTGCTCAAAATAGTCTTTCGCTTTCATAAAGTCTTCTTTCATCGTATAGACATTTCCTGCTCCGTAATAGGCTGCAGCTGCTGTATGATCAAGTTCAATGGCTTTTTGAAAGAAGTTTAAAGCACGTTCAAATTCATGAACGCTTGAAAGTAAATTCGCAAAATTAATATATGGAACCGGGTCCTTTGGGCTTTCTTCAATGGCTTTCGTAAAAGCTTCAGCTGCCTGTTCGATGTTCCCTTGATTTAAAGCTTCAATACCGATTTCGTTATGATTCATTCGCTCTCTTCATCCTTTCATTAAAAAACCTCAACAGCGACGTTGAGGTTTTTAACACATGTTACACATACGACAGCTTTTGGCCATCTTTAAAGACATCGTCAATGGTCCCGCCGCCAAGACATTCTTCGCCATCATAAAAAACAACAGCTTGTCCTGGAGTGACAGCACGAACGGGTTCATCAAAGATCACCATTGCTTCCTGCTCACCTGTCATTTTGACTTTTACATGATGATCTTCTTGACGGTATCGGAATTTCGCTGTGCATGTGAGTTCACCGTTTTCGCCGACAATATGAGGACGAGTCCAGCTGATGTTCACAGCTGAAATACTTTCAGAGTATAAAAGCGGATTGTGGAAGCCTTGTTCAACAAATAAGATATTTTTCTCTAAGTCCTTCCCAACAACGAACCACGGATCACCGCTTCCGCCAATGCCAAGTCCTTGGCGTTGACCGATCGTGTAATACATGAGTCCATCATGTTCACCTTTTACTTCTCCGTCCATTGTCTGCATCACACCGGGCTGTGCAGGCAAATATTGGCTGAGGAATGTTTTAAAGTTTCTTTCCCCAATAAAGCAGATGCCCGTAGAATCTTTTTTCGTTGCTGTTGCGAGCTCTGCTTCTTTCGCTAATTCACGCACTCTTTTTTTCTCTAAATCGCCGATTGGGAACAACACTTTATCAAGCTGTTCTTGAGTCAGCTGATTCAAGAAATAAGTTTGGTCTTTGTTTGTATCAAGACCTCTTAGCATTTTCACTTCATCGCCGGTTCTGTCGACACGGGCATAGTGGCCTGTTGCCAAATAATCCGCTCCAAGCGACAATGCATGCTCAAGAAATGCTTTGAACTTAATTTCTTTGTTACACATGACATCTGGGTTCGGCGTTCTGCCTGCTTTATATTCATCAAGAAAATATTGAAACACTTTGTCCCAATACTGTTTCTCGAAATTCACTGCATAATATGGGATTCCAATCTGGTTACAAACACGAATGACATCCTCATAGTCCTCCGTTGCTGTACATACACCATTTTCATCTGTGTCATCCCAGTTTTTCATAAATATGCCGATCACATCATAGCCTTGCTCCTTTAACATGAGCGCAGCAACTGATGAATCGACGCCTCCGGACATACCGACCACAACTCTTGTGTCTTCAGGTCTTTTTGTCATCTTCATCAACTCCAATTTCAATGAAACAACGTGCGCGTTTCGTTCTTCAGGTGCCTAGCTGTTTCATTTTTCACACACGAACAAAAGGGAGCATTTATTTGGCTAGGCGTTTCACGACAGCCGCTATCTTACGAGCCGCCTGCTTCACATGTTCCTCTTCATTTCCAAGACCGAAGCTTATTCTGACTGAGGATGTCAGCTCTTTTGCTTCTTCACCATACATGGCGCTTAATACGTGCGAAGGAAGGACAGATCCAGCCGTACATGCTGACCCGCTTGAAACAGCAATCCCTTCCATATCTAAGTTCACAAGTAACGATTCAATGGAAACGCCCGGGAAGTGGACATTTAAAATATGCGGCAATGTCTCTTTCGGATGTCCATTGATAGAGAAATTGAGTGATTCCTCTTCGAATACTTGCAGCATCGCTTCTTTGAGCTTACCATAATGCACTGCTTTTTCTCTTCTATTTTGCTTTGTTAATTGAACTGCTTCTGCAAGCCCAATGATGCCCGCCACATTTTCAGTGCCAGCACGGCGTTTTCTTTCTTGTTCTCCTCCAAATAGCTGCGGAGAAAGTTTCACACGCTCATTCACGTATAAAAAACCAGTTCCCATCGGGCCATTTAGTTTATGACCGGACGCAGATAAGAGGTCGATATGAAGTTCTGTGACATCAATTGATATTGTCCCAAATGCCTGTACAGCGTCTGTATGAAAATGAGCAGCGTGATCATGCAAAAGTTGACCAATTTCTTTGATTGGCTGGATCACACCTGTTTCATTATTGCCGTACATGATGGTCACCAGAATTGTATCGTCTCTTAATGCTTGTTTTAATTGATCAAGATGAATCAATCCAGTGTGATCCACATCTAAATACGTCACATCAAAACCAAGCTTCTCTAAGCGTTCGCATGTATGCAGCACTGCATGATGCTCAGTTTTTGTTGTGATGATATGTTTTCCTTCATGCTGCCTTGCCATTGCCACACCTGTAATGGCCAAGTTGTCTGCCTCTGTTCCCCCGCTTGTGAGGATGATCTCCTGCTGCTTACAGTGTAATTCTCCTGCAATGACTTCCCTTGCTTCATCGAGCCACTTTCTTGCCTCGCGTCCATATGAATGAATACTAGAGGGATTGCCAAATATCTCTGTAAAGTAAGGCATCATCTTGTCCACAATTCGCTGATCCATCGGCGTTGTGGCTGCATGATCTAAATAGATACGTTCCATTTCCGGTACACCTCTGATCTAAATATAGAACATATACGCCTCTTGATCCTCGTCATCTTTATAGCTTGCCAAGTCTTCAAGAGTTGTATTGTCTAGTACGTCTTTTACTGCATCACGAATACGAATCCAAAGTGCACGCTTTGCTGGCTCTTCGTTTTCGATCACTTCAACAGGACTAATAGGTCCTTCTAATACTCGAATAATATCACCGGCTGTAATCTCGTTTGGCTCATGGGCAAGCACATAGCCACCATACGCTCCGCGGATACTTTTCACAAGACGAGCATTGCGAAGTGGTGATACAAGCTGCTCTAAATAATGCTCAGACAAATCATTGTTTTGAGCGATTGATTTTAATGATGTAGGGCCTTCGCCATGTTTTTTGGCTAATTCGATCATGATCGTCAGACCATATCTGCCTTTAGTAGAAATTTTCAAGTTAAACACCTCTGCGTTTTCTATTTCTATGTCATCAATTTTTTTCTGATTTCATATACGCTTATATAGACCAAAAGCAATTATATCATACTTTTAGCCAACTTTCATTTGCGGGTTCTGAGCTCAAAACGAGGACGCATCCCTTTTCTATTTGAAGAAATTTCGGTACTCTATACAAACAAGACATTGCTTTAGGAGAGATAATCATGAAACCTTTAGCGTATCGGATGCGCCCAAGTCATATTGGAGACATTATTGGGCAGGAGCATCTCGTTGGAGAAGGTCAAATTATTAGACGAATGGTCGAGGCGAAACATTTGTCCTCGATGATTTTATACGGGCCGCCGGGAATCGGCAAAACATCCATTGCAACTGCAATCGCTGGCAGTACAAGCATTGCCTTCCGTACATTGAATGCGGTGATTCATAACAAAAAAGATATGGAAGCTGTCGCCGCTGAAGCGAAAATGAGTGGTCAAGTCATCTTGATTTTAGACGAAGTCCACAGACTCGATAAAGGGAAGCAGGATTTCCTTCTTCCGTATTTAGAAAATGGCATGATCATTTTAATTGGCGCGACAACAGCTAATCCGTATCATGCGATCAACCCAGCCATCCGTAGCCGGACACAAATATTTGAGCTGAAGCCGCTGGAAACAGAGCAAATCAAAGCTGCATTATCTCGAGCTTTACAGGATGAACATCGCGGGCTTGGCGGTTATTCGGTCAAAGTTGATGAGGAGGCAATGAATCATTTTGCAAATGGATGCGGAGGAGATGTGCGTTCCGCTTTAAATGCGCTTGAACTAGCCGTCTTATCGACAAAAGCGGATGAATCTGGACAGATCACGATCACTCTAGCTGCAGCAGAAGAATGTTTACAAAAAAAGAGCTTCTCGCATGATAAAAACGGTGATGCCCATTATGATGTCCTCTCGGCTTTTCAAAAATCCATCAGAGGATCTGACGCAGATGCTGCGCTACATTACCTTGCAAGACTCATTGAAGCGGGAGACCTTGAAAGCATTTCGAGACGATTACTTGTGATGGCTTATGAAGATATTGGCTTAGCCAGTCCGCAGGCAGGGCCACGTGTGTTAAGCGCTGTTCAAACAGCTGAGAGAGTTGGTTTCCCAGAAGCACGAATTCCACTCGCTAATGCCGTGATTGAACTGTGTCTTTCTCCAAAGTCAAACTCCGCTTACCAAGCGATTGATGCGGCATTGCATGATATTCGCACGGGGAAAATGGGTGAAGTTCCCGTTCATTTAAAAGATGCCCACTATAAAGGGGCAGCAGCACTTGGAAGAGGCGCCGATTACTTATATCCGCACGATTATGAAAATGGCTGGGTGAAGCAGCAATATTTACCTGACCCGCTGAAAAACAAGCAATATTATGAACCAAAGCAAACTGGAAAATTTGAAGGTGCACTAAAGCAAGTGTACGAAAATTTAAGACGGCAAAAATAAAAAAAGCCCCCTGCTCTAAGCAGGCGGGCTGTTTATTTATCTTTCACACGTGTAATCGGAATGTCTTTTAACAGTTTCATAATGACATGACCACCCATGATCAGTCCAGCCACAGATGGAACAAAAGCATTGGATGACGGCGGCATTTGTGCCTTACGAATTTTCGCTTCATCATTTCCCACTTCTTTTCTCACATCTTCACGAATGACAATCGGACTTTCATCAGAGAAAATAACTTCAATTCCCTTACGAATGCCTTCCTTCCGCAGGCGTGTTCTGACGACTTTCGCAATTGGGTCTGTATGTGTTTTCGAGATGTCATCAATTTTAAAACGTGTCGGATCTGTTTTATTTGCAGCACCCATACTCGAAATAATGTTCACATCGCGTTTCAGGCACTCTTTCATTAAATGAATTTTATAATGAATTGTATCTGATGCATCAATGACATAATCAAGTGGATACTCAAAGAATTGTTCATATGTTTCTTCTGTATAGAACATTTTGAGCGCAACAACTTCACATTCTGGGTTAATGTCAGCAATTCTTGCCTGCATTAAGTCAACTTTAGGCTGACCAACCGTTGATAGCAAAGCTGGCAGCTGCCTATTTACATTTGTAATATCAATATCATCTTTATCAACAAGAACAATACGGCCAACACCTGAACGAGCAAGGGCTTCTACTGCAAAAGAACCTACGCCGCCTACTCCAAGCACTGCAACTGTACTGTTTTTTAATATATTTAAGCCTTCCTTGCCAATGGCAAGCTCGTTTCTTGAAAACTGATGTAACAAGTGCCTCACTCCACCTTTATTTAAAATGAATCGAAAGAATCATATCATATTCAGCATTCTCCGTCATCCTTCTCAAATAGAAAAAAACACAAAAAAGTCCCGATCACGCCGCCAGCTTTTCCTTCGTTTTGAACCCCGCACCATGCAGGTGGGTGCTTTCTTCCTCACTTTATAAGTCCTCAGAAGAGGCATTTATGCAGAAAGGAAAGGCAAGCTCCCGTAGAAAAAAATGTTCGGTCAAAACTAGGTAACCACCGTACGTATCAGGACTTTATTTATTAGTTGATGAAAGCATATCATAGGCATGTCCCTTTTACAAGCGTTTACATGCCTATAAACATGCGCCTATTTTACTGTTTTACTTTTGTTTTAATCGCCAAACTCAGTTCATCTAGCTGCGCTGTGCTTACAGTGCCAGGAGCATCTGTGAGAACACAGCTTGCACTTGCCGTTTTCGGGAACGCAATGGTATCTCTTAGGTTAGATCGGCCGGCAAGCAGCATCACTAGGCGGTCAAGTCCAAGCGCAATTCCGCCGTGCGGAGGCACACCATGCTCAAATGCATCAAGAAGGAAGCCGAACTGATCGTACGCTTCTTCTTTAGAAAAGCCAAGTAAACCAAACATTTTCTCTTGAATGTCCTTTTCAAAAATACGAATAGAACCTCCGCCAAGCTCATAGCCGTTCAGCACAAGATCATACGCTTGAGCTTTCATATCTTCTGGACTTGTTTCAATTAATTCAAGATCATCCCGAACTGGCATTGTGAAAGGATGGTGGGCAGCATAGAAGCGACCTTCTTCTTCATCTTTTTCAAGCAGCGGCCAATCGACAACCCATAAGAAATTGAAGACAGACTCATCGATGAGTTTAAGCTCTTTGCCAAGTTTTAAACGAAGTGCGCCAAGCGCATCATGGACCACAGACGTCTTATCTGCAACAAAAAGTAAAAGGTCGCCTTCTTCAACTTGAAGCTGTTCTTTTAATTCTGCTTGTTTTGACTCATCAAAGAATTTAGCGATTGGTCCTTTTAACTCTGTCCCTTCAGCTTTTAGCCAAGCAAGACCTTTTGCACCATAGTTCGCTGCAAATGCACCAAGTGCATCGATGTCTTTTCTTGAGTAGTTTGCTGCAGCCCCTTTGACATTAATGGCTTTGACAGCTCCACCATTGTTTACAGCACCGCTGAAGACTTTGAAATCTGAGTCTTTTACCGTGTCTGAAATGTTGACAAGCTTCATGTCAAATCGGGTATCTGGCTTGTCAGAACCATAGGAATTCATCGCTTCATCATACGTCATACGAGGTAATGGCAATGTCAGGTCAACACCTTTGACATCTTTCATCACCTTTGCCATCATCTCTTCAGCAAGCGTCATGATGTCTTCTTGACTCATAAAGGACATTTCAATATCGACTTGTGTAAATTCCGGCTGACGGTCAGCACGTAAGTCTTCATCTCTAAAGCAGCGAGCGATTTGATAGTAGCGGTCCATCCCAGACACCATGAGCAATTGCTTAAATAATTGCGGAGACTGCGGCAGCGCATAGAATTCTCCTTCGTGTACACGGCTTGGCACAAGATAGTCACGTGCACCTTCTGGCGTACTTTTTGTTAAAATTGGCGTTTCAATGTCTAGAAAGCCGTGATCATCTAAGAAATGGCGGAATGCTTTTGTGACTTCATGTCGCATTTTCATCGTTTCAAACATCGCAGGGCGGCGAAGATCTAGGTAGCGGTATTTTAAGCGCACATCTTCTGATACCTCATCTGCTTGATCAGAAATGACAAATGGAGGCGTCTTGGCTTCATTTAAAACAGTGACTGTGTCGACTTGAATTTCAATTTTGCCTGTTTTTAAATTTGGGTTGATCGTGGCTTCTTCTCTTGCGACCACTGTCCCTTTAATATCAAGGACATATTCATTCCGAATCGATTCTGCTGTCTCAAGAGCCTCTTTTGATTGGTCTGGATGAAAGACAACTTGCACAATGCCTGTACGATCACGCAGGTCAATAAAGATTAATCCGCCAAGGTCACGACGTTTTTGTACCCATCCTTTTAATACAACGGTTTGACCGATTTGGTCTTCTGTTACTTCTCCACAATAAAAAGTTCTACCAAACACAAACATTCCACTCCTTCTTTACGCTTTCTGGTGGGCTTTCATCATTTGAATCAGCTCATCAAGCTTCACTTCAATTTGTTCACCCGTTGTCGTATCTTTTACGTTTACAATTTGCTGCGCGAGCTCATCTTCACCAAGAACTGCAATAAACTTGGCTTTCAAGCGGTCTGCGGCTTTAAATTGTGCTTTTAGCTTTTTCCCTGTATAGTCCATTTCACTTGAAATGCCTTCTTTTCTTAGGCGATTCAATAAGCCAACAGCATAATCTTTTGCTTGATCTCCTAATGCCGCAATGTATAAATCAATGCCGTCTTGAACAGGAAGCTCAATCTTCTCTGCATCAATCGCTGATAGGAAACGTTCAATACTCATCGCAAAGCCGATACCTGGTGATTCAGGACCGCCAATTCCTTCAACGAGTCCATCATAACGGCCGCCGCCGGCTAATGTTGTGATCGCGCCAAAGCCTTCTGCATTACTCATAATCTCAAAGGCAGTGTGATTGTAATAATCAA
Source organism: Bacillus sp. UNC125MFCrub1.1 (assembly GCF_000701305.1). NCBI lineage: Bacteria > Bacillati > Bacillota > Bacilli > Caryophanales > Bacillaceae > Bacillus > Bacillus sp. UNC125MFCrub1.1. The sequence continues at coordinate 299,313 of NZ_JNIG01000011.1, forward strand.
GACCACGCACTAAGTTCGGATCGACGACATATTCAATGCCTAGATCGGTTAAATATTGTTTTACTTTTTCAAAATAAGTCCGTGATTCTTCATTTAAGTAATCTTGAATGGATGGTGCCGTTGCCATCAGTTCGTGGTCGCGGTCCTTTTTACAATCAAGAATACGCAATGGATTTTGATGCAAGCGAATTTGGCAGTCATGACAGAATTCATCAATTCTTGGTTCAAAATGCTCGACAAGTGCTTGACGGTAATCTGCACGGCTTTCTTTGTCACCAAGGCTGTTAATGACGAGTTTTAAGTTGGAAAGACCCGCTTTCTCATACACACTCATCGCTAATGAAATGACCTCTGCATCAATGGCAGGATCTTTTGAACCGATCGCTTCAATTCCGAATTGATAAAATTGACGATATCTTCCCGTTTGCGGACGCTCATAGCGGAACATTGGTCCAATGTAGTACAGCTTTGTAGGCTGTGCAGGCTGTGCAAACAGTTTATTTTCAACATAAGAACGGACAGTTGAAGCTGTTCCTTCTGGGCGAAGTGTGATGCTACGTCCTTTTTTGTCTTCAAATGTGTACATCTCTTTTTGAACGATATCTGTTGACTCGCCTACTCCTCGTGCAAACAGTTCCGTATGCTCAAAAATCGGTGTGCGGATTTCTTTGTATTGAAAGGCTGCACATGTATCTCTCGCAATTTGTTCAACATACTGCCAGCGTTCTGATTCTCCCGGTAAAATATCCTGTGTGCCTCTTGGAATATTAAAACTCATTTTTCGTCCTCCTACGACCATCATTCATTTTTTATGTGGACATATAAAAAACCCCCGCCTCTACTATGTGTATAGTAGGGACGAGAGTTATACCCGTGGTGCCACCCTAGTTGGAACATGATCTAGCCATGTTCCCGCTCAAATCCTTAACGCAGATTCACGTTCTCCGCCTAATGACTCATTTTTTGAGTGTTCAGCAGGAAACCTACAGAGTGTTCTTTCGTGATAAATGCCATGCGGATTCGCTTTCAGCCTAAGGCGATTCCTCTCTGCTCACGCAATTTACCCTACTATTCTCTATCATCAGTTCCACATTTTAAATTTTCAAGTGTGTTGATTTATATTATAATAAGGTCGGTGCTGCCACTCTGTCAACCCTTGCCGTGTCTCTTTTTCTTTTCCAGCTCTTCTTTTGACGTGCATCCGTATTCAGATGCCGTTTCTTCAAGGAAGCCTGGTTGATCCATTTCGTCGTGCTGCCAGCGATCGATATCACGATGTCCATTATATTGCACTCGTCCTAATTTTCTGCTTAATCTCATGTTTGTACATCCTTTTATCACATTTTTATCTAGTATAAACAGATTGATTCATTTTTATTAGGGAAACCGCAAGGAATTCATCCATTACATAACGAATTAACATTCATCGGTTTTACAAGGGAGGGGAAAACACCGTTTTGAATCTGAAAACACACCATCACATGATGTTGCTGCTCACCTGTTTTGTCCTCATTGCCAGCACTTGGCCAATGACACATGCGACGGCTCAAACAGATCAAGCTGTCGTTGCAACAGATGAAATCAATGTGCGAACCGGACCTGGTTTAAGCTACGGGATCGCAGCAGTTGTGAAACGAGGAGAAAGCTACCCGATTCTCACTGAACAAGGAGAATGGGTACAGATCGGGCTATCGAACGGACAAAAAGGCTGGGTCGTCTCATGGCTGATTACTAAGTCATCTGATGCACAAAAGCCTGCTAAGCAAAAGACGCAAGGTCAAAGTACGCAAGGAAGCAGTTCGATTACGTCAACAGCCTCCGACCTTCGCATTCGGACAGGCCCAGGGACTTCCTATCAAGTCATTGGCACTTTTCCGCAGGGCGCTTCCGCTAAAAAGCTGGACACAAGCGGCGAATGGACAAAAATATCGTACAAACAAGCGGAAGGCTGGGTCCACTCTGATTATATTTCTGGCGGACAAAACGCTTCTTCATCCAGTTCAGCTGAGCCCGCTCGTTCTAAACAGTCCGGCACAGTTGGCGTATCAAGCTTGAATGTTCGAAAATCGGCGGCACCAAATGCACAAGTGGCCGCTTCACTTTCCCGCAACACTCAAGTCACCATTTTACGGGAGCAAAATGGCTGGTATGAAATCGAAGCAAAAGGCGTTAAAGGTTGGGTTGCAAGTTATTATATTGTCTCAAACCAAGGAACAAGTGCAGCACCTGAAAAGAATTCTTCCTCTTCGTCATCTCATCAGAAAGCGTACATCGTTTATGATGGAACGAATATTAGAAAAAGCGCTTCTACCTCTGCTGGAATTGCAGAAAGAGCAACAAAAGGAGCTGCTTATCAAATTGTTCGTACACAAGGTGACTGGTACGAGGTGACATTATCAAACGGCGGAACAGGCTACGTGGCGAGCTGGGTCGTTCAAACAAAGAAAAATAGCAGCGAAGCACCAAGACCTCAGCAGGATTCATCGTCTGGCACTGGATCTTTAAAAGGCAAAACAATTGTTCTTGATCCTGGGCATGGCGGAAAAGACAGCGGCACGATCGGCGCAGACGGTGCATTTGAAAAGAATATCACGATCAAAACCGCTCATTTGCTGGCGGGTAAGTTAAGAGCTTCTGGAGCAAATGTCTATTTAACAAGAAGTGATGATACATTCATCAGCCTTCAATCGAGGGTTGCCACTTCACATTACCGAAATGCAGATGCATTTATTAGTCTTCATTATGATAGTTTTATGGACCCAAGTATCAGAGGGAGCACCGCATATTATTATCAGGCATCCAAAGATCAAAGCCTGGCGACAAGCGTTCATACGGAAGTCGCAAAACGATCACAGATCCCTGATAAAGGAGTCAAATTTGGAGATTATTTTGTTTTAAGAGAAAACAAGCGCCCTTCCCTTTTATATGAACTCGGCTATTTAAGCAATCCTCAAGAAGAAGCGATCATTTATAGCGCCTCTTACCAAGAACGAGTGACAGAAGGAATGACAGAAGGATTAAAACAATATTTCCGATAGAAAAAAGAGGCCGCTGCGCCTCTTTTTTGTTTGATCGCAAAAGAAAAAGACTCTAAACAAACTCTCAGCAAGAGTTTATCTACAGTCTAAAGTGAATCTATTCTTTGCTATCCATCCAGATGGTGACGGGTCCTGAGTTGGTCAATGACACATCCATCATCGCACCAAAGCGGCCAGTTTCTACATGAATGCCTTTTTCTCTAAGGGCTTTATTGAAACATTCGTAAAGGGCGTTCGCAGCATCTGGCTTGGCAGCTTTCATAAAGTTCGGCCGTCTGCCTTTTCTCGTATCACCATAAAGGGTAAATTGAGACACAGACAGTACACTTCCTTTTACATCTAACAAAGAATGATTCATTTTCCCGTTTTCATCTTCAAAAATACGCAAGTGTGCGAGCTTTTCAGCTAAGTAATGCACATCTTCTTCTGTGTCTTCATGTGTAACCCCAACGAGCACCATATAGCCTTCATTGATGGCACCTGTGATCTCTTCTTCTACTTTCACAGATGCACTCGTCACACGCTGAACAACAAGCCTCATAGACGATATACTTCCTTTCTAATTCATGAATCGGCGAACAGAGTAAATGTCTTTGATTTGTTTAATGCGTTCTACCACTTTGTGCAAATGGTTAATATTTTGGATAAAGATCGCCATATGGATCGTCGCCACTTTGTTACGATCAGACTTACCAGAAACCGACGAGATGTTCGTTTTGGTTTCGTTGACTGCTTGAAGCACCTCATTAAGTAAGCCGCGTCTGTCATATCCTAATATTTCAATTTCCACATTGTATTCTTTACGGTTTCGAGCAGGCTGTTCATGCTCCCACTCAACCGGGATTAACCGTTCCTGCGCTTCTCCTGTCTTCACGTTCGGACAGTCATCACGGTGAACAGATACGCCACGGCCTTTTGTAATAAAACCAACAATGCTATCACCAGGAACAGGATTACAACACTTAGATAAACGGACAAGCAAGTTATCAATGCCTTTCACTCGCACGCCAGCTTCTCGTTTTTTCCCGTGATATGGTTTTGACTCTACAGACACTTCTTGAACGGTTTTCTCTTGTTCTTCCTGATCTCTTTGCTTTCTTTCTTTTTCCGTTAAACGATTCGCCACTTGGAGTGCCGTAATTCCGTTATAACCGACAGCTGCATACATGTCCTCTTCATTTGAGAAATTAAACTTATCGGCCACTTTTTGCAGATTTTCAGCGGTCAAAATGTCTTTGACATCGAACTCAAGGTTTTTGATTTCTTTCTCCACAAGTTCTCGGCCTTTTTCGACATTTTCTTCACGGCGCTGTTTCTTGAAAAACTGTCTGATCTTGTGCTTCGCTTGGGAGGTTTGGGCAAGTTTGACCCAATCCTGGCTTGGTCCATAGCTATGCTTAGATGTCAGAATTTCAATAATGTCACCTGTTTTTAGCTTATGATCAAGTGTGACCATTTTACCGTTGACTTTGGCTCCGATTGTTTTATTCCCAATTTCCGAATGAATCCGGTATGAGAAATCAATTGGTACGGAACCAGACGGCAGCTCGATGACGTCACCTTTTGGTGTAAATACAAACACCATATCAGAGAAGAGATCGATTTTTAACGATTCCATAAATTCTTCCGCATCTGTGGATTCATTTTGGAATTCAAGGATTTCTCTAAACCAAGACAGCTTCTTCTGGAAAACGGCTTCTTCTGTCGATTCTGCTGACTCTTTGCCTTCTTTATACGCCCAGTGTGCCGCAATTCCGTATTCCGCAATTTCGTGCATTTCCACTGTACGAATCTGAACTTCAAGCGGGTCCCCTTTTGGACCAATCACCGTTGTATGAAGAGACTGATACATGTTCGGCTTTGGCATCGCAATATAATCCTTAAATCTGCCTGGCATCGGCTTCCAGCATGTATGAATAATACCAAGTACCGCATAGCAGTCTTTAATGCTGTCAACCAAAATACGTACAGCCAGCAAATCATATATTTCATTAAACTGCTTATTTTGCATGACCATTTTGCGATAAATACTATAAATATGTTTCGGTCTGCCGGAGAATTCAGCCTTAATGTTCACTTCAGACACGCGGTCTTTCACTTCATTGACAACCTCGTCCAAGTATTCCTCACGTTCCGCTCGTTTACGCTTCATGAGATTCACAATTCGGTAGTATTGCTGCGGATTTAAATAGCGGAGGGCTGTATCTTCAAGCTCCCACTTAATCTTTGAAATCCCTAATCTGTGCGCAAGCGGTGCAAAGATTTCAAGGGTTTCATTTGAAATTCTTCGCTGCTTTTCCTGCGGAAGGTGTTTGAGTGTTCTCATATTGTGAAGACGGTCTGCCAGCTTAATTAAGATGACGCGAATATCCTGCGCCATTGCAACAAACATTTTACGATGGTTTTCAGCCTGTTGTTCTTCTTGTGATTTATATTTAATCTTTCCGAGCTTTGTCACACCATCAACAAGCATGGCTACTTCTTCGTTAAAATGCTCTTTTAAATCTTCTAATGTCACATCCGTGTCTTCGACAACATCATGCAAGAAGCCGCCAGCAATGGTCGAAGGGTCCATTTCAAGATCAACAAGAATTCCCGCCACTTGAATAGGATGGATAATATAGGGCTCACCGGATTTCCGGTATTGCTCCTTGTGAGCATTTTCAGCATATTCGTATGCACGCTCTATAAATTGAATATGTTCAGCGGACAGGTATTCTCTTGCCTTATCAATGACCTGCTGCGCCGTTAAAACTTGTTCGTTCGCCATGGAATCACCTTTTTAAATGAAAACTGTATTGTAGTTTATTATCAAGAAAAATTCGATAGATGTAAAGAGAAGAAGTCCGCTAAAAGATTTTTGATAGGAAAAAAGCACCCTTCTTACTGAGTGCTTTTTGCGTAAAACTCCATTAGTATTGCATTAACGTCAAGATGTCGTAACCGTCAAGCTTCTTTCTGCCATCAAGATACGTCAGCTCAATTAAAAATGCAATCCCTGCCACAACGCCGCCTAATTCCTCAACCAGCTTGATGGATGCTTCAATCGTTCCACCTGTCGCAAGCAAATCATCTGTGATCAGTACACGCTGACCAGGACGAATTGCATCTTTATGAATCGTTAATACATCTTTACCGTATTCCAAACCGTAATCGACTTTGATGACTTCACGAGGAAGCTTTCCTTCTTTACGAACTGGGGCAAAACCTACACCAAGTGCGTATGCTACAGGGCAGCCAATAATGAATCCACGCGCTTCAGGTCCAACAATGAGATCAATGTCTCTTTCCTTCGCGTATTCAACGATTTGATCCGTTGCATAACGGTACACTTCGCCTTTATCCATTAACGTTGTAATATCTTTAAATTGTACACCTTCCTTTGGGTAGTCAGGTACAACTGTCACATATTGTTTTAAATCCATCTTTTCCTTTTCCTCCTCGTACGTCAAAGCACAGGTGAGACTTCGCTCATCATGCTATTCAGCCATTCCTTCAGCTCTTTGGCTGAGGAATATGTTAGTGTTTGATCGAGTTCCATCAATCGTTGTTTTGCTGTATAAGACGATGATGCGGTTAAATCTTTTTTAGGGGCATCACGCACTATTGACAGCACACCATTCTCTATTTTAACAAAACCGAGTTCAAAAAACACCTTTGTCATAAAAATGATTGTATCTTTTGTCCAACCTCTATGTTTGGCAAGCTCCATGCCTTGTTCTTTAATAGGAAAACTTCCCCGTTTGAACAAGAACCCATAGAACCATTTGAATTGATCACGGCTCGGGAATGAGGACATAAAGTGATCTTCTTTCCGCTGAAACACCGTATAAATTCTTGCTGGTTGTTGATTTTCTAAAAGCAGCTTGAGCAAGTGTTCATCGGCAGGAACATCGGCAAAGATCACATACTTTTCCTGCACATCAAACGTGGATACATTTTCTGCATCAATAAGGTGAATCGGAATATCCACCAGCTCCGATTGCTTTTTTGTTTCTTCGTCAAAACAGAAGACCATTGTTTTTGCTGGATCAAGTGTTGATACTTTCTTTTCCCAATCTTTTTTCCCGCGTAAATCAAACAGCTGCCATTCATCGACTCTAGCGTCTTTTAGCATGAGCTGAGGTTTCTTTCGGTTATTCCATTCATTAATCGAGACCTCGCCAACGACAGAGATTTGACTCCCTGGGACAAGTTCTTCTTTTAGTTTGCCTTGGTGAAAACCGACACAGTCGAGCAGCTTGTCTTCGTCTTTTAGTGACATTTTAATGTGATTTTGATTGGCCCCGATCGTTCGGATGTCTTCAAGCTGGGCGTCTTCAATCATAATGAACGGCTTAGGATTCTGCATGCCAAACGGGGACAGCAGTCCCACTTCTTCAATGGCTTGCACCGTCATTTCGTCCACTTTACATACTGCATCGACCCGTTGAATTGGAATGAAATCTTCTTCTGTCAACGTTTCATTTGCATATTGATTCAATCTTTCCCTAAGTAAAGGAACATCATCCGCTTGAAGTGTCATTCCTGCTGCCATCGGGTGTCCACCGAAATGCGGCAGGATGTCACGGCACTTGCTCAAATGGAAAAATAAATCAAAGCCAGGAATACTTCGAGCTGACCCTTTCGCCATCTGCGTTTCTTCATCTATTCCAAGCACAATCGCCGGACGAGAAAATGTATCCGTCAATTTTGAGGCAACAATGCCGACAACGCCTGGATTCCAGCCAGCTTTTGCTACGACGATAGCAGACTGGTCAGCACCTGTCTCTTCGACCATTTGAATGGCTTCTTCCGTGATCGTACTCACAATTTTCTGCCGTTCTTTGTTCAATTCTTGTACAAAACGAGCGAGTTCTTCTGCTTCATCCATATCCTCAGTCATGAGAAGATGAACAGCCGGATCTGCCTGCTCAATTCGTCCAACAGCATTCAGCCTTGGCGCAATTTGAAAGCCGACTGTTTCCTCATTTGCTTCTTCAAGAGTGGCGCCTGCTTCTTTTAATAACGCTTTTAACCCAGGCCGTCTAGACTGTCGAAGCTGCATAAGACCTTTTTTGGCAATCCATCTATTTTCATCATGCAGCGGGACAAGATCCGCAATGGTACCGATTGCAGCAAGATCTAATAATTCTACTGGGAGTTTACCGAGGAGTGCATGTGCCACTTTAAACGCAACACCGACACCCGCCAGCTCTTTAAACGGATACTCACACCCAGGCTGCTTAGGATGTACAATCGCAAGTGCCTCAGGCAGTTCCTCGCTTGGTTCATGGTGATCTGTGATGATCAGGTCTAATCCTATTTCTTTTGCAATACGTGCTTCATTTACAGCAGCGATCCCTGTATCCACAGTGATGACAAGCGATGCTCCTTGCTCTTTGATATATCGGAAAGCCTGTTCGTTTGGCCCATATCCTTCTTTAAATCGATCTGGAATATAAAAGTCTACCTTCGCAGATCGTTCTTTAAGTGTATGTAAAAGTACAGACGTACTTGTCACACCATCTGCATCATAATCTCCGAAGATCACAATCGATTCCTGCTCTTCGATCGCTTTGTTGATGCGCTCTACTGCTTCTTTCATTCCTTTTAATAAGAATGGATCATGAAATTCGGCTTTTTGATCAAATAAAAAAGACCTCGCTTCTTCTACTTCTTCGAGCCCTCTTTGTACAAGAAGTGATGCAGTCAGCGCTGAAATATTCAGATTTTCAGAGAGTGATTTCACTTTTTCTTCGCTAGGATGTTCATATTCCCAGCGCATTTTGGATAATAACATAAATTCACCCCTCAACCACACTATTATACTAGAGTGGACTAAGGGGTTTCAATTTTTATTTTATGAAATTGTACTGGAAGATTATTTTTCCTTCCGGTCAAAAGACGCTGGCTGTTCTTTTAAAGGTGTGACATTCGTTTTCTTTTGAACGTCTTTGTCCGCCTTTTTATGAGAAGAAGCAGGGCTTGCTTTAGCGGCTGCATGTTCAGCTTTTAATGTTTTTAATTCACGTTTTAGTTTCATAATTTGGAAAATCCCCGCAAAAGCCACAATGAGTCCGCCCATAAGAACAGAACCGATAATGACAAGGATCAGCGGCCATTCAGCCGTTCCAAATAAGTAGTCTACCTGTACAGGCCGCACGTTAATAACAGCAAATACTGAGACAATTAATACGAAAATAAATGCGAGTATGATGGTCCATTGTTGTTTATTCATCTACAAATCCCCCAAGCTTTTTCTTTTATTCTTCCCTCTTTCTTGTCCTTTTTAAACACCGAAAGAACATGGCGGAAGTTTTTCTATCAGCATGGGCGCTTAGCTGCTGAGTTTTTCTTTAATGAGGCTCTTTAATTCTTTTCTTTCTCCAGAGATGACAAGGGTGTCTCCTTCTTCAATCACCGTATCTGGTCCTGGATTTAAAATTTTCTCATGTGATTTTCTCACAATGGCGATGACTGTTACTTGATAGTTTTGGCGAACACTCAGGTCTCCGATCGTCTGGTTAACAGCCGGTGCGTTCTTTTCAATCTTAAACCATTCAATGATGAGTTCATCAATGGCCACCTCCACTGTCTCAAGCGCTTTTGGTTTATAGACCATGCCGCCTAAAATAGCCGAGATTTGTCTTGCTTCTTCATCGCTAAGCAAGATACCAGAAATACATTCTTCGTGATCATCTTCTTGAAAATGATACATCTCTCTTCTGCCGTCATCATGAGTGATAATGGCAAGTTTCTCATTATTTCTTGTGATCATTTCGGCTTTGTGACCGATACCTGGCAGTTCAGTTTCCCGAACCTTCATAACAGCCCCTCCAATGAATAAAAGCCAAATGCCCCAAACGGACATTTGCTTTCTATACTGATCTAAACGTATGTCATTATAGCAAAAGACCATTTCAAGATCAATGAAACCCGAAATGTTTTTACATATCATCTTATTGTTGTGACGATGACAAGTATGATGCATGAAAAAAAGACTGCCAAGCTGGCAGTCTTTCCGTTTAAATATCTTGTTCTGTGTCGATTTTAGCCGGCTTTTTCAGCTCACGACCTTTCCATATCAGCCAAATTTGTGCCGCAATGTAAAGGGATGAATACACCCCTGTTAATAGTCCGACAAGTAAGGCGATGGAGAAGTTTGTAATAGATGCTGAACCGAAAATGAGAAGTGCAATCACCACAACAAGTACGGTGAGCACGGTGTTCACAGAACGCGTAAAGGTTTGCTGTAAACTTAAATTCACAATGTACGATAAATCTTCGATCGTTTTCGGTTTGCGTTTCTTCATTTGCTCACGCACCCTGTCGAAGGTGACAATCGTGTCATTGATTGAGTACCCGATGACCGTGAGTATCGCTGCAATGAAGGTGACATCCACCTCTAAACGCGTAATGCTAAAGAAGGCAACGATAAAGAATGCGTCGTATAGCAGAGAGACAATCGCTGCAATCGCCATTTTATACTCAAATCGGACGGATACATATAAGATAATCCCGATAGAAGCAATGATGACAGCGTATAATGCGTTACGCGCAAGCTCTTTTCCAACCGTCGGAGACACTGTACTTACGTTAGGCTCCGTTCCATATTTATCTTTGAAGTAATCTTTCACTTCAGCGATTTTTTCTTTATTCGGAACACCGACAAATCGAGCTGCTGCTTGATTTTCTTTTTGACCCGATAACACAACACTGTCTGTCTCAAGGTCTAGCTTTTTAAAATCTTGCTCCACCTGTTCTGTTGACAGTTTATGGTCACTTTGAATATCAACTCTAGTACCACTTGCAAAGTCAATACCTGCATTGAGCTTGAAGATCGACAGCACAATGATTCCAGCAATGGTAATGGCTGCTGAGAAAATCATAAAGCCTTTACGTTTGCTGACGAAATCCCATTTATCAAATGGTGTTTTCGGTTCAGTATTTTCAGTTGTTTCATGAATATCAATAATGTCTTTCTGACGAACCCCAAACCAACCTTTTCTGCGGTCGAGATAACGGCTTTCTACAAGTAATCCAAGAAGGAATCTTGATAGGAAGACAGCCGTGATAAAGCTTGTCAAAATCGATAGGATAAGCATAGTTGCAAATCCTTTGACAGAGCTTGTTCCAAAGAAGAACAGAACCCCTCCGGCAATGATACTTGTTAAGTTTGCATCAAAGATCGTGGCAAATGATCTGCGGTTACCCGATCTGAAAGCAGAACGGACAGATTTACCGAGCTTGAGCTCTTCTTTAATCCGTTCATACGTAATAATATTGGCATCAACAGCCATCCCTACCCCAAGAATCAATGCAGCGATTCCAGGAAGTGTCATGACCGCACCCATCCAGTCAAAGACTTGCAGCGTGATATAGATATAAGCTGACAGTGTAATGACAGCAACAAGACCTGGCAATCGGTAATAAAACAGCATGAATAAGAAGATAAATGCGATTCCTACAATTCCTGCGAAGACTGTTTCGTTTAGTGCTTGCTCACCAAACTGTGCACTTACAGATGTTGAATATTTTTCGGTTAATTTTACTGGCAATGCGCCGGCATTTAAAATGCTCGCAAGGTCTTTTGCCTCTTGAACCGTAAAGTTTCCTTCGATTTGTACGTCACTGCTGTTAATTTCTTGGTTTACATTCGGCGCAGATACATACTTATGATTTGATTTAGAGACTTCTTTTTTGAAGGAATCTCCCTTATGATAATCAAGCCAAATGACAAGCTGATTGTTTGGTGCCATCGCCGCTACTTTTTTTGTCACGTCACCAAACTTTTTCGCATCCTTTAGTTTGACTGTCACGATCGGCTCATTCGTTTGATTGAATGTTTGTTTTGCACCATTTTCAACAAGATCAGATCCGTTTAGGAGTTCTTTGTCATTCGTATCTCTGAAGGAAAGCTGTGCTTCAGTCGATAGAATCTCCCGTGCTCTGTTTTGATCTTTTACACCCGCAAGCTGTACGCGGATACGGTTGTTTCCTTCAATCGAAATGTTCGGCTCACTGACGCCAAGCACGTTGGCTCTTCGGTTTAAAGCCTCTACTGTACTGACGAGAACACCATTTGTGATCTTGTCTTCTTTTTTCACTGGGTGTACATCATACAGAACTTCAAATCCACCTTGTAAGTCCAGCCCTAGCGTCATATCTTTCGCAACGGGCTTCGTTAATAAGCCCACACCAGTTCCGATTAACAGAACCACTAAGAAAAACGCAAGTATGCGCCCTTTTTTCATTATGTATTTCCTCCTTAAACACCTGAATCCATTTAGATGGCTTATTTCAACAGTTCGTCCAGCATATTCTTGCCATCTTCACTGTCCAAAAAAGCAGACGTTTTAAACGACTGAACGGTTGCATAGTTCATAAATTCGCCAATTTTCACAGATAAAATATCTGCAACCATTTCATGAATCGGATACTCTTGTTTTTTCTTCCACTTCTTATTCTCTAAGTATGACCATAATTCCTCTAAATCTACATCTTTATAGCCCAAAACGATGAATTCTTCAAGCTTACTGAACAGAAAAGGCTTTAAATGGTCTTTGTATATAGCAGCCGGATGTTGTGTCAATGTGAGGCTCCCCCTTTTCAGTTTTTTATCGAGAGACTTGTCATGCTTGGACGATATACACGCATATCTTATTGTATATGATTCTATGTCGTTTGAGAAGGCAGGTGATCTGTGATTTGACGAAGCAAACGTTTTTAAAAGGGACGATTATTTTAATTTTAGCAGGTTTTATTACAAGAATATTGGGTTTTGTCAATCGAATTGTGATTGCAAGGTTCATTGGTGAAGAAGGCGTAGGGCTTTATATGATGGCAGCGCCTACCTTTTTTCTCGCCGTGACGCTGACACAATTCGGACTTCCTGTTGCGATTAGTAAGCTAGTCGCAGAAGCAGAAGCCCGTGGTGACAAACAGAAAACAAAACGCATTCTAGTGATGTCCCTTGCGATAACAGGAACACTCAGCCTGATTTTCACGCCGCTTTTTTTATGGTTTGCCCCTATTATGGCCGAAAATATGCTGACAGATCCTAGAACGGTCTATCCTCTGCTTGCCATTACACCAGTCGTACCCGTTATTGCAATCTCAAGTGTGTTAAGGGGCTATTTCCAAGGAAGACAGCAAATGAGCCCGCTTGCGATGTCACAAGTACTAGAACAGGTCGCAAGAATTTCACTCGTGGCAGTATGTACAACAGCATTCCTGCCTTATGGAATTGAATATGCAGCAGCAGGCGCCATGATTTCATCTGTCATCGGGGAAATGATTTCACTTGCTTACTTACTGATTGCCTTTCGTTATAAAAAGACCATCCGTATCCGAAAACGTTTTTTCAAGGCAATTCATGATGGGAAGGATACGTTTAAACAGCTCATGAGTATTGCCCTGCCAACGACAGGCAGCCGTTTCATCGGCAATATCTCGTGGTTTTTAGAACCGATTGTCGTCGCGCAAAGCCTTGCGATTGCCGGTTATGCAGCTGTGGAAGCAACAAGGCAGTACGGAGAATTGACAGGACTTGCGCTCACCCTTTTGACACTTCCTAGTTTTATCACGTATTCTCTCTCCACCGCACTAGTTCCAGCGATTAGTGAGGGGATGGAACAGAACAAACGCAAAACGGTCGAATACCGGCTCAAGCAGGCGATGCGCCTTTGTTTATTAAGCGGGGGCATTTCATGTATTATCCTTTTCGTGTATGCAGAAAATTTAACCCTCTTCATGTATGGTTCATCTCATGCCGCTGTCTATGTAAAATTCATGGCCCCCTTCTTTTTGCTCTATTACTTTCAAGGGCCGTTGCAGGCTGTCCTTCAAGCATTAAATTTAGCGGGGGCAGCGATGACCAACAGCTTGATAGGAGCTGTTGTGAAAACAGGCATGATCTTTGTTCTTGCTTCACAGCCAAGCTTTGGCATTATGGGCGCAGCGCTTGCGATACTCATCGGCATCGTCCTTGTCACATTACTCCATGCGGCAACTGTCGGTAAAGTGCTGCCTATTCATTTACCATTAAAAGAATATGGACTTTGCGTCCTTGTGATCATCGGTACTGGGGCAGTCAGTTTATGGATGAAACATCAAGCGAGCGGACTCTTTTCCGCCCCTTTGGAGCTTGTCATGATGATCTTTTTGACGTGCGTGCTGTATGTCATTCTATTAATCTGTCTTGGGCTAGTGAAACGAGAAGAGCTACGCCGCATCCCGTTTATTGGGAAGCTGCTTTAGCTCATTCTTTCTTGATCACTTCATCTTTCAAATCAATATAAAAATCCTTCTGATTAAAGCTACAGTAGGAGATCTGCTCGATGTCATCATAGCCTCTTTTGGCAAGCTCCTTTATCAGCCACTGTTCATCATGGTTGATCTGCTTGAGATGATCATGCTGAACCACACCGTCTGCAATAAGAGGGAGCTCAAGCGCTGCATGTTTGCGCTTGTTTTCTTTTTCAACAACGGCGAGCTTCCCTGAAGGCTCTAAGATGGCATATGAGACATCCTGGATACTATCGATGTTATTTTCTCTTAATTGAATGAGCAAATCATCAAAATTGTATCGCTGTTTTCTCATCGCACCCTCATCTATTTTTCCGTTGATGATGAGCAGGGCCGGCTTACCGTCGAGAAAACGCCGGACACCTTGGAATTTTAGTGACAAATAGGCAAGGGTGATTTGAATGAAGGTTAACAGCAGGATCGGCCATACTGTATGTAACATGTGATCCTCAACTTCTTCTATGGCGAGCACCGCAATTTCAGCGATCATCATAAAAATAACAAGATCTAAAATACTCAGTTCCCCAATCTCCCTTTTGCCCATTAAACGAAAGATAAACCAAATGAGAAAATATAAAATGATCGTTCTCATGGAGATAATTAAGATGTCCTGCATATGATGTAACCCCTCCTTCTCCACCATAGCTTGTGTCAAAACACTTTATTTATGTAGAAAAGAAAGCCTCGGTTTTTATCACGAGAAACATGTCTATTTTTTCTTCTCCGTGAATACATTTTAGTAAAAGACAAGCTTCGGTCAATTGGAGAGGAGACGAATCACATGCAGGAAACGAAACAAATAGGAAAAGGCATTTTATCTGGCTTAATTGCTATTTTTGTCGTGATGATTGTCACAAGCTTACTTGTATCACTGATGCTTACCTTCACAAGTATGCAGGAATCATCGTTTAAATGGATGATCATGATCTTGTCCTTTGCGGCACTTTTTCTAGGAGGAATGATTTCTGGAGGGAAAGCAAAGGAACGGGGCTGGCTCATTGGCGCCATGACCTCTTTTATCTTTTCACTCACTGTTTTTTTATTTCAATATTTAGGGTTTGGAGAAACCTTTTCACCAGAACAATTCATCTATCATGCAGCCTTTTTGGGAATTTGTATGCTAGGGGGAATGATTGGCGTTAATCTTCGGGGCAAATAAAAAAAGAGCGAATGATATCGCTCTTTTTTTATCGCTATGTATTGGAGGATTAACCTTTGTCAGCTAATTCTCTAATAGCACGTCGGTCGAAAGTTAAACGGTTGTTTTCGCTTGTTTTGATGACCACTTTTGATTCATCAATGTAGTCGATTTCACCGTGTAAACCACCGATTGTGACGATTTTATCGCCTTTTGATAAAGATTGCTGCATCTGACGCACAGCTTTTTGTTGCTTTTGCTGTGGACGGATTAACAAGAAGTAAAGCACAGCAAACATGACAACAATCATAATGATTGAACCCATACCACCATCCATTCTATCTCACCCCTTTCTAAAGCATTGTAAAGCCTTTCGTTTATGCGTTAAAAGTTTTTCGCATTCGGTTTGTTAAAGCCATAACGCTCAAAAAACTCTTCTCTAAAATCACCTAAACGATCCTCACGGATAGCTTCTCTCACTTGCTCCATTAATTTTAACAGAAAATGAAGATTATGATAAGTTGTTAATCGAATTCCGAACGTCTCATTAGTACGGATCAAATGTCTAATATAAGCGCGTGTGTAGTTTTTACATGTGTAGCAGTCACAGTTTTCATCGATTGGTCTGAAATCACGCTCATATTTAGCATTTTTCACAACAAGGCGTCCTTCACTTGTCATGAGCGTACCGTTTCTGGCAATTCGCGTCGGCAGTACACAGTCAAACATATCGACACCGCGAATCGCGCCGTCAATTAATGAATCTGGTGAGCCAACACCCATTAAGTATCTTGGCTTGTCATCCGGTAAAAATGGCGTTGTGAACTCCAGCACACGGTTCATCACATCTTTTGGTTCACCAACAGATAAACCTCCAATGGCGTAGCCTGGGAAATCAAGTGAAACAAGATCTTTTGCACTTTGTTTACGAAGCTCTTCGTATTCTCCGCCCTGCACAATGCCAAACAGTCCTTGATCCTCTGGACGCTGGTGCGCTGTTAAGCAGCGCTCTGCCCATCTGCTTGTCCGTTCTACAGACCGTTTCATATAATCGTACTCTGCTGGGTATGGAGGGCATTCGTCAAATGCCATCATAATATCTGAGCCGAGCGCATTTTGAATCTCCATCGCTTTTTCAGGAGAAAGGAACAACTTATCTCCATTTAAGTGATTACGGAAGTGAACGCCTTCCTCTTCAATTTTTCTAAATTCACTCAAAGAAAACACTTGGAAACCGCCTGAATCTGTTAGAATCGCTCGATCCCAGTTCATAAATTTGTGCAGGCCGCCTGCTTCTTTGACAATGTCATGCCCCGGGCGCAGCCATAAATGATACGTATTGCTTAAAATGATGCCTGCTTCCATTGCTTTTAACTCTTCAGGCGCCATTGTTTTGACTGTAGCCAGTGTACCAACTGGCATAAATACAGGTGTTTCAAAGGAGCCGTGCGGTGTATGAACGCGCCCAAGACGTGCACCTGTTTGTTTGCATGATTTAATGAACTCATAACGTATCGGTAATTGCGACAAAAATGAGCCCTCCTGTCTTTGTTGTATGATTTTATTGAATCAGCATGGCATCACCAAAACTGAAGAATCGGTATTCCTCTTTTACAGCCTCATTGTACGCTTTTAGGACGTGTTCTCGTCCAGCTAATGCACTGACAAGCATAATTAAAGACGATTTTGGCAAGTGGAAATTCGTGATCATGCCATCAATTGCCTTAAATGTGTAGCCTGGGTAAATAAAAATCGATGTCCAGCCGCTTGACGCTTTGAATTCACCATCATAAGCACTTGCAATGGTTTCAAGCGTTCTTGTCGAAGTTGTTCCGACTGAAATAATCCGCCCGCCTTCTTTGCGCACGCGATTAAGCTCTTCTGCCGTTTCTTCATTCATTTCGTAAA
Source organism: Bacillus sp. UNC125MFCrub1.1 (assembly GCF_000701305.1). Classification (NCBI taxonomy): domain Bacteria; kingdom Bacillati; phylum Bacillota; class Bacilli; order Caryophanales; family Bacillaceae; genus Bacillus; species Bacillus sp. UNC125MFCrub1.1. The sequence goes on from NZ_JNIG01000011.1 coordinate 316,686, forward strand.
ACTCTGCGTGCATTTCATGTTCTTCAATGCGTTCAGCACTGACCGGTCGAAATGTGCCAAGTCCTACATGGAGCGTAATAAACGCAATATGCACTCCTTTTGCTTTCAGTGCATCCAGCAGTTCATTTGTAAAGTGAAGACCGGCAGTAGGCGCAGCAGCCGAACCAACCTCTTTGGAATAAACGGTTTGATAACGCTCACGATCGTCAAGCTGCTCTTTAATGTACGGAGGCAGTGGCATTTCACCTAAGGATTCAAGTACTTCATAAAAAATGCCTGTATACTGAAACTCAACTTTTCTTCCGCCATGTTCCAGTTCTTCTGTACATACCGCTTTTAATCGTCCATCACCAAATGTAATGACTGTTCCGTTTTTCACACGTTTTGCTGGTTTCACGAGCGTTTCCCATTTGTCTCCTTCTTCTTGTTTCAAAAGAAGCAGCTCCACTTTAGCACCCGTATCCTCTTTCGTTCCAAACAGACGTGCAGGCAATACACGTGTATTGTTTAAAACGAGACAATCACCCTTTTGAAAGTAATCTGTGATTTGCGAGAATGTATCATGTGTGATGTCACCTGTTTGTTTATTTAAGACCATCAGTCTTGATGCATCTCGTTTTTCAAGCGGCACTTGTGCAATCAATCTTTCTGGTAAATCAAAATCAAATAGTTCTAACTTCATTTCCTTCACCTATTCTGTAGTTAACTAGTTAACGTTATTTCATCCGTCCGAAGACATTGAGTAAAATGGTTAGGACGATGCTAATGACAATGCATGTAATCACAGGAAAAAAGAACGTTACATTCCCTTTTTTCACGAAAATATCGCCTGGAAGTTTCCCAACCAATTGAAACACTAAACCTGCGGCAAAAAGGACACCACCTAAAATCATCAACATTTTAGGGAATTCAGTCACGAATCGGAACCTCCATATGAAAATGTTCATACGCTTCTCTTGTGACGACCCGCCCTCTTGGTGTTCTTTGCAGAAAACCAATTTGCAGTAAATACGGTTCGTACACATCTTCAATCGTATGTGATTCTTCTCCAATTGTCGCTGAGATCGTATCAAGTCCAACAGGACCGCCTCTAAATTTTTCAATCATACTTAAAAGCAGTTTATGATCGATATGATCAAGTCCGAGTCTGTCAACTTGCAGACGCTCAAGAGCATCTTCTGCAATGTCTTGTGTGATCGCATGATTTCCAAGCACCTGCGCAAAATCTCTTACTCTTCTGAGCAGACGATTGGCGACCCTCGGTGTGCCTCTAGATCTTCTTGCAATCTCTTCAGCTGAACGAATGTCGATCCCAATCTCAAACAGCTCGGCTGTTCTTGCTACAATGTGAGCCAAATCTCTTTGCTCATAGTATTCCAATCTTGCATGAACCCCAAACCTATCACGAAGCGGCGCTGTTAAAAGCCCAACACGGGTTGTAGCACCTACAAGCGTAAATGGCGGTAAATCAAGCCGCACAGAGCGTGCTGTATCTCCTTTTCCAATCACGATATCTAGACAAAAGTCCTCCATCGCTGGATATAGCACTTCCTCTATTGAACGCTGCAAGCGATGAATTTCATCAATAAACAGAACATCGCCAGGTTCAAGAGATGTTAAGATCGCCGCCAAATCGCCAGGGCGTTCAATCGCTGGTCCAGACGTTGTACGCAGCTGAACATTCATTTCATTGGCAATGATCGACGCAAGCGTTGTTTTCCCAAGTCCCGGCGGCCCATATAAAAGAACGTGATCCAGCGTTTCCTGCCTCATTCGGGCAGCTTCAATAAATACGCTGAGATTATCCTTTACTTTCTGCTGGCCAATATATTGACTAAGCGTCTGTGGACGCAGACTTTGCTCAATGGCTGATTCATGGTTGTCTGCTTCAGTTGAGACGAGCCGTTCATCCATGAGACATCACCCTATTTCAACATTTTTTGTAAAGCTTTTTTCACATATTGATCGGTTGTAAGATTCTTCTCTTCTTTTAATAAAGGAAGAACCTTTTTGATTTCACGATCACCATACCCAAGGACACTTAAGGCTTCAACCGCTTCATCTAAAGCGCTTTGCTGCGTTTCAATCTGGATATGATCCTCGTGGTTAAATAAGTTTCCTATCATTTCAGGCACCACATCTGCGAGCTTCCCTTTCAGATCTAGAATGATCTGTCGTGCTGTTTTTTTGCCAACACCCGGGAATTTAATGAGAAAAGCTTCATCCTCTCGTTCGATCGCTGAAATGACAGCGCCAGGGTCACCGGAAGCAAGAATCGCAAGCGCACCCTTCGGTCCAATCCCTGTGACATTTAACAGTTTTGTGAACAACGCTTTTTCTTCTCGTGTTTGGAATCCATATAACGAAAAAGCGTCTTCCTTTATGTAATGATACGTATAAATCGTTTCTTGTTTTGTTACTCGATAGATAAACGGATTTGGGGTATAGACTTGATATCCCACTCCGCCGTTTTCAATGACAACATATTGCGGGCACACATAATCAATGGTCCCTTTTACAAACTCTATCACCGTTTTCACCTCTTTGACTGTTCTCCATTGTAACATAAATCGAAGAGAAAACCGTAATAAAAGTTAACATACGTTCGCTCAGCCTTTTTTCATCGTCAACCCATGAAAAAGAGCTTGCGGTCTTCACACCAGCAAGCTGTCATACGATTAAAACGATTGTTCATTTCGGTAAGGTTTCATGACTTCAAGCACATGCTCAAATTCATCTTTTGTTCGAAACGGAATGCCTTGTGCAAGCTGCTGCTCTACATGACTTTCCAAGCGGGACGTATCAATTTGAAAAAAGAGATGAATAGGCTCCGCCCACCCGTCAGGCCTTCCATGAAACGTAGAAATCACGCCGTCTTCTGATAATCCGATATATCCATTTGCTTTACTTAAAGGCGATATATCGTCAATTTGCTTTCTAAAAAGGGCAAAATCCTCTCGCTGTTCTACCAATGTCCAGCCCTTATACTGGGCCCAAAATGTGTCTTTGTCTTCTAATGATGCCCGCTGTCTTTCAATACTCACATCGCCGTCTAGATAGACCTTTTCAAGCTGAACGTTGATGGTTTTTGACTCTTTTTGCAAGTGTTCTGCTGCTTCCATATCAACAGCGAAAAAGAGTACACTTGTCATGATAAGTCCTGTAACGAAATACTTTATTTTCACTTTCACTATTTACACCTCTTTAGAACATAAGATCGATGCATGACATATGTAGTTTGACCCATTTTGCTCCACATTAACCAAATCGATGTCTTGACACATATTGAGCGTCTTTCGTTGTATCCTTCGTGCGTAAATGTTATGTTTTATACAATCCATTGCTCTACCGAATCACATGGTTTTTTCATCATTCGTTTTTCAGCCGCATAAACTGAAACCAAAGAAGGTGAAGTCAATGTCAGATGTCAAAAGATTAGCCGAATCGATTCAGTATCAAGAAGAAAAGCGTTTTAATAAGCTCGTCTTTAAACCGGCTGAGCTTGAGCTGTGCGGCAAAGGAAGAAGTGCCTATGTATTTTCATACAAAAAAGACGGCAAAAAAATGGCGTTAAAAGTCTTTTTTCCTTCTTATCGAAACATCGCCCGCAAAGAGGCTGCAATTTATGAAAAACTTTCCGGCTCCTCCTATTATCCTGAGATTTACGAGTCTGGGGATCAGTATATTTTAATGGAATATATTAAAGGTTATACTTTCTATGAATGCCTGACAAAAGGAATTCCGATCAAAAAACAAATGATTGAACAAGTAGATGATGCGCTAGAAGAAGCACGCGCGAAAGGTTTAAATCCTTCTGATATTCATCTGCGAAATTTAATTTTAACAAAGGATGGCCGCGTCAGGGTCATTGACGTCGCCCGCTTCACGCAAACGAAAACATGTCATCAATGGGATGATTTAAAAGCTGCATACGCCTATTATCAAAAACCTTTTTTCCCTAAAAAAGCGCCGCGTCTGTGGCTTGAAGTGATTGCCTATTTGTATAAGAAAAACTGGCTGTCTCGAGGTCAGCTGAACAATCGAAATGATTTTACTGCATAATGAAAGCCGCTCTTTTCGAGCGGCTTTCAGATTGTTGACAAAGGGCTAAAATGAACTTTATTTTAGCCCTTTGTCTTCTTTTCAGCGTGATAGAAAACCTTTGCAGTCTAGGAAGGACGAGTACCGGCGCGGAGCGAATTTGACATTCGTGAGCACCGGCACGCAGGACTGACACCGAATGCGAGGGTTTGTCTACACGCTGAAAGCCGCTCTCTTTGAGCGGCTTTTCGTTTTATTCTGTTTCTACATGGATACTATTCACATTTAATAGGTTAATGATTTCATTATTCAGCTTAAACCAATGATTGGCTTCCTCAATTTTTTTATACACATCATAGGTAGCTGGACGTTTCAGCTCGAAATCGAGCACTTCCCCATTGTTCATATGAAATGTTACCTTAAATACTTTCATCATAAGATCACCTTCCACTCTGTCTTGTTCACTAACCGGATCGGTCAGCTCTTTTCATTCATTCTCTATTCAATCCGTTTCCCCTGCTTCTTTCCTTCTAAACACAAGAAGTTTAAATTTTGTTTAAATTCGCACAACATATCTATCTATATACTCTTCAAAAGAAGTATATTGAATGAAAAGGAGGCTGTCTTTATGAAACAAAAGAAAAAACGAACATCTCCAGAGAGACAAACAGTTCTATTTCATTTAACAGATGCCCTCATCCCAAGTATTGAAACGATGGCGATTGCAGTAAAAGCATTTTTCCACCTCGTGAGAAAAGCCATTTCAGCCGTTTTATAAAACCCCGCACTAGAGGAGTGCGAGTTTTTTTTAGGATTGATAGATTTGACTGCCTTGATTGATAAACTCTTTTGCCTTCTTCTCCATCTCTCTTTTCACTTCTTCTGATTGGTTGCGGATGTCATGGGATATTTTCATACTGCAAAACTTTGGTCCACACATGGAACAGAAATGAGCGGTTTTAGCACCTTCAGCAGGCAATGTTTCATCATGGAATGCCAGCGCTCGTTCTGGGTCAAGTGACAGATGAAATTGATCCCGCCATCTGAATTCAAATCTCGCTTTTGATAAGGCATCATCACGCTTTTGAGCAGCAGGATGTCCTTTTGCTACATCAGCTGCATGTGCGGCGATTTTATAGGCGATGACACCTTCTCTTACATCTTCTTTGTTCGGCAGACCTAAATGCTCTTTTGGTGTCACATAGCACAGCATGGCTGTTCCATACCAGCCGATCATCGCCGCACCGATCGCGGATGTAATATGATCATATCCCGGTGCAATATCTGTTGTTAGAGGACCTAACGTATAAAAAGGTGCCTCTTTGCATATCTCCATCTGCTTATCGACATTCTCTTTGATTTTATCCATTGGAACATGACCAGGTCCTTCAATCATGACCTGTACATCATGTTTCCAAGCGATCTCTGTCAATTCCCCTAACGTTTCCAGCTCTGCAAACTGCGCTTCGTCATTTGCGTCCGCAATGGATCCAGGTCTGAGCCCGTCCCCAAGCGAAAAGGCAATGTCATATGTTTTCATGATTTCACAAATTTCTTCAAAATGGGTATACAGAAAGTTCTCTTGATGATGAGCGAGACACCATCTTGCCATAATGGCTCCGCCTCTTGAAACAATTCCAGTGACCCGGTCGACTGTGAGCGGAATATACCTTAACAGGACGCCCGCATGAATGGTGAAGTAGTCAACCCCTTGCTCTGCCTGTTCAATTAATGTGTCTCGGTATACTTCCCACGTCAAATTTTCTGCGATTCCATTCACTTTTTCAAGTGCCTGATAAATCGGGACAGTTCCTACTGGGACTGGGGAATTGCGGATAATCCATTCTCTTGTTGTATGAATATCCTTTCCTGTAGACAGGTCCATCATCGTATCTGCCCCCCATCTAATTGCCCATGTCATCTTCTCCACCTCTTCTTCAATGGACGACGTCACAGCTGAATTGCCAATATTCGCATTAATTTTCACGTGAAAATTCTTCCCGATGATCATCGGCTCACTTTCAGGATGGTTGATATTCGCTGGAATGACCGCTCTTCCACTAGCCACTTCCTCTCTAACAAACTCAGGACTTAGCTGTTCTCTCAAAGCGATAAACTCCATTTCAGGCGTAATGATGCCCTTTTTCGCATAATGCATTTGCGTCACACAAGCACCTTGTTTCCCGCGGAGCGGTACATGATGAAAATCTGTATGGGCAGCTTGATAGGATTCTTTCCCATTCAAGCGATATCCATTATCTTCTGGCTTTACTTGACGCCCTTCATAGCTTTCAGTATCTTCTCTTTCCTTAATCCATGCTGATCTCAGGCGCTTTAATCCCTTTGTGACATCAATATGAGCCTCCTCATCTGTATACGGTCCACTTGTATCGTACACACGAATCGGTTCATTTTCGATATCACCTGCTTGTGTCACTGTATTTGTGAGCACGATTTCTCTTTTTGGCACCAAAATGTCAGGTCTTGAGCCTTGTTCATATACCTTTCGACTACCTTCAAAGTTTGATAATAAAGATTGCGTTGATGGAACATTTGTCTTTTCATTCATTTGCTGTTCACTCCTTCTTTTCGTGTGACCGGTCAGGATGGAATCAGCACCAGCAAAAAACCAGATTCTATGTAAAGAACCTGGTTTCGTCGTCAGAAAAAAACATGTATGCCATTCATATGGCACATGTATCGTCTTCAACTTCCCCACGCTGGTACGAGCCAGATCAGGTCCAAAGGGTTAAGAAGCTTGTCTTCTCTCTCAGCCCGCATTTCCGGGCACCCCTAGTCACTTATATTGATTTCCACAACAGTGTAGCATAGCTGAGAAATGAAAAAAAGAAGTTTCAGGAAAATAGTTCCTTTCCCCTACAATGAATACACGATCTTCACGATATACATCTTTCTATACACGATTTATCTCTCTCATTTCGATTAAATCAGAAATAATCATTGATCCTTTTCTCCTAGTATGTATAATTAATCTAAACGGAGAATTTTTATACAAACATGATTCAAAGGAAGTTCTAGTCGATTGCAAACATTTCTTACATTTATCGTCGTTGGATTCTCAATTGCTCTACCTGTTGGAGCGATCACGGTTGAAATGACAAAGCAGGGATTAAAAAACGGATTCTTTCATGGATTAACTGTAGGCGCTGGTGGTATGACCATCGATATATTGCTCATCTTGGCTTTATATGCTGGATTTGCTCAATTTTTATCTTTGCCCTTTATCCAAATTCCGCTCTGGCTGATCGGTGCCATCTTTTTAATGATTCTTGCCTACGATTCGATTAAAAATGCGGATCAAGACATCCATTTAGCAGGAGAAAAAGTGAATAAATCATTCGCTAAAACATACCGAAATGGGCTGCTCGTCGCGGTATCACCTGGAAACCTTGTGTTCTGGGTATCTGTGTTTGGTGCTGTACTGGCAGATGCTTATACGAATACAAATTCATCTGAATTTATATTGGCTGCTGCGGGTATTTTGGCAGGGATTCTTCTTCATGACATCGGTCTTCTCACGATTGTTTCCCTAACAAGAAAAGTGATGAACCGAACAATGATTAAGTGGACTTCCATTATTGCCGGTATTTTATTACTTGGATTTGGCTGTTATTTCTTTTATGAATTTTATATCGGGATCAAAGTTTATTTTTAAAGAAAGGCTAAAGTTCGTCATGAACTTTAGCCTTTTTTATTTCAGCTTAACGGGTCATGCCTGTCTGACCTGTTTCAAATTGCGTTTTTCTCATATCTCTGAAGCGTGTAAATGCGCCTTCGTCTTTAATGACTTGGACAGCTCTTCCATCTGCATAACGAGTCGCTGCTTCTTCTACTTGTGATACACCCTCTGATGTCAAGCGCCCATCTGTTTTAAGAGCAATATACACATTTTCATCCGTCACCATGACTTGTGAGTCTGTCACATGGTTCATTTTGTTCACTCGGTTGGCGATTTTTCTTGAACGCTGGATGTTCTCTTGTTTATCGTAGCCAGAGAACGACATTTGGTTATGATAGTTCATATCTCCATGACTGTAGCGTCCATCTCCACCAGTAAGTGGCATTCTCACTTGATCCTGTGTAGGGCGTGAACGATCATCAACATTCGTTGTATTTCTTCCGTTCATTCCCTCCATAAGCTCAGAAACCGGTCCTTGATGATCTTGGTTGTTGTCTGTTGCCTGTTGATTGGAGTGGTATCCAACTGGCTGGCCTGATTGATTATGACGTGTATCTACACCCGCATTGTTATTTGTACCACATGCCGTTAATCCAATAGGTAGAAGCACTAAGGCGATTGTTTTTTGCCATTTTTGTCTCAAACGAAAAACCCCCTGTACAAATTGAATCTCATGAGCGCAAAACAGGCTCTGTTTTAGCATGTACAGTTGAGGACAAAAACAAGCTGTCAGTTATAAACAAAAAAAGGAACGATTGAGATCGTTCCTTGTGTCATTAATCTTCTTCGTCTTCTTCTGGTCTTGCAAAAACAGATGGGTTTTGATAAGGCTGCTGCATATAAGGCTGAGCTGGATAAGCACCCATTTGACCATATGGAACAGGGTTTGGATAATGTCCAGGCCATGGTTGATGATGCTTCATCCCATCATCGCATCCGCAGTCTTCCTTGCCATATGCTTCATTTGGAGCGTTTGGATAAAAGCCTTGATTGACATTGGCATTGGCATTCGCATTCGCTCCTGCATTTGGATGCATATGGTGGTGCCAGTGATGCCCGTCGTTTGCATGATGCTCATGATTTTCACCATAATAAGCCGGTGCTTGATACGCAGGATAATATGGCTGAGCCGCCGGGTAAGGGTACGGCATCATGTGATGATGATAATACGGCTGTACCGGATAACAAAGGCCTGATCCCGGTAAAATAGGAGAAGCGGGTACCATTTGTTGCGGATATGGATACATTGCTGGCATGTAATGACCATAACCATAATAAGGATCATATGACTCTTGATGATGGTGGTGATGCTCTTTATTTTCAGCCATGCCCCCTACTGCTGCCCCTCCAACATTCGGCATTTGCGGGAAATTAGGAAGGTTTGGGTAATTACTATGTTCCATATCTTTTCCCTCCTCTTTTTGATGTGGGATATGAATGAATGGATCATATCCCTTTGCCACTTCATCTTTGAAATGATCCTTATTTTCATGATGAAAATGGTCCTTGTGATCTTTATGATCCTTTTTCTCATGAACATGATCTTTCTTTTCATGAACGTAATCTTTTTTCTCATGATGTTCTTTTTTCGGAGGAGGCGTGAATGGCTGGTAGAGATTCGTCTGATAATAGTTTACATCAACTTGTGGAAAAACTGGCTGTTCAATCTTTGGTACTGGTGGCACATAAGGTACCGGTTCATTCGGCTTTTCCTTCGGCTTCGTATCTTGAACTTGCACGACATCCTTTGGCTTTTCTTTTACATACGGGTGTTCTTTTGCTTTTGGCATTTCTTTTGCTTTGTGATGATCGGTTTTGACAGGAACACCACTAGATGGAATTTTGATTTTCATTCCTGGCATAATTAAATCTGGATTACTGAGCTGCGAATTTAATTTTTTCAATTCTTGAAAGTCGACTCCGTACTTCTTTGAAATTTTCCAAAGGGAGTCTCCTTTTTGCACAATATGAATTTTCAACGTTTTCCCCTCCTATGCAAAACGTGAACGTAGCGGTTATGTCAGAAGTACAATATGTTTCAACATAAATTTATGCCTATTTACAAGCCGATATGATAAAAACTTGTTTTCTGATAGGAGGGGACACTTCATTATTTAATGGTCAGCATCTTATTTAAAGCGAGCAATGCCTCTTTTGTCGTCTCTTCATTCACTTGAATCAAACCGACTGGCTCCCCTTTTTCAATGCTTTCAAGTGACCATAGTAGATGAGGCAGATCAATACGGTTCATTGTCAAACATGGACACATATCTGGATTGAGGGATTCAATTTGTTTGTCAGGGTGCTGGTCAATGATGCGGTTCACTAAATTCATTTCTGTTCCAATGGCCCACTTGCTTCCTGCTGGTGCCTGCTTGATCGTATCAATAATAAATTTCGTTGAACCAGCTAGATCAGATGCCTTTACGACTTCATGCGTACACTCTGGATGAACAAGAATCTGTATGTCACGGTCACGTTTTCTCGTTTGTTCAATATTCTCAATGGTAAATTTCTCATGAACAGAGCAATGACCTTTCCATAAAATCATTTTGATTCGATGAAGCGGTTGGTCGGTGATGAGCTTTTCTTCTATTTGATCCCAGACAGCCATTTCCTCTAGCGGAATTCCTAAATCATAGGCCGTGTTACGCCCTAAATGCTGATCAGGTAGAAAAAGAATCCGCTCTTTTTGGGTCAGCGCCCACTCCAATACTTTTTTAGCGTTTGAAGATGTGACAGTCGATCCGCCATGCTTGCCGACAAATGCTTTAATATCAGCCGTTGAGTTTACATAAGTCAGCGGAAGGATCGTATCTCCAAACAGCTCAGTGAGCTGATCCCACGCCCTGTCTGTTTGTTTCATATTCGCCATATCTGCCATTGAACAACCTGCTCTCATATCTGGCAAAAAGACGTGCTGATTCTTTTTTGATAACATATCGGCCGTTTCTGCCATAAAATGAACCCCGCAAAATACAATGTATTCTGCTTCGTGATTGTCAGCAGCAATTTGTGCAAGCTGCAATGAATCACCTGTCACATCAGCAAATTGGATGACTTCATCTTTTTGATAATGATGACCCGGTATAAAAAGCTTTGATCCAAAGGCGCGTTTAATCTCTAATACTTTCTCTTTCATTTCATCATAAGTGCGCTGTTTATATTCATCTGGCATCATGGCTGTATGCTGTGCTGCTAACACATCAAGCATGGACATGAGTCGTTCCCCCTTTATGGCTGAATTCCATATTCATACTAAAATCGAATGATGGAGCAGAATGTGTGAGGAATCCAAGTGAAATAAGGTCTACACCTGTCCCCCGGTAGTTAGCCACATTCTCTAACGTGATGCCGCCTGATGCCTCAGTCAATATGGTTTCAGGGGTCATTTTTTTAAAGCGCTTCACTTCGTCTGGAGAGCAGTTGTCAAACATGATGACATCTGCTTTGGCATCAATGGCTTCCATCAGCTGTGCTTCTGATTCAATTTCCACCTCAATTTTCACCATATGACCGGCGTATGCTCTTGCTTTCTCCACAGCTTCCCTGATAGAACCACAAGCCGCAATATGATTATCTTTAATCATCACACCATCGGATAAGCCGAAACGATGATTCTTTCCGCCTCCAACTTTTACTGCGTACTTCTCCAGCATGCGCAAACCGGGTGTCGTCTTTCTCGTATCACAAATCGTAATAGACGGATCAGCTAATCGCTCTACTGCTTCATGCGTTAGTGTAGCAATCCCTGTCATTCTTTGCAGGATATTCAACACCACCCGCTCCCCTTTCAGCAAGTCGTTGACGGGACCAGTTATTTGTGCCAGTACAGCCCCTTCATGAATCCAATCACCTTCCTGGAAAAACAGCTCAGTTTGAACTTGTTCATTCAGCAGTTTGTATCCCATATCAATGACTTGTGTCCCGGCCAATACGCCTGATTGTTTCGCCATGATGTAAGCTGTTCCTTTCTTGTCTCCAAAGATGGCATCAGCGGATACATCTCCAAACCCAATATCTTCTTTTAAAAAATGAGTGAGCATTTGCTTTAACTGTAAACGTTCCATTTGGCACCAATCCTTTCATTTTTTACGGTATAAATATGGCCCTGTTCATGTACAATCTGTTTTGCTCGCCACGAAGCATCGTGCCGATTTGGATAATCGGTGCGATAATGACCGCCCCTGCTTTCTGTTCGGAGTAATGCGGATTTGACAAGGCATATGGCTAAAGCCCATTGATTCGTTATTTCGATCTGTTCATTTGTGATATTCTTCACATTGATTTGCTGAAAAGAGACTTGTTCTAAATGATCGAGCAAAGTCTGTAAGCCTTTTTCATCTCTCACAATTGCGGCATATGTTGTCATCCATTTTCTGAGCTGAGCCTGTGAAACCGTTGGGACAGACCATACTTCTTGAATGGAAAGAGCAAGTTTTTTATCTTGCCGGGCTTGCAACCGCTCAATATACCGTGCTGCGTTGTTTCCTAAAACGAGACCTTCTAAGAGCGAATTACTTGCCAATCGATTGGCGCCGTGTAAACCTGTACAAGCTGCTTCACCAATGGCAAAAAGTGATGGAACTGTTGTTTCTCCATGTTCATTCACCTTAATTCCACCCATTAAAAAGTGCATACCGGGTGAAACTGGCAGCCTTCCGCTTGCCATATCAACTCCCGCACGCTGACACATCGAAGCAATCGCAGGAAAACGTGCAGAAAAATACGGAATATCACGGATGTTCAGATAAATGGAATGACCGAGTTGCTGCTCATGGAAAATGGTCCTTGCCACCACATCTCTAGGCGCTAAATCGCTCTGCGAGTGCATTCCTTTCATGATCCGCCTGCCTGATTCATCTTCTAAATAGGCGCCCTCTCCCCTGACTGCCTCTGATACGAGACCGATCGCTTTACCTGAAGTGGTCAAAAGGGTCGGATGGAATTGCACAAATTCGAGATCTACTAGCTGTGCCCCTGCGCGATAGGCCATCATCAGACCGTCTCCTGTCACAGACGGATCATTTGTGTTTGTTTCATATAAGGAACCACAGCCGCCAGTGGATAATACAACTGCATCTGCGGTCATTGTATGTACATGACCTTTTTCGTCTTTCCACACAACACCGGTACATACCCCTTCATGAACTAATAGATCCATGACATGATGATTTTCGTATACATGAATGTGTGAGCCGAGCTTCCCTTTCAAAAACTGCACGAGGGTTTTTCCCGTTTGATCTCCTCCTGCATGCAGAATACGATGGGTCGTATGGGCTCCCTCTTTACCTAACTGCGGAATTCCCGTTTCATCTCGATCAAATGGGCAGCCCTCTTCTACGAGCTTCTTTACAAGATCTTTTCCATGATGGACGATCTCCTGTACAGTTTTGTCATCATTGTGACCACACCCCGCAGCTAAAGTGTCTTGCACATGCTGATCGACAGAATCATGTGCGGAAAAGGCTGCAGCGATTCCCCCTTGTGCGAGCATGGAATTACTAGAGGAAAATTGTTTTTTTGTCATCATGATGACTTGGCAGTTCTCTGAGATCGTATTCACAAATGAAAGAGCCGCAATGCCCGACCCCACCACAATGACTTTTTTGATAGATGACACAATCGCCCCTCCTGTCATTTACACCTGTCTTGACACATATCATTACACAACACTACAATAAATACAAGAAAAAATTTTCACACAGGAGATGGATGGATTTGATTTATTTAGATTATGCAGCTTCTACACCTGTTTCTGAGGAATCACTGCATGTATTTCAGCAGTTGAGCAAAGAATGTTACGGAAATGCGAGCAGCCTGCATGATGCAGGAGGAAGAGCAAATGAAATCTTGGCTTACAGCAGACAATCACTTGCAGCGATTCTAGGGGGCGAACCTGATAGTATTTACTTTACAAGTGGCGGAACTGAATCCAATATCCTTGCGATTCAATCGATCATAAATGGGCTGCCTCCACATAAACAGCATGTCATTACCACATCAGTAGAGCACCCTTCCGTTCATCATGCGGTCAATGCCTTTCAGCGTCTCGGTGTGAAGGTGACGGTCATAGAACCGAATCAAGAAGGAATTATCACAAAGGAGATTCTCAAACAGGCTCTATTGCCTGAAACCGGACTAGTATCCATCCAGCATGCCAACTCAGAAACTGGGATTATTCAGCCATTAGCTGAATTAGCAACGCTCTTAAAAGAAAGAGATATTCTTTTTCATACAGATGCAGTGCAGACATTCGGAAAAATGCATGTGTCGATTAAAGAACTTGGAGTTGATGCCCTCTCCATTTCGAGTCATAAAGTGTATGCACCTAAGGGCGCCGGTGCTGTCTATATGGGAGCACATGTCCCTTGGAAGCCTATATATCAACATACTGTTCAGGAAAATGGTCTACGCCCAGGGACAGTGAACGTGCCATGCATCGGTGCTTTTGTAGCTGCGAGCGAGCAAATCATGCTGAAAATAGATCAACAGCAACAGCTAGATATTCAGCTTCGTGATTATTTTCTTCAGCAGCTAAAAAAACGGAAGCTGCCTGTCCGCATGCTGCAAGAAAGTGACCAGCGCCGCACGCTGCCTCATATTATTGGTTGTTTTTTTGAAGGGTTTGAAGGACAATATGTAATGTTAGCTTGTAACCGGCATGGAATTTGTATATCTACTGGAAGTGCGTGCTCTTCTGGTTATCATCATCCTTCCCCTGCTGTAAAGGCATTACATGTATCAGATCGTGATGCCCTTCAATTCATTCGACTATCATTTGGACGAGGATCATCAAAGGATGACATCGATCTGCTTTTGCATACATTTGAAAGCTTGCAAAAGGAGAAGAAAGGAGCATAAACGTGGAACAAGAGAGAAAACTCATTGGCGAAGAAAGAAGAAACGCCATTTTAAAGTGGCTGAAAGAGACAGATACACCACTCACCGGAAGTTTTTTAGCTAAAAAAGCCGCTGTCTCACGACAAGTCATTGTACAAGATATTTCATTACTCAAAGCAAAAAACGAACCCATTATTGCCACAAGCCAAGGCTATGTGTATATGGCGCAGCATACACCGGAAACTGAAATTGAACAGATTATCGCTTGCAAGCACGATCCTCATCGTACAGAAGAGGAGCTGACACTGATTGTAGACTATGGTGTAACGGTGAAAGACGTGATCATTGAGCACCCTGTCTACGGGGAGCTGACGGCCTCTATTCGAGTGAGTACGCGCAAACAAGTGGCTGACTTCGTTCATCATATTTCTAATACGGGCGCCTCCTACTTATCAGAGCTGACAGACGGCGTACACTTACATACCCTTACTTCCTACAGCCAAAAGCAGCTTGACCAAGCCATTCAAGCGCTTGATGACGCTGGATTTCTCATTAAAGACTAAAAAAATAGTGTCCCCAAGAGGACACTATTTTTCATTCGTTAATTCATATGTTTGATAGCTGCCGAGTAGTTTCACTTCACAGCCAATCGCTTCTAATTCTTGAATGGCGCCAGGGACAAGTACATCATCCATCTCTTTTTCGATATCAATGATAAATAAATAGTGTCCAAGGCCTGTTTTTGTCGGACGCGATTCAATTTTGGACAAATTGAGATTCCGCCATGAAAAAGCTGATAACACGCGGTGCAATGCACCTGACTGATCATCCTTTGGCAGGCTGACAACAATGGTCGTTTTTGGCTTTGAAGAAAAACCAGAATTCATTGGGAACGATGCCTTCGCCTCTTTATGTAAAATAACAAAGCGTGTATGATTGTGCGGATAATCATGAATGTCTTTTTTCGCAATCGTCAATCCGTACGTTTTTGCGGCGATTTCATTCGCAATCGCACCAACAGCTTCATCTGGATGCTCACTGATGTATTTCGCTGCATAGCCTGTTGATTCCACTGGCCGATGCGGAATATCAGGGAACTGCCTCTTCAAAAATTGATGACACTGCGCAATGGCGTGCGGATGTGACTGAATCACATCTAATGTCTCCCAGCTCTCCGCTCTCGATGGATGGACAAGCAGGTGCTGGCGAATCGGTGCTGTCATTTCGCCCACAATGGACAAAGCGTCCTCATGAATTAAATAATCAATTGTTAAGTTCACAGATCCTTCGAGTGCATTTTCAAGTGGAACGACCGCCAAATCTACTTCTCCCTTTGACACGGCATCCATACATTGCGGAATGGTTGCATAAGCCCGCTGCTCTGCATCTTTTGGAAAACAAGAACAGACAGCCAAATGAGTAAATGTGGCCTCTGGTCCAAAGTAACCTACCGTTAATTGCTTCATCTGCTATGATCTCTCCTTTTATGCCCCAGAACCTAGAATTTCAACTTTTTCGACAAATTCAAGTTTTCTTAATTGATTCATGACTGTATTGATATCATCTGCCATGCCGGCCGTACTGATCGACAGGGTAACATTCGCTCTTCCTTGCAACGGAATCGTTTGGTGAATGGATAACACATTACAGCCAGAGTCAGCCACAATTTGCAGCAGCCTAGACAGAGCCCCAGACCGATCCTCCAGGTGGAAAAACAATGTGATGATCTGCTCTTTGACCATCGTATAAAATGGAAAAACAGCATCTCGATATTTATAAAAAGCACTGCGGCTTAAATCCGCTTTTTGAACAGCATCGGCAACTGAATCCGCTTTTTTGCGATCGAGAAGCTTTTTGACTTCAAGCGTTTTTCGCATCGCATCCGGAAGTACATCCTCTCTTACTAAATAGAACGTTTCTTCTTTCACCTGTTTTCTCCCCTTTTAAAAACGGGAGAGCCCATGAACTGGACCCTCCTTTTGATCAATCGATAAATTCAAATTCAAATTCAAGCAGACGAATGATGTCTCCATCTTTTGCACCACGTTCACGCAGGGCATCATCAACGCCCATTCCGCGCAGCTGTCTAGAGAATCGTTTCACTGACTCGTCTCTTGAGAAATCTGTCATCTTAAACAGTCGCTCAAGTGCTTTACCAGTTAAGACAAACGTACCATCAGGATCTCTTGAGATCTCAAATGCTGCTTCTCCTTCATCAAACTTGTACATCACACGGTTATCAGAGAGCTCTTCTTCATTGTAGAGCGGGAATTCCGGTGTTGTTTCAAGCTGATTGGCGATTTCAAATAAGAGCTCACGAAGCCCTTCTCTTGTGATCGCACTAATTGGGAACACTTTATAGTCATCTGTTAATTTTTCTTTAAATGCCGCTAGATTGTCAGCTGCATCCGGCATGTCCATTTTGTTCGCTACAATGATTTGCGGACGCTCTGTCAATCTCATATTGTATTGCTCAAGCTCTTCGTTAATCGTCACGTAATCTTCGTATGGGTCACGCCCTTCAAGTCCAGACATATCAATGACATGGACAATGACACGTGTACGTTCAATGTGGCGTAAAAATTGATGACCTAAGCCAACACCTTCGTGCGCTCCTTCGATCAGTCCTGGCAGATCCGCCATGACAAAGCTTCGGTTATCGTCTGTTTCAACAACTCCGAGGTTTGGCACAAGCGTTGTAAAATGATAATCCGCAATTTTTGGTTTCGCAGAAGAGACAATCGAAAGCAGCGTTGACTTCCCGACACTTGGGAAACCAACAAGTCCAACATCTGCAAGTACTTTTAATTCTAAGATGACGTCACGTTCTTTACCTGGCTCACCGTTTTCAGACAGCTGTGGTGCAGGGTTTGCTGGTGTTGCGAAGCGTGAATTTCCACGTCCGCCACGTCCACCTTTGGCAATCACAGCCCGCTGTCCATGCTCTGTCAAGTCAGCTAGTACTTGTTCCGTCTCAGCATCTGTCACAACTGTACCCGGCGGAACTTTAACAATCATTTCTTCCGCATTTCGGCCATGCTGGTTTTTACTCATTCCATGCTCACCGCGGTCCGCCTTGAAATGACGCTTATAACGAAAGTCCATTAACGTTCTGAGTCCTTCGTCTACTTCAAATACTACATCTGCACCATTTCCGCCGTCGCCGCCTGCTGGCCCGCCTTTTGGCACATATTTTTCACGACGGAACGCCACCATACCGTTTCCGCCGTCACCGCCTTTAACATACACTTTAACCTGATCTACAAACATAACTTCCTCCGTTTCTCTGCATCACATATCTCGTTCTTGCCTCAAACAAAGCTCAATCATGGACTCATGATTCGTCACATGAAATTGCGTTATACTCATACATGGATAGTTTGCGTCATGAAACGCATTTAACGCATCCAAACTTGTTAATTTTCCTTTGAAATCAAAATATAAGATCACATCATTCTCTTCATGATCCGTTTGGAAGGTGACCGTTAAATGATTTTCAGTTTTTTGGCAAACTGATTGATCGAATATCGAAAACAACTCCCGTGATACCGTTAGCAGCTGCGATTCATATGCTGATAAGTCTCGGGTTTCACCAAGCACTTCATATTCTAGGGTGATAAAATGCGACTCCCAATTAAAGGTTAGAAAGTAATAGGCCAATTGGGGAATTTTTAAATTTGAGAGTTTGGATTCATGCTGTGCTTCAATGACCATTTCTTCTATTATTTCGAACACTCGGTCATATTTTTCTAATGTCAAGTTGCCTTTGATTAACTGCAATTTATTCATCCAGTCGTGTCTTGAACGACTAAGCAGATGGATCAATTCATTCGTTAATGCAACGTGAGTTAATTTTTCGTTTTGTTTACTTGGTATCTCTTCCATTATCGCACTCCCAATCGTTTGGTCTCTCTTTTAGGAGTCTTATCATCAATATGTCTCCCTGAATTATAACAGAGAAGACAGCTTAGAAAAACACTAGTTATGTGAGGAAAGGTTGTTTTTTCTGATCGTATAGGAGAAAATGAGGCAAAGTCAGCAAACATTCTTTGATATTCTATGGAGTGCATCTTCTTTTATCATCTTCGGTACTACTTGTAAAAAGCGCAAAAGCTCCCTGAATAGTGAAAAAAACTCCAGTCAATGACCGGAGTTTTTAGCAATTATTGTGCCGCAGGATATACGCTCACTTTTTTACGGTCACGACCGAAACGTTCGAATTTAACTGTTCCGTCGATTTTAGCGAAAAGAGTGTCGTCGCCTCCGCGTCCAACGTTTTCACCTGGATAGATTTTCGTTCCACGTTGACGATAAAGGATAGAACCACCAGTTACGAATTGACCATCAGCACGTTTAGCGCCTAAACGTTTAGACTCAGAGTCACGTCCGTTCTTTGTAGAACCTACCCCTTTTTTAGATGCGAAAAATTGAAGATCTAATCTAAGCATGAAGTTCACCTCCTATTTTTTTGTAGATATTCTCACATAATCGTGATAATCTCGTTCAATTGTTTCTAAGGAAACGACCATGCCTTCTAAAAGCAACTGGGCTTTTTCAAAGGTGACTGGATCTGTTTCAGCTGGCAGTTCAAAAGAGAAATACCCGCCTTCATCTCCAATATCAAGCAGTGGATCCATTCCTGTCAGTGCAATAATTGAATTGACTGACCCGAAAACAACAGCAGATACACCTGCACAAACGAGATCCTGACCTTTTTCAGCAAACTCGGCATGTCCAGTCATCTGAAAAGACGTAATGCTTTCATCTGCTGGCGACCGAGTAATGGTTGCTTTGATCATATCACTCACACGCCTTAAGCGTTGATTTTTTCGATAACAACTTTAGTGTAAGGTTGACGATGACCTTGTTTTTTGTGGTTGTTTTTCTTCGGTTTGTACTTGAACACAGTAATTTTCTTACCGCGACCTTGTTTTTCAACTTTAGCCGTTACTGTTGCTCCAGCAACTGAAGGGTTACCCACTTTGACAGTGTCTCCGCCGACAAACAATACGTTTTCGAAAGTAACTGTTTCACCTGCTTCAGCAGCTAGTTTTTCAACATAAACAGTTTGACCTTCTTCAACTTTTACTTGTTTACCACCAGTTTCGATAATTGCGTACATCTCTGCACCTCCTAATAAACTCAGACTCGCCGAATACAGGGGGCCAATAGGCACTTTACACCTGCTCCGCGCGGTTGTAGCACGGGTGCTACATATCCATAACATTAAAAAATATATCAAATTAGACGCTGAATGTCAATGTATTTTCACCATTAGTACGGTAAAAGAAGATCTTCCATGGAAGAGGTGGTTCTTCGATCTGAAAAATAAGCATGGAGTAATTCATTTTCATCGAGCTGGCTCATTTTCACACCATTCCGTTCGATAATAATGGGATGCTTACAGCCTCTTTGGAATCGCGCCATCACTTCATATATTTTCTCCTCAGCACTGGCTCTCAGCGGAATGAGTTTCTCTACCTTTTGCTCTTTTTTACCGTAATAACGTTCTAGTAAAAAACGTACCCTGATATAATGCCGCTGCCGGTGCTCCATCACAAGCGAGTAGGCTAAAAAAGTGAGCAGGATCCAGCCGTTGAATTGCAGCGGAGCAAAACAGAGTAACCCTGCTGTCAAAAGACCGAAAAAAATGAGAGAGCCTTTTATTGCAAGGGCATGTGCCTGTTGGAAAGGGTAAAAAACAGATAAGAGCAAAAAGAATAATTTCCCGCCATCAAGTGGCCAAATGGGCAAAAGGTTCACTAGAAAAATCGCTACATTATAAAAAGTAAACATCGTAAAGACGTCATATGAGATAAGTGAGGCTTCCATGAGAAGCCAGGCGACGAGCTGGAGCGGGACATGCTGAAGCGGTCCGCATAAAATGACCGCCAGCTCTTCTTTTAGCGGACGGTTCCCGTGCTCTTCTACTTCTACCGCCCCGCCAAATGGCAGTAAAAAAATCCGCCGAATCCGCCAGTGATAATAACAAGCAGCCGCTGCATGTCCAAGCTCATGGACACAGACGATAATGAGCAGACAAAGCAGCGGCTTAATTTGACCTGATAGCATGGCAAATGCCATGACTATCCAAAGGAGCGGGTGAACATGGACCTTTGTCAGCATGAGCAGCCATCTATTCAAAGGTCATCACCTGAATGGGATCAATAAACTGTTCATTTTGCTTAATCGCAAAGTAATATGTCCCCTTGCCTTGTTCATCGAGCGCAATTTGACCAATTTTTTCCCCTTTATCGACAAAATCGTATAAAGCCACATCAGCTTCTTTTAGTTGGCCGTACCAGCTGTAGCTGTTATCTGCATGCTGCACCACGACTGTGAGCCCCGTATCACTTTTCTTTTTCACTTCTACGACATAGCCTTCTTTCATACTATCGATGGCTTCAGCAGATGTTTCAACTTTCACTCCGGCACCATTTTGCGTAAAGGATTCCTGCACTTTGCCAGAGGCAGGGACAGCCAGCTCTTGATTGGCTTGTACGTCCTTTTGTCCTTCTTTTTTATCGGTTAAAAAGGCAAGTGGGTTTCCGACAGTTTTCTCAAACCACCGGTTGGCGGCGGCAAATTGAAAATCTTGTTCAAAGGTTTGACTGATCATCGGCTTCAGCTGCTGAAAAGGCCCCGCCTGTCCTTTAAATGAAATAGCGGCAATCAGTACTAGAGAGGCAGAAAGTAAACATTTAAGCACAAACGTATTTGAATGAAATAACGGATGGCGAAATTTTTTCGTTTGGTGAGACGTTGACTCGTAGGAAGCCGAGCCAGAATGCTTTTCTTCTTCTGTTAACATGACCCATGGCGGAATATCATCTTTCTTCTTGAAAGCTGCCTTCTTAGGGGCAGCAGCTGGCTGCTTCATTTTGCGGCGCTGCGCTATTTTCTTTCGATACTCGTCCACTCTTTTCATAAGATCACCCTTTACATACAAACAGTTTGTACATTTTATGTGGCGACCTCATATGATATGCAACAAAAAGACCGATTCTCATCGAATCGGTCTCATCTCACGTGAATCATTATGCTCTTACACCGAAAAATGCTTTCAGCTTTGCAAACATCCCTTTGTTTTCTTCTTCAAAGGATTGAAGAGGAACAGATTCACCTAGTACGCGGCGAGCAATATTGCGATACGCAATGGAAACTTTATTTTTAGCATCCATGACAATCGGTTCACCATTGTTTGAAGCCTTAATGACATCATCATCATCGGCTACAATGCCGAGAAGATCAATTGATAAATGATGGACAACTTCATCCACATCCATCGAATCGCCATTTTTCGCCATGTGTGTACGAATGCGGTTCACAATCAAACGAGGCGGTTCAATATCCTCTTGTTCCAGCAAGCCGATAATTCGGTCTGCATCTCTCACAGCTGAGATTTCAGGTGTCGTGACCACAATCGCTTTGTCAGCACCTGATACAGCATTTTTAAAGCCTTGCTCAATTCCAGCAGGGCAATCAATGACAACATAATCAAAGTCTTGTTTCAATGATTGAATTAATTCTTTGATCTGCTCCGGCTCTACCGCCGTTTTATCGCTTGTTTGAGCAGCAGGTAAAAGATACAAAAGATCCTCAAACCGCTTATCCTTCACAAGCGCTTGGTGAATCTTGCATCTTCCTTCTACTACATCGACTAGATCATAAATAATGCGGTTTTCAAGTCCCATCACGACATCTAAATTCCGAAGGCCGATGTCGGTATCAACTAGACACACTTTTTTTCCTTGAATTGCTAGTGCTGTGCCTAAGTTTGCAGATGTTGTTGTTTTGCCAACGCCGCCTTTTCCTGAGGTAATCACAATAGCCTCGCCCAATTTCACATTCCTCCCTCAAGCCTTGTCAGATTAGGTCTTATATGAGCCAATTGCTGCAGGCGTTCAATGATCATATTGCCATCTATATCTAAATAAGCACATTCCATTTCATTTCCATCTTCTTTTTGATCCGGTGCACGGTTAAACACCTGTGCGATGCGAAGCTGGGTTGGAATCATATGAGATGCCGCAATCACAGCTTGTTTGTTTCCATTACATCCAGCATGCGCTACACCTTTTAATGCACCGAGCACAAAAATATTCCCCCCTGCACGAATGGTTCCGCCAGGGTTGACATCTCCTATTAATAAAAGATCCCCTTCGACATAAAGCACCTGTCCAGAGCGTACAATTTTTGCTACAGAAGTAATCTCAGCCTCTGCTTTTAAACGTCTCGCCTCTTCAGTTGACATGACGTCACTTTCAATAGAGTGAATGACAAGATGTTCATTTTCAGACACCGTTTCAGTTAAACGCGCCTCTTGATCCTCTGTTAAATATCGAAAACCAAGTTTAATATGCACATTGACTTTATGTCCTTCTCTTCCGTCTGTATATTGCTCAAGTAAAAGAACCTCTCGCAAGCCAGAAAGAAGGTCTTCAAACGAACAGTCATCATTTAACTGTAATGTTAATCCGTTTTTTGTACCTTTTATTGTCACATACTGCTGTTTTTGAGTTTTCAAGATGCTCACCTCAACAACATACTCATTTCGCCGTAATTGGACAAACTCCTGCTTTTATTCGTCGATCAGTCCTTGTTTCACATTGATGAAAAAGAGCCTAAGCGGCACAACAAGTATGAGAGACGCAGCAGTATTTAAAAGAATCGTTGGAATAAAGCGTTCGATGACATACGTATTAAAAGGCATAATATCTGGTTGAATCGTCGCTTGAACACCGTACACATAAAACTCCATCACTGCAACAGCAATCATCGATAGAAAGACAACGACTAACATATTCGTTTGGAGAACTTTGAAGGCTTTTGCTAACAAATAGCACAGCGCACCAAAGCCAAACATATGAACACCAAGAATACCTGTATACGAAATATCATATAAAAGTCCAAAGACAAATCCATAAATCACACCATATTTTTGATTCACAAAAGCTGTCATAAATACAAGTGCGAGTAAGATGAAATGAGGTGCTAAAATTTGATTGTCTGAAACAAATGGGAGCTTCACTAAATCGACAAAAATACTGTCAAACACGAAAATAAACAACATGACGAAAGCAAGAAGGACACGTTTCACGAGCCTTCCTCCTTCGTTAATTGAGATGCATCTGCCGTACTTGTGCTGCGATTCACAACAATCACACGGTCTAAATTATTGAGTTCAGCAGCTGGTTCTACATAAATAATTTTTGTCAGTCCGTAATGGTCCGGCTCAATTTCGCTTACCTTTCCAATCGTCAAGCCCTGCGGGAATACGCCCCCTGCTCCAGATGTTTCAACAAGATCTCCTTTTTTGACATCCCCATCAGCATCGGATTTTAAAATGTTCATTGTCAGCATTTTTTTCTTGCTGTCATAACCGTTAATAATTCCATTGAGTTCTTCTTTGCCCTTTTTCGCAAAAATTTTCGTTGAAATTCTATTATTTTGATCTGTAGAGCTTAGCAACCTTACAGTCGACGTAAAATTGTTGAGCTTATCACTTTCAATTTTCCCAATTAACGCACCACTCTCATTGGTGACCGCCATATCTTTTTCAACGCCTTGTTTTTTCCCTTTATCAATCATGACAAAACTATCCCAAAGGGACGGGTTTCTCGCAATGACTGTTGAAAGAATGGGCGTGTAGTCACGAATAGAGTTCACATATCCGAGCTGCTTGCGAAGCTTTTTGTTCTCATCTTCTAGTTCTTGAAGTTTCGCCTCATATTGGGTTTGTCCATCAAGTTTTTTTCGAAGACGCTCGTTTTCATCATATGTGTTCTTTAAATCTTGTACGTTTCCATAAATACCGGCAATAAATTGTGATGGTTTATGAAAGACACCTTGAAAAAAGCCTGTCGTATCCCCCACTAATTTTTCCGGCCATGAAGCACCTCTGCCGCTTTTCACTGAAAAACCAATCATGGCCACCAGTACGATGACACAGACAAGGAGCAACATTAATCTTTTATTCATAAAAAACTGCGGCATGTCTTACACCTCTTTATTTACGCCCAATTATCGATTATCTTTAGATTTTCCTTTGAACAAGTGAATATGTTCTAGTGCTTTCCCTGTTCCGATCGCTACACAGTCAAGCGGATCTTCAGCAATAATGACCGGCATTTTTGTTTCATCACTAATGACTTTGTCAAGATTACGCAGCAATGCACCACCGCCTGTTAAAACGATTCCACGGTCCATAATATCTGCTGCCAGCTCAGGTGGTGTTTTTTCAAGTGTCATTTTGACCGCATCAACAATTGTTTCCACCGTATCGCGAAGCGCTTTTGCAATTTCTTCTGCCGTAATAGAGATCGTTTTTGGCAGACCTGTTAAAAGGTCACGACCGCGAATGTCCATCTCATCATGTACGTCAGGCTGCGCAGAACCGATTTCCATTTTAATCGCTTCTGACGTGCGATCACCAATCATAAGATTATACGTTTTACGAATGTAGCTGCTAATCGCATCATCCATCTCGTCTCCTGCAACACGGATCGATTGAGATGTCACAATACCGCCAAGTGAAATAATGGCTACTTCTGTTGTACCGCCGCCAATATCTACAACCATGCTTCCAGTTGGCTCCCATACAGGAAGGTTAGCACCGATTGCCGCAGCAAATGGCTCTTCAATAGGGTATGCGTCACGAGCACCAGCTTGTCTTGTTGCATCAATGACTGCACGCTCTTCTACTGCTGTAATACCAGATGGTACACACACCATCACGTACGGTTTACGAGCAAAAAGCCCTTTACCTTTTAATGCTTGATTAATGTAATATTTCATCATTGTTGCTGTCGTCTCGTAGTCTGCAATGACTCCGTCTTTCATTGGGCGCAGTGCCACAACATTACCAGGTGTACGACCGATCATGTTTCTAGCGTCATTTCCAACCGCCACTATAGACTTCGTATCAGTTTCCAAAGCTACGACCGAAGGTTCTCTCACAACAATGCCTTTTCCTTTAATAAAAACAAGCGTATTCGCTGTTCCAAGATCTATTCCAAGGTCTTTTGTACCAATTCCAAACATATGTATGTATCTTCCTTTCTTAAACCAAAATTCCCTTTAGGGAAAAACTCATAAACTCTATTATATCGTAAAACATTGAAAAAAAAAGTGTTACAAATACCCTTTTTCCTTCAAACTCACAAATTTTTGATCACCGATCACTAGATGATCAAGCAGCTGTATTCCAATCAGCTTCCCACATTCAAAAAGTCGCTGTGTGACTTCAATATCTTCCCTGCTGGGCGTCGGATCTCCAGATGGATGGTTGTGCACACATATAAATGAAGCGGCCGAACGTTTAAAGGCCTCTTTAAAAATTTCGCGCGGGTGAACAATCGACGAATTTAGACTTCCGATAAACACAGTATGTTTATGAAGAACTTGATTTTTGGTATTGAGATAAAGACAAACGAAATTCTCCTGCGTCAAAAATCTCATATCTTCCATCACAAAATTCGCACCATCTTCCGGCGTGCGGATCACATAACGATTGTCCGTCGTTTGATGGTGTAATCTAGTGCCGAGTTCTAAAGCAGCTAAAAGAGAGATCGCCTTCGCTTTTCCAACTCCTCGAATCTTTGACAATTCTTCAATCGAAGCTTCCTTCACAGAACGAAGACCACCAAATGTTTGTAAAAGTCTTGCGGACACTTGAAGAACTGATTCCTTTTTTGTGCCTGTTCTCAAAAGAATCGCGACAAGTTCATGGTTTGATAAGCTGCTTGGGCCATATTTGACAAATCGTTCACGCGGCTTTTCATCATGAGGAAAATGCTTCAGCAGCATAGGGAAATGATTCAAGATCTACACTCCTTTTTTGATTCCTTCCCGTCATCAAAAAGGGGTGATACCAAATGTTTCAAGCACTCTGACTGTTTTAGCAATAGGGAGTCCTACAACGGAAAAATAATCACCGTCTATTTTTTGTACAAACAGGGCACCTTTTCCTTGAATGCCATAGCTTCCAGCTTTATCAAGAGGCTCACCGGTTTCAATATAGCGGTCTATTTCATCTTGTGTAAGCGGCCAAAATGTCACGTCTGTCTGTTCATAAAATGTTTCTTTTCTATTCTCTGATTGAATCGTGACACCAGTCAAGACTTGATGTGTCTTACCTGACAATAATTGAAGCATTGAGGCTGCATCTTCCTTGTCTTTTGGCTTTCCAAGACATTTGCCATCAATTGCAACAATTGTATCTGCACCAATGATCACAGCTTTGGGATGTATTTTTTGAATATCATTTGCTTTTTGTTCTGCCAACCATTGGACGTTCTCAGCAGGAGAAAGGTTTCGATTTATTTCTTCTTTTAAATCACTTGCTTGAATGTCATAAGAAAACCCTGCTAAATCAAGCAATTCTTTTCTTCTAGGTGATTGAGATGCGAGTATTAACTGGTTCATGTTTGTTCATCCTTTCAGGGTTTAGCCTAAGAAGTAAGATACCCATTCATCCTATCAAATGAACATCTTACCGACAATTGACGAAAATGCCATTTTCATGTTCCTCCATCATTATGTTGGAAGCAAAAGAAAAAAACTAGTCATTTTTTGACTAGTTTGGCTGTTAAAAACATGATTTTACGTATTTAGTTGATCTAATAGCGCTTGCTGAGATTTCCAGCCATTTTCAGCAGATGGGTCATTTAAAAGCTGTACAGCTTTCAGCAAACTGCTTTTAGCTGGTGCGTCAGTTGTTTTGGCATTTTCAAGCTCAGAAATCAACTGAGTGACTTCTTTTTGATCCACATCTTCTCCTGCAATCACCTTAGAGGATAAGACAGATGCCTTCTCTATTAAACCTGTCAGCTCATCCGGCACTTGAAACGAGAGCTCTTTTCCTCCCCATGCTTCAAAATGCTGATCGATCAATTTTTTCCCAACGGCACTTGTCATGCCTTGTTCTGTGGCAAGTCCGGCAATCACATAATATCCATCATCCATTGATACCTTTTTACCTGCATATCCTGCCTCTTTTAAACTGTCAACTAAGTCATCTGCTCCTTTTTCAGAAGAAAACTTTCCAGCCTGCACCACAAAGGTTGAAAAATGACCTGCTGCACTTTTTTCACCTTCATTGTCCTTTGACGTATCTGTAAGATCAGCCGGTGGTGCATCTCCCCCAGCTTTCGCCGACGGCCCGCTTCCAGATGCTGAGACGCTGATATGATCGCCTCCTGATGGATTGGCAGATCCATCTTTACTTAAACTTAATGCAAATACACCGAGGCCTGTCCCTAGAACGACTGCAAACACAATCGTTGTCATCACTCGTTTGAAGGGACCGCGGTTTTTACTGAACTTCTGGTCAAAAGAACCTTTTTTCTTTTGATAAGGTGTGACGACCTTTGGATCCGAATGGTAAATGTGATCAGCTGCATCGTCCCATTGAAAATCTTCTTCTTTCGGTTTGGACGGTTCCTCCTCGGAAGCGGCTGTCTCCTGTTCCGACTGCCTCTTTTCCTCCCAGTTCGAAAACGTCACTTGATCCTCTTGCTGTTTTTGAGGTTGATGCTCTTCTCCATGCAGCATTTCTTCCTTGCCATTAATATTGACCTTTAACCCTTGTTTTTTTGCCTGCCTTTTTTTCACTGTCATTCCCCGCTTTCTGACATTGTTTGTAAGAAAGACCTTTCTGTCCAATGAAATAGCGCGAATGTAACCCGTCCTTCTTTCTGTTTCACACTTTAACATAGCCAATAAAAAAAAGAACAAGACTTTTGTCGGCAGGTTCAAAAAGTGTTCGCCAATTTTCTCATCCAAAAAAATGACCAATTGGGCTTAACAAATCACCACAAAAAAGATAAAGCCAGAAAGAACAAGCGATGGCAGGAACAAAAGGAAAGGGTTCATTTGCCTTGTAAGAAAACACCTTTGCGTAAACCATTCCAGTGACAGACGAAAGAAAAAGAATGGTCAGAAACGGCTTAAATCCGAAGCAAAATGCAAGCACACCAAATAGTTTGACATCCGCTCCCCCCATACTATTTGGCTTGAAATGTTCTAAACTATAAAACAAAAGAAGACAAATAAGAAGGGATGCCGCTCCTTCCCACCAAATAAAAAGCGGTTCTAGCGTGCGGTATATGACGAAAAGAGGAAAAAAGAAGAGAAAGAGCTCGTTTGGTACTCTCATATAGAAAAGATCGCTCACGACAGCAATCACGAATAAACTACATAGACTCACAAGAAAAAGGCCCTCAAAAGAGAAACCAGCATGTTTATAAACGAGGAAAAAAAGGCCGCCTGTCAACAGCTCAACCATTGGATAAAGCAAAGAGAGCCGGGTTCCACAATGCTTACATGACCCTTTCAATACAATATAAGAAACAAGCGGGAGCATGTCGTGAAAAGAAAGCGGCTCTTTACAAGCTCCGCAGTGTGATCGAGGAAAAAGAATGGATCGCTTCATCGGAAGCCTCTCACCAACTAGATGAAAAAATGACCCCATGGCCATGCCTGTGAAAAACATAAAAAAATCAATCAAATTAGGTGACTCCTTCCGGAAATAGAATAGACCGGATTGTACCATAGCGATTCACCTTTGATCACCTTGCGAAAAAGTGATTTTCCCCCTCTCCTACATATCAAAAGAAAAAAGACGCTCATTACATAGAAGAAATTGCGTCTTTTGATTACCTTAAAATACGATTTCGGATATCTGAGAAAAAAATGTTACTAATAGCCTAACCCTTTTTCCTTCAAACTCACAAATTTTTGATCAAATATTACAAGTTAATAAAGCAAATATCCTAACAAGAAAGAGCACAAGATAGAAGCTTACCCCTCTTTTATAAAATCTCCCTATAATTAATCTTGTATAAGCAATTAGTTCCTCGAACTTTTTGTAGTGTGCTTAAATTAACTCAACATATAATCTCAAATACATTTCATTTAGAATAAAGGAAATTACAAATCACTTACTATAACTATTAAAATTTGGCTGATGTAGAATTATCGACTTATGTTCTAGTGAACAAGCAATAAAATTCGTCAAAAGAGATGTTCAAATATACAGACAAAAGGTAATCCTGATACACAAAATATAATTATTATTCTTATTCAGGGAGGTATTATAATTCCTCCCTACTCTATTACTAATTTTCTTGATAAAAAAATGAATCATGTTAAATAAACAGCGATAAAGCAATTGCAGATACCTTAGTACAATTTCTTA
Organism: Bacillus sp. UNC125MFCrub1.1; assembly: GCF_000701305.1. Classification (NCBI taxonomy): domain Bacteria; kingdom Bacillati; phylum Bacillota; class Bacilli; order Caryophanales; family Bacillaceae; genus Bacillus; species Bacillus sp. UNC125MFCrub1.1. Next base: position 346,469 of record NZ_JNIG01000011.1, read on the forward strand.
ACTACATACTTCATCAAAAAAGGAGTGTCCTCCAACATTTAAACATGTTTGAGATATTACTGATATAAAGTTACTCCATTTGGAATTGCATTTAGATTATTATGGATAAAAAGGAAACTTTAAGAGATACTGTTAAAAACAGAACATTACTTTCTACACTATTCTAACAGCTTAAATTATAAATTCTAAGATCTTGTCTAACAGATTTAATTTTGACTTTATAAATTAGTTTAGTAAGAATAGATTTAAAACTCACTTATTTCAATTGGAAAACATTCAAACTATAATAAATCTATATAAAGCTAAACAATTTTTCTTATCTAATAAGTTTGACTTCATACCAGAATATCCTTATTATCTGGACTGCCTTAATTATTTTTTTAATACATTACTGTTTTCTTTTTTATTTTTATCCTTATCATCACCTTGATCGTCTTCATTTTCTTCTTCATTTTGCTCTTCATGAAATTCAATACTGGTGTTTCCAGTAATATTGTCAAAGGGAGTATAGTAAACACCTATGCTTTTCCCTAAAATAATTCGTTTAAAAAGGATTACAACTATTGAAACAACTATTAATAACAAAAAAGAAAGAAGTACTCCACTGATAATAAGCATGCTATCCCTCCTTTCAAAAGATTATGTATATTCTAAATCGTTATGGGTAATTTTTCAAGTGAACGTATCATTGGCGAATCCCTCCACATAATTTCTTTTAAATCAACTGATAGCTCAATAGTAGGTAATCGATTTATTAATGTTAAAAAGGCAATTTTACTTTCTAACCTAGCTAAAAACGCTCCTAAACAGTGATGTTCTCCTTTTCCAAAAGAAAGATGCTTATTATTTATTCTCTTCAAGTTTAAACTATAAGGATTTTCAAACTTCACTGGGTCATGGTTAGCCGCGGCGTTAGAAACAATAACTACATCCCCTTTCAAAATCTCAAAACTTTTATATTCAAAACTTTCCTTAGCCCATCTCCCTTTAGATAAAAGAATTGGACTAGATGTTCTCAATAATTCTTCTATAGCTGATTCTATTGTTTCTGGATTATTCTTTAAGAAAGTATATTCAACTGGATTTCTCAGCAAATTCAACATCCCATTTCCGATTAAATTAACTGTTGTATCATATCCTGCCACAATTAAAAAGAAAATCATAGAATATAATTCACTTTTGTGCAGTTTATCATTATTAATCTCTTTTACTAATTCTGAAATCAAATCTCCTGTTTGACATTTCCTTTTTTCTTCAATTATGCCATCCAAATATGCAATAAATTCCCTTAATTTAGGCGTAATAATTTCTAAATTTTGAGCTGAACTATCCGTAAGCACATTTGCCCACTCAGTAAACAAATCATAATCCTCAGAAGGTACTCCTAAAACTTTAGAAATAACCGCAATAGGCAAAGGTCTTGCATACTCTTCCATTAAATCTATAGTTTTTTTTCCCTCCATTGAGTTCACTAACTCATTACAAATCTCTTCTATTTGATTGGTTAATTTTAAAATCATTTGAGGAGTAAAAGCCTTCTGAACAAGTTTTCGGAGCCTCATGTGATCCTCACCATCTTTAGACAATAAATTATCACTCAAGAGCTTCAATTCAGGAGTAGGAAAAAATCCCCTTTCAGCTTCTTCAGGTAGTATTCCTCTTGGATCTACAACTAATCTAGAGTCTTTTAAAAGTAATTCAGCATCTTCATATCTAGTAATCAACCAACTTCTCTGATTACCAAACTCTTCAGATTGAAAAAAATGTATTGGGTCCTTCCTTCTGAAAAAATCTAATATTTCTAAAGGATTATCTTTAAACTCTTGTGAGAAAGGATTAAATTTCATAATATTCGTTGACATAAACTTAAAAACCTCCAATATAATTGCTTTCTATTCATAATATTACCTGCTCTATACTCTCAAGCTTTATAAAGCTTGAGAGTATAGAATTAATTAACTAGATATAAGTAGCTGATAATATTTCTTCTTTTAACTTGTTTGCAATAATATTTACACTTGGAGAATCCATCATTTCCGCATGCTTGCCAGGCACTTGAATATTTTTTAAATCTCCTTCTAGATAACTACTCCACTTATTACCTAGTCTTGTTCCTTCCTGAGCTTCAAAATAAATTAAACCTCTATATTGTTTTTCTATTTTATATTCAGCCGATACCTTCGTGTTAGCATGAAAGATATTACTTAAAGTTTTTATATCCTCTACTTCAAGACCTGGTGGTAACATTTGTCTTATTTTAGGAGAATTTATTAGATTTTTAAAGGTCACCTCTGCGATTTCCTTTTCTTTATTAGGGTCTAAAATTAAATGTGCCGATATAGAGTTTAGAACCTGTATAATGCTTTCTTCCTTACTTAGGATATATTCTGCTCTTGGGAATGCCGTATCTATTAAAGATAATAAAGATACTTCCTCCCCCTGCTCAATTAGTTGATTTGCTATCTCATATGCAAAAAGCCCTCCTATCGACCAGCCGCCCAACATGTAAGGACCTTTAGGCTGAATTTCTTTTATTTTTTTCAGATATAACCTACTCAAATCTTCCAATCTAATATTTTCCATAGATCTATCTTCAACATACGGAAAGTTAATTCCATAGAGAGAACAAGCATTGTCCAAAAGTTTAGCAAGTTCCATATAGCATAGAGTATTGCCACTTGCAGGATGAATGAAAAAGAAAGGAGCGCCATCAGATTCTCTCAACTTAATAATTAATTCGAGATTTTTTTCTGTCTTATCTTTTTTCTTAATCAGAGAAGCTAAAGATTGCACTGTTGGATTCTCAAATAGATTGGGCATAGTTAACTCTTTATTTAATCTAATTTGTATAAGATATAATAACTTTATAGCCAGTAAGGAATGACCTCCTATTTCAAAAAAGTTATCATATACTTCTATATATTCACTATCTAAAACTTCTTTCCATATTTCTAGAAGTTGATACTCAGTATAATCACAAGGGGGGCGCTTATAAACACTCTGTTGATCATAATTTAATCTATTACTCTCCAGATTTCTCCTGTCAATTTTTCCATTTGGCGTTAAAGGGAGGACTTCCATCTTCACAAAGTGTGCTGGCACCATATAAGCTGGAAGCTTTTCTTTTAATGCTATACGCCACTCCGCAGGAGTCTCCTCACCAACTACATGCAAAATCTCGCAATTGTTTTTGTTCTTCCTCTGTCAGGTAAGTCAGTTCATTAAGCGTTTTTTGTTCTGACGTTTGGGTTATTTGCTGAAGAATTTCGACTAAGTGCTTATGAAGACGATTAATGGTTTCTTCTTCGAAATAGTTTAAATCATACATTAGTTTTAAAGATAACTGGGCACCTGGAATAACCACTAAACTCAAAGGATAATTATTTTGTTCTGCCCCCTTCATATTTAAAATCTTCAAATCGTGATTAATTTCAGTTTCTTGGATAGGATAATTTTCAAAAACATATAAAGTATTAAACATCGAAATCCCTCGTGGGATTTTACTCCACCCTTGAATGTCAGTTAATGAGGTATACTCATATTGTCGACGTTTACTGTCTTTTACTTGAAGATCTTTTAACCAATCCACTACCTTTGTTTCACCTGATACTTGTACTCGTGCTGGCAATGTATTGATAAAGAGCCCTACCATTTTTTCTACACCCGGTAGATCTGTCGGTCTTCCCGAGCTTGTCACTCCAAATAATACATCTTCTTCTCCACTATATTTGCTTAATAAATATCCCCAAGCACCTTGGACTAAAGTGTTCAGAGTAAGTTGATTCTTTCTTGCCCATTTTTGAAGTACTTGTGTTTCCTCTTGTGATAAATGATAAATACTTTGACTATATCCTTGGTGTTGCTTCTTCTTATCTCCCACTGAACCAAATGGTGTAGGAGAAGTGATACCTTCTAATTCTTTTCTCCAAAAAGCCTCTGCTTGCGCCTTATCTTGCTGTCTAATCCAACGTATATAATTTTCATAAGAAGGTACCGATGGCAATATAATATGTTCCTCATTAATCAACTGTCCATATACCTTCATCACTTCATGTAATACTTGTTGTAGACTCCATCCATCTAGTAGGGCATGATGATGACTCCATATAAACTGATAGATATCCTCTCCACAATGGACCAAATACAAGCGCATTAAGGGACCCTTTTGAAGATCAAAAACTTTCATCCTGTCTTGAATTAAAAGTTCTGACAACTGTGATTGTTGCTCTTTTGGTGAACTATATTGCCAGTCTAATTCATTGATTGTTACAGGCATAATATTACAAACAATCTGATGAATATCTTGACCGTCTCCCCAACTAAACACCGTTCTTAATACTTCATGACGATTAATGATATATTCCCATGCAGTCTGAAAATATCCAGAATTTAAATTCCCTTGAAGAGTCAATATACATTGTGTAATATAATCACCTATACTTCCATCATAAAGCGTATGAAAAACCATCCCACTTTGAAGAGGTGCAAGTGTATAAATATCTTCTATCTCTGTATACTTATTTGTAATTACATCAATTTGTTCTGTGCTTAAATTTGCTTGTGAAAAATCAGATGAAATATAAGCATAATCTCCCTGCATATCACTACTCTCGATTAGCTTATATAAGGTATTAAGAAATACTTCTGCAATATGCTCAATAGTTGACCTCTTAAATTGATGCCCGCTATAAAGCCAAGTAAATTCTAATTTTCCTTCTTTTACTATTCCTACTACATCAATTAGATGCCCGCGTTTTGTGCCTTGATCATAATTGTCATTGGTTAATTCCATTCCTGTCTTAAATAAGGCTTCTCTGTTGACCTCTTGATTAAATTGACCTAGATAGTTGAAACTAATTGAAGGCTGTTTTTGAAGTTGAAGAAGGTCTCCCACTTCTTGATTAAGGTATCGAAGAATACCATAATCCACCCCTTTATTTGGCACCTTACGTAACTGCTCTTTAACAGTTCGAAGAGACTCTATTGGTGTCTCTGTCCCTTTAATATCTAGGTGAACCGGATATATGCTGGTAAACCATCCTACTGTTCTAGAAACATCAATTCCTTCTATAATTTCCTCTCGTCCATGTCCTTCTAAATCAATTGATAAAGACGGCTTCCCAGTAATTTGTTTTGTTGCTTGTACTAAAGCTGTTAGTAATATTTCATTTATATGCGCTCGATAAGTTGATGTTATATCTGTTAACAATGCTTTTGTATTTTTTTTATTTAACGAAACTGTAATTTGTTCTGTAGTTTCCTCTATTGAATGATCAATTTGGTAATCCATTGGTAAACCTTCGGTCTTTTTAGACGCCTGTTCTATCCAATAATCCTGAATTCCTTTTGGTATATTTTCACTATACGTTACTAGATGAGAAGCCCATTCTTTATACGATGTCGTTTTAGCCGGCAATTCAATCTCTTCTCCATGGACTAGTTGATTATAAACATTTTGAAGATCCTCTAAGAGAATACGCCAAGAAACTCCATCTACCACTAAATGATGAATTCCCCAGAAAAGTCGTCCTTCTTGATGTGCTTTGTCCTCAAAATATATTATTTTCATAATTGGCCCATCTTGAAGATTTAAAGTAGATTGGGCTTGTTTTATTGTTTCATAGATTCTCTCTTCTTTTCCTTTATCTTCTTCAATTCTTACTGAAATGACCTCGCTAGAAACCAAATTCTCTATTCCAGTATTGACCTGCGACCATTCAAGATCTGATGTACGCTGATAACGAAGACGTAAAGCATCATGGTGTTTTATCAAAACCTTAAGTGCCTTATCTAGTACTCTTACATCTAGAGCCTTTTTAGTTCGCAAGAACATAGACTGATTCCAATGGTGAGGATTTGAATGTTTTTGTTCAAAAAACCAATGTTGAATAGGAGTCAATAAGACTTCTCCCGTCACTATTCCTTGGTTACTATAAATCTTTTTCGTCTTCTCTACTACTCGTGCTAGTTCAGCAATAGTCTGATGTTCAAATATTTGTTTTGGTGTTAAATATAAACCTATTTCATTTGCCCTAGCAATAATTTGAATACTAAGAATAGAGTCTCCTCCACTTTCAAAGAAATTATCATGGATACCGATGTTTTCAACACCTAGAACTTGTTCCCAAATGGAAGCCAACAACTCTTCACGTTCATTTTGAGGTGCTACATATTCCCCTTCCTTTTCTACTTGTCCAGGATGTGGTAATACCTTACGGTCTACTTTTCCATTTGGTGTTAAAGGGAGGACTTCCATCTTCACAAAGTGTGCTGGAACCATATAAGCTGGAAGCTTTTCTTTTAATGCTATACGCCACTCCGCAGGAGTCTCCTCACCAACTACATAAGCTACTAGACGTTTATCACCCGGCTCATCTTCTCGAACAATTACTACAGCTTCTTGAATAGAAGGGAGGTCATTTAAAGTTGCCTCTACTTCTCCTAATTCAATCCGAAAACCTCGAATTTTCACTTGATCATCTGCTCGACCTACAAACTCTAAATCACCATCTGGAAGATAGCGTACTAAATCCCCTGTCCGATATAAACGAGCCCCCGGTTCATCATTAAAAGGATGCGGTATAAAGCGTTCAGCCGTTAACTCCGGTCGATTTAGATAACCACGTGCTAAGCTCTGACCTCCAATATAAAGTTCACCTATTACTCCAACCGGAACTGGTTGACCATATTTATCTAATACATATAACTGAGTATTAGATATAGGTTTCCCCAAAGTTAGTATTCCTTTTCCCTCATAAACACAAGCAGATGCACAAACAGTATTTTCTGTAGGTCCATAGGCATTAATAAAGATACATTTCTTTGCCCACCTTTTAGCTACCTCTTTATTACAAGCTGATCCAGCCGAAATAATTACCTTAAGGTGATCAAATCTATTTTCATCTAAATTAGCTAATATAGCTGGCGGTAACGTAGCATGTGTTACTCTATTCTCTTCAACAAGATTAATAAATCTTGTTCCAGGCAACATTTCTTCTTGTTTTCCTAAAATTAAAGTAGCTCCAGATAAAAAAGAGGTAAATATCTCTGAAACAGCTGCATCAAATGCAAAAGAAGCAAACTGTAATACTTTACTTTCGTGATTGATTTTAAAAATCTTTATTTGAGCATAAGCTAGGTTACACAAACTTTTTAGTTCTAACAAAACACCTTTTGGTTTTCCAGTAGAACCTGACGTATAGATGACATACGCTAAGTTTTCTGGTGTTACTCCATGAACAGGTGTAGTGATAGGCTCATTTCTAATTTCTTGAGAATTTTCATCTAAACAAATCCTCTCAACATCCGATGATACCCACTCTGTAAGATGCGATTCTGTCACCAATATTTGAATGCCTGCATCTTCAAGAATGTATTGAAGACGTTTCTCCGGATATGCTGGATCTAGCGGGACATAAGCGCCTCCGGCTTTGAGAATCCCTAGTAATCCAACAATCATTTTTGGAGAACG
>NZ_JNIG01000012.1:0-291989 GCF_000701305.1 Bacillus sp. UNC125MFCrub1.1
ACATAATGTTAGGATAGATAAAGCCGGTGTAGCTCAACTGGTAGAGCAACTGACTTGTAATCAGTAGGTTGGGGGTTCAAGTCCTCTTGCCGGCACCACTTTCATATGGTAAGATAGACAAGTCGCTTTAAAAGCGAGCCATTAGCTCAGTTGGTAGAGCATCTGACTTTTAATCAGAGGGTCGAAGGTTCGAGTCCTTCATGGCTCACCATTTTCATGCGGGTGTGGCGGAATTGGCAGACGCGCTAGACTTAGGATCTAGTGTCTTTATGACGTGGGGGTTCAAGTCCCTTCACCCGCATTGCCAAACAACATAAAGAAATCCTGTAATGCGGAAGTAGTTCAGTGGTAGAACACCACCTTGCCAAGGTGGGGGTCGCGGGTTCGAATCCCGTCTTCCGCTTATACCATCCACGCCGGGGTGGTGGAATTGGCAGACACACAGGACTTAAAATCCTGCGGTAGGTGACTACCGTGCCGGTTCAAGTCCGGCCCTCGGCATTATAAAATAAGCGCCCGTAGCTCAATTGGATAGAGCGTTTGACTACGGATCAAAAGGTTAGGGGTTCGACTCCTCTCGGGCGCGCCATTAAGATCGGGAAGTAGCTCAGCTTGGTAGAGCACTTGGTTTGGGACCAAGGGGTCGCAGGTTCGAATCCTGTCTTCCCGACCATCTTTTATGGGGCCTTAGCTCAGCTGGGAGAGCGCCTGCCTTGCACGCAGGAGGTCAGCGGTTCGATCCCGCTAGGCTCCACTTTTTAAAAGATTATTTTATATCATGGCGGTGTAGCTCAGCTGGCTAGAGCGTACGGTTCATACCCGTGAGGTCGGGGGTTCGATCCCCTCCGCCGCTATAAAGGACCTTTAGCTCAGTTGGTTAGAGCAGACGGCTCATAACCGTCCGGTCGTAGGTTCGAGTCCTACAAGGTCCACCATCTATACGGAGGAATACCCAAGTCCGGCTGAAGGGATCGGTCTTGAAAACCGACAGGGGTGTCAAAGCCCGCGGGGGTTCGAATCCCTCTTCCTCCGCCATATTTTTAAAAAATGATATCATCGCGGGGTGGAGCAGTTCGGTAGCTCGTCGGGCTCATAACCCGAAGGTCGCAGGTTCAAATCCTGCCCCCGCAACCAAATTTTTTCTCTATTGGTCCGGTAGTTCAGTTGGTTAGAATGCCTGCCTGTCACGCAGGAGGTCGCGGGTTCGAGTCCCGTCCGGACCGCCATTTTAAATGAATACATGGCTCGGTAGCTCAGTTGGTAGAGCAACGGACTGAAAATCCGTGTGTCGGCGGTTCGATTCCGTCCCGAGCCACTTTTACAAATAAATATTAGTATGGCGGTTGTGGCGAAGTGGTTAACGCACCAGATTGTGGCTCTGGCACTCGTGGGTTCGATTCCCATCAATCGCCCCATACATATTTTTGCGGGTGTAGTTTAGTGGTAAAACCTCAGCCTTCCAAGCTGATGTCGTGGGTTCGATTCCCATCACCCGCTCCATTTGCATATCGTTCATGGGCCTGTAGCTCAGCTGGTTAGAGCGCACGCCTGATAAGCGTGAGGTCGGTGGTTCGAGTCCACTCAGGCCCACCATGACTTTCCGCAGTAGCTCAGTGGTAGAGCTATCGGCTGTTAACCGATCGGTCGTAGGTTCGAATCCTACCTGCGGAGCCAAATGGAGAAGTACTCAAGTGGCTGAAGAGGCGCCCCTGCTAAGGGTGTAGGTCGCGCAAGCGGCGCGAGGGTTCAAATCCCTCCTTCTCCGCCATTTTTTTCTGGCCCGTTGGTCAAGCGGTTAAGACACCGCCCTTTCACGGCGGTAACACGGGTTCGAATCCCGTACGGGTCATTTTTTAAAGAGGTCTAATAAAGACCTCTTTTTTATTTTCCGCAAAACGAAAGACCGCCATCATAGCGGTCTTTTCTTACATATTCATGGAATAGATCGTATAAGACAAGTATGTCGCAAAGAATCCCCATAAAACATAGGGAATCAATAAAATTGGAACAACATTGCTTAGTTTACGTGAGACGATGACAAGCGCGAGCGCTGTCAGTGCTACAAGCAGGCAGTCGATCGTAGCTGCAAATAGATCTTTTTGTGTAAACTGAAAAAAGCTAAAGGCTTGATTGAATACATAATTTAAAAGAAACAGAATCCAAAATGGTAATGTGATTTTTTGAAAACCATACTTTGCATAAATGATGGCGGCAGATAACGAAATGAGGGCGAATAAGACAGCCCAGACCGCACCGATGACACCACCACTAGGTGTCCATTCAGGTTTATTTAGTGCGTCATACCATTCTCTGTCGATAGGGAACAGGAACCCTGCAATAGAAAATAATGCGTATGTAATAAAGAAGACGATAACCGCCCAAATGATACTTTTTTTAGCCATCCAGAAATCTCCTCCCAATCAATTCACTCTTCAACTTATTTCCCAATTATTACATGATATAAACATCAAGCCCCCAATATGTGGGGACTAATGATTTTTTTTAGTATAGGGATCTTCTTCGTAAGGCTTCAAGTCACCAAACACCGTCATGACGCCTTCTTCATCTAATGCTTCTTCATAAGCTTCGTGTGCTTTATTTGGATAGACCTTGCTTGCTTTTCCTTCAATATCAGCAGCTGCAAACCCTTCGTAGTCTTCCACATAATCTTCATCTTCTGATTGTGTATACACATCATCGTAAGTCAATGGAGGAAATTCCATATCGGATGGGGTATCAGAGTTTCCATAGCGTTCTACATCTTGGTAGGCATCTTCGCCATCATATGCAGCACTTTCTTCATTTTCAAATTGCCCTGAGGGCGGACTTAATAAGTCCTCTTCAATGGGACGGTTTTGTGAAACGGTCTGTTCTTTTGAATGCTCTGTGCATGTGACGGCGGTGGGAAGGGCTTCTAAGCGTTCTTTAGGAATAGGGGCTTTACACACTTTACACAAACCATAAGAGCCGTCTGCCATTGCTTGGAGTGCTTCATTGATATCGGACAGATGCTCATGTTCCAAACTGTTTAAGGCAATGTCTTTTCCGCGTTCGAATAGTTCTGTCCCTTGGTCGCCAGGGTGGTTATCATAGGCTGACAGTTCGCCCACTGAATCATAAGGAAATGATACTTTCTGTTCATCGTCATGATTTTTGGCTTCAATTTCTTGTTTTTCATCGAGAAGTCGCTGCTTCAACTGATGTAATTCGTTTTTAGACAACAAAGCGATCACCCTTTCATATCAAACATATTGTTAGTATGAGCAAATTTTTATGTAAGACTTGTGCCAATTTGAAGCAATTCTTCAAATAAAAAACGCCTGCGGCTGCAGGCGTTTCGTGTTATGCAAGATAGTATTGTAAGATCAATGCGATCGTTAACAGGAAACCAAAAAACGTATTGGTTTGTGCTGTCGACTTCATGGCATTCATTAATTCAATTGGCTTTTCTTTTTGCTTAAATTCTTTAATGGCTGTATAAGCTTTTGGCAAACTGAGTAAGACAAGAAGGCTCCAAAGACCCACGATATCCATAAAGATATAAACAAAAATGAGTACATATGAGATCACAAACATGGAAAGTAGGATGTTGACGGCCGCTTTACGTCCAGCTAGGATAGCAAGTGTCTTTCGTCCATTCTCTTTATCACCGTCTAAATCACGGATATTGTTCGACAGTAAGATGGCACCAACTAAAATAGAGATGGGTATTGAAATGAGCACAGCTTTTGATGTCAATGTTCCTGTTTGGATATAGAAACTAATTAAAATGATGCCTAGTCCCATAAAAGCACCTGATACAAGTTCTCCAAATGGTGTATAAGCAATTGGTACAGGACCACCGGTATAAAAATAGCCTGCTGCCATACAAATTAGTCCTATGAGTGCAATCCACCAGCTAGACATCATGCAAATATAGATCCCAAGTAATAAAGAAAGCGCGAATAAGGCATAAGCGAGGCCTAAAACTGTTTTTGGTTTTACACCGTTTCTCACGATCGCTCCGCCGATACCGACAGATTTCTCATTGTCCAATCCGCGAACATAATCAAAGTACTCATTAAACATGTTCGTTGCAATTTGGATAAACATCGATGCAAATAGCATAGCTAAAAATAGCCCAACATGTATTTGACCACTCGGAAGTGCTAGGACAGTTCCTAAAGTAACGGGAATAAATGCCGCTGTTAATGTATGCGGTCGTAGTAAATTCCACCAAATCCGCCAGTTTTTATCAGGCTTAATTGGTGAAAGCTGATCTGATATCGATTGATGCTGCATAAAATATACTCCTTTAAATAAAAAAATACGTACACGTCCAAATTCCAGTTTAGCAAAGTTCAAAAAGGTGTCAATATATTGATGCGATGAAACAAGAAAAAGATGTTTGCTAATCGTTCCCATCTAGAGAGAAAGCTTGATCTTCGAACAGGTCTTACCATTTTTTAAGGGATGTTCTCATTTCAATAAGCGGGAGCGAAAAAATCTTGAAAGCGTGATATAATAAGGATTCGAGGTTTTAAAAGCTGTTTTCTTTACTAAGTTCATCTGTTAAGGTTTATAATAGAAAAGCAGGTCATTCGACATACTCGAATGTTCATGTATTTTTTTACATGATGGTTTTATTTTTATATGTTATTTCATGGATTTTGGAGGAATGTATCATGGTGACAACAGTGCAAAGTACTTTCCGGCAGGAAGCGCTTGCGACATTAGAAGAAGCGAATAACGTCAACCATGCTGTTTTGATAAGCTACTCCAGAAGAGTTGACGATCTGGATCCTCTTGCCTTTTTCCAAAGCGGCGAAGCGGATTTTTTAGGCGAGCGTTTTTTTTGGTCTGATCCAGAAAGCCAAATGATATTTTCTGGACTTGGCAGAGCGGCCGTGATTAAATCATCAGAGCAAGGCAAAGAACGATTCAATATCGTCCATCAAGAATGGGAGCAGCTGAAACAGCATATGTTCCATTTTCATGATGAGAAGGAGTTAAAGCAAGCGGCAGTTGGTCCGCTTTTATTTGGAGGATTTTCATTTGATCCATATGAAGAGAAGGCGCGTCACTGGGAAGCATTTGGCGAGGCTCATTTTTTTGTGCCATCGATGATGCTGACTGTTTCAAAAGAAGGTACGTTTCTAACGATCAATGAATGGAATGAGGTGGACGGGAATGTTCATCAGCTCATTCAAGAATTAGAACAGAAAGCTTCTAATTTTGATGCATTGCCTGTCAGAAATCATGGACAAGCTGAGCTTGTTCATATGGAAGAGTTAGATGTCCAGGAATGGATGAAAGCAATCCATGAAGCGACAGAACACATTCGTGTGAACGAATATGAAAAGGTTGTTTTAGCAAGAGAAGTCTTGCTTCACTATAAAAATCAAATTGAACTCGCTCCACTATTAGCAGAATTACTAAAACATCAAACAACGAGTTATGTATTTGCTATAGAGCAGGGAAGACAAGCATTTGTCGGGGCGACGCCTGAACGTTTAGTGAAAAAAAGCGGTGGTGAAGTCTTTTCATCGTGTTTGGCAGGTTCCATTGTTCGTGGTCAAGATGAAGTAGAAGATCAGGCACTAGGTGAGGAACTGCTTTGTGATGAGAAAAATTTGATTGAACATCAAATTGTCGTGAATATGATTGAGCAGGCATTTGAAGCAAACTGCCATCATGTGCATAAGCCAAATCAACCAAGTCTTTATAAAACGAAAAACATTCAGCATTTATTTACACCCATTGTGGGAGAAATTAAAAGCAGCTGTTCACTCTTTTCATTAATTGAACAGCTTCATCCAACACCAGCGCTTGGAGGATATCCTAAGGAAAAAGCGGTAGAGGTGATTCGTGAAATCGAACCGTTGAAACGCGGTTGGTATGCGGCGCCAGTGGGATGGATTGATTCTAAGGACAATGGAGAATTTGCTGTCGCCATTCGATCAGGTCTTATTGAGGAAGACCAAGTTCGTTTGTTTGCTGGATGTGGAATTGTAGAGGATTCCCTTGCAAAACAGGAGTATGAAGAAACGCAAGTGAAATTAAGACCAATGCTGTCTGCTCTTGGAGGTCGTCCCATTGAATAATCAAATCATGACAAGATATATTGGCAGATTAATGGATGAATTTGTGCAAAGTGGTGTGAAGGAGGCGGTTGTTTGTCCTGGTTCCCGTTCAACACCGCTTGCGATGCTCGCTCTTGCTCATCAAGAGATCAATGTCCATGTGTTAGTGGATGAACGGTCTGCTGCTTTTTATGCACTGGGTCTTGCGAAAGCGAGCCAAACACCAGTGCTACTCATTTGTACATCAGGTACGGCAGCAGCTAACTTTTACCCAGCTGTTGTCGAGGCACATTATTCTCGTGTACCACTGATTGTTTTAACTGCTGATCGGCCGCACGAATTGAGGGAGGTTGGGGCACCTCAAGCGATTGATCAGCAATTCTTATTCGGTAAGTTTGTTAAATGGTTCACAGACTTAGCCTTGCCAGAAGAAAGCCAAACGATGCTGCGGTATGTCCAAACTGCTGCTGCTAGGGCAAGTCACGTGTCAATGCAGGAGCCAAAGGGACCAGTTCAGGTGAATGTGCCGCTGAGAGAACCATTGCTACCTGACTTGTCTATTGATCCTTTTGATAGAGAAGAAGGAGCTGCGAACAAAGTTTTAGCAACAGGTCAAGCTCGTCCGGATGATCGGGTTATGTCAGAATTAGTGTCTATCATGAACAAAGCGGCAAAAGGAATCATTGTTGCTGGTGAACTTTACTCGGCGGAAGAGCAGGCGTCAGTGTTACGTCTTGCAAAAGCTTTGCATCTGCCAATTTTAGCTGACCCGCTTTCTCTTTTGCGAAATGGACATGAAAGTGAAGAATACATTATAGATGCATACGATTCTTTGTTAAAAGATGAGGCATTGCAGCAGCATCTCTTGCCTGAAATGGTCATTCGTTTTGGACCGATGCCTGTGTCTAAGCCTTTATTTAAGTGGCTGGAAAAGCATGCGGAAGTGAAGCAGATTGTCGTCGATGCTGCGGGTGGTTATCGAGATCCTGGTTTAAGCGCATCATACATGATTGAAAGTCATGCAGCCTCTTTTGTAGAAGAAGTCTTGATGAGAGCGGAAAAGCGTCAGGATACATCTTATTTACGACACTGGCAGAGTGTCAATTCTTCTTTTAGAATGCATGCAAATCAATACAATGATGAGGACCTGACATTTGAGGGAAATGTGTATCGTCAGCTGCAGCACCTTTTGCCAAAAGAGAGTGTGCTCTTTATCGGAAATAGTATGCCTATTCGAGATGTCGATACCTTTTTTGAAACGCAGTCAAAACCGTTTCGGATGATGGCGAATCGCGGAGCAAATGGCATTGATGGTGTTGTGTCCACAGCTCTTGGAACATATGCAGCCTTGAAACAACCCATCACTTTAGTCATCGGCGATTTGTCTTTTTACCATGATATGAACGGTCTTCTTGCAGCTAAGCTAATGGACATTCCGCTCACGGTTGTGTTGTTAAACAATGATGGAGGAGGAATCTTTTCTTTCCTTCCGCAGGCATCCGATGAACCGTATTATGAAAAGCTCTTTGGTACGCCGACTGGGTTGAATTTTGAGTATGCATCAAAGCTATATGGGGGAACCTATTCGAAGCCGACAACGAAAGAAGAGTTAAAAGATGTGTACTTGGCGCATATCCAAGAACCAGGGCTTCATTTAATTGAGATTGAAACTGACCGGCATTCTCGCGTGGGCAAACATCGCCAAATGATGGACGAGATATTGAGGGAAGTGAAAAAAGAATGCCTTCACTCATAATACGAATGCACGATGGTGTGGCGTATGAGGTGATAGACCATAACCCATCTGCTGAAAATGCCACGTTATGTTTACATGGCTTTACAGGGAGTACAGCTTCTTGGGCTTTTTTGAATACTTATACAGAAAAACATACGAGATTGATTCAGGTCAGCTTGCTTGGACATGGCCGCACAGACTCACCAAAGAGTATAAGAAGATATGCAATGTCCCAGCAGCTGGCAGATCTTGCTGAGATTTTAGATCAATTAAAGCTTCACAAAGTGAACATTCTCGGATATTCTATGGGAGGGCGTATTGCTTTATCATTTGCCTCCCGTTATCCAGAACGAGTAAACAAGTTGATTCTTGAGAGTACATCTCCAGGGCTGAACTCTTTTAAAGAGCGGATGGAGAGGCTGAATCATGATCATCAGCTAGCTCAAAAGATCAGACATGAAGGATTAGCGCAATTTGTGGATTTTTGGGAGAACATTCCGCTGTTTGCTTCGCAGAAATCCTTGCCAGCGGACAGGCTAACGCAACTGAGAGAGGGAAGGCTAAAAGCCGATCCTAACGGGCTGGCTCGCAGCTTAGAAGGTATAGGAACGGGCTCACAGCCGTCTATGTGGGAAGCATTAAAGCAGATAAAACAGCCTGTTTTACTCATTTGCGGAACACTTGATAAAAAGTTCTGTGACATTGCCAAACGTATGCAGCAGGAGCTTGAATACAGTCAATTCACAGTAGTAGAGCATGCCGGGCATACAGTTCATGTGGAACAACCACATTTTTTTGGTAAAATAGTAAGTGAGTTTATTTTATCGCAAGATTAGAGGAGGAAATATTGATGGCTATTGAATGGCAAACTGAGCGTCAGTATGACGAAATTTTATATGAAACATATAATGGGATTGCAAAAATCACCATTAACCGTCCGCATGTACATAATGCATTTACACCAAAGACTGTAAGTGAATTAATTGATGCATTCTCACGTGCTCGCGACAATTCAGATGTTGGTGTCATTGTCCTTGCAGGTGCTGGAGGAAAAGCATTCTGTTCAGGTGGAGACCAAAAAGTACGCGGTCATGGCGGCTATGTAGGAGACGATCAAATTCCACGTCTAAACGTCCTAGACTTACAGCGTTTAATTCGTGTCATTCCAAAACCAGTTATTGCGATGGTTGCGGGCTATGCGATTGGCGGCGGGCATGTGCTTCATGTCGTGTGTGACCTCACGATTGCAGCAGACAATGCGATTTTTGGACAAACAGGACCAAAAGTGGGCAGCTTTGATGCTGGTTATGGATCTGGCTATCTTGCACGTATTGTGGGTCATAAGAAAGCAAGAGAGATCTGGTACTTATGCCGTCAATACAATGCACAAGAAGCGCTTGATATGGGACTTGTCAACACAGTTGTACCATTAGAGCAGCTGGAAGAAGAAACAGTGAAGTGGTGTGAGGACATGCTAGAAAAGAGCCCGACTGCTTTACGATTCTTGAAAGCTGCATTTAATGCGGACACAGATGGATTAGCTGGTATTCAGCAATTTGCAGGAGATGCGACCCTTCTTTATTACACAACAGATGAAGCAAAAGAAGGACGCGATTCCTTTAAGGAAAAACGGAAGCCAGACTTCGGTCAGTTCCCTCGTTTCCCTTGATTCAATGATATGGATGAAAACAGCTTAGTGCATCAGACTGAGCTGTTTTCTTTTATGAAAAGGAGGTGTCATGATGAAGCAACCGAATTGGCTGCTGCACCGTGCGTATTTAACGCCAGACCGGGTCGCACTCATTTATCAAGACAACGAGTGGACATTTCGTGATTTAGCGAATGATGTAGACCAACTTGCAAATCGACTGACACGTGCATCTTTTAAAAAAGGGGATACGGTTGCGATTTTAATGAACAACCATCCTCACATGGTCATGCTTGTTCACGCTTGTTTTTTATTAGGCTTCAAGATTGTGTTATTGAACAATAAGTTAACAAAAGCAGAGAGACGTTTTCAGCTGAAAGATGCGAAAGTCATGGCTTTATTAACAGAGCCTGCATATGCAAATGAGCATCATGGTGATTTACCTGTTTATACAATAGAGACTTTACCTGATGCAGATCATGATATGGAAAAGAAGGTCGTACATGATATTGATTTAAATGAGACGGCGACGATTATGTATACATCTGGAACGACAGGACGCCCTAAAGGGGTGGAGCAAACGTTTGGCAATCATTTTCATAGTGCTGTTTCCTCGGCATTGAATTTAGGGATCAGGGAGGACGACCGCTGGCTCATTGCCTTGCCTCTTTTTCATATAAGCGGTTTATCCGCTATATTTAAATCTGTCATATACGGTATGACTGTCGTGCTTCATCAAAAGTTTGATGTCGATGAAGTCAAGGATGCTATTGAACAGCATCGAGTGACGATGGTGTCAGTTGTACAAACCATGCTGTCCCGTTTATTAAGTGGACTTGAAGAATGTCCGTCATCTTTGCGCTGCCTGCTGTTAGGCGGAGGCCCTGCGCCTTATGCGATGCTTCAAGAGAGTAAGGAGAAAGGATTTCCTGTGTTTCAATCGTACGGTATGACGGAGACCTGCTCACAAATTGTGACACTTGCGCCCGAATTTAGTGTGGAAAAGCTTGGATCAGCGGGAAAGCCCCTTTTTGGGTGTGAATTAAAGATTCAAGATGAGAACCGTCCGTGTCGTCCTTTTGAGCATGGTGAAATCATGGTAAAAGGTGCAAATGTCATGAAAGGCTACCTTTATCGTCAAGAGGCAACAGCTGCTGCATTTGAGCAGGGCTGGCTGAAAACGGGTGATATTGGCTATGTAGATGAGGACGGATTCTTATTTGTGCTTGATCGGCGGTCAGACTTAATTATTTCTGGCGGAGAAAATATTTATCCAGCAGAAATTGAAGCAGTTCTTTTAACACATCCAAATGTAAAGGAAGCCGGAGTGACGGGTATGTATGATAAAAAATGGGGAGAGGTACCTGCTGCCTTCCTTGTGACAGATGAGCAGATTCCGGAGAATGAGCTCTATGCTTTATGTCAGTCGCAATTAGCCAAGTATAAATGGCCCGCCGCTTTTCACTTTGTGGATGAGCTGCCAAGGAATGCGTCGAATAAATTGCAGAGGCACAGACTCAAATCAAAGGGGTTTTTAGATGATTCAAATTGAACGTGTGATCTTATATCATGTCACGATGAAACTCAAACAGCCGTTTACAACGAGCCTTGGGACCATTTTAGAGCGTGAGTTTATTATTGTCGAGGTCAAAGATCAAACAGGATTAACTGGATGGGGAGAGGTATCTGCCTTCTCTTCTCCGTGGTATACAGAAGAAACCATCGAGACCTGCTATCACATGCTCAGGGCTTTTTTTATCCCGAACGTGCTGACCCGATCTTTTACACATCCTTCGGACATACCAGACAGCTTGTACCATTTTAAAGGCAATAGAATGGCCAAAGCGGGAATTGAGGCAGCTGTGTGGGATATTTATGCGAAGCGAGAAAATAAGTCCTTACGTGACGTCTTAGGCGGTACTAGAGATAGAATTCCATCTGGTGTCGTTGCGGGGTTAGGACCAGTAGATGATATGATTCAGCAAATCGAGCAGTTTGTTGATCAAGGCTATCAGCGTGTGAAAGTGAAGATTAAGCCGGGACAAGATATTGGACTTCTACAAAAGATAAGAGAGTCTTTCCCTCACCTTCCGTTAATGGCGGATGCAAACTCTGCTTATGAATTAAAAGATATTAGCAAACTGAAGCAGCTCGACGATATTCGTTTATTAATGATTGAACAACCTTTAGCCGCAGATGACATTGTCGATCATCGGCATTTGCAAAAGCATTTAAAAACACCAATCTGTTTGGATGAAAGTATTTGTTCTTTAGATGATGCGAGAAAAGCTGTAGAACTTGGAAGCTGTCAGATTATTAATGTGAAGCCTTCACGAGTTGGAGGGCTGACTGAAGCTCTTAAGATTCATGCGTTCTGCCAGGAGCAGCAGATTCCGTTATGGTGCGGGGGAATGATTGAAACAGGCATTTCTCGCGCGCAAAACGTGGCACTTGCATCACTTCCGCAATTTACGATTCCTGGGGATATTTCAGCATCGTCGAAATATTGGGAGCAGGATATCATTTTTCCTGAAATTAAAGTTGAAAATGGGTTTATTGAAGTACCTCGTTCTCCAGGTATGGGTGTAGAAGTTGATTATCAAGCGCTTCGTTCTTTCTCAGATAAAATTGATGTGTTTACAAAACATGATTTTGTGAAATGAAAACGAATGAATCGCCATTTGCACCATCCATAGAACCACTGTATAGTTGAGGAAAGTTTTTCCTTCCTGTCTGAACAAAAAGAAAGAGCGGTCATCCGCTCTTTCTTACTCTTCTACAAGCCCGCTGTCGTAAGCAAGCTGTCCAATATACTGATGCATGTCATTGGGCATGTCGGAAACATGTCCGTATTCATAATCCCAAAGATTTAAAAAGGAGTGAGCTGCTTGATAAAATGCAGCCTCGTCCGTGTCCTGAATTTCTTCAAGAAACGTTTGAGCAAGCCGATCGTTTTTCAAAGCGAAGCGCCTCCTTTAATTAGACTTAAAGGTCTTGAGGTTTAAACGTTTTACAGTCAGTTTCTTCACTTTTCTCAGCCGTATTTCCTGTATGGCTGACGACATAAATTGCATCTGCACCACAACGATTTCCAGCATTCCAGTAGGAACAGTTGTTTACTTCACAAAGGATTTTTTGACTCATACAGATGACCTCCTTTTGAGTATGTCTTTCATCTATAATGTAACCGAAGTAAGGGGCGTTCATTCATGTTAATCTTCCTGACGAATATAACGCTTATCTTTCATAAACAATTTCCAGAAGAAGTAGAACCCAGGGAATAGGATGATAAACCCTACAATATACGTAATAAATAATGCCCTAAATGTGACGGGATCTGTAAACCCAGACATGATGGTAATATCAGGATAGGCCATATAGGGCAAATGCGCATGTCCATACACATAGCTTGCTAAGAAATATTGAATTGTAATGGCGATAACCGCTAAACGTGGTCTCCCTTTCCGATGTTTAAAGCGACTGTTTGGTAAAAATAGAGCCAAACCTGCAAGCAAAAACATGAGTAGAGAAACAAGAAGGATCGGGATGTTCTGCATCATTTTTGTGAACAGCCAATTGGCCTCACTTCTCAGTGTGAGCATGATAAAGAAAGCCATCATGAGAGAAAGTGGACCCGTAATCAGTGCTCCTCTTCTATAAATGTTATAAGCCTCATCTTCGTTTGCAACATTAGAAAAATCAGCTAAAAGCAAAGATGAGAGGAAAAGGGTACTGAAAATCGCAAAACCTACGAAAGAATAGACATTTGCGCTTGTAAAGACCAATCCTAAATCTAATGAGTAGACATTATTCTCCTGAAAGATGAATCCACCATGTGTAATGGGGAGAACCATGATGAGGATGGACGGAATAATAAAGCCGCTAATTCCTGAAATATATGTAACGGCTTTTCTATATTTTTTAGGCAGTGAATGAGAGAAGACGAGAAATCCGCTTCGCAGTGCAAGAAGCAACAAAATAATGCTGCCGGGTATTAATAGAACAGTGCCTAGCACAAATGTTGCACCTGGAAACAGGCTAAACAAGGCAACGACGATGGCTACAATGAACACGTTAGTTACTTCCCAAGTTGGAGAAAGATACTTATTTGCGATATTTGCGGCCTTTGTCTGCTCTTTGTTCATGTAAATCATTGACCAAAATCCTGCACCGAAATCCATTGATGCCATCACTGCATAGATAAACACGAATCCCCATAAGATGGTGATTGCAATGAGTGCATCAGTTGTTACATCCATTTGCATCAAGATCGCTCCCTTTTTAAGATTCTGTTAACCGTAAGTCTTCTTCAATTGAATGTTTTCTAAAGTAGTACGTCAGTACAATCACAGTTGCGATGCCTAAAATGAGATAGACAATGGCAAAAAGGATGAAAAGTGTACCGATAGATCCTGATGATGTGACGACTTCAGAGGTTTTGAGCATTCGATAAATCACCCATGGCTGACGGCCTGTACAGGCAAAGATCCAGCCAAATTCAATCGCCAAGAGACTAAGGGGCCCGCCAAATAAATAAAGGACAAGCAGCCATTTTGGATAATGTTCGCGTTTTAAAATTTTGCGGTAAAACAGTGCTAACACAGCAAAGAAAATGAGCAATGAGCCGATAATGACCATTCCATTAAATAATGTGTGAATAAATAAAGGCGGCCACTCGTCCCTAGGAAAATCATTTAACCCTTTAACCACAGTATCAAAGCTATTTCCTGCAAGAAAACTAAGCGCCCAAGGGATTTCGATAGCTCCTTTGATTTCTTGCGTATTGGCATCAGTAAAACCGCCAATGGCAAGAGGCGCATGCGATTGCGTTTCAAATAAACCTTCAGCACCCGCTAATTTTTCAGGCTGATATTCATACAGAAGCTGAGCTGATTCGTGACCGTTTAAGGCTGTGAGAAAAGAGAAAAGTCCGCCTACAATCAGTCCAAGAAAAAGGGCTTTTCGATGAAAGGTATAGAGCTTTTCGTTTTTTCTTGTTTTCAACATTTTAAATGCAGCGACAGAAGCAATGACAAAAGCGCCTGTTGTAAAAGCAGACAGTACTACATGTGTAGCAGTGACAACAAAACTTGGATTGAAAAAGGCCTTCCAAGGTTCGATATTCGTTATTTCTCCATTGACCATTTGAAAGCCAGCGGGTGTTCCTTCAAAAGCATGTACGTTTGTAATGAGAATCGCTGAAGCTGCTGCACCAATGACAACGAAAATAACGGTAATGATGCGCATGGCTGGTGATAAACGATCTGCTGCGTACACATAAATAGACATAAATAATGCTTCAATAAAGAAAGCATAAATTTCTATTTGAAATGGCAGTGACATGACCTTTCCGATGACCTCCATAAAACCAGGCCATAGAAGGGCAAGCTGCGTACCAGCAATGGTACCGGTTGGAATGGCGACCCCTAACAGAACAGCCTGCGCTTTTGTCCATCGTTTGGCCATGATGGCATAATGCGGGTCCTTCGTTTTTTGAAAGATGAGTTCAGCTAACAAAATCATTAGCGGGATGCCTACGCCAAGCGAGGCATAAATAATATGGAAGCCCATTGTTGTGCCGAACAGACTTCTAGCTAAAACGAGATCAGTCAATTTTTTCTCCGCCTTTCTTATCGCATCTCTTTTGATGGTGTTTATTATTCTCCACCATTTTTAGATTATTCTTCCTGATTAAGAAAGCTTGTTTTTTGACAAGTTGTAAAAGAGGGAGTAGAATATAATTATAAAACGTAATCGTTACGTTTTAATGATGAAGGGAGTTTTGACATTGAAAAGAGATATTCATCCAACCTCACATGAAGTTGTATTTATGGACGTAAACAGCGGTTACCGCTTCTTAAGTAGATCAACAAAGACATCACATGAGACCGTAGAGTGGGAAGATGGGAAGACTTATCCTGTCATTAAAGTAGAGACAAGCTCTGATACGCATCCATTTTATACAGGACGCCAGAAATTCGGAGAAAAAGGCGGCAGAGCGGAGCAGTTTAAGAAAAAATACCAAATGTAGACAAAGAAACACACCTGATCATGGTGTGTTTTTTTGTGCAGTAAAAAACCCCGGCTGATCGCACGGGGTTCATGAATTCATTCAACATTTAAAGCTGTTTTTAATGTGTTTAAATTTTGTTTCATTAAGCTGACATAGCTTTCGCCATTTTTAGCATCATCTTCTGTAATGGATTCTAGATTTTTCAGTGTAAGGCTTTTTGCTCCAATTTCACTGCGAATCGTATCTGATACTTTACTGCTGACGTTATTTTCAAAAATGACATACTTGATGTGATGCTTTTCTGCCTGTTGTACGATATTTTCAAGCTGTTTTTGGGAAGGCTCTTCAGAAGCAGAGAGTCCTAGTACACTGATTTGCTCAATGCCATAGCGTTTTTCCCAGTAGCCGTATGCTGCGTGAGAAACAAGAATTTCTTTATGTTTTGCTTTAGATAACGTTGTTTTGAATTCCTGATCTAACGATTGTAATTCTTTTTTTAGTGATTCATAGTTTTTTGTGTATTCGTCTTTATGATCTGGATCTAGTGAAACGAGTGTGTCTTTAATGTTTTTTGCCATTTGTTGTGCATAAACAGGGTCTAGCCATGCATGGGGATCTTTATCTCCGTGGTCGTGTCCATCATGGTCATGATCTTCACCTTCATGATCGTGATCATGGTCCTCACCTTCTTCATGAGCATGTTCTTCTTGTGTTGATAATAGCTTGATGCCTTCGGCTGCTTTCACTGTTTTCACGCCTTGGTCTTTTAACGTAGAAGCCGTTTTATCAGCAAATGCTTCAGCACCTGTTCCGCTGTAAATAAAGGCATCTCCTTCAGCCATTTCAACCATCGTTTTTGAACTTGGTTCAAAGCTGTGTGCATCTGCATTGGCAGGATAGACACTTTGAGCGTTCACGTGAGAGCCGCCAATTTTTTCAGTGAAATCTTGAATAGGGAAGATCGTCGTGTAAATGGTTAATTTCCCGTCTGCTTTTCCTTTTGAAGCATTTGTCCCCGCACTGCTTGAGCAAGCGGCAAGACCGACCGCTAATAAAGCAGCTGTTAAAATAAAAAAGATTTTTTTCATCTAAGAATGTCTCCTCTCAACCTATTAGATAGAAATGATTACGATTTAATGTCCTGAGTTATTGTATCGTAATAATTACGATTTGAAAAGAGGAAAATAAAAAATTTTCATCAGAAGATGTTTCCTCTAAAAAAATAGACGTCAAAACGTGACGAAATTTAAAACATTGTGCTATATTTATTTTTAAAAAAAGAAAAAGGAATGGACAAACTTATGAAACTTTTAGACGAAATCATCGAATATAACCAACAATTTATTGAAGAGAAGCGATATGAAGAGTTTACAACAACGAAGTTTCCACAGAAAAAAGCTGTCATTCTATCATGTATGGATACAAGACTTGTTGAACTGCTTCCACGCGCCATGAACATGAAAAATGGCGATATTAAAATTGTCAAAAGTGCTGGCGCTCTTGTTTCTCACCCATTTGGAAGTATTATGCGAAGCATTTTAGTGGCTGTTTATGAATTGAATGCTGACGAGGTGTACGTCATTGGGCATCACGATTGTGGTATGAGTAAAATAGACAGCGAAACACTCTTAAATAAAGCCATTGAGCGTGGTATTCCAGAAAAACGAATTGAAGTACTGGAATACTCAGGAATCGATTTTAAACAGTGGCTCAAAAGCTTTAGCTCAGTTGAAGAAAGTGTGAAAGACAGTGTATCTGTCGTTAAAAATCATCCGCTTCTTCCATCTAATGTGCCTGTACATGGTCTTGTCATTGATCCTGGAACAGGTAAGCTTGACTTAGTTGTCAATGGTTATGAAGAAAAGTAAGTTATTTTTCCTTTTTAGGCGGGACCGGATCCATGCCTCCAGGATGCAGCGGGTGACATTTTAAAATTCGCTTAATCGTGAGCCAGCCGCCTTTTAAAGCGCCATGCGTTTTGATCGCCTCTAGCCCGTAGTTTGAGCAAGTGGGGTAAAACCTGCAGCTCGGCGGTGTCAGAGGGGAAATGCATTTTTGATAAAAGCGAATGATGCCGATAAAAATTTGTTTCATAGAGGTTCCTCCTTGTCTGTCTTTTCACAGTATAAGAAAAAAGGACAAGGAAGGGAAGTTTTATAAACTAAACTGGTCGGAACAATATGTTATAATATAGGAAATTGCAATTATAGGAGTGGTGATTAATGCCTTCAGTTGAAAGCTTTGAACTTGACCATAATGCTGTAAAAGCACCTTACGTTCGTCATTGCGGCGTTCATAAAGTGGGATCAGATGGGGAAGTGAACAAATTTGATATCCGTTTTTGTCAGCCAAACAAGCAGGCAATGAAACCTGATACGATTCATACATTAGAGCATTTACTTGCGTTTAATATTAGAACACACTCAGAGAAATACGATCATTTTGATATCATTGATATTTCTCCAATGGGCTGCCAGACTGGCTACTATTTAGTTGTCAGCGGTGCACCGACACCAAGAGAGATCGTTGAACTGCTTGATGCAACATTCAAAGATGCAGTGGAAGTAACAGAAATTCCTGCTGCAAATGAAGAGCAGTGCGGTCAAGCGAAGCTTCATGATCTTGAAGGAGCAAAACGTTTAATGCGTTTCTGGCTGTCTCAGGATCAAGAAGAGCTATTAAAAGTATTTGGATAATCAGTAATATGATGAACCGGACATATTGAATGTCCGGTTTTTTATATGAAATGAAACGAGAGCTGTTAAAATAGGGGATATTTGTTAAAATGGACATGTCAGTAAAAAAAGGGGGATACACGAATGCGGAAAATGGTAGGAATCATTTTGATGCTCGTATTACTTAGTGCATGTGGAAACTCGGCAGCGAGCAATGACAAGGGAGAAGTGCCTGAGCTATTAGAAGTCAAACTAACAGGGCCGGAGCAAGTGGAGAAAAATGAAAACGTTATCGTAAAAGCAGCTGTCACATATGGTGATACGCCTGTTGATGATGCAGATGATGTTGAATTTGAAGTGTGGAAAGATGGCGACAAGGATAACAGCAAGATGATTCAGCCAAAGAAAAAGGAGAAAGGTGTATATGAATTGCATACAGCTTTCAAACAAGATGGCCTTTATATCATACAAGTCCATGTGACAGCTAAACAGCAGCATAATATGCCGAAGACAAACATCCATGTAGGTGATGTGAAAAAAGAGAGTTCATCTACTGAAGAAGAAGATACCTCACATCATTGAAAGCGGTTTTATTTTGGGTTAGGACGTTGGTTTGGTTCAGCATCCTGTGGTGAATCGACTTTATGCTTGTAATCATAAGCCTTTGATGTCGTCCACAGTGATAAAAAGACAACGATTGAGATAATGATAAAGCTGATAATCCCAAGTAACAGCATCTAACTCCCTCCTTATTTCCATATTAACATATATTTCATGCGGTCAAAATAGAAGAAAATCATGGCAGGTTTCAGTATAATAAAAAAAGGGTAATCCCATACTAAATGCAACTACATAAGGAGGAATCAACATGTCTGAAAAATTATTAAACGTCGTCAATAAACAAGTAGCAGATTGGACTGTGCTTTACGTAAAATTACATAACTATCACTGGTATGTAAAGGGAAAAGATTTCTTTACACTCCATGAAAAATTCGAGGAATTATATACAGAAACAGCCACTTATATCGATGATTTGGCTGAGCGTATGCTCGCATTAAATGGACAACCTGTTGCGACAATGAAAGAGTGCTTAGAAATTTCTAGCATTCAAGAAGCGGAAGGCAATGAATCAGCCGAGCAAATGGTGAAAAATCTGTATGATGATTTCTCTAATATTGCAGAAGAACTTAAGCGAGGCATGGAGCTGGCTGCAGAAGTTGGCGATGAAACAACAGGTGATATGCTGCTTGCGATTCATCAATCCATTGAAAAACACAACTGGATGCTCAAAGCATACTTAGGATAAGCGAATGTGAAAGGAATGTCGATCATCAAACAGATCGGCATTCTTTTTTTGTGGATTTGTGACAGACAGCCCATTGAATTGATGGGGCTTTCAGCCGAAGAGAAAAGGGAAGGGAGGGGAGAAAATGTCCTCAATTGCAGGAATGATGAGCCAGCAAGTGGCGAGTATTCAAAAAACACTCAATATCAGTTTATTGAATTCACAGCTTGCCACGAACACAGCCCAAGCCATGGTGATGCTCGATCAAGTGCAGCAGCAGCCTCAAGCTGTTCAGCCCAAAGATTCAGACGCTACGTTTATTGATGTCAGAGTTTAACCAAGAAAGCCGCCGTCACAGGCGGCTCTTTTTATGCGCTTCACGAATTTTTTGAACAGCTAACCATGCCTTTATTTTTTGTCGTCCAAGCTATTCATCAAATGCGGCATATACTATTGAGGTAAGAAGTTCCACTATGAAAGGATGTTGATGCCAAGTGAGCAAGGATTTAGGCATCTTTTCGTTGTTTACAGTCAGTTTGTCGGCAATGGGCTTTCTGTTTGGTGGAGCAGGATATTTACTCATGATATTAGTGACACTCATGGCTATAGAATTAATTTGTTCAAGCCTAAGAGAATCTGTGACTGGACAACTTACGATGAAGCGTTTTTTGACCAGGCTTGTTCGAAAGGTTGTGACGATTTCTTTAATATCCATGGCACACTTCTTCGATGTCATGCTGAAGACTGGGGGGACAATTAAGGATTTAGCGCTCATCTTTTATATTATTTATGAATCGTACCAGATTGTCTCAACAGCCAGAGCTCTCGGAATTCCTATTCCACAGTTGTTTATTGATGTGTTAGACATGATTAAAAATAAATTGCGCAAAAAGCCGTAATTTCTTCATATCTGGTCATACTAAAGGAAAAAGGATGAATCAGATGGCGAGACACACATACTATGTATCCGTTCAAGACGGATCAATCTCACAGCACAGAGACGCGGCTGCTTGGCAATTTCAGATAGAAGCAGATGATGACCAAATCTTGCAGCTAAGAGAGTATTTTGATGAACAGTATATGACAGATTGGAAAGGTTTCTTTCGGGCGCATGTTCCATTTCTTGAATATCATTATGATAGTCCAAACGACGAAATGGATAGGAAAAGAAAAGAAATTTACTCGATGATTCATGATCTCGGTAACGAAGAGACAAAGAACTTTATTGAGACCAATGGACTGATGAATTGAAAAAGCATGTAGAGACATTCTACATGCTCAGCGTGTAGACAAACCCTCGCATTCTTTGTCAGTCCTGCGTGCCGGTGCTCACGAATGTCAAATTCGCTCTGCGCCAGTACTCGTCCTTCCTAGACTGCAAAGGTTTTCTATCACGCTGAAAAGAAGACAAAAGGCTAAAAGAAAGTTCATTTTAGCCTTTTGTCAACGATCTGAAAGTATGTAGAGACATTCTACATGCTTTTATTTTCGAGGCTGTAAGATACCCCCGATTAGATCACTGATTCCGCCTCTATTTTCCTGCTGTGAGTTGGTGATTTCGTGTGAGGTACTCTGACTCTGGGGTTTGTACCGGTTATCATCTATCCCGACCCGCATTCCAGATGTTCGTTCAGATGGCTGGATAATCACAATTTGGTCCTGTTCATGAAATTCAAACAAGTAGGATTCGCCCGATGTTTGTCCAATGAACGTTTTCCAGTTCACATCTAATTTGACTTTCGGTGCTTTGCCCGTCCAAGCGACAATAGCGTCAGGATCTACACGGCAAGGTGCTTTTAAAATCAGCGGGTTTCCATTTGTTTTGATGGCAACCTGCGCCCCGTGACCTTGATACGAGAGCTTTGAAGTAAATAGCCCTTTCTGTGATAAGATCCCAACGCCTACTGGTGTCACGCCATAGTGACATTCTTCAGTAAAGGCAAGTAAATCTTCACTTTCCACGCTAACATGTTGCCAAGGACCGTTCGGCTCAAGATTGATGACGGTCACATGCTCGCTAGAATCAGCCAAGTAGCAAGTGCCTTGTCCACTCACTTCCATCATCTCAAGGTTTTCACCTGTTAATTTTCTGCTAATATGATTAAATACTTGGCTGACCACATTTCCTTTATTCGTCCCAAGTAATCGTTTACGGTATTGAAATGTACCTTGATCGGCAATCATAGCGCCTTTTTTAGCAAAAAAGATCCCGTTGCCTTCTGCTTGTAAGGTCAGTTCTTCGATCGTGTTGAAATGAAATCCCATTTGTGCCAGCTCCTTTTCTTTGTCAAGATGTGAATCCGTAGATGCGGCATAGGTCGTTTAAATCAAGGGTCGTACCTTGTCCGGTTGCGGTGATTTTCCATTCGTTCTCAACTCTCGTTAGTTCAGCACAAATGATGGATGTACAAAATGAATAATCCTCTGTTAATTGAAAGGTACAAATCTCCTGTTGTGTGATTTGATCTGAAAGGCGCAAGTAGGCATTGGTCACCTGTCCAAAATGATGTGCCCGCTCGTGTGCATCATGTATCGTGGCTGTTACGACGATTTTCTGAATATCGGGTGAGACTCTGCTCAGTTGCATAATAATGATCTCATTGTCCCGATGGCCTCCGCCGACCTGATGATCACCTAGATGGCGAACAGCTCCATCTAAGCTTTGCTGCTGATGATAATAGATCAGGTGTTTTGGAGACAGAAGCTTGTCCTCTTCATTTAAGAGAAACACTTGCGTATCTAAATCAATTGGCTGACCAGATAAGTCCCAGCCAAGTCCGATTTGAATTTGATCTACATTTGGATTGTCTTTTGTTAAATCTAACTTTTGTCCTTTCATGAGGTGTTTCTTCACTGCCTCAAGAGAAGCGTCTTCTTTCTCATGTTGCCTCATTGGCCATGCTTTGTTATTTTCTTGTTTTGATCCATTTGTGATGCTCATGGTGGTTTCCTCCTCGTCTGTGTAGGACAAACACTTATTGATTTACGTCATCATGGGCAAAAGGTTTCATGATTAAAATGGGATGAGGATGGAGATGATAAAAAGGTTTTAGCAAGAATACTTATTTTACATACAGACGAGATAGAAGCACTCGTTTGTTTCACTTTTCATAAAAATTCTTCAGAGAAATGTGATCTGTGGTATGATGTTTTACAAGAAGCAAGGACAGGATATGAGGGATTTCACATGCATGTATTTAAAGACTATTATCATAATACGGTCAAGCTCTCTTTTGAAGAGCAGCCTTTTTCAAGTCATCCTAAGCATGTTTGGGCTATTTGCCGCTATCAAGGAAAATGGCTACTTACTGAACATGAGGATCGAGGCTACGAGTTTCCAGGAGGGAAAGTAGAGCCAAATGAAGAAGCAGATCAAGCCGCTATACGAGAGATTCACGAAGAGACGGGTGCTGTTGTTCGTGAATTAACGTATATTGGTCAATATCAGGTGCTTGGCAGAGAGAAAGTCATTGTCAAAAATATTTATTTCGCTGATATTGAAAGGCTCGTCAAGCAGGACACGTATTTTGAAACGAAAGGACCCGTTCTTTTCGCAGACTTACCAAGATCCATCGCAAAAAATAAAAATTTCAGTTTTATTATGAAAGATGATGTCTTGAGACAAAGTCTTGCTTATTTAGAAAAGAACGGTTTGATTCGTTAAAAAAAGCGCAGGGAAATGACCCTGCGCTTTTTATTTTTGCAGAAAACGGCGCTCCAGCCATTCAACAAGCTGATACATGATGGTGGCGAAGACGGCGATAATGAAAAGACTTAAGAACACGAGTGTAAAGTTGAAGACTTGAAAGCCATAGATGATCATATAGCCGAGTCCTTTTGAGGAAACAAGGAATTCTCCCACAATGACCCCAACCCAAGAAAGACCAACATTGACCTTAATGGCAGAGATCATCGTTGGAATACTTGCTGGCAAAATGACCTCACGGAAGACCGTTCTTTTTTTTGCGCCAAAGGTTTTCATGACTTTTAAATAATTCTCATCGACTTCTTGAAAGGCTGTATAAATGACGATGGTGGTAATGATCACACTGATAATGGCACCCATCGCGACAATGCTGATCATGCCTGGTCCAAGGGCAACAATTAAAATGGGGGCGAGAGCGACTTTCGGCATCGCATTTAAAATAACCAAATAAGGATCAAGGACATTTGCAAGACGGGTGGACCACCATAAGGCGGCGGCTAATAAAATGCCGCAAAAAGTACCAAGTAGAAAGCCGAGCACTGTTTCAAATAGTGTAATGCTCATATGATTGATTAATGAACCATCTGATAATTTTTGTACAAACAATTGGCAGACGGCAGATGGTGAACTGAAAATGAGCGGGTCAATCAGTCTGAAATGGCTCGCAAGCTCCCAAAGCGAAAAGAAACTGGCGAAAATGATCAACTGGTAGACTCGCGTCATGCGTTTTTCCATTCGAACTTTTTTTCGATAGGCTTCATGTAAAAGATCACTGTGTTTCAACTGTCTTCAGCTCCTTCCAAATCGTTTGAAAGAGCTCTTGGAAACTTGCTGTCTGTCTCGCTTCAAAAGGAGAGAGCGTTCTCAGATCATCTGGAACCGTAAACATTCGCTGGATAGAGCCGGGATGCTTTGAGAATAAGAAAATGCGATCACTCATCGCAATGGCTTCGCCGATGTCATGCGTGACAAGAACAGCCGTTTTTTGATAGTTTTTTAATGTGTGAAAGACGAGGTCTTCTAATGTCAGTTTCGTCTGGTAATCTAGTGCTGAAAATGGCTCATCTAGCAGAAGCAGGCCAGGATCAACTGCAAGCGTTCG
Organism: Bacillus sp. UNC125MFCrub1.1; assembly: GCF_000701305.1. NCBI lineage: Bacteria > Bacillati > Bacillota > Bacilli > Caryophanales > Bacillaceae > Bacillus > Bacillus sp. UNC125MFCrub1.1. The sequence goes on from NZ_JNIG01000012.1 coordinate 24,227, forward strand.
GGCGAGAGCCGCACGCTGCCTCATCCCGCCTGACAGCTCCTTTGGGTATTTTTCTTCGACATCATTGAGTCCAAGCTTTGGCAGTAAGCTAAGGGCAGCTGAGGTGGCTTCATGTGAATCTTGTTTTGCAATTTTTAACCCGAGAATGACATTTTCCTTGATCGTTTTCCATGGGAACAAATAATCTTGCTGGAGCATATAACCGATTTGATGCTCCTGTTGATTCGGTTCTTTTCCTTCGATTAAAATTCGACCTTCAGAGGGTGGCGTAATGCCTGCGATGATGGATAGCAAGGTTGTTTTCCCGCAGCCGCTGGGACCAATAAATGAGATGAATTCACCTTGAGTGATCTCCATATTGATGTGCTTGATGGCCGTGGTTTTTTCTTTTAAAGAGAAGTACGTGTGGGTCACATGGTCAATTTGAAGGAAAGACATGTGCTACCTCCTGTTCTATTTGTGATCTGTGACCTTCTTGGCAATGGATGAATCGACAAGTTGTTTGTACGGGATAAATTCCGGCAGTTCACCACTTGCCTTCATGATTTCCTGTAATTTGTTCCATTCCTCTTCATTTAGAAGGGGATCTGTTGCATAGGAGTTCTGCTGCTTGTAGCGTTTAATGGCTGTTGATAAGACATCAAGGTCTGTATCAGGAAATTGAGATTGGATTGTCTTGGCAATCTCCTCTTGGCTCTTTGCTTTGACCCATTTTTGCGCTTTGTAAATGGCACGAGTAAAGGCTTCAGCTGTCTCTTTGTTTTCCTCTAAGTAACTCTTCTTTGCCATAAAGGTGGTATAAGGCACCTTGCCGGAAGCCTCACCAAAGGAGGCGGTAATGTACCCTTTGCCTTCTTTTTCAATTAAGGAAGCTGTCGGTTCGAATAACTGCACAAAATCGCCAGTTCCAGAGGAAAAAGCACCTGAAATGTTGGCAAAATCAATATTTTGAATCATGCGAAGATCCTGTTTCAAATCAATGCCTTCTTTTTTCAGGACATATTCACCGACCATTTGCGGCATGCCGCCTTTTCGTTGACCGAGAAAGTCCTTTCCTTTCAATTGATCCCAAGAGAATTGATTGATTTTTTCCCTTGAAACAAGAAATGTACCGTCTGTTTGTGTCAGCTGTGCAAAGTTCATGACAGAGTCTTTCGTGTCTTGTGCTTCCACATAAATAGAAGATTCAGATCCGGTCAGAGCGATATCAGCGCCGCCGGATAAGAGAGCTGTCATTGTTTTATCGCCGCCCCAAGTGGTTTTTAATTCAACCTCTAAGCCTTCATCTTTGAAAAATCCTTCGGATAGGGCGACATAAAGCGGTGCATAAAAGACCGAATGGGTCACCTCGGCTACTTGTACGGTCTGCTCTTGGTCTTTTTTACAGGCGACAAATGGAATAAAGAGCAGGACAACGAATATGAATGCCAGTCTGACTTTAATGGAACGATTCAAGAGTAATTCGCCTCCTTTGTTCTAGGTCACTAATTAAAGTATGTCAAAAGGGATTTTTGGTGAGTGCCTAGATGAAATAAGAAGCGCATTGTTTATTTATAGAACGTGTCTTTTTTTCTATACTAGAAGCATGAATGCTTTCTTGTATTTGGAAGAAATAAAGGAGCGGTTTCGTGTATAGATTGAGTTGGGTATTTGTTGGTTGGTATGTAGTAGGTCTTATTTTAATGGTCTTTTTTGAAGTGCCGGCATGGCTTCAGTTTGCGAATGGTATCTTTCTTGTGCTTTACGCCTGCTGCGTCATTGAGATTGGCCGAAATATCTACGGGGCATGGAGCTTTGTGATCGTAAGAGCAGCCATTGTGGGTGTGTTGACGTTTACGGTTGAATGGGTGGGAATCACAACCGATTTTCCTTTTGGGGCCTATGATTATTATCCGACGCTAGGATTTCTTGTGGCGGGAGTGCCTTTGACGATCGCTTTTGCATGGGTTGGTGTGTTTTTAAATAGTCTTTTTTTATCAAGACAACAATCGAAGTGGAAACGAGCCGTCGAAACGGGTATATGGATTGTACTGCTTGATCTCATATTAGATCCGGTAGCGGCTGAACGAAAGTTTTGGGTGTGGTATGACGGCGGAGGTTTCTTTGGTATCCCTTTTGAGAATTTTGTCAGCTGGGGTATCATTGGAGCAGGACTTTCATTTCTGTTCCCGCTCGTATCAATTGATCAGCAGGCATTGCGCTGGAATGGGCGTATTTATCAGGCCATGGTGTTCTTCTTTGGTCTTTTAGCATTAAAGGGCGGGCTGGATGTCATTTTTTATTTAGCACTGATCATTGTCATCTTGTGTGAAGGAAGGGTTCGATTTGAAAGAAAGCGACAAAAACCGATCGTTTAGACGACTCTTTTATTTTTATCTTGAACGATATTTACTGAACAAACATTTTCGCTGTGTCATGATGAAAGGTACGGTTGACCCAAAGGAGAAGCATCCTGTTCTTTATCTTGCTAATCACAGTTCATGGTGGGATGGACTGATCATTTTTCTTTTAATAGAACAAATGTCTGAGCTGGATCATGCCATGATGATGGAAGAGAAGCAGTTAAAGCAATATGCTTTTTTTCAAAAACTTGGTGCATTTCCAGTTCATAAAGAGAAGTTGAAAAGTGTCAAGCAGGCATTAATGACCGCAAAGGAGAAGATGGAGGCTGGCGGGGCTGTGTGGCTCTTCCCGCAGGGGAAAATTATGCACCAAGACATAAGGCCGCTTGAACTGGAAGGCGGAGCTTCTTTTTTAGTCAGGCAATTTGAGCAGGTCGTCATCAAACCTGTGACGCTGCATTATACATTTAATCAATTTCAAAAACCAACGGTATCGGTTGAATTTGGAGAAGATGTCCTGGTAGCTGGCGGATCACTTCGCAGTAAGGAAGTAATAAGTTTACTTGGAGACCTGCTTGAAACACAGTTAAACGCACATCAAGCACAGGTTATTGCTGATCCAGATTTTTCAACAAACGAACAATTTAGGCAGGTAACAAGGACAAGCCGGTCAACTAGTGATGCGTTTGATTCCTTTAAAAAGTGGGTGAAAACATGGCGGTCTTCTTAATTGTCATCAGTGTTTTGCTGCTCTGCCAATTGATGTTTACGATTTGGAATATGAAGCAATTTCCTGTACTCAAGCCGGCATCTCTTTCACCTGATGAACCCATTTCATTATCGATCCTCATTCCAGCGAGAAATGAAGAAAAACGGCTGGAAGCCTGCCTTCAGTCGATTGTTGATCAGCGTCTCCATCCGAAAGAGCTGATCGTGCTGGATGATCACTCGACAGATCAGACGAGAATGATTGCAGAGGGCTTCGCAGAGACATATCCATGGATTCGTGTGCAGTCAGGTCAAGTATTGAAGCGCGGCTGGCTTGGAAAATCATATGCTTGTTCCCAGCTTGCTGAGGCAGCATCTTCTGATTGGCTGTTATTTTTAGATGCAGACGTCCGCTTAAAACAAGGTGCTATTGAAGCGGTGTACAAGCAGTTATGCATACAAAAAACGGGCATGCTTTCAGGTTTCCCAGAGCAAAAAACGGGAACGCCTTTTGAGCATCTTGTCGTTCCTATGATGATGTTTACGATTGGCTGTCATCTGCCAGTGAAGTGGGTCAGAACATCTCAACATCCTGCTTTTGCCGCAGCACATGGCGGCTTTATTGCCATTGAAAAGAACTGTTATCACGAAATAGGTGGTCATGAAGTGATCAAGGATTCTCTTGTGGATGATATGGCTTTGGCTAAACGAGTGAAAGCGAAGGGCTTTCCGTTCACACTGGCAAGTATTCATTCTTTTGTCTACATGAGAATGTATGAGAGTGGACAGGAAGTATGGGAAGGATATCGGAAAAATTTGTTCCCGGGAGTGAATCGAAACATTGCTTTGTTAAGCAGTGTCTTTTGTTTATACTCCGTCCTTTATGTAGTTCCTGTTCTTTGCTTTATGATCGCACTGATTCATTTTGATGTGGTCAATCTCTGTTTAGCCCTTCTTTGCTACGGGCTGGGTGTATCCATTAAAGCGGTCATTGATATCGAAAATGGAAGAACGTCTACGATGGCCTTTTTATTGCCTGTCAGTATCATGAGCCTGATGGCCATTGGTTTTGCTTCTATGAAAATTGGGCTGAAAAAAGAAGGCTATGAATGGAAAGGAAGAAGGTACGAATGAAAAAAGTGATCATTATTGGCGGCGGACTTGGCGGGTTATCGGCTGCGATTCGCTTACAGTCACGTGGTTTCCAGGTCACCATTTTAGAAAAAGAAGCTGCATTAGGCGGGAAATTACAACGCCATCAAGCGTCTGGCTACTCTTTTGATTTAGGACCGAGTACCATTACAATGAAGGCGTATTTTGAAGAAGTATTTACCTCCTGTCATAGACGAATGGAGGATTATGTGACGTTTTATCCGATTTTCCCCCTTACTAAAAACGTTTTTTCAGATGGACATACGGTCGAGTTTACGCCAGATATTGAGCAAATGGAATCACAAATTGCAGTTTTTAGTCCAGAGGATGCAAAGCGATACCGGGCATTTTTACAGGAATCGAAGAAGCTTTTTCAAATGGCAGAGGATCAGTTTTTAAATCGTTTATTATTGAGCTGGAAGGATAAAGCGGATATCAAGTTAATGAAAGCCCTTCTTGCAGTCAAACCTTTTACATCCGTTCAGCGCTTGCTACGTCAATATTTTCGTCATCCTCATACATTGGCGATGTTTGGCCGGTATGCGACTTACATTGGCTCTTCTCCATACGAGGCACCTGCTATTTTTAATATGATGGCTTATTTAGAAGGAGAAAAAGGCATTTATGGTATTAAGGGCGGTACGTATCGTTTAGTTGAGGCATTTGAGACACTGGCAAAGGAATTGGGTGTCCAAATTCATCTCAATGAACGAGTCAAAAAGATTCATGTGAAGAATAAGCGAATCCAAGGAGTTGAAACGGATCAGCAGTTATATGAAGCAGATCAAGTCATTGCGGGGGCAGATGCACTGACTGTTTATCGCCAATTAATTGATGAAGAAGACCGCCCGAGCTTTGGAAATCAAAAACTGGCAAACATTGAGCCATCGTTATCAGGTTTTGTTCTTTTGTTGGGCGTCCCTAAAGTCTATGAACAATTGTCTCATCACAACGTGTTTTTTCCAGAGAATTATGAACAAGAATTCAAGGATATTTTTCAGAAAAAACAGCTTCCTCATGATCCGACGCTTTACATCTGTTATTCAGGTCATTCAGAGCCAGCTTTAAACGGAGGGCCAGGAAGAAGTAACTTGTTTGTATTGGCCAATGCGCCATATGTGACAAAAGAGCAAAATTGGGACATGCTAAAGGAGACATATGGCCAGCATATGAAAACAAAACTAAAGGAAAAGGGTCTCTTTGATCTTGACCAGCTTGTAGAATTTGAAGCGGTACAAACCCCGCTTGATTTGCAGCAAAAAACGGGAGCGTATCATGGGGCCATTTATGGCATGTCGTCAAACTCATTCAAGCAGGCATTTTTTCGCATCAATAATCAATCAAAGGATATTGAAGGGCTTTGGTTTGTTGGCGGCACAAGTCATCCAGGCGGTGGCACTCCGATGGTGACAAAATCAGGACAGCTCGTCGCAGAAACCATCATCAAGCATTTGACGTAACACCGAATGAAAAGGAGAGAATTCAAGTGATTGTGGAAAAGAGAAGATTCCCGTCGCCACATCCGCATATTCACTTATATACAGTGACATATGAGGCCGATGGACTTCGAATGAAGGGGCTGCTCGCTGAACCGGCCGGAGAAGGTCTCTATGACGGTTTTTTATATTTACGCGGCGGCATTAAAAATGTGGGAATGGTTAGACCTGGCCGAATTGTGCAATTTGCTGCGCAAGGGTTTGTCGTCTTTGCGCCCTTCTACCGAGGGAATCAAGGAGGCGAAGGGAACGAGGATTTTGCCGGAGAAGATCGGAAAGATGCATTTGCTGCATTTCAGCTGTTGAAACATCATCAAAAGGTGAAGCAGGAGCGAATTCATATCTTTGGTTTTTCCCGTGGCGGAATTATGGGCATATGGACCGCTGTTGAAATGAAGCATGAGGCCGCTTCCTTTGTGACATGGGGAGGCGTAAGTGATATGAAGCTCACCTATGAAGAACGTGTGGATATGAGAAGAATGATGAAGCGTGTGATAGGAGGTCCTCCGCATAAGGTACCAGAGGCATATGAGGCTAGAACGCCTTTGAATCATGTGCACCAAATTGAAGCACCTGTCTTAATCATTCATGGGGAGCTGGATGAGAATGTATCCATTGAGCATGCGTATTTATTAGAAGATGCACTGCGTCAGCATGGCAAGTCTGTGGAAACATGGTATTTTCACGGATATCATCATTATTTCCCGCCACAGCATAACCGGGAGATTGTCAGACGGCTGACGACATGGATGCACAGCCGAAAAGGCGGAAATGTGGTAAAATAAACGGTAGAAAGAAATATAGAAAGTAGGGGGATTTTCATTATGGGAATGCCTGTTGAATTTAATACAATGATTGTCACAAAAGGAAAAGAGACAAGAATTGAAGAAAATGTGTTTGAGCTCATGAAGGAAGGGTACCGCATTTATCCATTAAATATTCCGCTTGAGGTGCGTAAAACGAAAGACGGAGAAAAAACGGGAACAGCACATGTTGAAAAGCTGGAGCTCACAGACAATATCACGAAGGTAACGTACCGTCTTGTGTCATTGCATTCAACGAACTAAAAAAGCTGAAGGATTCATTCCCTCAGCTTTTTCCTTTTGATTAGACGAGTGGTCCGCCTTTTGCTTCAATATCACTTGCTGCATGGCTGAATTTTTTGAAGTTCTTTTTAAATTCATTTGCAAGGAAGTTTGCTTTTTCTTTGTAAGCCTCTTGATCGTCCCATGTTTTAGCAGGCTGAAGCACTTCATCTGGCACTCCTGGAATATGAAGCGGGATGTGTAATCCGAAGATGTCGTCAGTGATCATTTCAGCGTTGTCAAGATCTCCTTCGATCGCTGCCTGCACCATTGCTCTTGTATGAGCAAGATTCATTCGTTTGCCCGTACCGTAGCCGCCGCCAGTCCAGCCTGTATTCACGAGGAATACTTTTGCGCCGTGCTCATCGATTTTTTTACCAAGCATTTCAGCATAGACATGAGCAGGAAGTGGCAAGAATGGTGAACCAAAGCAAGTAGAGAACGTTGTTTCTGGTGACGTCACGCCACGCTCAGTTCCCGCTAATTTACTTGTGTAACCGCTCAAGAAGTGGTACATCGCCTGTTCTTTCGTTAAACGGCTGATTGGAGGTAAAACGCCGAATGCATCAGCTGTTAAAAAGACGATGGCAGATGGGTGACCTGCAATACTTGGTTTCACGATGTTATCAATCATTTCGATTGGGTAAGCCGCACGTGTATTTTCAGTAAAGAATGTGTCATCATAATCTGCTTCACGTGTTTCTTCATCAAGTACTACATTTTCAAGCACTGATCCGAAGCTGATAGCTTTGTAAATTTGTGGTTCTTTTTCTTCACTTAAGTTCACACATTTTGCATAGCATCCGCCTTCAATATTGAAGACACCTGTGTTAGACCAGCCGTGCTCATCGTCTCCAATCAGCTTGCGGCTTGCACTTGCAGAAAGCGTCGTTTTTCCAGTACCTGAAAGACCGAAAAATAAAGCAACATCGCCTTCTTGACCGACGTTAGCAGAGCAGTGCATTGATAAAATATCTTGTTCAGGAAGCAGGTAGTTCATAACAGAGAAAATGGATTTTTTCATCTCACCTGCATATTCTGTTCCACCGATCAGAATCGTCCGTTTTTCAAAAGAAACGATAATAAACGTTTCAGAGTTTGTGCCATCTGTTTCAGGATCTGCTTTAAAGTGAGGTGCAGATAAGATGGTGAAAGGTTTTTCGTTTGATGATGGTGTTGATCCATCAGGTCTGATGAATAGTTGCTTTGCAAAAAGATTGTGCCAAGCGAATTCATTTACAACTGTAATGGGCATACGGTATTTTTCGTCAGCACCGGCAAAACCATCAAAGACAAATAGTTCATCACGTTCTTTTAAGTATGACACAACCTTTGTATATAAACGATCAAATGCCTCTTTCGAGATCGGCTGATTGACTTGACCCCAATCAATTTTATGTTCAGAGTTTTCTTCTTTTACGATGAATTTATCTTTAGGCGAACGTCCAGTGTAGGCACCCGTTGTGGCGCGGACAGCACCAGTTGAAGTTAAAACGCCTTCATTACGTGCCAAAATCTTTTCAACAAGTTTCGGAACAGATAAATTTTGGTGCGTATTTTCTAATGAGAGCAATGACTGCAAATCTTCTTTTAAATCCACTGAGTTCATAAAAAAACCCTTCCTTTACCGTTGAATTTGTTTGTTTTGATTAGTATAACACATTGATAATAATAGTCTATACTATTTAAACATTTTTGTGTGTGTTTTTTCATTTCTGCTATGAAAATATGCTTTTTGGTGATGCTAATGATGAGGTGAAAAAAAGGGGAGATAATTCCTATGAACCATTGACATGACGCAAGGGTTTAAGATAAGATATCTTATTGAACGGATACTCTTATCCCGAGTTGGTGGAGGGACAGGCCCGATGAAGCCCAGCAACCGGTTTCTTATGAAAAAGGCATGAACATGCTGAGAAACCAAGGTGCTAACCTGATGCAAGGTACAAGAACACCTTGAGCGATAAGAGTGAAAGGCATGCGATCTCAGACCCTTTCCTCGCAATGAAGGAAATGGTTTTTTTATTTTTGGGATATCATATGAACAAATTGCCAATAACATCTCTAATATAAACATGTTGAAATATAAGAGGGAACGAGTTCCGTATCATATTGGAGGCCTCATCTTGGGATGATGTGGTCTTGTACAGGAGGAAATAGCCATTATGAGTCAAAATCGTCGTTTATTTACTTCAGAATCAGTGACCGAAGGACATCCAGATAAAATCTGTGATCAAATTTCAGACAGCATTTTGGATGAAATTTTAAAGAAAGATCCAAATGCACGTGTTGCCTGTGAAACTTCTGTAACAACCGGTCTCGTATTAGTAAGCGGTGAGATTACAACGTCTACTTATGTCGACATTCCAAAGACGGTGCGTGACACGATTAAGGAAATTGGCTACACACGTGCGAAATATGGTTTTGATGCGGAAACATGTGCGGTTCTTACATCAATTGATGAACAGTCTGCTGATATTGCGCAAGGTGTAGACAAAGCGCTTGAAGCACGTGAAGGAACAATGACTGAAGAAGAAATTGATGCGATCGGTGCAGGTGACCAAGGTCTGATGTTTGGTTTTGCAAACAACGAAACTGAAGAGCTTATGCCACTGCCGATTTCTCTTGCACATAAATTATCTCGCCGTTTAACAGAAGTACGCAAGAATGAAACACTTGCATACCTTCGTCCAGACGGAAAAACTCAAGTAACAGTTGAATATGATGAACAAAACAAACCAGTTCGTATTGATACGGTGGTTATTTCTACACAGCATGCACCAGAAGTGACGCTTGAACAAATTCAAAGCGACTTAAAAGAGCATGTCATCCGCCCTGTCGTTCCAAGTGAACTGATCGATGAAGAAACAAAATACTTCATCAACCCAACAGGCCGCTTTGTTATCGGTGGACCTCAAGGGGATGCTGGTTTAACTGGACGTAAAATCATCGTTGACACTTATGGCGGGTATGCTCGTCACGGTGGCGGTGCTTTCTCTGGTAAGGATGCAACGAAGGTTGACCGTTCTGCAGCATATGCGGCTCGCTATGTAGCGAAAAACATCGTAGCAGCTGGTCTTGCAGATTCATGTGAAGTGCAGCTTGCTTATGCAATTGGTGTTGCACAGCCTGTCTCCATTTCAATTGATACATTTGGAACAGGAAAAGCCTCTGAAGAGAAATTAATTGAAGTGGTACGTGCAAACTTTGATCTTCGTCCAGCCGGCATTATTAAAATGCTTGACTTACGTCGTCCGATCTATAAACAAACCGCTGCATACGGACACTTTGGCCGTCATGACTTGGATCTTCCATGGGAAAAAACGGATAAAGCCGACACGCTTCGCAAGGAAGCATTAGGACAATAACAACATACAAAACCGCTTATTTTAAGCGGTTTTCCTTTTGATTAAAAAAAATTCTACAAAAAGCGTAAAAATGTGAAACAAAATTGGACAAAAAACTGTCTAATTATAGGTCTACTTTTAAGAAATAACATAACGTGGAGGCAATAATATGTGTGGGTTTGTTGGTGTATTTAATCACCGTCCATTGTCCGAAACTACTGAGCAGGAAGAGTTAATTAAGCAAATGAATCGTCTCATCGTTCATCGAGGTCCGGATGATGAGGGGTACTTTCATGATGAGCATGTAGGATTTGGATTTAGACGTTTAAGTATTATAGATGTTGAACACGGAAAGCAGCCGCTTTCTTATGAAGATGAAAAATATTGGATTATTTTCAACGGAGAAATTTATAACTATGTGGAGCTGAAAGAAGAGCTTGTGAAAAAAGGCTATACGTTCAGCACAGATTCTGATACGGAAGTCCTTCTTGCCACATATCGCCACTATAAAGAAGAAGCGGCATCGAAGCTTCGCGGCATGTTTGCCTTTTTAATTTGGGATAAAGAAGCGCAGTTATTATATGGCGCAAGAGATCCTTTCGGCATTAAACCGCTCTATTTTACACAAATGGATGACCAAGTGTACTTTGCTTCTGAACGCAAAAGCTTAATGGCTGTGAATGAGAACATCTTATTTGATGAGACTGCTTTGCAGCAGTACATGTCTTTTCAGTTCGTTCCTGAGCCAAATACACTTGATCAAAAAGTGCACAAAGTCGAGCCAGGTCATCAGTTTACACTGCGTCCAGGCCAAGACATTGCATTTAAGACTTACTGGAAAGTTCAATTCAAACCTGAACAAACACAAGAGCAGAAATTAGTAGAAGAAGTACGTGATGCTATCTATGATTCTGTAAAAGTCCACATGAGAAGTGATGTGCCTGTTGGTTCATTCCTATCAGGCGGGATCGATTCTTCTTTCATCGTGTCGGTCGCAAAGGAATTTCACCCTGAACTGAAGACATTCTCTGTTGGTTTCCAGCAGGATGGATTCAGTGAGGTGGATGTAGCAAAAGAAACAGCTGATAAGCTGGGATTGCAAAACTTTAGTGCTGTGATTTCTCCTGAGGAATATATGAATGAGCTTCCGAAGATCGTCTGGCATTTAGATGATCCTTTGGCTGATCCAGCGGCGATTCCATTGTATTTCGTGGCAAAAGAAGCGAAAAAACAAGTCACAGTTGTTCTTTCAGGTGAGGGAGCAGACGAGCTGTTCGGTGGATATAATATTTACCGTGAGCCGCTGTCTCTAAAGCCTTTTGAATCTGTACCATCTATGCTGAAAAAGCTTCTTCTTCGTCTGGCTCGTTTAATGCCAGAAGGAATGAAAGGGAAGAGCTTTATCGTTCGCGGCTGTACGCCATTAGAGGAACGTTATATCGGCAATGCAAAAATCTTTGAAGAGCCAGTGAAGAAAAACCTCTTAAAGCAGTATGATCCGAACATCACGTATCGTGACGTGACGAAAACATACTTCGAGGAAAGTGCAGGCTACAGTGATATTAACAAAATGCAATATGTTGATATTCATACGTGGATGCGCGGGGATATCCTGCTGAAAGCAGATAAGATGACAATGGCGAATTCTCTTGAGCTTCGTGTTCCATTCCTTGATAAGGTCGTATTTGAAGCAGCTTCTAAAATTCCAGAAGAGCTGAAAACGAAAGACGGCACAACGAAATATTTATTGCGTAAAGCAGCAGAAGGCATTGTGCCGGACCATGTGTTAAACCGTAAAAAACTAGGTTTCCCTGTGCCAATTCGTCATTGGCTGAAAAATGAGATGAACGCTTGGGCGAAAGATATCATTAAAAACAGTCAGACAGATGAATACATTAACAAGGCATATGTTCTTGATTTATTAAATGATCATTGTGCTGGAAAAGCCGATCATAGCCGTAAGATTTGGACTGTCCTGATCTTTATGATCTGGCATAGCATCTATGTAGAGCGCAGCATTGATCCAGAACAGTTGAATCACCAGCCGAAAGAAGTTATTTTTAGCTAATGAAAAAGGTTTTCAGCTTTGTGCTGAAAACCTTTTTTGTCATGATAGAAAGTAGTGGAAAAGGGTAAAATAACAAGCGGTACACAGTTATTGCTTAATATCCTGAAAAAAACATGATAAAGTGAAGATACATGTATGATGTTAACGCGATAAAAGGGAACGATAGTATTGTCCTTTTTCTACATATTCTCTGCGGATACGATCCATGTCTTGGATATCTTCATCTGTTAACTGGCGAACGACTTTGGCTGGACGGCCAAAAGCGAGTGAACCTTTTGGGATGACTTTTCCTTGCGGGACAAGGCTACCTGCACCAATAAAGGCTCCTTCGCCAATTTCCGCACCATCGAGAATGATGGAACCCATGCCAATGAGGGCATTTTTTCGAATGATAGAGCTATGTAATGTGACTTGGTGTCCAATGGTAGCACCATCTTCAATAAGAAGTGTTTTTCCAGGACTTTGATGCAGACAGGATAAGTCTTGAATGTTGACGTTTTTTCCAATTCTGACAGGAGCTACATCGCCTCTAATGACCGTTTGGAACCAAACGCTTGAATATTCTCCTATTGTGACATCACCTGTAATGGTGGCGTTTTCTGCAACAAAGACCGATTCATGAATCTCAGGTGTAAACTGATGATATGGATAAATCACTTTTTCGACTTCCTTTCTTAATACAACATTTGTGAGGTGTTTACTTTGTGGACTTGGCATGCTGAAAGACCGGTTGGTACAATTGTCATTGTACATGGTGCTAGTGAATATCATGGCCGATATAAATGGCTGATCGAAATGTGGCGAAATGCAGGCTATCACGTCGTCATGGGTGACCTGCCTGGGCAAGGGACATCGACACGTGCGAGAGGCCACATTCGTTCTTTTCAAGAATACATTGATACAGTGGATGAATGGATTGAACATGCGAAGTCGTTCAGACTTCCGACATTTTTACTTGGACATAGTATGGGGGGACTGATTTCGATTGAATGGTTCAAGCAGTATACCCATACGAAGATTGATGGCCTTATTTTATCATCACCTTGTTTAGGTCTGCAATTTAAACCGAAGAAGCTGATGGATTTTGCGTCAAAAGGGCTAAATGTGCTGGCGCCGTCTTTTAAAGTCGAATCCGGGCTGTCGATCGAACTTGCCACGCGGAATCAAGATGTGATAGAGGCAGATTCGAATGATTCGCTTTATGTGACGAAGGTGTCGGTTCGCTGGTATCGAGAACTGGTGAAAAATATCGATGCGGCGATGCAGCCTACGAATGTTTTTCGGTCGATTCCACTCCTGCTCATGCAGGCAGGCGATGACAAGATTGTAGATAAAACAAGAGTGATGAAATGGTTCAATGGCATTGAATCAACCAATAAATCATACCGTGAATGGGAAGGGCTTTATCATGAAATTTTTAATGAGCCCGAGCGAGAAGAAGTATTTAAGGCGGCAAGAGCCTTTACTGATCAATATATTTAATTGTGAGCTTAAGTTGGGGGTGGATTGATTTGTCAGTACCAGAACGTCCTTTTGCACTGATGACGAAGGTGTATAAAGATATTTTTCCGCTAGTTCATCAGGAGCTAAAAAAGTGGCGGGCTCATGCAGAAATGATTGAAAATGAAGAACTGAGAACGCAGGCACTAGCGAGCATATCCAGTAAAACCTTTCACTGTGAAGGCGGGGGAATTTTATCTCTGCTTGCAGGTGAAGCGAAGGAAACGTGTATTGAATTCATTGTGGCGTACCAAACGATTAGCGATTACTTAGATAATTTGTGTGACCGCAGTACATCACTTGATCCAAAGGATTTTCATATGCTGCATCAGGCAATGAGAGATGCACTCGATATTCATGCGGAGCTTAAGCCGTACTATCAATTCCGTGATGATCAAGAGGATCATGGATATCTGCATGCGCTTGTTAGGACATGCCAAAATGTGTTATCACGTCTAGCGCATTATCCGATCATTCAGCCCTATTTACATACGCTGTGTGATTATTATAGTGATTTACAAGTACATAAGCATGTGGTTCCTCATGAGCGTGAACCTCGATTAGAGTCATGGTTCCGCCAGTATGAAAAGGATTTACCGAAGATGGAGTGGTATGAGTTTTCCGCATGTGCAGGATCAACGCTGGGCATTTTCTGTCTTGTGGCTTATGCACTGCAGCCTGATTTTACAGAGAAGCAGGCGAAGCAAATTTACGAAAGTTATTTCCCTTATATCCAAGGTCTGCACATCTTACTGGACTATTTAATCGACCAAGAAGAGGACAGGCTGGAAGGCGATTTGAATTTTTGCTCGTACTACAACTCTCATCATGAGATGATGGATAGACTACAGCATTTTATTGAAAAAGCGGATGAACAGCTGAAAGGCATTCCACACGAGAACTTTCACAAACTAATCAATAGAGGGTTACTTGCGGTCTATTTGTCTGATGAAAAAGTGACAGCCCAAAAAGAGATGAACAAGCTGGCAAAGCGGTTGATCAAATCAAGCGGGAAAACATCGTTCTTTTTCTATATCAATGGCAGAGCCTATCGCACCTATCAGAAAATGCCTTGGATGAAATCTTCATAAAGGATAAAGTAAGCTCATCAGCTTGTAGAAAATGTTTTTCTACAAGCTTTTTGTTTTGAACTGTTTCGCTTGTATCCTCTTTTTTCATTACAATCCTCTTATTTGCTGCCGATATTATTCTTAGTGTACGAAAAATAGGAGAAAAGTATTGATATAATGAATCGAATCTACTCCTTATGACGTATATTTGTTGAAAAACTTAAAAAAGGGGAAGGTCGAATATGTCATTTTTTAAAAAGTTTGCAGCAAGTGTAGGAATCGGTGCAGCAAAAGTGGATACAATTTTGGAGAAAGATGCGTATGAACCGGGAGAAGAAGTAAAGGGAACAGTCCATGTGAAGGGCGGAAAAGTGCCTCAAGATATTCGCTATATTGATTTAAAGTTGAAAACATGGTACACCATTGTAAAAGATGATGAAGAGCAACGAAAACACACAACCATCCATTCTGTCCGAGTGACTGAATCATTCACGATTCAGCCTGCGGAAGCTCAGCAGTTTACATTCTCATTTCACCTTCCTCTTGATACACCAATGACTGTAGGTAAAGTAGAGGTGGCTGTTGTGACAGACCTTGATATTCAAGGTGGTATTGATAAATTTGATCATGACCGCATTTTCGTAAGCGCGCACCCTTGGGTGAATCGTGTGCTTGAGGCTGTCGGAAACTTAGGCTTTCACCTTCATGAAGCAGACTGTGAAGAAGCACCTTATTTCAGGCGCCGCCTTCCCTTTGTTCAAGAGTTTGAGTTCATACCGACTTCCGACTATTATCGTCAAATGCTTGATGAGTTAGAGGTGATTTTCTTCATTGATGAAGAGGGGCTAGATCTCATTTTTGAAGTTGACCGCAGAGCAAGAGGGCTGCGTGGCTGGCTGGAAGAAATGTATAATGACGGAGAACAGCTTGTACGTGTCCGCTTTACTCAATCAGAGCTTGCAGATGCAGAAGAGCTGGAAGTAGTGCTTGAAGAAATCATTGACCAATACGCTTATTAAATAAAAAAACTCAAATCCATTAAGAGGATTTGAGTTTTTTTTCGATGGCTACCACAAAGGGCGGATCGTTTTGAATATTCATGTATTGATAAGAGATCACCTGTACTTCTTCGTGATGGAGTGTTTTGCAATAATCAAGAAGGATGTCCTTCTCTTTTTTTCCTTCGGGATGACCGTGGTAAATCACAAGAACGATCAGACCACCAGGCTTAAGCCAATCCATGAGCTGTTTGATCGCTTCAATGGTCGTATGAGCCTGAGTCGTGACGGTTTTATCGCCTCCTGGTAAGTACCCAAGATTGAACACTGCACCAGATATGTGACCATAAGCTTCGGCTGGCAGATGCTCAGCAAGTTGTTCATGTCCGTCATGGATCAGGTGAACGTAAGGGTAGTGCTCACCAAGTCTTTTGCTTGTTTGCTCGATGGCTTCCTTCTGTACATCGAATGCGAAAACTTGTCCATCCTTCCCGACAAGGTCAGCTAAATAGCGTGTATCATGGCCATTTCCCATCGTTGCATCAATGACAATATCTCCTTTTTGACAAGCACGCTCTAACAGCTCTTTACTAAAAGGGAGCATCCGTTTTAAAATCATTTTGCCGCTTCTTCCAATCTGACGAAGCGTTTGCCTTGGTAGCTGTTACGTCTTTCAAGCTCAGCATTAATGGCATTGAGCACTTCCCATTTATTCACACTCCACATTGGACCTACCATTAATTCAATGGGACCATCGCCTGTAATACGATGAATAATCATTTCTGGGGGCAGGATCTCCAGCTGATCACAGACAAGCTGGACATATTCCTCTTGGCTGAGAAATTCTAGTTTGCCTTTCTCATATTGCTTCACCATCGGTGTTCCTTTTAACAGGTGAAGTAGATGAATTTTAATTCCTTGCACATCTAAATCAGCGACAGCTTTTGCTGTTTCCATCATCATATCTCGGTTTTCAAGAGGAAGACCGTTGATGATATGTGAACAGACTCGAATGCCATGTTTTCGCAGTTTTTCTAAACCTTCTACGTAGCATTCATAATCATGAGCACGGTTGATGAGCATCGCTGTCCGCTCATGTACAGTTTGTAGACCAAGTTCAACCCATAGATACGTCCGCTCATTTAACTCAGCTAAATATTCCACGACGTCATCTGGCAGACAATCAGGTCTTGTGGCAATCGATAAACCAACCACTCCATCCAGGTTCATAACGGTTTCGTATTTTTCTTTTAAAACAGGCAGCGGCGCATGTGTGTTTGTGTAAGCTTGGAAATACGCCATGTATTTTCCGTCTTTCCATTTTGTATGCATCCGGTCCTTGATTTCATTAAATTGAGTGATGAGATCATCCGCACGGTTCCCTGCAAAATCACCAGATCCTGCTGCGCTGCAAAATGTGCAACCTCCATGTGCGACAGTACCATCACGGTTTGGACAATCAAAGCCACCGTCTAATGCGACTTTAAATACTTTATGACCAAAGTGCTCACGCAAATGATAATTCCATGTGTGATAACGTTTTTCGCTGTTTGAATATAAAAAAGGGTTATGCTGATCCAAGTCAGTAACCTCCTTGCATAATAATAGGCATCCTTAAAGTTTAACAAAAATCACGAAAGAGGACAATTGAATCTGTCCAACATTTTCTTTAGTGAAAAAGCTTTACGTGGGCAAAATAGGCGAGAGCAATGATGAAATGGAGGAATGGCAAGATGGCAACAAGAAAATCAATCGATGAATTTGTCCAAAAAAGCACTGAGACTCTTGAGTTTGCAAGCGAACAGTTTGATTTGAGCTCTCGTCAAGAACATTATAACGAGGAAGAATTTTCAAAAGCGCAGCTCATGCTAGAGGATGCAGTGAATGAATTAGAAAAGTTAAAAGATGTCGCCAATGATCAGCAAAGAGAACGTTTAGACAGAACGCGTGTACAAATTCAAAGTCTGCAAAACCAAATGATTTTAGGTATTTCATACGAGAACGAATGATGAACAGATCCTTCTTTTAAGGGTCTGTTTTTATTTTTTGGCTGTTTTCGCAAAGTTGTTTTTGGATAAATAGGTTTTTATTCTGTTAAAGTATGTTATATATAGAAATTGAAAATATCTTCAAGGGGGTAGAAGAAATGTTGGAGACTCTTCCTGATTGGTTTTGGGCATTATATTACTTGTTTTTCTTAGCAACATTAGGAACCGCAATATTCAGTGTTGTGAAAAATAAACATAGGGGATTGTCCATTCTAACCATTGGAATTACTGTTACAATTCCGATTATTAGCCTGATAAATAGCATTGGTAGAGTAGAAGGAATGAATGAATTTGAACACTTATTTAGTCAATTGCGACAGGGTGCAGTTTGGTCTATCTTTACAGTTATAGGCTATATATTTTTATTAGTATGGTGGGTGCTAATCCTGTTCAAAAGCAAGTCCAAAAAGCAAGTCCAAAAACAAAGTAATAGTATCTAATTAAAACATTGTAGAGACCTCAATATTCGGGGTCTTTTATTATGCACTTTTTCAGGCGATTATGAAAGTGATGAACACCCTAAACCAGAAGCAAACCTGGCTTCCGAAAGCTTTTAAGTAGCTTCGTCATTTTATCTGGTTCGTCTGCCAATTTTTTTCTAAAGTCTCTTGACTTTTCAATCAAGTGTCTATATTGTATTAAGTGTACTATATCAACTAATACACTACAGACACTTAAACGTGAAGAAAGGTGTTTAACCATGAAAAAAGAAAAAAAACCAATCAATTTAAAGTGGATGGTGCTGGCTGTTGCGTTAGCATGTACATTTTTTTTCGTTCTCGTTTTCATTGGTTTTGAAGTTCAAAAAGATTTTATTCCAAATTCGGTCCCTTTAATGCAAGGACATGATCAAGCGATAGGACTGCAAAAGCATGAATGAGAAAAGAGGGAGCCATCATGATTCAAATAGATCCAAGAAGCGCTGCACCAATATATGAACAAATCATTGAGCAGTTAAAAATTTTGTGCTTAAAAGGCGTGATGAAACCAGGTGACAAACTGCCCTCTGTGAGAGAGCTTGCCACCATTATTATTGCGAATCCAAACACCGTCAGCAAAGCGTATAAAGAGCTTGAACGAGAAGGAATTATTGAAACATTAAGAGGCCGTGGAACGTATGTGACAGAAGGTGCACAGTTAAAGCTGAATGAAGGGAAGGTGTTAGAGATGAAGGAGCAATTAAGGCAGCTTATTATTGAAGCTCATTATGCCGGTATTGATATTCATCAACTCAAAGAGTGGTTGGAGGAGATCGGCTCAAGTCTAAAAGGAGGAAACCAAGTTGATTGAGGTCAGAAATGTATCAAAGAAATTAAATGGACGCGAAGTACTCAGCGACGTTTCCTTCAAGATAGGCGAAGGAGAGATCTTTGGTCTGCTTGGCCGGAATGGCTCTGGTAAAACAACACTGCTTCGCTTGATTCAGCAAATCCTTCTTCCAGATGAAGGAGAGATTTATTTTAAAGATGTACTCGTAAAAGACCACCCGTTAGTGAAGCAAAATATTGTGTATATGCCAGTCGTAAATCCCTACTTTGACCGGTACAATTATGGACAGCTTGTGAAGCTGTTAAAACAACTGTATCCAAAGTTTGACGTGACATATGCCAATGAGCTTGTGAACCGGTATGAGATTCCGGAAAAAGTGAAATACCGTGAATTGTCGACAGGTTTAAAGAAACAGCTGTCCCTCATTTTAAGTTTTGCCATCAAACCAGCAGTCATTTTGTTAGATGAGCCGACAGACGGGATTGATGCAGTCACAAGAAATGACGTTCTTCAGCTGATGATTGACGAGGTGGCAGAACGACAAACAACGATTTTAATTACATCTCACCGTTTAGAGGATATTGAGCGTATGTGTAACCGAATCGGGTTTTTGGAAGGAAATCAGCTCACAAGTGTTATGGATTTAGATGAATTAAAGAATGACTACGTTAAAATCCAGATGGCATTTGAAGAGGATATGAACTTAAGTATTAGAAAAAAAGGCGTTGCCATTTTAGATCAAGCGGGTGTGTTCTATACAGCACTTGTACTCAAAACAGATGAAGAAGCAAAAGAGTATTTGAAATCGCTTGAACCAAAAGTGTGGCATGAACTGCCTGTAAATTTAGAAGAAGTATTCATTGCGAAGTTTGGAGGGAAACGCAGATGGTAAAGCGGCAATTGTTATATAAGGAATGGAAGCAGTCTGAGCTGACATTCATTTTAGTGATGCTTGTTGCGGTATTTGCGACGCCATTATCCTTTTTAATGGAATACTCATCTTTTCAAGATTGTTTAGAAAACCGAGACTGTCTAATGGATACAACAACATTCACTTATATTTTTAAGACGGACGCATTTCTCTCACTTTCATGGGTCATGGGAATATTTTTTGCTGTGATTCAGCTAGGATTTGAAAGAAATAAAGGGCAGATGGACTTTACCGTATCTTTGCCGTTTAGTAGAAGTTCCATCTTTCATACAAAGTTTTTCTTAGGTGCAGGAATCATTGCAAGTGTTCACGCTGTTTCATACCTGATCATTTATTTATTAAAATTAGGTCTTGGTCCAATAGAGACATCTGGATTTAACAGTCATTATTTCTCTGCGTTGTTGTCAGCCTTGATGATCTATAGTTTGTTTTTTGCAGCAGGTACTTTAACAGGGAGTGCCATTTCTCAAGCGATCGTTGGATTCAGTACAGCTATTTTACCTTACTTAGTGATTGGTTTACCAATCCTTCATTTAGATTTTATCTTTAAAACAAGCGGGATGTGGCTGGATAAAATCTTTAATTATTTGATCACGCCCATTTCCCCCATTACTTATATTACAGCTAACAGTTTTTATCAGGAATATCCGCTTTGGTTCAATGGTGAAGAATACATCATTCCAATTGTCATGATGTTGCTATTTTACCTTATTGGCTTGTTTAGCTTTATTAAACATCCAATTGAACGAAATGGCCGATTCTTCCTTTATTCAATAATGGATCGCCCAATTCAAATTATGGTGATCGTGTTCGGAGTCTTAGGGTTTGGCTGGGTTGGTTTTTCCTCAGATTCATTAATTGGATATTTTGTTGGTATGTGCATCGGTGGAGCTGTAGGTGCACTGACGAGTTATTTCTTAATCTATCGAAAAAGATAAACAGAGAGCAGGGGAGTAGAGATGATTCAAATTCAATCGTTAGATCATGTGTTTAAAATTGGGAAAAAGGGCAGGGAGAACGAGATTCCTGTGCTCAAAGACATTGACTTGTCTATTAAAAGAGGCGAAATTGCATGTATCGTCGGACGAAGCGGTTCGGGGAAATCAACTTTACTGAATTTAATATCGGGATATATTACGCCAACAAGCGGACAAATTATCGTTGATGGCACCAATGTGACCGGCTTTAATGAGAAAGAATGGGCAGACTTTCGGTTAGATCATTTTGGCTTTATCTTTCAAAGCTTTCAATTGATCGGGAGTTTAACAACATATGAGAACGTTGAACTTCCGCTCACTTTAAAAGGTGTGAAGCCGTCTGAGCGAAAAGTGAAAGTAAAGGAAATGCTGAAACGAGTTGGACTGGAACATCACGCAGGACATTATCCTAATGAACTGTCAGGTGGACAGCAGCAGCGTGTGAGTATTGCAAGAGCCTTGATCCTTAATCCGTCTATTATTTTAGCGGATGAGCCAACAGGCAGTCTGGATTCAGAAACTGAAGGCGAAATTCTAGCCTTTATCCAACAGCTTAATCGTGAAAAAGGAATTACATTTGTCATCATTACACATGACGATGAAGTCGCTTCAATCGCAGACACAACGTTCCAGCTTCATGATGGTGTATTAAAGAAAGGGGATCAGTCCATTGAAATTTAGAGATCAGGTCAAATTCATCAGAAGAAATATGAAGAAAAATAGATTGCGTGTGTTTATGACCATACTTGCAACGACAATGGCATGCTCTTTCTTAATCGTTCTAGCGTCAGTTGGTTTTGGTCTGCAAAAATCGGCTCAAGATGAAATCATGAAACAACAAATTATCACAGAAATTAAAGTGTTAGGCAAAGAAAAAGGTGACGTCAAGGTTGACGATTTAAAGAAATATGATCATGCGAAATCTGTCGTTGCGAGAACGTCAATCATTCCATCGGTTCACGTCGAGCTCGATAATCGCTCAAGTGATACGCAGGCTGTACTGACAGATATGAAAGAAGAAAAAGAGGCAGGCCTTGAACTAGACCGTGGAAAAGTCCCAACATCGGCGAATGAAATTGTAGTTGGGTATCAAATGGCAGAACAACTTTGGACGGAAAAAGAACGAAAAGACTATGAAAAAGAAATGAATCAGACATCAAATGGTGAAGAGACACCGGAAGAGCCAAAAGGCTATACGAAGGAAATTTTAAACAAAGTCATTCAAATCAAGGTACCAAAACTGAATGAAGAAAATGAAGTGGTGAAAGAAAAGACGTTCGATTTCCGTGTCGTCGGTGTATTGAAGAAACCGAATTTGGAGTGGCAGCAGGATCATAAAATTCTTATTCCGAATGCTTATGAAAAAGAATTTAGTCAAGTGCTCGATCTGTCTCCTGATGCAGGAAATGTCGAAAAAATGACGTCTGTCTATGCTGATAAGTTCGACAATGTCGGTGCGCTCACAGATAAGCTGACAGATGACGGCTATCAAGTCATCTCTGTGACGAATCAGCTTGAAGGAATGGATATGTTCTTTACAGTCTTTAAAATTGGACTCATCTTTGTTGGATGTATTGCGGTCATTATTTCGGCGATTGGCATTTTCAATACGATGACAATGGCCGTTACAGAGCGGACACAAGAGATTGGGATCATGAAAGCCATCGGTGCGAATCCTTCCATTATTAAGCGAATGTTCCTCATGGAAAGTGCTTATATTGGGGTGATTGGATCGATCATCGGGATTATCATCTCGTACATCGTTAGTTTTGCAGTGAATTTAATCATTCCAGCGATTTTGTCTTCCATGTCTGAGGGAGCATCAAGCGATCAATTCTCGATCACCTTCTCCTATATACCGCTAAGCCTTGTGGTCACAGCAACAGTGATTAGTGCAGGAGTTGCCATTATTTCTGGACTCAATCCAGCACGTAAGGCGACAAAAACGAATGTATTAACAGCATTAAGAAGAGAAATTTAAAGAAGAACCTCCTGTACCTATATTGGGCTGACAGGAGGTTTTTTTATCGTCAAAAGATGTCTATTGCTTTGGTGCCCGGTACCCTGCACGCTCAGCTTCTTCTACGGAGCAGAACATTTTGGTCACGTTTTTTGTCCGTGAGTAGTATCTGCTACTTGGTGTGTGATATATGCCGTTGACACTTCCTTTAATATTACAGGCGGCAGATTCTTTTTTTGTTTCTTTTTGTGACTCATGACCGCCAGTATTGGCCCCATCATCTTTAGGAGCAGATCGCTGGGCCGATGACGTGGTGTCTTTGTTTACTTTCTGGTGTTCTTTTTTGAGTGTTTCGTTTGTAGAGGTTAGCTTGTCTATTTTCTCTTCAAGCTCATGGATGGTTTTTTCTTGCTGTTTGACTGTCTTCTTTTCGGAGGTGATGTTTTCTAATTTCTTGGATAGCTTTTCTTTTTCTTTGGTCACGTCTTCTAAAGAGGCTGTCAGCGTTTCTTTGTCTTCCTTTAGACGAGAAATGTCAGATGCTAATTGTTTTTGCTCTTTCAGCAGCTGTTCAGAAGATGGATCTGCTTGTGCCTTCGGAGCACCTGTGCCGGCAAACGGTAATGACATAATAGAAAAAACAAGACCAATGGTCAAAAAAGGATAGAAGAGTTTTTTTGAAAAGATTGGTTGATTTTGGTGTTTAAGTAATAAGAAATTGACGGCATATCCTATGGCGAAACAAATACATAAAAGACCTATGATGAGTAACATCATCGTCTAGCAGCCCCCCTAAATCGCTATTTACACCTATCATACCTCATTTTTCCATTTTGGGGAGCGGTTCAATTAAAAAAACCCTGTTTAAACAGGGTTTTCAGCGTGTAGACAAACCCTCGCATTCGGTGTCAGTCCTGTGTGCCGGTGCTCACGAATGTGAAATTCGCTCCGCTCCGGTACTCGTCCTTCCTAGACTGCAAAGGTTTTCTATCACGCTGAAAAGAAGACAAAGGGCTAAAATAAAGATCATTTTAGCCCTTTGTCAACAATCTGAAACCCTGTTTATACAGGGTTTTCAGCTAATGGCAATCCTTTGATTGCTTCTTTTACTGTTAAGTAAGTGATCGTATTCTGGAAGTCTGTATCTAAGTCTTTCATTTTCATCGCAAGCTGTGGTTTGATCCCAGTGATGATGAGTTCAGTTCCAGTTAAGTTCAGCAGGTGATGCAGTTTGAAAATTCGCGCTGCAACGGAATCATCGACATCGATTAAACCAGAAAGATCTACAATTAAATAATCATCCTTTGAATCTTCTAATATACAAGTTAACTTCGCGACGATGGCATCAAAGCGTTCTTCTGATAATTTTCCGATGAGTGGAAGAGCGGAAACACCATTTTTGATTGGGACAATTGGCGTCGACAGAGAGGTGACTTCCTGTAAGGAATCTTCTAGGAGTTGTTCATATTCTTTCTGCTTTGTAATGTCCTTTTGAAAGCCAATAAAAAATGTTTTGTCATCTTGTTCAATGTATAGAGGATCTATATTGAGTTCATTCCAAAAAAAAGTACCGTCTTTTTTATAATTTTTGAGCTGTGTGGTAATAGGTGTTTTGTTTTGAATTCCGTGACGTATTAAGGCAAGTTGCTCTTGATTTGTGTCTTTTCCTTGGAGGAATCGACAATTACGTCCAAGAATCTCATCTGGTTTGTATCCAGTCATTTGTGTAAAGCCATGATTCACATAAACGATAGGGTTATCCTCTAAAGAAGGGTCTGTAATGACAACACCAATCCGCGCATGATCCAGCGCTTTTTTTATGAGTTCAAGCTGTTTTTGCAATCCGAAGATGTTCGAGCTGACCATATTACCCTCCTTTGCTGCTACTATTAGACATTTAAGATGGTTTTTTTGAAACCAAATGAATTCTTTTTAAACGTAACATAACATATGTTCTGTTTCAATGATTGCAATCGCTTTGTTAAATTTGTCATCATAGTTTGTCCTCCATTAGAATAGAGTAAGTAAGGAGACTTTTCATTAGAAAAAGAAGGGATCATTTGAGGAAAATTCATAAAATGACAAAAATAGTTAATATGGATTAGGTAAAAATGATTCCAATGCATCAAGATTGTTTTTGGGTCATTCACATATAATGGAAGAAACAAGCTTTTTTTCTTCGTTAGAGAGAATAGACCTTTTACATGGATTATGACGGAACAGCAGAATGGCATTACAGGGGGCTGGACAGCCTGAAGTCGCTTTACTATTCTAAGGGCTTTAGGAAGGTGATGAAAATGCTGCAACAAGTCATTATTGCTTGCGCCATTGGAGGGGTCATGGGCATTCTCGGTCACGTAAAGAAAAAAGGCAGGCTAGAGAAGCCCAGAATGACAAAGAAGTTTATTTATCTAGGGTTTATTGAAGATTGGCTCGTTGGGATGATTGCTGCTACACTGCTTGTCTTATCCTCAAATCCCGAATCTAGTCTGCACTTGATCATCTTATCCATTATTTCAGGTTACGGAGGAGAAGCAGTTCTGCGAAGCTTCGATTTTGTGAGAGAAGAACGTTCACAGGATGCAGGCTCCAACCGTCATAACCGATCTCCACACGAATAATATCCTCACTTTACCCTAGTCTAGGGTACATTCCCATTGTATACAAACCTGCTTGCACTTATGATCATAATTCTATAAAATACTACTTAGATGACGGTTACGATAAGAACAGTGAAGAGGAGTAGTAGGAAAGCAGTATTTGTCTTTAGAGAATTGACGGCTGGTGAAAGTCAATCAAATCTGCTTCTGAACTCGCCTCAGAGTTGCAGTTGCGTTAAAGCTTCTGTCGCATGTCTGCGTTAAAGATATTAAGTGAGCGTATGAACAGTTCATGACGCTAACAAGGGTGGTACCGCGGGAACCAAAAAATCTCTCGTCCCTTTCTAGGGATGAGGGTTTTTTGTTGATTTTAGAAAAATCTGAATTCTTGCAGTGGTCATCTGTGCAGATAAAGCCGTACACATTAAAGGAGGTTTTCACATTGAGTTTTCAGCATCGGGAAATTGAAAAGAAGTGGCAGGATTATTGGCTGACACATAAAACATTCGCCACATCTGACTCGGAAGATAAGCCAAAGTTTTATGCGCTAGATATGTTTCCTTATCCATCAGGAGCAGGGCTTCATGTAGGGCATCCTGAAGGATACACAGCAACGGATATTTTATCACGTATGAAACGTATGCAGGGATACGATGTTCTTCATCCAATGGGATGGGACGCATTTGGTCTTCCAGCGGAACAATATGCGCTGGATACAGGAAATGATCCAGCTGCATTTACAGAAGAGAACATTAATAATTTCCGCCGCCAAATTCAATCATTGGGCTTCTCGTATGATTGGGATCGAGAAATTAACACGACAGATCCGAATTATTATAAATGGACGCAGTGGATTTTCTTGAAATTGTACGAAAAAGGATTGGCGTATATTGATGAAGTACCTGTAAACTGGTGCCCAGCACTTGGTACAGTCCTTGCAAATGAAGAAGTCATTGATGGGAAAAGTGAGCGCGGAGGACATCCTGTTGAAAGACGTCCAATGAAGCAATGGATGCTAAAAATTACAGCATATGCGGACAGGCTATTAGAAGATTTAGAAGACATTGATTGGCCTGAAAGCATCAAAGACATGCAGCGCAACTGGATTGGACGTTCTGAAGGTGCACATGTTCACTTCGAAGTAGAAGGACATGACGAACAGTTTACGGTGTTTACAACACGTCCTGATACACTATTTGGTGCAACATATGCCGTTCTTGCACCAGAGCATGCACTAGTTGAAAAAATTACAACAGCTGCTCAAAAAGAAGCAGTTGAAGCATATATCAAAGAAATTCAATCTAAGAGTGACTTAGAGCGGACAGATCTTGCTAAAACGAAAACGGGCATTTTCACAGGTGCTTATGCCATCAATCCATTGAATGGGGAAAAGATGCCGATTTGGATTGCAGATTATGTGTTAGCCACATATGGCACTGGAGCGATCATGGCAGTTCCTGCTCATGATGAGCGTGATTATGAATTCGCCAAAACATTCGATCTTCCAATCAAAGAGGTTGTTGAAGGCGGAGACATTGACAAAGAAGCCTACACAGGTGATGGAAAGCACATCAACTCTGATTTCTTAAACGGCTTAGGGAAAGAAGAAGCAATTGAAAAAGCGATTGCATGGCTAGAAGAACATCAAAAAGGTGAAAAGAAAGTCACTTATCGTTTAAGAGACTGGCTGTTCAGCCGTCAGCGTTACTGGGGAGAGCCAATTCCAATTATTCATTGGGAGGACGGAACATCTTCAGCTGTTTCAGAGGAAGAGCTTCCACTGATTTTGCCTAAGACGACTGAGATTAAGCCAAGCGGAACAGGTGAATCACCTTTAGCAAATATTAAAGACTGGGTTGAGGTTGTAGATCCTGTAACAGGTAAGAAAGGTCGCCGTGAAACGAATACAATGCCGCAATGGGCAGGCAGCTGCTGGTATTTCTTGCGTTATATTGATCCACATAACTCAGAAGAGCTTGCATCTCCTGAAAAGCTAAAGAAATGGCTTCCGGTTGATGTGTATATCGGCGGAGCAGAACATGCTGTATTGCATCTTCTATATGCGCGCTTCTGGCATAAGTTCTTGTATGATATCGGTGTTGTCCCAACAAAAGAACCTTTCATGAAATTGTTCAACCAAGGAATGATCCTTGGAGAAAACAATGAAAAGATGAGTAAATCCAAAGGGAACGTTGTCAATCCAGATGATATTGTAGAATCTCATGGTGCAGATACATTAAGACTGTATGAAATGTTCATGGGGCCTTTAGATGCGTCAATTGCTTGGTCTGAAACAGGTCTTGATGGTGCTCGTCGTTTCCTAGATCGTGTATGGCGTCTGTTTACAAATGAAGATGGCTCCATCAGTGATAAAGTGACAGAGCAATCTGGCGGGCCATTAGAGCGAAGCTACCATGAAACCGTCATGAAGGTAACGGATCATTATGAAGGCTTACGTTTCAATACTGGGATTTCACAATTAATGGTGTTCATCAACGATGCATACAAGGCTGACACACTGCCGAAAGAATATGCAGAAGGCTTTGTGAAACTTCTTTCTCCAATTGCACCGCATGTAGCGGAAGAGCTTTGGAACAAACTTGGTCATGAAGGGTCTATTTCTTATGAAGCATGGCCGCAATATGATGAGTCAAAACTTGTCGATGATGAAGTGGAAATTGTCGTACAGCTAAATGGAAAAGTGAAAGCAAAATTAACGGTTCCTGCTGATGCAACAAAAGAGCAGCTAGAAGAGCTTGCGAAAAATGATGCACGGATAAAAGAACAGCTTGAAGGGAAAACAATCCGTAAAGTGATTGCGGTTCCTGGAAAACTTGTCAATATTGTCGCGAACTAATGAACGCACCCATCGGTTGATACCGGTGGGTGTTGTTTATTTCCCGGGACATAATTTTGTCGAAAACAAGGTGATTCCCCCATCAATCTCGTATTTAACAAGTTGATCAAGAAAATGAGGAGTGACGTCAATGGAAAAGGAAAGCAAACGTGAACAACTGCTCAGTTTATTAGGGGAAATGCCAGAGCGCCATCGTGTGGAGGCGTATACGTTAAAGATTGAGGAACGTGAATCGTACTTAGTAGAAACACTCATTCTCTCTATTCATGGGGTGGAGGAAGTTCCGGCTTATTTTGTGAAGCCGAAAGATACAGTGAAAAAAAGGCCTGTTGTCTTGTTCCAGCATTCTCATGGTGGGAATTATGTGGATGGGAAAGAAGAGTTATTGAAGGGGGCTCATTATTTGCAAGCGCCTTCATACGCAAAAGAATTCACTTCAAAAGGATATAGTGTGTTGGCGATTGACCATGCGGGATTTGGTGAAAGAAGGGGCAGAACTGAAAGTGAAATTTTCAAAGAAATGCTGTTAACAGGAAAAGTGATGTGGGGCATGATGCTGTATGAGAGCATGTGTGCAATTGATTATTTGCTGTCCCGCTCTGATGTGCTCCCAGAGCGTTTAGCTGTTTTTGGGATGTCAATGGGCGGTCTTCTTTCATGGTGGACGGCAGCACTTGATGAGAGGATCAGTGTGTGTGTGGATCTTTGCGCACAGGTTGATCATCACACATTGATTGAAACAAATCATTTAGATAGACACGGTTTTTACTATTATGTACCGAGCTTAGCTAAGCACTTTACAGCAGCTGACATCCAAGAAATGATTTTCCCAAGACCGCATTTAAGCTTAGTTGGAAAGCATGATCAGCTTACACCTGCTGAAGGTGTTGGACGAATTCAACAGACATTAAGTCAAGCCTATCAAGCTGCTTCCTTAAAGGAACGTTATCAGCTTGTAGGTTTACATGCAGGTCATTTTGAAACGGCTGCTATGCGCCACGAGGCTACACGTTTTTTGAAAAAGTGGCTGTAATCAACAGATGGCATGGACATACTACTCCGATAAAAGATGAAGGAGGAAACAGATGAAAAAAATCACCATGATTGGCGGATGTGGTGTCATCGGACGTTTATTAACTAAAGAGCTCTCTTCGGAGTATGACGTGACCATCATTGATCAAACAAGGTGTGTAGAAGAAGTCATCATGGCAGATGCGGCAATTGAAGAGAATTTGTTTCAAACCATCCCAAGAGATACAGATGTGATCATTCATCTTTTAAACGTGGACATGACGCATGATGTGATGAATGAAAAGGAGTTTGCAAAAATGAATGATGTGTTTTGGAAAAGCACGTATGATATGTTTCGTTCAGCGGCCCGGTTAAACATTCCAAAAGTCATTTTTGCAAGCAGTAATCATGTGACAGATCGCTATGAAAAAGATGGTCACTCCTTATTAGGGCGAGAAATTACGACTGATGATGTACCAGCAACGAAAAATGTGTATGGCATTTTAAAATTTGCTTCCGAACAGCTTGGGCGTTTGTTTCACGATCAAACAGGTATGTCTGTCATCAATTTGAGAATTGGAACCGTCGTGACAGATGAGATGGAAGGATTGCACACTAAAAAAAGAACGAAACGAACGCTTCTTTCACATGAAGACCTTTTCGGCATGATCAAGGCTGCCATCGAAACGGACGTTCCATTCGGGACTTATTATGCCGTATCAGAAAACGAAGGAAAACCTTGGTCTACTGAGAAAACGAAGCTGGAGTTAGGCTACAGGCCAGATGTCAATACGGCAGAAATTCTGAAAGAAAACGATCAGGCATAGGGCATAATCATGACATTAGCTCATGATCTTTTTCTTTTCATTGATGAGGCTAAAAGCACGAATGGCATGATCATCTCTGTGGTCTGTCATGATGATTATAGACGCTTTCTTTCCCCGTTTGTTACATTTTAATCACGATATCGTCAAAGGCTGCAGCTTATGTTCAGACGAAATGATAACGCTTACAAAGAAAGGGCGTGATGAACATAGATCGTTCTATTAAAGGCCGATTGTTCAATGTATTTAATTACTCTTTTCTACTCATGTTCGCATTAATATGTGTGCTCCCGTTCATCCATGTCATTGCCGCCTCTTTTGCGACAGTAGAAGAGGTCATCTCAAAGAAGTTTATTTTGTTTCCAACGACGTTTTCTCTAGAGGCCTATCGCTATATCTTTTCTACAGATATTGTGTATCGCAGCCTGATTGTATCCATTCTTGTGACACTCGTTGGAACAGCGGTCAGCATGTTTTTGTCCTCACTTATGGCGTATGGGCTGTCTCGTCAGGAGCTAAAGGGCCGAAGAACCCTCATGTTTCTCGTTGTCTTCACGATGCTGTTTAGCGGAGGGATGATTCCGACGTTTATCGTCGTGAAAACACTTGGGCTGCTTGATACTTACTGGTCACTCATTCTGCCAGTGGCCATCAATGCATTCAATTTGATCATTTTGAAAAACTTCTTTCAAAACATTCCGGCAAGCCTTGAAGAATCAGCGAAGATGGACGGCTGTAACGACTTAGGGATCTTCTTTAAAATTGTGCTGCCACTTTCTTTGCCAGCTATTGCGACGATTTCACTTTTTTATGCCGTGACGTATTGGAATACGTACATGACAGCCATTTTATATTTAAACGATTCAGTGAAATGGCCGATTCAGGTCCTGTTAAGACAAATCGTCATTGTATCAAGCGGTATGCAGGGAGATATGTCAGATATGGGCTCATCAACACCGCCGCCAGACCAAACCATTAAAATGGCGGTCATCGTCGTGGCGACCATTCCCGTTCTGCTTGTCTATCCATTTATTCAAAAGCATTTCAACAAAGGGGCATTACTAGGTTCTGTAAAGGGTTAAAAAGATGGAATAACGGAGGGATCTTATGGGGAGAAAGAAATTATGGCTGGTTGCCTTTGTTTTGTTATTTGCCACAAGCGGTATTCTGTCAGCTTGTTCAAGTAAAGGAGCAAGCTCATCAGATGAAAAGGTTGATTTAGACAAAAAGGTGAAACTGACATGGATGGCGATTTTGTATCATCAGCAGCCGCCAAAAGATTCAGTGTTAGAAGAGATTGAGAAGCTTACAAATACAGAGCTTGATATTACGTGGGTGCCTGATGCGGTGAAAGAAGACCGTTTAAATTCAGCACTTGCCGCAGGGAACCTCCCGCAAATTGTGACGATTCAAGACATTAAGAATTCATCTGCTATCAATGCGTTTAGATCAGGCATGTTCTGGGAAATCGGTCCATACTTAAAGGATTATC
Source organism: Bacillus sp. UNC125MFCrub1.1 (assembly GCF_000701305.1). Lineage (NCBI taxonomy): Bacteria > Bacillati > Bacillota > Bacilli > Caryophanales > Bacillaceae > Bacillus > Bacillus sp. UNC125MFCrub1.1. The sequence continues at coordinate 55,962 of NZ_JNIG01000012.1, forward strand.
CAAATTTAAGTAAGATGAACGAACTGATAAATAAAAATGCCTCTATCGATGGGAAGCTTTATGGCATTTATAGAGAGAGACCACTTTCAAGACAAGGGATTGTCATTCGAAAGGATTGGCTTGAAAATTTAAATTTGGATACACCAAAAACGCTGGATGACCTTTATGAAGTAGCCAAGGCATTTACTGAAAAAGATCCGAACAAAAATGGCAAGGACGATACAATTGGTTTTACAGACCGTAACGATTTGATTTACGGTGCATTTAAAACGCTTGGTTCTTATGAAGGCATGCCAACAGATTGGAAAGAGGAAAACGGCAAATTTACGCCAGACTTTATGACAGATGAGTATATGAATACAATGAAATATATGAAAAAGCTGCGTGACAATGGTTATATAAACAAAGACTTCCCAGTCACAAGCAAAACGCAGCAGCAAGAATTGTTCTCACAAGGAAAAGCGGGTATCTATGTAGGAAATATGGTAGATGCAGTGAACTTAAGAGATGATGCAACAGATAAAAACATGGAAGTGGATATTATCAACCGAATCAAAGGCCCAGATGGAAAAGAACGTGTATGGGCATCAGGCGGCCATAATGGCATCTTCGCCTTCCCAAAAACAAGCGTCAAATCAGAAGCAGAGTTAAAGAGAATTTTGGCTTTCTTTGACCGAATTGCAGAAGAAGACGTGTATGGTCTCATGACATACGGGATTGATGGAAAGCATTATAACAAACAAGATGGAAATACATTTGTGAGGGAAGAAAGCCAAGTGAAAAGCTGGCAGACAGATGTACAGCCGCTTGTCAGCCTCGTAGGGATTGATAAACGTTACTTGAAAAATAAAGGCGATGCAGTTCGTACAAAATATGAAGAGCTGGAAGAAGACAATAAAAACATCATTGTCGCTAACCCTGCTGAAAGCCTGTATTCAGAAACAGCATCAGAGCGAGGAAATGAATTGAAGAAAATCATCGATGATGCGACCTATAAGTTCATTCTTGGTGATATCAACGAAGAACAATTTAAGAAAGATGTAGAGAAGTGGAAATCAAATGGTGGAAATAAAATCATAGAAGAATATGAAGCTTCCTTTAAAAAATCAAAATGATGAACATGAAGACCCCCGCTTAGTAAAAAGCGGGGGTGTTTTCATTAAAAATCGAAGTTGTCTGGATCAGGACCAATTCGTTTATTTTCATTTAAGTCAGAAAGGCGCTTCATATCCTCATCAGATAGGACAAAATCAAAAATATCGGCATTTTCTTTTAAACGATGGGCTTTCGTTGATTTAGGAATCGTAATGACGCCTTTTTGCACATCCCAGCGCAAAATAATTTGAGCAGGTGTTTTGCTGTATGTGCCCGCAAGCTCCGTGATCAGCGGGTGGTGCAGCAGCTCTCCCTGCATAAGTGGTGACCAGGCTTCCATTTGGATGCCATGTGTTTTCAAATACGTAAACAGGGTTTCCTGCGTGAGTTTTGGATGAAACTCGACTTGATTAATTGCTGGAATGATGTCCGCATCTTTCAATAATTCGTCTAGATGATGCGGCTGAAAGTTACTCACACCGATGGCTCTGACTTTTCCTTCACGGTATAGCGTTTCAAGCGCGCGCCATGCTTCTTTGTATTTCCCTTCAACTGGCCAGTGAATTAAATACAGATCAAGATAATCAAGCTGAAGTTTTTTCAGGCTGTCTTCGTATGCTTTTAGTGTCGCTTCATATCCTAAATCGGCATTCCACACTTTGGATGTCACAAAGATGTCTTCGCGGCGAAGGCCTGTTTCTGCTAGACCAAGTTGTATGCCTCGTCCAACACCTTCTTCATTGCCGTAAATAGAAGCTGTATCAATACTGCGATATCCTAATTGAATGGCTGTTTTAACAGCTTCAATTAATTCCGTTCCCTCTTCAACCTGAAAGACCCCAAGACCAAATCCTGGCATGCGGACGCCGTTGTTTAATGTTTTTGTACTTTGTAAATCGTTCATATGAAAGACTCCTTTACATGGTTTGTTTGTATTCTTTTTGTTCGATTTGATGACTCACCATCGTGAGTATGGCCGCCATGAGCACCATGATGCCACCAACCCAGCCGGTATGCACAAGCCCAAGGGTATCTGTCACGATGCCGCCTAAAAATGAACCAATGGCGATACCTGCATTAAAGGCAGCGATATTCAGAGCGGAAGCAACATCGACAGCTCCGGGTGTATACCTTTCCGCAAAATCAACGACGGCAACTTGAAGGCCGGGTACGTTCATGAAAGCAAACAGTCCCATCAGCATTACAGTTCCAATCCCGAGTGCCATAAATCCAGCAGTAAAGCTAAGGATAAACAAGATGAGACTTTGAATGATAAACATATAAATCAGTGCTTTCATTGGCTGTTTATTCGCTGCTTTTCCGCCAATGACATTCCCAGCGGCGATGGTCATCCCGTATAACAGCAGGATCAAGGCAACTGTTCCAGGCGCAAGACCTGTCACATGCTGTAAGAGAGGGGATAAATAGGTGAAGACGACAAAGGTTCCTCCATACCCTGTAGCAGTAATGACAAATAAAAGCAACATTCTTTTCGACTTTAATAAGGCTGCTTGATCCTTAAACGTTGTTTTCACGCCCTGTTTCAATTGAGACGGAACAAGGAAATAGTTAGAAATCAGTGCGATTAGGCCAATCATGACAATCACACCAAATGACGTCCGCCAGCCGAGCTCATGACCAAGAAACGTACCGAATGGCACACCTGTCACAGTAGCGACTGTTAAACCAGTGAACATAAAGGCAATAGCGCTTGCCCGCTTTTCTTTCACCACAAGGCTTGCGGCAATGGTCGAGCCAATCGACATAAATACGCCATGTGATAGGGCTGAAATCACTCGTCCGATTAAGAGCACAGAAAAAGTCGGGGCAATCGTGGCGAGTGTATTTCCGATCAAAAAGACGAGCATAATGAGCAAAAGCAATGTCTTTTTTTTCATCGTTGACGTAAGTGAGGTTAGGATTGGCGCGCCAAAGGTAACACCGAGCGCATATAAAGAAACGGTCCAGCCGGCCTGGCTGACACTCACGCCAAAGTCCTCTGAGATCATCGGCAGAAGACCTACAGAGATAAATTCAGTTGTACCTATAGCAAATGCACTAATCGCTAGTGCGAGAAGGGCAAAGTGATTTTGTTTGTTTTGCATCGTGATTCACATCCTTCTTTCATGACATTTTGATAGACGAAGCCGATCGGCAAGAGTTATTATCTAACATAGATGACAGAAAAAAAAGTACGTACTTTTTTGTAATATAGGTACTAAAAAGTGCCTGTTCAGCATCAAAAGGAGTGAAGAGACGTTGGAAAAGAAGAAATATAATATCTCTGTGGAAGCAACGCTTGAAGTGATCGGCGGGAAATGGAAGTGTGTTATCTTATGTCATTTAACACATGGGAAAAAGCGGACGAGTGAACTGAAGCGTCTCATGCCAAATATCACGCAAAAAATGCTCACACAGCAGCTGCGAGAGCTTGAAAATGACGGTGTGATTAACCGCATTGTATATGAACAAGTGCCGCCTAAAGTGGAGTATGAATTAAGTGAATACGGACAGTCACTTGAGCGAATTTTGAATGCGTTATGTGATTGGGGGGCAGCCCATATTGAACGAGTGTATGGCGAGCCGCTTTCAGTGCTGGAAGACAGTATCCTAAATGAACAGTTTAAATAAAAAAGTCCCGCTTCTTGTGAGAGCGGGACTTTGCTTTATGTGCCTTTTTTCTGATCACGGTATTTTCCAGGCGTCGTGCCTTCCAGCTTTTTAAAGGAGCGGATGAAATTTTGCGGATTTTTGTATTTTAGCTTTTCCGAAATTTCTTTCACCGACATATCCGTCTCCACCAACCAGTTTTTGGCGACATGATGTCGGTAAGACGAGAGATATTCACTAAAGGAGATATCCATTTCTTTTCTAAAAATACTACTTAAATAATTTGGATTATAGTGCAGGCGTGTAGCGATTTCGTCCAAGGTCAGATCTGAGTCAAATTCTTGATGAATGATATGAATGATTTTCTCTGAGATATTTTTATATTGAGAGTCTTCACGCGCGCCGAGCTGATCAATGATGGGTCGAATGATCTCATGTTTCAGCCACGCTTCTGTATCTTCAAACGTTTTAAACTCAAAGATCGTATCATAGAGCATTTTATTATCTTCGACTTCAAACAATTCAATGCCTAGCAAATGCATCAGCTCGATGAGATTGTTTAAAAAACGAGCGAGAGCAATCTGGTACTCATGTGGTCCAGCATTTTTAGAAAAAATGGATTGCAGAAGCACATGTAAATAGTGATCTGCCTTGCCTTGATCGCCTGCTTTAATGGCATCAAATAAATCATGCTGCAGCTGTTTTGGGAAATGAGTCTTAAACGTCTTTCCTTGCTGAATGTGCTCGTATAAAAGAATGGATTTTTTCTCTGCTTTGAGCCTATATTTTAAGGCTTCTTTTCCTTCAATATAAGCATGTTTGGCCATAGAGAGCTCTTTAAATGAGCGACTGATCCCAATGCTGATCGACAAGCCCAGCTCTTCCTCAATCCGCTGCTGAATTGTTTCGGCTAATTGATTTAAATATTCAGTAAATTCCTCTTCTGACTTCGATTGATTGAGAACAATCGTCGTTTGATGCTGATTGACAACGGTCGGCTGAAGATGCTCCTCTAGCGGAATAATCTGCTCAATCAGTCCATTTATCGCAAATAAAAGCAAGTCTGCATCCTTTTTTTCATACGGCGTTCCTTTTAGTGTATCGATTTGGGTCACAAGCATGGATAAATGGGACCAGTCACGAGGAAAGCCTAGACTTTGAAATCGGTTGTGAATCTCTTCTTCCGTCAGCTTGCCAAGCAGCAACCGCACCATAAAGTATTGCTGTAAGTGTGTCACTTGCTGCTCAATCCGTTCCTCTAGATCATTGTTTTGATCTTTCATTTGTTTAATGCTCGATTCGATGAGCTCAAATTCATTTTGGAAAGGCTGTTTATGCAAAAACGACTCATTACGTGCAAAGGATTCGTATAATAAGCGAATCGGTTTATAAAAGTGTCTAGAGCCAAACCATGAAAATAATAATGAAAGCGCTAACAAAATAAAGCAAATAATAAAGGTGATCCACCCGATTGATTTCGTTTGTTGCTTTAGTTCGGGAATGGAGACAAAGGATAAGTATGTCCATTCGTTATAATCTGATTTTTGAAACGTAATTTGATAGTTTAGTTCATCGATTTTCATATCAAATTGTCCGGATCGTTCTTCAAGTGACAGGACATGTTTGACGAAATCTTGATTTTTTAACGAGTCACCAATTTGTTCTTTTCGATTATGTAGCAGTACTTTTCCGTTTGTATCAATGACAAACATACTATCAGATTGAGAGAAGTCAGGCATGTTGTCAGCAATCACGCAGCTTGGAATGCTGGCGACGGCGATCCCCTTTTTTTGGACACTATTCATCGGAAGCTGCTTGATTAAATTCACATTGTATTTGCAAAAGGATGTCTTTCCTTCTTTTGTTGAGACAAGTGGATTATTTTCTTCAAGTGCCCAGCTGGAATGACTCGGAATATTGAGGTAAGAGGTTAACGCTTTCTCTTGATCCCCGTTTGAGACATGATAAAGACCAGAATTGTTCATATACCAATCTTCCATTTTACTAACAAGTGTAATATTGGAGAGATCGGTGTCGAAGGTTTGCAGGTAATTCAGTTCTTGTTGGACTTGATTATAAAGTTGGAATTGATCTGGATTTAAAGGTTCTGCCAGTGTTTGAAGGAGAGGCGGCGAACTGACATAGTGAGTGAGAGAATGATCTACTGTCTTTAGAATATGCTCAATATTGGATTGCGTTTGTTTGACGCTGTCCAGCTTTTCATTTGAAATATTTTCGAGTGCAGTTTTTTGCGAATGCTGATAAGAAAAAATACCGACAATAATAACAGGAATCGTACTAAGCACGAAAAAAAACGTCACCAGCTTGTAATAAAATTTATACTGCTTTCTTTTCATAAAACCCCCCATTTCAAACGAAACAATCTTTTCCCCTTAGTTTATTAATCCAAAAATCTGGTAGGTTTGTCAATAATCATTTTCTGAGATTAGGATCATTTTCTTATGTTTTATGTAACGTTTTGAGTAGCTTCCCCTGAGTAAATATGATCTGATGATATGATTGTAGACGGATTTTTCATCCTTAAGATACAGTTAACACATGCATCAGCATGAGGGGAGGCTTTATCTGTGAAAACACAGGATGTCACTGCCAAGGGTGTGCCTGCGGCAGCTTTGAAAAAAGAAAAGAGAAAGCGCTTACTTAATCAATTACTTAGTCAAAAATTTCTGTATTTAATGATTTTGCCAGGGCTTCTTTATTTTCTTGTCTTTAAATATGTCCCTATGTGGGGGCTGATCATTGCCTTTCAAGATTACCAGCCATTTCTCGGAATTCTTGGCAGTGAGTGGGTTGGCTTCAAACACTTTATTCGCTTATTTACAGAACCAACATTTTTCATCTTATTAAAAAATACGCTCATTTTATTTGCCATGAATGTCGTGATTTTCTTTCCGATTCCGATCTTATTAGCCCTTCTTTTAAACGAGGTCAGATTGGCACTGTTTAAGAAATTTGTTCAGACAATGATTTATATTCCTCACTTCATGTCATGGGTGATTGTCGTGTCCTTATCTTTTGTTTTGTTAACGGTAGATGGCGGGTTGATCAATGAATTGATTGCTTTCTTTGGAGGAGAAAAGATTAACTTCCTTCTTAGTCAAGAATGGTTTAGACCCATGTACATTTTGCAGGTAATCTGGAGAGAAGCGGGTTGGTCAACCATTATTTATCTTGCAGCGATTACAGCAGTAGATCCGCAGCTATACGAAGCAGCAAAAATGGATGGAGCCGGCAGACTCAGACAAATGTGGCACATCACCCTTCCTGCGATTAAAAGTGTCATTGTTGTACTGCTCATTTTAAAAATTGGTGATACATTAGAGCTTGGATTTGAACATGTCTATTTATTACTCAATGCGACCAACAGGGAAGTCGCAGAGATTTTTGATACGTATGTGTATACAGCTGGTCTGAAGCAAGGACAATTCAGCTATAGTACCGCTGTTGGTTTATTTAAAGCAGCCGTTGGACTTATTTTGGTCATGATGGCAAACCGTTTAGCGAAGAAGTTTGGAGAAGAAGGGATTTATTAAAAGGGGAGATGAAGACCAATGACATTATCGATTGAAAAGGGATCACCGCTTGAGCATGCAGAGAAATTAGCACAAACAATAATGAAAGCGTATACACCGATTGAACTTCCGCCAGCTGGAAGGTGGCACTATCATCAAGGGGTTTTCCTTTGCGGAGTGATGAAGCTTTACGAAGCAACAGAAAACGAGGCGTACTTTGATTATGTGAAAAATTATGCTGACTCACTCATTGATGACCATGGGAATCTGTTATTCCGCAGAGACGAGCTTGATGCCATTCAAGCAGGGCTCATTTTATTCCCGCTGATTGAAAGAACGGGAGAGAAGCGGTATGTGAAGGCAGCAGAAAAGCTTCGGGGGCTTTACCGGACGCTGAATCGCACGTCTGAGGGCGGCTTCTGGCATAAAGACAATTATGCTTATCAAATGTGGCTAGATGGTCTTTATATGGGTGGGCCTTTTGCTTTAAAGTATGCCCAGTTGACAGGAGAATCGGAGCTGGTGGACATGGTCATCCATCAAGAGCATCTCATGAGAAAGCATACCAAAGATGAAAAAACGGGCCTTTACTATCACGCATGGGATGAACGGAAAGTGATGCCATGGGCTGATCAACAGACCGGCTGTTCCCCAGAATTTTGGGCAAGATCCTTTGGCTGGTATGTCCTTGCGTTAGCCGATATGATCGAAGATTTGCCAGAAGGTCATGAAGGACGAAAAGTGTGGAAGGACACACTGACAGATATGCTGGAAAGTGTGGCAAAATATCAGGACGATGAAACGGGTCTATGGCATCAAATCATTGATAAAGGAAGTCATAGCGACAATTGGCTTGAAAGCTCAGGGTCATGTCTATTCATATATGCGATGGCAAAAGCCATGAATGAAGGATATGTCAGTCTTCGATACGTTGATCACGTGGTCAAAGCGTATCAAGGATTGATTCAGTATAAAGCGGAGGAAAAAGACAACGGCGATTTTACGGTGAACGATATTTGTATTGGAACATCTGCGGGATTTTATGACTATTACGTTGGCAGAGAGCGGAGCACGAATGATTTGCATGGAGCAGGCGCTTTTATTATGGCGTTAACTGAACTAGAAAAGCTTTCTGTGTTTCAAAAGGTATGAGGCGGCATCAAAGGGCTGCGGCATGGCTCCTCAGCTTCATCGCTGCCTTTTATTTGTCCGCCTGTCAGGGGAAAACAGAGGGGATTGATGTCCTTATTTTTTCTGACATGTCAAAAGCAATGAAAGACCAATTAGTGGAGAAAGCTTTTCAACCAAATCAAGAGACATACGACGTTCACATCTTCCCTGCAATTCCTGAAAAACTTCTTGTTGAAATAACTGCAAAAGAGGGGGACGTGATGTTTGTCCCGGAAGAAATGTTTAGAACTTATGATGATCCTGAAAGCTTTCAGCTGCTTGAAGAGATGCGAATAGATGGCGAAGGGGCAGGACCATATGCGATTCAAGATCCAAAGACGGGAAATACAGTCGATTATGCGGTCCAAATCAAGAAAGGAACGAAGCAGTTAAACGGCTATACCTTTCGATTACACCGAGATATGGTCGCCTTCATTCCTGTGTATGCGGAGAAATCTAAAGAGGCACTGTCTCTCATGAAGCAGCTTCGTGAAAACCAATAGAAAAAGGGGTGGGGGAATGTGAAAAGGGTCGCCGTTTGCGGGCTCAGTCACCGTGCTTTTAATATGTTTATCAAACCGCTCACCGAGGATTTCAACGAGCATTACAGGATTACAGGGCTCTTAGATGTAGATGAGAAGCGGTATACACTTTGTCAGGAACGTTTTCCATCACTAAGGGGCGTCTCATTTTTTCATGAGGATGCATTTGATCAGATGGTGAAGGAAGCAAGACCAGACATCGTCATTGTGGCGGGGCGAGATGATACACATGTCACATATATCCTGCAGGCACTGGATCATGATCTGGATGTCATAACGGAAAAGCCGATGGTCACAACAGCAAAAGACGCCAAACAGGTGATGGAAAAAGAAGCAGAAAGCAAAGGGAAGGTCACCGTCACCTTTAATTATCGCTACAATCCATTCCATCGAAAGATAAAAGAGCTCATTTTAGATGGAAAGATTGGAAGGGTCACGTCTGTTGAGTTAAGCTGGCTCATTGATACGTATCACGGAGCCAGTTATTTTAAAAGGTGGAACCGCTCGCGTCAATATTCAGGCGGTCTGTCTATTCATAAATCGACCCATCACTTTGACTTGGTCAACTGGTGGATTGATCAAAAGCCGAAGCAAGTATTTGCTTATGGGGCACTGAATTATTATGGGGATGAAAGTCCTTGGAATCCTTTGCAGGGTGAAGAGAATCGATATTGTGGAACCTGCCATGTAAGAGATACCTGTCATTATGAAGCAAGGTGGAATCCGCGGGTAGAGCGCACAAAGGTGGAGGATGACCATATTGAATCGGGTGAGCAGCAGTCAAAGCAATACTCAAATTATCGCCCGGATGCCTGTATTTTTGATCAAGAAATTGATATTGAGGATACGTATGTGGCGTCAGTGGCTTATGATCAGGGGGCTTTGTTAAGTTATTCGATTCAATTTTCAGCGCCATATGAAGGCTACCGGCTTGCGATTAACGGGACGAAGGGACGGATTGAAACAAATGAGTTTCATGTGCCATCGAGAATCCCTTTTCAATTCCCTGAACAGACCATTGCATACTACCCGATGTTTGGTGGAAAAGAAACGATTGAAGTTGTGAAGCAATCAGGGGGTCATGGAGGCGGAGATCCGCTATTATTAGCAGATTTATTTTTAGGAAAAGATCCGCTCATTCCTTATGACATTTCGGCAGGAGCAGAGGCGGGTGCTTATTCCATTGCGCTTGGCGAAGGCATGTGGCGCTCAGTTGCAGAAAAACGCCCGATTGAAATAGAAGAATTGTTTCAAAAAGAGACGGTGTAACGAGAAAGAGAGGAGGGACGAGAGATGGATCATGATGGATCAATGAGCAGAATGCTGCGCATGTGTGAGTGGGTGATGAGACTTGCCTATACGAATTTGTTATGGCTTTTGTTCACTTTACTTGGGCTTGGAATCTTTGGCTTCATGCCTGCAACAACAGCGTTATTTTCTGTGATGAGAAAGTGGATACAAGGGCATGAGCAAGTCAGCGTCTTTCAAACCTTTTGGAAAGTATACCGCGAAGAATTTGTACGCTCTAATGTCATTGGAGTGGTGCTGGTCATCATCGGGACAATTATTTATGTAGACCTTGCTTATATTTATCCAACGAGTTGGTTTTTACACGTGCTTCGCTTTGCGATCTATATCTTTGGTTTTCTGTTTATTGTCAGCTTGTTTTATATCTTTCCGCTGCTGGCTCATTATGAGTGGAAAAAGCGTCTTTATTTGAAATTTTCCCTTCTGCTTGGCATCTCGTATTTGCAATATACGCTCTCTATGCTCGTTTTCTCTGCTGTTCTCTTTATCCTATTTGCTTATTTGCCAGGGATCGTGCCGTTTTTTAGCATCAGCATTCTCGCATATGGCCACATGTGGCTAGCCTATCAAGTGTTTAAAAAGATAGAGTTTGAAAGCGAGCAGCCGGCAGTTGATGTGAAGAAACGATTCCCGTCTTTCCTTCAATCCAAGCGGGTGAATACGCAGTGATGTGTATGATTTGCTATAATGGTGTCACCGTGATTAAAAGGAGAGATGAGAGTCGTGTCAGTAAAAGAAATTTCAATAGAAGAATTAAAGCAAAAGCTAGAGCAAGAAGAAGTCATTCAACTCGTCGATGTGCGTGAGGATGAAGAGGTAGCAGAAGGCATGATTCCAGAGGCTGTCCATATTCGAATGGGGGATATTCCTGAGAAGCTGGATGCGTTTGATAAGTCGCAAGAGTATTATATTATTTGCCGTTCTGGTAAACGCAGTGAGAATGTCTGCTATTTCTTAGAAGACCAAGGGTATCAAGCAACCAATGTCGTTGGCGGCATGCTTGCATGGACAGGAGAAACAAAACCGAAGCTGTAAAAAGAAGTCCTTTCATCGACAAGATGGAAGGCTTTTTTTGTTCATATGTCCGTCTCTATTTGCATAAAAATAGAGTAGCAAGAGAAGGGAGAGTGGCATATGTGCTGAAGGTAGCTGTATTTGATGAAGAACACGAGAAAGATTTGCAAAGCGAAATCAATCTTTTTTTAAAAGGAATGGACGACGACCAAATTATTGACATCAAATACAATGTGGCGGTGATCTGTGAGCAAGGAGGAGAGCAGCTCTACTGTTTTTCAGCGCTCATTTTATATAAAAAATAAAAGGACCTGCTGAAAGGTCCTTTTGCCATGATCAACTAGCGTCAATATGTAAACGATGCTTTTTGCAGTGAACGCATTGAAAGAGGTAGCCTTGCAAGTCTCCTCCGTTCACGAGCCATTGTTTCAGGTTCTCTTTTGTGAAATGTCCACCGCTGCAAATCTCTTCAATATCCTCTGAGAGTTCTTCCTCTAAATGCTCAATCTCTTTCCATCCAACATACTGCACAATCGCGCAAAAATCCCCGCAATGGCTTAACCAATATTCCTGCTGCCATCCGCGGTAACCCGGCGTTCTGTAGATCAGTTCATCTATATATTCTTCATGATCGACGTCATCACAACTCACATCGTCTTGAAACATTCCATTATATGTTTGAGCAGCTGATCCATCTTTAATGCACCAAGGACAAATGCCAGAAACGTCTTCAACAGAATAAAAAGGACCATGATATACATAATCTCGTTCTTTCTCACAAACGGGGCATATCGTCTGCTCTTTTTTAATTACATGTAATGAAACTGGGTCTGGGTTGTACTTGAACGTAGGTAACGTCATATAAACCTCCATTATGTAGAAAAGTGATGATTCAACACTATTTTATCGGAATACGCGATGTCATGACAATCTTCAATTATTTCAACGAGAAAAAAAGCCGTTCGGATGAGGAACGACTTTTCTCTTGTGATGATTATGCTTTTTTTACTCTTGGACTTCTTGGTTTATTGTACTTATTTGCTTGTTTAATCGCTCTTCGTTCTTCATTTAATGATTTGTACAGAGATACAATCATTAAAATGATGACAACAGAGAACGGCAAAGCAGCAAGTTTGGCTGTGTTTTGTAAGGCTTCAAGACCGCCTGAAAATAAGAGCACTGCCGCAACTGCTGACTGGATAATACCCCAGCTGATCTTTACACTATTCGCTGGATTTAATGATCCATAGGTTGTCTGCATTCCGAGAACGAATGTAGCTGAGTCTGCTGATGTGATAAAGAATACCGCAATTAAAATAAGAGCTAGAATCGATGTGATCATTGCCAGCGGATATTCATTTAGTACTCCAAATAGCATGGTTTCCGTAGAAAGGCCTGCAACATCGACAATATTCTTTTGCTGTAAGTCCATCGCAGAAACACCGAAAATAGAGAACCAAAGAAATACAAGGATAGATGGAGCAACTAACACACCAACTAAAAACTCTCGAATGGTTCGTCCACGTGATACACGTGCAATAAAGATCCCGACAAATGGTGCCCAAGAGATCCACCATGCCCAATAAAAGATCGTCCATCCGTTAATCCATTCTCTCTTTTCAGGGTCATTTGGAGATAAGCGAAAGCTCATTTGAACGATGTTGGATAAGTATTGTCCAATAGAGTCAGTAAATGAATTTAAAATATAAACTGTTGGACCTACCAAAAGTAAGAAAAACATCAGAACAGCTGCTAATACCATGTTGATATTACTTAAATATTTAATCCCTTTACCAATACCGCTAAGAGCAGATGCAAGGAAGAGCACCGTCACAATGATGATAATAATCAATTGTGTGCTAAAGGCATTTGGAATGTTAAATAGATAATCCAATCCACCATTGATTTGTGCTGCGCCTAATCCTAAGCTCGTTGCAACACCAACAACTGTCGCAAACACAGCAATACAATCGATGGTTTTTCCGATCCATCCGTGCGTTTTATCTCCTAAAACTGGCTGCAGTGTTGCACTGATTAAGCCAGGCGCATCTTTTCTAAATTTAAAGTATGCAATGCAAAGCGCAACAATGGCATAGATCGCCCATGCATGAAGTCCCCAGTGGAAAAAAGTATAACGAAGGGAATCACGGAAGGCTTGTGCAGTTTCAGTGTCACCCGTTGGTGATTGAATCGCATAATGACTGATCGGTTCAGCTGCTCCGTAAAAAACAAGCCCAATACCCATTCCAGCACTAAATAGCATCGCAAACCAAGAAAAAAGACCAAATTCAGGCTCTTCACCTGGCTTTCCTAACGTAATTTTTCCGATAGGGCTAAAGATAAAGAATAGACAAAAGCCGACTAGAAGCGATACGACTAATAAATAATACCAGCCAAAGTCATTTGTAATGTATGTTTGAATTTGATCTGTCACATTTTGCAGTGATTCTGGAGAAAAGGCTCCCCATAGAACGGCAATAAATGTGATTGCAATCACAATCCAAAATACACTTGATACGTTTTTCACACCATCTCACTCTCCTGTTGTTCTACACGTTTAAGCAGAGGATTTTGTTTAATATCCCCTGTCTCAACTATTTTCAAACAAAAAGAGGCGAGTTTCTCACTCGACCTCTATTTTACCGTAACATGTTTTGCTTCCATTTATCAACCATCGATATGTGAAGATGACTTTTCTTCAATTCGTTTGCGCAGACGGTAGACATATTCTTTTAAACAAACTGCGAAAATCGTAAACGCTAAAATAATGGCGATTTTTAACGGGGTAATGGACAGCTTCATAAAGAAAGCGGCTGTCAAACTAATGACAACTGCAAGGACAATCGGAAGTGCGCGTCTAATCATTGAAATCTCTCCTTTACTTCTAGTGCGGCATTCATGCCAGCTAACCTGCCTGTCACAAGTGCTGAAGTAATATTGTAACCACCTGTGTAACCGTGAATATCTAAAATTTCTCCGCAGAAATAAAGACCGGCCATTTTTTTGGATGCCATTTTCTTCGGTTCAATTTCTTTGACAGAAACGCCGCCACCTGTAACAAAGGCTTTATCTAAAGAAAGCGTCCCATTTGCATGGACGATGAAATGTTTACAATCATGAGCAAAAGCGCGCAGTTTATCTTTAGCGAGACCAGAAAATGTCTCCTGTGGATCAATGCCATTTCGTTCTAAAAGGAACAATAAATAGCGCTCTTGCATCCAAGATTTCAGGACATTTTTAATGGCTTTTTTTGGTTCATCTTTTAGATCGCGATGAAGTTTTTGGAAAAGCTCCTCGTCATTGAGCTTTGGGTATAAGTCAATTTGAAGACGGACGGCCTGTTGCTTTTTCAGTTCCTTCACAACAAATCCGCTGCATCTCAGAACGGCAGGACCTGATAAGCCAAAGTGTGTAAAGATCATATCCATGACATGAGTGACGACGGGTTTTCCTTTTTTATTTAAAACACTCACGGCCACACTTCTTAATGAAAGACCTTGAAGCACTTTGTCCTTAATAAAACGCTCGTCTGACGTGACGGGTACTTCGGTTGGGAAGAGCTCTGTAATGGTATGACCAGCGGCTTCTGCCCATGCATAGCCATCGCCAGTAGAGCCTGTATGCGGCACACTTTTCCCGCCAACAGCAATGACAACGGCATGACTTGAAATTTTTTCATCATTATTTGTAACAATTCCAGCTGCTTGTCCGTCTTGATACAGAACGGTTTTAATCTTTTCATTCGTTCGAATGGTCACATTGAGCGCGCGGAGCCTATCCAATAGGGCATCCACAACAGATTGTGCTTTGTTTGAGACAGGGAACATACGTCCATGGTCTTCTTCTTTTAGTTCAATACCTAGATTTTCAAAGAACGAAATAATATCCTCGTTATTGAACTCAGAAAATGCACTATATAGAAAACGGCCGTTTCCGGGAATATGCTTGATGATTTCTTCTACTGGAAGGCGATTGGTCACATTGCAGCGTCCACCGCCAGAAATGGCGAGCTTTCTGCCAAGTTTGTTTCCTTTGTCAATTAACAGAACCGATGCACCGTGTTCTGCCGATGCAATCGCGGCCATCAGTCCAGAAGGTCCACCGCCAATGACAATGACATCATAATGTTTCATGTTACATTCCTCTTTCTACTTTCAGTCATTTCTCTATTATAACGAAGATTGGGGAAGGCTGAAATATGAATTGATTGGTTTTGTGACTTCTGTATTGGATTTGTTACCTGTGCGATGAAATGATGTGTTAAAATAGTTAAGTTGAATATTCATTAGAAAAATGGTGGTTAAGCGCATGTCTAATAAACTGCTTCGTGGTACGTTGGTTTTAACGATAGGGACTTATCTCTCTCGTATTCTTGGTATGATTTACTTAATTCCATTTAGCGCAATGGTCGGAGCGACTGGTGGTGCGCTATTCCAATATGGATACAATCAGTATACGATCTTTTTAAGTATTGCTACGCTCGGTTTTCCAACAGCGGTATCGAAATTCGTCTCTAAATATAATGCAATCGGCGATTATGAGACAACAAGAAAAATGTTCAGGGCGGGTATGTCGGTCATGCTTGTCACCGGTATTATCGCCTTTTCTATTTTATATTTGACCGCACCGATCTTTGCCAAGATTCAGCTTGGAGGATCGAATGAAACGGGCGGTTTGACGGTTGATCAAGTGGTTTATGTGATTCGGATGGTCAGTTTGGGTCTATTAGTTGTACCCATTATGAGTCTTGTGCGAGGGTTTTTCCAAGGCCACTCGATGATGGGCCCGACAGCTGTTTCCCAAGTCATCGAACAACTTGTCAGAATCATCTTCCTATTAACAGCGACGTTTATCATTTTAAAAGTGCTTGACGGCGGTCTTGTTATTGCGGTTGGTTATGCCACATTTGCCGCACTCATTGGTGCGTTTGGCGGTCTATTTACGCTTTATTTATATTGGCTGAAACGGAAAGATCGGCTTTTGGCAATGCAGCCGAATACAGGGGACTATTCTGGATTATCTTATAAGCAAATGTTTACAGAGCTGTTCAGTTATGCAGCACCCTATGTGTTTGTTGGGCTTGCCATTCCGATTTATTCTTATATTGATACAAATACAATTAACAGAGCGATGATTGCATCAGGACATCAGGATATTAGTACAGCGGTTCTGTCTATTGTGACGTTATATTTACCGAAGCTTGTCATGATTCCTGTGTCACTTGCAACTGCATTTGGTTTAACATTGATTCCTACCATAACGGAATCCTTTACAGCGCGAAATTACAAGCTGCTGAATCGGCAAATTGATCAAACGATGCAGGTCATTTTATTCTTCGTTCTGCCTGCTTCATTTGGCATTTCAGCATTGGCTGGACCAGTTTATTGGTTTTTCTATCCGTCTGTGCATCCTGAGATTGGGACTTCTATTTTGTTTTGGTATGCACCTGTTGCGTTACTGTTTTCTTTATTCACCATTAACGCAGCGATTTTACAAGGGATTAACAAACAAAAATTTGCGATCGTCAGTCTTTTGTTAGGGATTATCATTAAAACGGTTCTCAATATCCCGCTGATTAGCTGGCTGCAAGGAAACGGTTCTGTGCTTGCAACGGCATTAGGCTACAGTGCCTCGATTTTGTATATGTTCATCATGATCAAGCGCCATGCAGGCTATTCGTTCCGCAGGATTTTCAAACGGTTTATTTTAATTGGTATTTTAACGGCAATCATGGCTGTAGTGGCTTATGTGACATGTCAGCTTGTGAGTCAAGTCATTTCATATGAAGGCGGAATCATACAAGCTGGTATTGTTATTTTGATTTCAATGATTACAGGCGGCGGTGTGTATATGTTCTTATCTTATAAAGTTGGATTGTTAGAGCGTGTACTTGGCAGCCGGATGCCATCATTTTTAAGAAAAAAGAGTTAAGAAGAGGTGGAGAAGCATGAGGCTTGATAAATTGCTGGCCAATACCGGCTTTGGTTCAAGGAAAGATGTAAAGAAGCTGGTCAAGGCCCGGGCTGTCACAGTGAATGGAGAAGTGGCGAAGCAGGTGAAAGATCATGTCGATCCAACAAATGATGAAGTGCTCGTGCATGGAGAGCGTGTAGAGTATAAAGAATTCATTTATCTCATGATGAACAAGCCAGACGGTGTCATTTCAGCAACGGAGGATCTGCGAGATGAGACGGTTGTTGATTTACTAGAGCCAGAGGATATTGCAAGGGAGCCATTCCCTGTGGGGAGACTGGATAAGGATACAGTCGGTCTCCTCCTCCTTACAAATGACGGCCAGCTTGCTCATCAATTGTTATCTCCGAAAAAGCATGTCCCGAAAACGTATGAAGTTCATCTAAAATACCCGCTTGGAGATCAAGACATCACTCGTCTTGAAGAGGGAATTGTGATTTTAGACGACTACCGAACGAAGCCGGCGAAGGTTGAAGTAGATGCCAACCAAGAGGCAGATACACGAATCCGTTTAACGATTACTGAAGGGAAGTACCATCAAGTGAAGCTGATGGCACAAGCAGTGGGCAATGAAGTGATCTTTTTAAAACGGCTCTCGATGGGGGCTGTTTCATTAGACGAAGATTTGGCCCCCGGAGAATACCGTGAATTGACGGAGGAAGAGTTAGACAGCTTAATCAATCGTGATTAATATAGAACAAATGAAAAGAACCGGCATTTTGCCGGTTCTTTTTGTTATATGGAAGTTCATTATTCGCTTATGATGATATTTTTACTTTTTTTCTCGTTGTTTCCCATTTGCCTCTGCTTGGACTATGAACAAGATCGTTATAGGCAAGCACGTTTAAGTCTCTTTGGATGGTTCTAGGTGTGATCCCGAATTCATCAACCAGCTCTTGCGTCGTCACAAGACCTTTCTCTTGAATGAACATATAAACTGATTTTATTCGAGTCATCATACGGTTTGTTGAAGGTTTCAAAAAACCACTCCCTATCAATAAGATCGGATGGACTTGACTAACCACAACTTACTACACTAAAACTGCGACATAAGGACATGCAACAATGGTAAATGTTCGTGTTTCTTAATGTTTTATTCTATTATACACGTTATTATGCATCTAGTTCCACCAAAAAGTCAACTTTACGTGTTTTTAAACTTGTCTTTATGAATGAAATTATGTTATATATCATGATTTGAATCCGGTTACAACCCAATAAACACAAGGCGTATAAAGAAGTTTACCACTTAAGAAAGATCAAAAAATAAACACAGAAAATTTACAAAATAAAAAATCATTCATACAAAAAAGACACATTCAAATGAGAAATGTGTCTTTTTATTTTGGCTATCCTTCTAAGAAAAAGAGCTGCACGAAAAATAAGACGGCAAAAATGAGCACAAGAATATGCACTTCTTTCCATTTTCCTTTTGCCAGCTTCACAAGTGGATATGAAATAAATCCTAGTGAAATTCCTGTAGAGATGCTAGATGTCAGCGGCATGGAAAGAATCACAAGAAAAGCAGGAAATGCTTCGTCAAGCTCATTCCAGCGAATACGTGACACTGAATTCATCATCAAACAGCCGACAATGATTAAGACAGGTGAAGTGATGGACGGTAAAGCCGAAATGACTTTAATGAGTGGACCAAAAAACAAAGCCACAATAAACAATGCAGCAACGGTTAAAGAGGTCAGTCCAGTTCTTCCGCCAGCAGCAACTCCTGATGAGGATTCAATGTAAGCTGTGGTTGGGCTTGTTCCAAACATTGAGCCAATTGTCGTCGCAGCAGAGTCAGCAAGTAAGGCTCTGCGTACTTTTGGGAGCTGACCATTTTTCATTAAACCTGCTTGTTCCGCAACCCCGATCATTGTTCCTGTTGTATCAAAAATTGTTACAAGTAAAAAGGAGAAGACAACAGCATACAAGTGATGGGAAAATACATCGCCAAACGCAGCGAATGGATTTGTAATCAGCATTCCTTCAGGCAGTGCTGGGGTATCCACTAGCACTTTAGGAAAATGAAGCTGACCTGTTGCAAGTGCAATTAACGTGGTTGCTAACATGCCGATAAACAGCGCTCCATTCACTTGAAGAACCATTAATATGACAGAAATCATTAAACCAACGAGTGTCAAAATGACAACAGGTGAGCTTAGATTGCCTAGTTTCACAAGGTTTTGTGGATCAGCAGTGATGATCCCAGACTGTCTTAGCCCAATGAATGCAATAAATAGTCCGATACCTGCTGTAATCCCGTACTTTAAATTATCTGGAATCGCCTCAATGAGTTGTTTTCTAAGGGATGTTAACGATAAAATGATAAAGAGTATTCCAGCAACAAATACCGCACTAAATGCTGTTTGATAGCTGAGACCCCCACCACCGACAACAGTGACGGTGAAATAGACATTCAGCCCCATACCTGGTGCAATGGCAATCGGATAGTTTGCAAAGAGTGCCATCCAGAGGGTACCGACAACAGCAGCGATAATGGTTGCAGTAAAGACTTGGTCAAAAGGAATGCCTGCATCTGAAAGGATTCCTGGATTGACGGCTACAATATATACCATCGTAAAAAATGTCGTCATACCAGCGAGTAATTCTTTCTTTATGTTGGTTTGGTTCTCTTTTAACTGAAACATAAAATCCTCCATTTACGAACATTATTACAAAACACTTAATATAATATTCGTTTTAAGGGTGGATTGCAACCTTTTTTCAAGGAGGAATAGAAAAATGAATTGGGAAGCAGAAGTCATACGAAAAAAAGACAGTTTGATTCAGGATACACAATCTTTTTTACAAATTGAAAGTGTCTTGGATGAAGAAGGCGGCACAGAAGGAAAACCGTTCGGTGAAAAAGTGGATGAGGCTCTTCAGTATATGCTCAAAAAAGGGCAGGACGAGGGCTTCAAAGTGAAAAATGTTGATGGTTATGCTGGTCATATTGAATATGGAGAAGGCGAAGATATCGTCGGTGTGCTATGTCATGTGGATGTCGTGCCTGCGGGAGACGACTGGACAACCCCGCCATTTTCAGCGGACATAAGAGAAAATAAAATCTTTGCAAGAGGAGCCATTGATGATAAAGGGCCGACCATGGCGGCGTTTTACGCATTGAAAATGTTAAAAGATGCCGGTCTGCCGCTGTCGAAAAAGATTCGAATCATCATTGGCACAGATGAAGAAAGCGATTGGCGCTGCGTCGATCACTATTTCAAGCATGAGGCGATGCCACAAATCGGCTTTGCGCCAGATGCTGATTTTCCAATTATTCATGCTGAAAAAGGGATCATAGATGCCATCGTATCCTTTACATACGAACAATCAGAAGAAAACAAACGTTACATCCTCAAGCAATTCACATCAGGCATGCGTCTCAATATGGTCCCAGATGAGGCTCGCGCGATTGTGGCAGCAGCAAATGATCACGATGCTGAAGCCTTAAAAACGGCTTTTGCAGCCTATCTTGCGGAAAATCAGTTAACCGGTGAGACAAACCATACAGCAGATGGACTGACATTCACATTAAAAGGTGTATCAGTTCATGCAATGGAGCCGGCGAATGGCACAAATGCGGGCATTCATATGGCGAATTTCTTATGTGCGCATGAATTAGATGAAAGAGGGCTCGCTTTTACATCACAAATTAATGCCTTATTTGATCAAGACACAAGAGGACAAAAACTCGGCATCGCTTGTAAAGATGATATTAGTGGTGACTTGACCTTGAATGTTGGTACAATCCGCTATTCGCAAAACGAAGAAGCGAAGCTTGGACTGAATGTCCGCTATCCCGTAACAGCGGACGGTGAGGAAGTCAAAAAAGGGATTGAACGAATAAAAGGGGCAACGATTGAGAAATTTGATGACAGTCCCCCTCATCATGTCTCAAAAGACCATCCACTTGTGAAAACATTACAGCGTGTCTACGAAGAACAAACAGGAGATCCTGCCCATCTTATTGCGATTGGGGGAGGAACGTATGCAAGGTCATTAGAAGCAGGCGTTGCCTTTGGCCCTCTATTCCCAGGAAGACCTGATTGTGCACATCAAAAGGATGAATATATCGAAATCGATGATTTACTTAGAGCAACTGCGCTATATGCACAAGCCATGTATGAATTGGCGAAATAAAAAAGGAAAGAGAAGAGGGGATTCACCGTGAAAAAAATGTTCTTATGCTCTTCATTCAAAGACAGCTATTCTCTCTTGTCTGACTTTGCAGGCGACACCTTAAAAGGAAAAAGTGTGACATTCATTCCGGTAGCCAGTGAAGTGGAAGAAGTCACGCACTATGTCGATGCAGCAAAAGAAGCCTTTCATCAATTAGAAATGCGTGTAGAGACTGTTCAGCTGACCGGGCAAACGGTTCAGGAGATCACACAGATCATTAGGAAGAATGATATCATGTATGTATCTGGCGGCAATACCTTTTATTTGCTGCAAGAATTAAGAAAGCACGGGCTCGATCGTGTATTGAAAGAAGAGATCGGCAAAGGCAAGCTGTATATCGGAGAATCTGCAGGGAGTATTATCATGGCGCCAAGCATTGAATACATCTCACTGATGGATGATCAGGAGAAAGCACTAGAGTTATCCTCCTTTGAAGGATTCAATGAGATTAGCAGCTATCCGGTACCGCATATAAACAATCCTTATTTAGGTGAAGCCGCACAGCATATCATAGAGAAAGATCAAAATACGCTCTCTTTATGCCCGCTCACTGATGAACAAGTTTTGCTTGTGACAGGCGAACAGACTGAGGTCAAGACGGTCTGAGTTGTTCATATGACGAAGAAAAAGGAACAGGAGCATATGCCCTGTTCCTTTTTTAATCTTGAAACACATCACTTGATAAATAACGTTCACCCGTGTCTGCTGTCATACAAATGACAATGTGATCCTTTGGCATTTGCTGGGCTGCTTCAATCGCTGCATAGCATGCCGCGCCAGATGATGGACCGACTAAAATACCTTCAAGACGGGCGAGCTTTCGTGTGATGTCGTAAGCATCTTCATCACTCACTTGCACAATCTCATCATACACCTGTTCATTTAAAATTTGTGGGATAAATCCTGGACTTGTGCCAACAAGCTTATGTTTGCCAGGTTTCCCGCCTGATAAAACAGGAGACCCCTTTGGCTCTGCCACATGTATCGTCAATTCCGGGAATGCTTTTTTGAGTTCC
The DNA here is from genome assembly GCF_000701305.1 of Bacillus sp. UNC125MFCrub1.1. Lineage (NCBI taxonomy): Bacteria > Bacillati > Bacillota > Bacilli > Caryophanales > Bacillaceae > Bacillus > Bacillus sp. UNC125MFCrub1.1. The sequence goes on from NZ_JNIG01000012.1 coordinate 78,405, forward strand.
TCTCCAGTGCCTGTAATGGTTCCGCCCGTTCCAGCAGTGGCGACAAAAGCGGCAAGCGGTTGCCCAATCTGTTGCACTGCATCCATAATTTCTACAGCCGTTGTCCCTCTATGAGCATCAGGGTTCGCACCGTTGTCAAATTGCATGGGAATAAAGCTATTAGGAATTTGAGCAGCTAATTCTTCTGCCTTGCGAATACAGCCTGGCATTTTTTCCTCCCCCGGGGTTAAGACGACCTGTGCGCCGTATGCCTTTAAAATATTGATTCTTTCTTGGGTCATCGTATCAGGCATGACCAGAATGGCTTTGTAGCCTCTTGCAGCAGCGTTCATCGCTAAGCCAATTCCTGTATTCCCGCTCGTTGGTTCAATAATCGTTGCCCCTTTTGTGAGCTTTCCTTGTTTTTCTGCCTCAAGGATCATATTGTAAGCAGCCCGATCTTTTACACTTCCGCTAGGATTAAATGATTCCAGTTTTAAATAAACAGCAGCGCCATGTTTTGGCTGAAGGCGCTGTAATTTTACAAGTGGTGTATGACCTATTAATTCAGCTATATTTTGTGCAACCTTCATCATGTGACACCCTTTCTTCTCATTCCGCATTACTTTAGTTATACTATCATCAATGGGGATTCGTAAAGTTTGTTAAAAAGGACAGGTGAAAATATGGCCGAAAGCCGTCATTATTTTATCGGGATTCCAATCCCTGAACAACTCGCGTATCAATTGAAAGCGGATATAGACAAGAGGAGCGGACTTTCCTTCCAAAAATGGACAGCACCCATTGATTATCATGTCACCCTTGTGTTTTTAGGCGCGATTCCAGAGGACCGTTTAAATAAGATATCTGAGCTGCTTGAACAGCTGTCTCATGAGGTGTCTGTTTTCCCGCTGAAGCTGAATGAGATAGGGGTATTTGGCCAAAAGGAGCGGCCGAGAGTCTTTTTTGCAAAGCCTAGTGAAAGTAAGCCTTTGATGGATCTAAGAGAAAAGGTGAAAGCAGCCGTTTTGACAGCAGGTCATCCTGTCGAAAAGAGACCCTTTCATCCACATATGACGATTGCGCGCAAATGGAATAGAGAACAGTCCTATATAGAACAAGCGCCCTTACGGAAAGAACCATATTCGATGGAGGTTTCTAGTATCGCTTTATTTGAAATTCGTCTAAAAGAAACCCCACGTTATCACGCGATCAAACAATTTACACTACATAAATGATTCTAGAGGTTGGAGTGAGCAGCAGATGGCGCAAATTATTAAAATCCAAGATTATATATCACGATATGAACAAGACCCGCATCATTACATCAATCAGTTTATTCGGTTGAAAAAACAAAGATGGGACGAGTTAAAAAAGGCTTCCAAAGAGCAGGTGCAAAAGCAGGCTGACCAAGCCACTGAGCAAGCACCTGAGCAAGAGGAAGAAAAGAGAAAGAAATTCTCCTTAAAAAGAAAGCAAAAAGAAGCCGATATGAAAAAGGAACGGGACCTGAGTCTTTTTAACGAGCCAACAGATATAGAACAAGGTGTTTTTACAAACGTTCCTACCGATGAAACGAAGCTGATTCACTTTTTTAAAGATCATCTTTACGATGTTCAATTAAAATGGGCCAGCTCGACGATCTCTCATATTTCAACTGTCTCCCATCACATTCGATATGATGAAAAGCTGCGGATGCTTGCAAGGCAGCTGCCAGATTCTTATTTTGTGATGTACAAGCCGGTGCTGCTCATTCAAAAAGCTGAGATGGAATTGTGTCCAGTGCTCATTACGCCGCTTGAAGTCATCTGTTTATCATTCTTAGAGGCAGAGCCAGACAGCGTATATATTGGATCGAAGGAACGTTTTTGGGAAAAGCGGGCGACTGGAAAAGCTGTTCAATCCGTCTTGAACCCTTGCGCAAGCCTTCTGCGCTCTGGAACTGTTGTGTCAAAAATTTTACAGCAAAGTGGTGTAGAGCTTCCTGTGAAAAAAATCCTCATCAGCCGCACCTCGTATATTGATTTGCCCGAAGTTCCATTCGGGATGGAGGTTGTCGATAAGAAGAAAGCGGAGGATTGGTTTGACAAGCAGCGGAAAAACACCGCGCCGACAAAGCACCAGCAATTCAAAGCGACAAAGGCATTGCTCGCTTATGGTGAATCAGACAGCAAGAGAAGGCAGGAATGGCTCGATTAAAGGCATATCAAGGTCACCAAAAAATGAGACCTGAGTGGAGCTAATATATGAATGAATGGTACTTTATCGTCAATCCAGCAGCAGGACAAGGAAAAGGACTCCGCACTTGGAGAAGCATAGAGAAAGAATTACAAAAGGTAGAGATCTCCTACAGATCGTTTCTTACCCAGCATGAAGGACATGCCGAAGTTTTGGCGAGACAGATTAGCGCTATGCAAGACGACAGATTGAAACGGTTGATCGTCATTGGTGGTGACGGTACATTTCATGAAGTACTGAATGGTTTGAAAGAAATTGATCATGTGCAGCTAAGCTTTGTCCCAGCAGGTCATTGGAATGATGCTGCGAAGGGGCTGGGCATCCAGCGTCATGATGTGATCAAAGAAGTGAGAAAACAAAAGAGGATGCTGACGAAAACATTTTCTCTCGGTTCCTTTCAAGATCATGCAGAAAGTCCGCAATCTGTTCTTTTTCTCAATCATATTGGTGTTGGTTTTGATGCACATGTCTTGAAGAGAACGGTACATTTTAGAGGGAAAAAGTGGCTCAACCGACTCAAACTCGGGTTTATCATCTACCCGCTGTCTTTTCTACATTCGTTATGGTCATTCAAACCGTTTGATCTTGCTCTTTTTATTGAAAATGAGAGAAAAGTATTTCGCCAAGTGTGGTTTGTGATCGTATGTAATCACCCTTATTATGGGGGCGGGCTGGAAGCAGCGCCGGAAGCGAGTGCGAGGCAATCAGGATTTCAAACAATCGTTGTCACTGATTTGAATCCATTGAAAGTCCTCTTATTTTTAAGTGCAATGGTTTTTAAAAAGCACCTTGTAATGGAGGGAGTCACCCTTTTTCAGCATGAAGAAGCCTACTTGGAGGCAGATGAAAAAATCTTATTTCATGCCGATGGAGAAGTGATTGGCGCCACTCCAGTGTTTGTTAAGGCTAGTGAGCGATCGTTAAAATTACGTGGCTAAGAAGTAGCCAGTGTGCGCACGAGCAAAAGAAACATGAAAAAAGACTTCCCTTTTCATAAGGTTCTTGTCCTGTTTTTCTAGTTTTGCTTGACGAGTATAAGAAGGTAGCGATAAAATCTAAAGGACGGCTATTGTTTAGCATCTCATTCTCAATAGCTGTCCTTTTTGTTTTTATGATCATATAAATAAAAAATAAACAGCCAATTGATCTCAATCGGCTGAATTTTGTCGACTAAAAAAGCATGATTTAAAATATTTTAAGAAATGATGGGTTGAAAATTGATATGAACTGGTTGGGACAAATATTAGGTAGCGAATGGCACATCTCTCCTGCTGGAGGCGCTACGGGAGATGCGTACTTCGCAACACACAATGACCAAAAGCTATTTTTAAAACGCAATACGTCACCGTTTCTTGCGGTTTTGTCAGCTGAAGGCATTGTGCCGAAGCTTGTCTGGACAAAACGAATGGAAAATGGGGATGTCATTACTGCGCAGCACTGGCTGAGCGGCAGAGAGCTTAAGCCAAAGGACATGAATGACCGTCCTGTAGCGGAGCAGCTAAGAAAAATTCATACATCAAAAGAGCTGCTCGATATGCTGAAACGATTAGAAAAGCACTCGCTTGACCCGGCATCGATCTTGATGCATCTCAAGGCATCGATCTTAAAAGAGCAGATTGACTCACATGATATCACGCGCGCCATCCAGTATTTAGAGAAACATGTGGAGGGAGTTCATTTCGAGGATAAGGTCGTATGCCATTGTGACCTCAACCATAATAATTGGCTGCTGACAGATGAAAACCAGCTCTATTTAATTGATTGGGACGGGGCAATGATTGCGGATCCAGCGATTGATCTTGGACCGCTCTTATACCATTATGTTGAAGAAGAGAACTGGGAAAGCTGGCTCTCTATGTATGGTGCTCCGCTGACCGACAACTTGCGAAAACGCATGGCATGGTATGTGCTGGCTGAAACCGTCTCGTTTGTCGTTTGGCATAAAAGAAAAGGAAATGAAAAGGCGCAAAAAGAAGTGCAAGCCGAGCTACATGCACTCTTAAAACGGTTAAACATCCATTAAGACAATGGAATGTTCTCGACCCAGTTAGATAGATGAGATTGATGCGCTTCGATATGTGCATCAATTGAACTGACAGAAGTGCCTTTTTGGCTGTAATTATAAATATCTGTTAGTAGCTGACGAACGTCAGCATCCAAATCTTCTTTTGCCAGCATTAATTGAATCACGCGTCCCACCTGTTCATATTCTGCAACAGTCCCGCAGCAATCCAGCTGGTGATCAGTTAAAATATCTTTGATTAATTGAAGCTGATGTTGGCGGTTTAATCCCATACGTATGCTCCTTTCAAGGCGTGTCATTTATGTGGTTAAACTGTGCATTTAGCTTTGATTTTATACATGAAGCAGACCAGCCCAAATAGCAGCTGGTCTTTTTCATATGTGCGGATAAGATGCTGTCTTGCGGCTCTTTATGTTTCATGGTATCTTGATAAAATGTAAAGAAAATAGAGGTGTATCAAATTGAGAATGCGACATAAACCGTGGGCGGATGATTATTTAGCTGAAAATGCTCATATTGCTTTAGCCAACCCTGAACAATACAAAGGGAAATGGCATGAGCTGTTTGAAAATGATCATCCAATCCATATCGAAGTCGGTACAGGAAAAGGGAGCTTTATTGCCGGAATGGGCAAGCTTCATCCTGAGATAAACTATATCGGCATTGAATTATTTAAAAGTGTCATTGTGACGGCAGTCGATAAAATCAAAGAAACAGATGTAGAAAACGTAAAGCTTCTGAACATCAACGCAGAGACACTGACAGATGTCTTTGCGGAAAATGAGATTGACCGGGTGTATTTAAACTTCTCTGATCCGTGGCCAAAATCAAGGCATGAAAAACGTAGGTTGACGTTTAAAGCCTTTTTAAAGCGATATGAACAGATCCTCCGTCCAGGCGGTGAATTACATTTCAAAACCGATAACCGCGGACTATTTGAATATTCCTTGAAAAGCTTTTCGTCTTACGGACTCCTTTTAACGTATGTGAGCCTTGATTTACATGAGGATGGCCTCGAAGGAAATGTCATGACAGAATATGAAGAGAAATTCTCTTCCATGGGACAACCGATCTATCGATCAGAAGTGAAATTCCCTGAATAACAAGCGAACAAAGCTGGCTGCAACGAACGATTGCGGTCAGCTTTTTTTGATAAAAAGATTAGCACATGCGATTTTCCTTTGTATTTGCTACGATAGAAAAAGGAGGGATGACAGCAATGGAGACAATGAAAATAGGTGAAATGGAACTGTTCTGGTTAAATGGGGGAGATACACACATGGATGGCGGTGCCATGTTTGGCGTGGTGCCAAAGCCATTATGGTCAAAAAAATACCCTGTGAATGATCGAAATCAAATTGAATTACGGTGTGATCCAATGCTCATACGGTGGAACGGTCTTCATCTGTTAGTAGATTCCGGCATCGGATCAGGGAAGCTGACAGAGAAACAAAAACGCAATTATGGCGTCACAGAGGAAACGAAAATAGAAGAATCACTTGCGGCTCTCGGTTTGCGCCCATCTGATATAGATTACGTCTTAATGACTCATTTGCATTTTGATCATGCAAGCGGGCTGACAAAACGTGAAGGCGATGAGCTCGTGTCTGTTTTTCAGCAGGCCAAAATCATCACGTCCAAAATTGAATGGGACGAAATGAGAGCACCGAACATCCGCTCAAGAAATACATATTGGAAAGAAAACTGGGAGCCTGTTGCCGATCAAGTCATGACATTTGAAGATAGCATCGAAGTAACAGAAGGCATTCGCCTGCATCATACAGGTGGACATAGCAATGGGCATAGCATCTTAACGCTCACAAGTCAGGGAGAAACAGCTATTCATTTAGCGGATATCATGCCGACACACGCTCATAAAAACCCGCTTTGGGTCTTGGCATACGATGATTATCCAATGACCTCGATCCCAGCGAAGCAAAAATGGCAGGCATTTGCCGAAGAAAACAATGCATGGTACTTGTTTTATCATGATGCCATCTACCGTGCTGTAAAGTGGGATGAAGACGGGGCAATGACCCATGAGGTCAAAAGAGAAACCGGAAGATAAAAGATCATCTGTATGTTTTTTCGCCTTTCACACAAAATAACGACAAAATGAACTTGTGAAAGGAAGAGTGCAGGTGAATCAATTTTATCGTGTACATGGTGATGTCATCGAGACACCGTTAAGAGGGATCGAAGTCATGTCTGTCCCTTATTTAAACAAAGGAGTCGCATTTACAAAGGAAGAGCGGGAAGAGCTTGGGTTAAAAGGATTTCTGCCGCCGAAGGTGTTAACACTAGAAGATCAAGCAAAGCGTGCATATGAACAGTTCAAAGCACAGCCAGACGCACTTGGGAAAAATGTCTATTTAACTGCGCTTCATGACAGAAATGAAGTGCTCTTTTATAAATTATTAAATGAGCATTTGGCAGAAATGCTGCCGATTGTTTACACACCGACCGTAGGAACAGCGATTCAGCGTTACAGCCACGAGTATAGAAAGCCAAGAGGAATTTATTTATCCATTGATGATCTAGAAGGAATGGAAGAAATTTTTGCATCTTACGGAGTGGATGAATCAATTGATCTCATTGTCGCAACAGATGCAGAAGGAATTTTAGGCATCGGTGACTGGGGTGTTGGCGGAATCGCCATTTCAGTCGGGAAGCTGGCTGTTTATACAGCTGCAGCAGGTATTGATCCTAGCCGTGTGCTGGCAGTGGTGCTTGATGCTGGGACCAACCAGGAAAGCCTTTTAAATGATCCGCTTTATGTGGGAAATCAGCACTCCCGCGTTCGAGGAGAGCGCTATGATCAGTTTATTGATCAATATGTTGAGCTTGCCCGTGCGACTTTTCCAAATGCACTTCTTCACTGGGAAGACTTCGGTACAAAAAATGCGCGCGCCATTTTGGAAAAATATAAGGACCGTATTTGTACGTTTAATGATGATATTCAAGGAACTGGAGCCGTTTCACTTGCTGCCGTTCTGGCTTGTGCAAAAGCATCGAAGGTTCCACTGAAAGATCACCGAATCGTGATCTTTGGAGCAGGTACAGCAGGGATTGGTATAGCCGAGCAAATTCGTGATGCCATCGTGCGAGATGGTGTCAAAGAAGAGGAATCATATGATCATTTCTGGTGTATTGATAAAACGGGATTGCTCACAGATGATTCACCCGACATTCAGCCATTCCAAAAGCCGTATGCAAGACGTTCTGATGAAGTGAAGGATTATGCACGTAATGGTCCAAAGCATTCAATTGATTTGTTAGAGGTCGTGAAGCAGGCGAAACCTACGATCTTAATTGGTACCTCAACTGTAGGTGGGGCATTTACAGAGGAAATAGTGAAAGAAATGGCGTCACATGTAGAGCGGCCAGCGATTTTACCGATGTCAAACCCGACACCTCTTTCAGAGGCAAAGCCGGAAGATCTCATTGAATGGACAGAAGGACGTGCGCTTGTCACAACGGGAAGCCCGTTTGACCCCGTTGAATATGGCGGTGTGACATATGAAATTGGGCAGGCAAATAATGCTCTTGTGTTTCCAGGGCTTGGTCTTGGAACGATTGTGTGTAAAGCCCGCCTCATGACAGACAGCATGTTTGTTGCGAGTGCTGAAGCGATTGCGAGCATGGTCAATGTCGGAAAACCGGGTGCTGCGATGCTTCCAAGTGTTGATCAGCTCAGAACAGTTTCAGCGACAGTGGCTGTCCGTGTGGCACAAGCAGCGATTGACGAAGGAATTGCGGAAGAAACCCCTGATGATCTCATTCAGGCTGTGCAAGACGCCATGTGGCACCCTGTATACAAAAAAATCAAAGCCATCTAAAAAAAGCTTCGCAAGGACTTGTCTTTGCGAAGCTTTCTTATTAAGCAACAGAATCAATGACATCAACGATCATGCCTGTTTTTGCATCAATCATGACTTCATACTGTTCCAGCTCGCCAAAGGCGGAGCGTGTAATGCCAGATTTGTACACATCAATCGTTTCACCATTTACGGTATACGGTTCTGGTACAGTATAAATCCAAGAGCCATCAATCGGGCCGCGCTGTTTAAAAGCAGATTTCACAATTTTTAACGCTTTTTCAGACGAGATATACGTCGGGAAAAAGACTTTCTTTGCAACAATTGCAGCGGCTACGCCAATACTCGCACCAATCAGAACATGTTTTAACTTCAACGTGCTGCACCTCCGTATTGCTGTTTTTTCCATTATACAAAACTTGTCCAGCGATGTTAAGAAATCCGAATACTTGAAAGCATATTCAAAATTTCTGGAGAGATACTTGGAAAACCGAAAGAATTCTTATAGTATAAAGTGAGTGTTATTTTTATAGGAATTTATATGGTCATTACATAGAAATGAGGGTAACTGTCAAATGAACGAAGAAACAATGTCGCTTTTCCGAAATTTAACAGAATTACAAGGGACTCCAGGTAATGAGCACCATGTGCGTGCTTTTATGAAAAAGGAACTTGAGAAATATTCCGATGAACTCATACAGGATCGTCTTGGCGGGGTGTTTGGTGTCCGCAAAGGCCCAGAGAACGCGCCGAAGATTATGGTGGCTGGTCATATGGATGAAGTCGGCTTTATGGTGTCATCCATTACGAAAAACGGAATGATTCGTTTTCAAACACTTGGCGGCTGGTGGAGTCAAGTGATGCTTGCGCAGCGTGTGGATGTTCATACGGATCACGGGCCAATTCCGGGCGTTGTATCGAGCACACCTCCTCACCTTCTGACACCAGAACAAAAAAGCAAACCAGTAAAACCGTCAGATATGCTGATTGATATTGGTGCAGACAGTGAAGAAGAAGCGAAAGAGCTTGGCGTTCGCCCAGGGCAGCAAATCGTTCCTGCAACGGTCTTTACCCCAATGGCCAATCCGAAAAAGATTTTAGCCAAAGCTTGGGATAACCGCTATGGGTGCGGACTTGCCATTGAATTATTGAAAGAATTAAAAGACGAAGCTCTTTCATGTCAGCTATATTCAGGCGCAACCGTCCAAGAGGAAGTAGGGCTCAGAGGGGCTGAGGTAGCTGCGAATATGATTAAACCGGATCTGTTCTTTGCTCTAGATGCGAGTCCTGCAAATGATGTGACGGGAGACAAATCACAATTTGGCCAGCTTGGAAAAGGTGCACTTCTTCGTATTTATGATCGCACGATGATTACGCACCGAGGCATGAGAGAATTTGTCCTCGATACAGCCGAAACAAACAATATTCCATATCAATATTTCGTATCGCCAGGCGGTACGGATGCTGGACGTGTTCATATCTCAAATCAAGGTGTACCGTCTGCTGTTATTGGTGTATGTGCGCGTTACATTCATACAAGTCACTCTGTCTTGCATGTGGATGATTATGCAGCGGCAAAAGAATTAATTGTTCGTCTTGTGAAAAATTGTGATCAAAGCACGGTGGATTCGATTTATCAACAAGTGTAAACGATAAGAAAAAGGCTGCCTCATTAAGAGCACAGCCTTTTTCTTATTCCTGTTCAAACACGTATGACAACGCCTTAATCGCTTGATTCACTGTTTCGACAGTGATATTTGCTTTGTTTGATAATTCCTTTAGGGGATGATGTAATTCTTTAGGACGAATCAAAATAAGGGGTTTCCCTTTGGCGATGGCAGAAGAAGCATCCATTGCCGTGTTCCACTGTTTATATTTCTCACCAAAGCGGGCGATGACAACGTCTGCCTTATTTAATAATAGTTCGGTGCGGAAATTGTTCAAATCAGAAGCCGCATCGTCTTTCAAGATGGCATTTGGCTGCCCGCCTAAAATATCTTCTCCGATGTTATCTGATCGGTCATGATTCTCCATTGGACCAACAAACGTTACTGGTAGTTTCAACGACTGGCTTTTTTCCTTAATTTCATCGCGCCACTGGCTATGAATTTCTCCAGCTAAATAAACCGTTAATTGCATAACAATCTCCTCCTTGTGCACAAACTTAGTAAAGGTTTGCCCTGTTTCTTTTCATGTTACACAAGAAGTGCTTGATAAAGCAAAAAAAATATGATTATGATATTCATGGTAGAAACTATTTTTCATCGTAAGAAGACTACATATAATGGGAAGGACAGGCCTCTTCGTCTTTCCTATGAGAAAGCAGGAAGACGACGTTGATGACTTATTTAAAAAGAAAGGGTATTTCCCTTTCGCCAAAGGTGTATTTTATTGATGCACTCTCTTATATGGCTTTAGGTCTATTTGCTACATTAGTGGTAGGGCTGATTTTAAAAACAGCAGGCGGCCTGTTATCATTTCCTCTCATCGTGGAAATGGGAACGCTCGCTATGGGGCTGATGGGACCAGCAATTGGCGTAGCGGTTGCTTATCGCTTAAACGCTTCTCCTTTAATTATTTTCGCAAGTGTTGTTTCAGGTGCCGCTGGAGCAGAGCTTGGGGGACCTGCTGGAAGCTTCGTGGCTGCTCTCATTGGTGTGGAATTAGGCAAACTGATCAGTGGTGAGACAAGAATTGATATTATTTTAACGCCGCTTGTGACCATTATCACAGGTTTTCTCACCGCTGCTTTCATCGGCCCTGGGATTCAGGCGGTGATGACAGGGCTCGGCAGGCTGATCGTATGGGGGACTGATCAAAGTCCACTCATCATGGGCATGCTGGTTGCAACCATTGTTGGACTTGCTCTTAGCTCACCGATTTCAAGCGCTGCGCTTGCGCTGATGCTTGATTTAAGCGGTCTTGCTGCTGGTGCGGCAACGATTGGCTGCTGTGCGCAGATGGTCGGCTTTGCTGCTGCAGGATTTAGAGAAAATCGTTTTGGCGGTCTTGCTGCGGTAGGCATTGGAACATCAAAACTACAGCTGCCGAACATTGTGAAAAATCCACTCATTCTCATTCCGCCGACGATTGCAGGACTGATTCTTGCGCCAATTGGTATCATTGGCTTTGGGATGGTCAATAATGCGGCAGGAGCGGGTATGGGAACGAGCGGACTTGTCGGCCAGCTCATGACTCTCACAGTCATGGGATTTCATCCTTCCGTTTTCCTCGCTATTGCTCTCTTGCATATCGTTGGCCCGGCAGTGATTAGTTTGGTAGTATCAGAATGGATGAGAAAGAAAGGCTATATACAATTCGGAGATTTAAGTATACAAACTGGAGGAATCAAACATGAAAAAAATTGAATCAAACGAAGAATTACAAAAAGTGATTCAAGAAGACTTAACAGTATTACTATTTTCAGCTGACTGGTGCCCGGACTGCACATTTATTGAGCCGTTTTTGCCAGAGCTTGAAGCAAACTATCCAGAATTTGAATACTTCTATGTGGATAGAGATCAGTTCATCGACACTTGTGCAGAGTGGGAAATTTACGGAATTCCAAGCTTTTTAGTCTTTAAAAACGGACAAGAGATCAACCGTTTTGTCAGCAAAGATCGTAAGACAAAGGAAGAGATTGAAGCATTTTTAACAGATTCTCTTTCTAAATAACGAAAGGAGAGTCTTATCATGGCGAAAATGACATCAAGACAGCTTGCCAATCAATTGAAAAGCCGTCTGACGAACGACAGCTGGACCCACCAGTTTGACAGGGAAAAAGATACGCTTCGTGTGGAAGATAAACATACAGGAAAGGGCATCACGCTTGAGCTCCCGCCGATTATTGCAAAGTGGGAAGTAAAGCCTGATGAAACACTGGATGAGATCGTTTATTATGTGAAAGAAGCGCTCAGTGCTATGAAAGGTGAAGCGCAGCACATCTCAGGTAAAGAGAAGCACATTTATCCGGTCATTCGTTCAACGTCCTTTCCAGAAACATCGAGTGATGAGATTCCGCTCGTTTTTGATGAGCATACAGCAGAGACAAGAATCTACTATGCACTTGACCTTGGAAGCACCTACAGATTAATTGACGAGAAGATGCTGCAAAAGGAGAACTGGACAAAAGAACGAATCAGAGAAACCGCAAGTTTTAACGTCCGTTCACTAAAGACTGTCGTGAAAATGGATGAAGTGGCGGGCAACCGTTTTTATTTCTTCCGTGCAAATGACGGGTACGATGCAAGCAGAATTTTAAATGAATCGATTTTACAAGAATACGCGCAAAAAGTAGAGGGGCAAATGGCTATTTCCGTTCCCCATCAAGATGTGTTCATCATTGCAGATGTACGCAATGAATCAGGCTATGATATTTTAGGGCAAATGTCGATGAGCTTCTTCGCCAGCGGCACGGTTCCGATTACGGCCTTGTCATTTTTATATGACGAAGGCAAGCTTGAACCGATCTTTATTCTTGCAAAAAGCAGACCAAAACAGTAGTAGAAGGGAATTTTGAAGAATGAACGTTTTTTATAATGCAGAAGGTGTCGGCGACACACTCCTTATTTCATTGAAAGATGTAACAAGAGAAGAAGTAGGTCATGAAACGTTTGGAGATGTCGTAAGAATCTTCAATCAAGACACAAAAGAAACAACAGGTTTTAATATTTTCAATGCATCTACTTACATGAAAATTGAAGAAAACGGATCTGTACCGCTTTCTGAAACGCTTGTTCAAGATATCAATGAAATTTTGAACCGCAACGGTGTCAGTGAAACATTAACAGTTGATCTATCACCTAAGTTTGTGGTCGGCTATGTGAAGGAAAAAGAAAAACATCCGAATGCAGATAAACTGAACATTTGCCAAGTAGATGTTGGCGGTGAAACCTTACAAATCGTGTGCGGTGCACCAAACGTTGATCAAGGTCAATATGTTGTGGTTGCAAAGGTCGGTGCTGTGATGCCGAGCGGTTTGGTGATCAAAGATGCTGAACTAAGAGGTGTTCCTTCAAGCGGAATGATTTGTTCTGCAAAAGAATTAGATCTTCCGAATGCGCCTGCTGAAAAAGGAATCCTTGTTCTAGAAGGAAGTCGCCAAGCTGGCGAACCATTTGAAGCGTAACCTCCCATAAACGGGTACAAATGAGCGAAGAATGTGTTATACCAAAAGTCACTAAGTACGTACTTAGTGACTTTTTTTCATCTACAGACAGCATGAACAGCAAAGCGTAGCACTTTTCTCGCTTTTCTGCATGAAAAAGCAATGGTATACTAAAAATCGCCCAAGAAAACGTAAGGGGAGTTAAAGTGAGTGATAAATGATGAGTTGGTTAGATAAATTTTTTAGTGTATTTTTAGGAGAAGAAAAAAAAGAAGAAAAAGCTGAGAGGCCTGAAACAGGTCCGATTGCACCAAAGCAGCCAGCTGTTGAACAGCATAAAGAATATAAAAAAGTTGAAGATACGAAAGTGTATTATGAATATCCAAAAGGCAATTTCCGCTTTCCTCTCGTTCCAGATGAACCTGCACGTGAGGCAGCAAAGCAACAAGAAAGAAGGCGCACGCGGCCAAGTCAGCCAAAGGCCAAGCAGACGACCTATCAGCCAAAACAAACGGTGCAGCCTGATCTCAATAAAAAGCCTTTTAAACCAGAGCAAATCCCTTCACCCATCTATGGCTACCATCAGGATATGCGTCCAAAACATGCAGCAGCCAAAGAAGACACATCTTCTGTCAAAATGAAATCGGCAGAAGAAACGTCACAGCGTGTCACACTGTTATCAGAAGAAGCAGAGCGTGAACGGAATGTAAGACAGCAAATGAACATCCCGTCTATACGAAAAGAACAACGTATGGAAGACATGATGTCAGCCCAAACAGAAGAACAAGTAGAGAAGCAACCTGTCACGACGCCGCTTACTTTGCAAGAGGAACTCGCTTATCAAGATCACGTTCAATCAACGATGGAACGTTTATATGACGAGCCTTTCAGTGAGACAGAGGATCAAGATCAAGCTTTGTCACAGACCAAAGACGATCGGGAAGCATTCTTACATATGGAGCAAGCTGAAGCATCTAACGAGCCTCTAGAGATGGAGCAAGAACAGACAGTCACCATTGAACAAGAAGAGCCGATGATTCCGCTTGAAGATGATGCTCAGAAAAAAGAGAGCTTTACATTTGAAACAGCTGAAAGCCCATCACCAGCACTCGACATGGAGATAGAAAGCCCAGTAGAAGAAACTGCGATGCTGGAAGAGAAGAACATAGAGGCTATGGAGGAAAGAGCAGAGGCTGCACGGATAGAAGAAAGTCAAGTAGACGTGTCAGCGGTAGCATTTGAACAAGAAGAACCGGTGATCATACAAGATTCGCAAGATGATGATTCCCTGCCGGAAGAAAAATTAACAGATGATGAAGTCATGCCAGTTGAAGAAGCATCAGATGAATTTGCTGACTCTGGACAAGCAGAGATCGCCGGGGATATGGCAGAAGAGCTTGAGGAAACACCTGAAGAAACGCCTGAAATAAAACGTGAAGAACCAAAACCGTCTTCTCCACAGCCAAAGCGCTCAAGCGGTCAAACCTCCACCGTTCCTTTTAACGTCATGATGTTAAAAAGTGATCAGCGCGTGCAAGGACAGAAGAAAACGGCAGATGCACAAGGATATGTATTTCCGAGTTTAGCTCTTCTAGACGTTCCGCCAGCACAAAAAGAAGAGGACGGAACATGGGTGAAAGAACGGGCAGAACTGCTCAATGCCACACTGAAAAATTTCAATGTCAGAGCAAGTGTTGTTCATGTGACGCAAGGTCCTTCTGTTACAAGATTTGAAGTGCATCCTGAACCAGGCGTGAAAGTGAACAAAATTACAAACCTGTCAGATGATATCAAACTCAGTTTGTCTGCAAAAGATATTCGGATCGAAGCACCGATTCCTGGGAAGAACACGATTGGAATCGAAGTGCCGAACCTTCACAGTAAAATGGTTTTCTTAAGAGAAATGATCAGAAGCAGTGCCTTCAGAGACAATCCATCTCCATTAACGGCGGCGCTCGGATTGGATATTTCCGGTCAGCCCGTTGTGGTTGATTTACAAAAAATGCCGCACGGCTTAATTGCCGGAGCAACAGGTTCAGGGAAAAGTGTCTGTATTAATACCATTCTCGTGAGCCTGATGTTTAAAGCCTCACCTGATGAAGTGAAAATGCTGTTAATCGACCCTAAAATGGTCGAACTCGCGCCGTATAATCACATTCCGCATCTTGTGAGCCCGGTTATTACTGATGCCAAGACAGCCACAGCTGCCCTGAAATGGGTAGTAGATGAAATGGAAAGACGCTATGAACTGTTTGCACACTCTGGTGTGAGAGAAATCAAACGATTTAACGAACTGGTGAAAGAAAAACAAATGGGTGAAAAACTGCCATATCTCGTCGTTGTCATTGATGAGCTGGCTGATTTAATGATGGTCGCACCAAATGAAGTCGAAGAAAGCATTTGCCGAATTGCCCAAAAAGCAAGAGCATGCGGGATTCACTTACTCATTGCGACGCAAAGACCTTCTGTTGATGTCATTACAGGCCTCATTAAAGCAAACATCCCAACAAGAATTGCTTTCTCTGTTTCAAGCCAAGTGGATTCAAGAACGATCATTGATATGGCAGGTGCTGAAAAGCTTCTCGGAAAAGGAGACATGCTGTTCTTAGAAAATGGCTCTGGCAAACCGACAAGACTACAAGGGAACTTTGTATCAGATCGAGAGATTGATGAAGTGGTAGCGCATGTGAGAAAACAGCGCAAACCTGTGTTCCTTTTTGAACAGGAAGAATTGATGCTCCAAGGCTCTGCCATTACAGACGAAGATGAATTGTTTATGGACGCATGCAGGTTCGCCATCGAGCAAAATAGTGCAAGTACATCCAGTTTGCAAAGAAGATTTAGAATTGGCTACAATCGAGCAGCAAGATTGATTGATATGATGGAACGTGAAGGGATGATCTCTGGTGCAAAAGGCAGTAAGCCAAGAGAGGTCCTCATGACACTGAGTGACTTAGAACAATTGATCTAAACAAACCACTTCATTTTTTTGATAAACATGGTATGATAGCACATAGGTGCAATTTTTGAATTGGACGCTTTTCGCATGCCTGTCTGAACGCTTTTTAATGAAAATGAGCGAAAGCAGGTGTTAGAAATGGGAAAGTTGTCGGATACTAATCATAGTTAATATTGATTAGAATAGGAAGATCGGAAAAAAATCTTTATTTGGAGCTGCGATTTGTGATCAGCTAGAGACAAAAATCACAAGTTGCAAATTGAAATGAGCGTCATATACTGTAAGTCAGATAGACGTTTGTTGGAGGTACAATTATGACTGTTTATCATTTTGTTGGAATAAAAGGGACAGGTATGAGTCCACTGGCCCAAATTCTTCATGATACTGGGTATACTGTCCAAGGATCGGATATCGAAAAACATATCTTTACACAAAAAGCATTAGAAGAACGAAATATTAAAATTCTTCCATTTGACCCAGATAATATTCAGCCAGGGATGACGGTGATTGCAGGAAATGCATTCCCAGATACACACCCTGAGATTGAGCGTGCTCTTTCTGAAGGGATTCCTGTCATTCGTTATCATAAATTTCTTGGAGAATACATGGATTCATTCACAAACGTTGCAATTACTGGTGCCCATGGTAAAACATCGACAACAGGTCTACTTGCACATGTGATGCAAGCGGCAAAACCAACTTCCTACTTAATCGGTGATGGATCTGGAATGGGGAAAGAAAACAGCGAGTATTTTGTATTTGAAGCGTGCGAATACCGCAGACATTTCCTCAGCTACCATCCAGATTATGCGATCATGACCAATATTGATTTTGATCACCCTGATTATTTCACGGATATTGATGACGTGTTTGATGCGTTTCAAAACATGGCACTTCAAGTGAAAAAAGCCATCATCGCTTGCGGTGATGACGAGCATCTTCTCAAGATCCAAGCAAAAGTACCTGTTGTGTACTACGGATTCAATGAAGAAAATGATTTCCAAGCACGAAATGTTGTGAAAAACACAGAAGGCACCACATTTGATGTATTTGTACGTAATACGTTTTATGATACCTTCTACATTCCTGCTTACGGAAACCACAATGTCCTTAACTCATTAGCGGTCATTGCATTATGCCACTATGAGGCCATTGATGTAGAGCTCATCAAAGGTGCTTTAACGACATTTGGCGGTGTGAAACGACGCTTTAATGAAAAAGTAGTCGGTGAACAAGTCTTAATTGACGATTATGCGCACCATCCGACTGAAATTGAAGTCACGATCGAAGCAGCTCGCCAGAAGTATCCAGACCGTGATATTGTAGCAGTCTTCCAGCCGCACACTTTCACTCGTACACAGCAATTTTTAAGTGAATTTGCGGACAGTCTGAAAAAAGCAGACTATGTATACCTCTGTGATATTTTCGGTTCAGCTCGTGAAAACATTGGGAAACTAAGCATTGAAGATTTGCGGGAAAAAATTCCGCAAGCCCAATTGATTGAAGAAGAAGAGACATCTGTGCTAAAAGCACATGAAAATGCGATCTTGGTCTTTATGGGGGCAGGAGATATTCAAAAGTATCTTCGTGCTTATGAGAAAGTCGCAGTATAATTGCCTGTCAAAAAGTGCCGATTCAATCGGCACTTTTTTATTTTGAATAAAATGTGACAAAGGGGCTAAATGTGACAAGATGTGCCGCTTTTTTTCGTTCGCTGTGGACAGGAATTGGCGAATAAGTGTAGAATTATTATTCAATCGGTCATTCTAGGCGATGTTTGAATGATACAACGAGAGGGTATTGAATTGAATATGCCCGCAGCAAAGGAGGTATCAGATGATTATTATTCTCTATTTAAGCGTTGCACTCATCGCAATTGCTTTCCTCATTCTTGTCATCTACTTGTCCAAAACATTGAAATCCTTACAGCTGACATTAAAGAATGTTGCATCAACTTTAGAAGGTCTTGAAGGACAGATGCAAGGCATCACCACAGAGACAGCACAGTTGCTACATAAGACCAATCAGCTTGCTGAAGATATTCAAGACAAATCGGCAAAACTTAACACAGTTGTGGATGCGGTGCAGGGAATTGGCGGCTCGATCAACCAATTTAATACAAGCATAAAGCAGGCAGCTGGTGCGGTTACTTCATCCGTTGAACGAAATCAGGAGAAAGTCACGGATGTGGTAAGCTGGAGTAACGCAGCACTTGAAATCTATAAAAAATGGAAACAGCGTAAACAACAATAATCAACCATTTTCGCATAGGAGGAATAATCATGAGCAAAGACGGAATCAATAGCAAAGACTTTTTGATCGGAACACTTATCGGTGGCATTATCGGTGCAACAACGGCATTATTTTTAGCACCAAAGTCAGGGAAAGAGCTTCGCGATGATTTGAACACCCAAGCGAATGCCCTAAAAGAAAAAACAGATCGTCTTACAACAGATGCAAAGGAAAAAGGCACTGAATATGTGACGATTGCGAAAGACAAAACATCTGAATTGTCTCAGCTCGTAGCAGAGCAGTCAAACCAGATTTTAGACAAAGTAAAAGACATAAAAGATCGTACAGCTGGAAAAGCTAAACAAGTAAAAAGCGAAGCAGAAGATGCTGCAGCAAATATTGCAAATGAAGCTTCAGATGTAGCAGATGAAGCAAAAGTAAGAGCACAAGAAGCAAAAGCAGACATTGAAGACGGCATCAAAGATGTCAAAGAAAAAGTAGAACAATCTACGAAAGGCTAACTCGCTGCTTAAGTTAGGAAGGAGCACATCATGTCTAAACAACTCATAGAAACAGAAGAACAGTTTGATCAACTAACAAATCAAGACGGAACCTTTGTCTTTTTTAAGCACAGTTTGACATGTCCAATCAGCCAAGCTGCTTTTCAAGAGTTTGAAGCGTTTACGTCAGAACATGAGGATGTTCCTGCTTATTTCTTGCAAATTCAAAACACAAGAGAGCTTTCATCCTATGTGACTGAAAAGTCAGGGA
Source organism: Bacillus sp. UNC125MFCrub1.1 (assembly GCF_000701305.1). NCBI lineage: Bacteria > Bacillati > Bacillota > Bacilli > Caryophanales > Bacillaceae > Bacillus > Bacillus sp. UNC125MFCrub1.1. The sequence continues at coordinate 97,532 of NZ_JNIG01000012.1, forward strand.
TCAAGCATGAAAGCCCGCAGGCACTCATCTTTAGCGGTGGCAAAGTAAAGTGGCATGCTTCTCACTCAAGCATTACAAAAGAAGCGCTTGAACATAACATGTAGAAAAACGTCAGCGATTGCTGACGTTTTTTTTATAAAAAAGGTTTACTTGCATCAAAAGTATGCTATAATCTTACACATAATACTTTATCGCTTAAAAGCGTTTGGGTAATAAAGAATTTTTTCGTGACAATTCCGAAATCTTTGTTTATAATAAACCCTATTATAAGAGATCAAAAATAAAAAGCGAGAGCGGGCAGAGGAAAGGATGACAAAAATGAGCAACAATGAATTGGAACAATTGAGACAGCAAGCAGATGAACTAAATCTTCAAATCTTAAAACTGATCAATGAAAGAGGAAACATTGTAAAAGAAATTGGAAAGGCAAAAGAAGCGCAAGGTGTCAACCGTTATGACCCTGTCAGAGAGCGCACAATGCTAAATCAAATTCTTGAAGAAAATGATGGCCCATTTGAAAATTCAACGATTCAACATATTTTCAAAGAAATTTTCAAAGCAGGTTTAGAGCTTCAAGAAGATGACCACAGCAAAGCACTTCTTGTTTCTCGTAAGAAAAAACCTGAAAATACAATTGTAAATATCAATGGAGAAGCGATCGGTGACGGAAAACAACGTTTCATCGTTGGACCATGTGCCGTTGAAAGCTACGAGCAAGTTGCAGAAGTAGCGGCAGCAGCGAAACAGCAGGGACTAAAACTTCTTCGTGGCGGCGCATTTAAGCCTCGCACAAGTCCATACGACTTTCAAGGACTTGGCGTAGACGGTCTAAAAATTCTAAAACGTGTAGCAGATGAATACGGTCTTGCTGTTATTAGTGAAATCGTGAACCCTGCTCATATTGAAGAAGCGATTGAGCATATCGATGTCATCCAAATTGGAGCACGTAACATGCAAAACTTCGAGCTATTAAAAGAAGCCGGTTCTGTGAACAAACCAGTTCTTTTAAAACGCGGTCTAGCAGCAACGATTTCAGAATTCATCAATGCAGCTGAATACATCATCGCACAAGGAAATGACCAAATCATCCTTTGCGAGCGAGGCATCCGCACATACGAAACAGCCACAAGAAATACACTAGATATCTCGGCTGTGCCAATCTTGAAACAAGAGACACATTTACCAGTCTTTGTTGACGTGACACACTCAACAGGACGTAGAGATCTACTTCTTCCAACGGCTAAAGCAGCTCTTGCGATCGGAGCAGACGGTGTGATGGCAGAAGTACATCCAGATCCATCTGTTGCCCTATCTGATTCAGCGCAGCAAATGGACATTCCACAATTCGAAAAATGGTTAGATGCGTTAAGACCACTTGTCAACATTCACGCATAATCATAAATAGAAAAGCCGCCGGATGACAGCCCGGCGGTTTTTTTCATGAAAAAATACGATAAGACTGGCAATGAAAGGAAGAAAACACATTGCAAGCTTAAAACACGCTTGTTCACAATGTTTTCATTTTTAAAATTTGATAGAATCTGCTAAGATCATTGTCATAGCTGACGTTCACGACGACTTTTGGTGAAATATGATTCAATTTACAGGTAACAAGCTCATTAAAGTTTGTTTAATTTAGTTATAAAAAGAAAGGGAACGTTTTCATATGATGAAAAAACGTGTATAATTTCATAAAAGAAGGTCATTTTGATGTAGATTGAAAAATTATGTGTCTCTTTTCATCGTTTTAATGACAAATAGGATATTATTTTCCTCGTATCTGACATGTCTCTATCCAATTGGTGAATGCTATAGATATGAAGTGTATTTGAAGGAGTGATTTATGTGAATAATGTTACAATATATGATGTAGCAAGAGAAGCAAACGTAAGTATGGCAACGGTATCACGCGTTGTTAATGGTAATCCAAACGTAAAACCAACAACAAGAAAAAAGGTGCTTGAAGCAATTGATCGTCTCGGCTACCGTCCGAACGCAGTCGCACGAGGCCTTGCAAGTAAAAAGACTACAACAGTTGGGGTCATCATCCCTGATATTTCAAGTATCTTCTATTCAGAGCTTGCACGAGGAATTGAAGATATTGCGACGATGTACAAGTACAACATTATTTTGAGCAACTCAGACCAAAATACTGATAAAGAACTTCATTTGTTAAACACAATGCTTGGCAAACAAGTAGATGGAATCGTTTTTATGGGCGGAAACATTACAGATGTGCATGTGGAAGAATTTAAGCGCTCTCCTGTACCAATTGTACTTGCAGCATCTGTTGAAGAGCAGGCACAAACACCATCAGTCAACATTAACTATGAACAAGCCATTTATGATTCAGTTCAGCTATTAGTTGAAAAAGGACATAAACGAATTGCGTTTGTATCTGGACCAATGTCAGAACCAATTAACTCTATGAGAAAGCTTGCTGGTTATAAGCGTGCGCTTGAAGAAGCTGGTATCGCGTTTGACGAAGCGCTTGTTGCTGAAGGAGACTACTCATATGACTCTGGTATTGAAGCGCTCGCTAATCTGCTTGAGCAATCTGACAAGCCGACGGCTGTGATTGCAGCGACTGACGAAATGGCGCTAGGTGTCATTCATGGAGCGCAGGACAGAGGCGTATCAATTCCTGAAGATTTAGAAGTGATTGGCTTTGATAACACAAGACTATCCCTCATGGTGCGCCCTCAATTGACAACAGTTGTTCAGCCTACTTATGATATTGGCGCTGTTGCGATGAGACTTTTGACAAAGCTCATGAACAAAGAACAAGTAGAAGATCAAATTGTTGAATTGCCACATAGAATTGAAGAAAGACAATCGACGAAATAAAAAAGAAAGCAGGCTCACTTGATCAGTGGACGCCTGCTTTTTTTTATGCCTTTTTCTTTTCTCGTCTAACAGGCATGAGTGCTTTTTCTACCGTTTGCGCATTTTTTTCTGTAATTTCTGCTCTTCTTGGAATCGGTGGATATAAATCGTCAGGATCTAGCCATGTGGATGGAAGCGGAACAGGAGATTGTTTTTCCCATGCCCGAATCCATTCCTGAGGAAGCGCATCTGGTGGTGTAATGCCTTTCATCTCAAGCCAAATGCGGCTCCATGCTCTTGGGACGACACGCCAAATATCATAGCCGCCTCCGCCCACAGCGATCCATTTTCCATCACAATATTGATGCGCCAGCTCATGGGCAATTCTAGGAATTTCCTCATATATTTTCATGGTAGCAGATAAATGCGTCAAAGGGTCATAATAGTGGGCATCTGCTCCATTTTGCGTCAAAATGACATCTGGTTTAAAAAAAGCAGCAATCTCTGTCACTGCTGTTCGATAGGCTTCTAAAAATGATTCATCTTCTGTAAATGCGTCAAGCGGGATATTATATGCATAGCCATAGCCTTTATCATGACCCCTTTCCTGTACTTGTCCAGTTCCAGGGAACAAATAGCGCCCTGTTTCATGAATGGAAACAGTACATACCTCTGGATCATCATAGAAGCTAAACTGTACACCATCGCCATGATGAGCATCGGTATCAATATATAAAATTCTAGCGCCATATGTCTTTTGAATATACTGAATGGCCACAGAGCTGTCATTATAAATACAAAAGCCAGAAGCACGCCCTTTAAATCCATGGTGAAGCCCGCCGCCAAGATTAAGCGCATGCTGCGAATGCCCAAGCATCACTTGATCAACCGCTGTTAATGTCCCGCCAACTAGGAGAGAAGCTGCCTCATGCATCCCTGCAAACATCGGGGTGTCCTCAGTGCCAAGACCATAACGTTCCCCCTCTGCGGTGGACAGTTTTCCTTCACTTGCTCGCTGTACTGCTTGAATATAGTCTGCTGTATGGACAAGCTTTAACTCCTCCAGCGTCGCCATACGAGGTGCGACAATCTCATCATCCGTTAACGCCTTCATTTTTTGAAGAAGATCATAAGTTAAGTAGACGCGAAGCTGATTGAAGGGATGATCTTGATGAAACTGGTACGTTTGAAAAGATGGTGAAAAAACAAAGGTCGCTTCCTTCATTTGATCGTCTGCTCCATAGGCCAGAGCACTTTATAGCCTTTTGCACGAATCAGCTTCATCACATGATCTGCATGCATCGTTTGAAGGCGGAAGACGAGCACTTTAGAGGCTTCATTGGCATGTGGGTACACGAGTACACTCAGCATTTGAATATGCTGCTCTTTTAAAATAGTCGTAATGTCTGCAAGCCCCTCTGTCACTTGCGCTACTTCAACCTCTAAATGTGATCCAGGCTGATCTGCACCTGTTAGTCTTACAAACGTACGAAGTAAATCTGTTTTTGTGATGATCCCTACAAGCTTGCCGCGTCTCACAACGGGAAGACAGCCAATTCCGTGTTCAAAAAAGACACTTGAAATCTCCTCAACGAAATCAAGCGGATGAGCGGTAATCGTCTCTAGCACCATGATGTCTTCAACCGGCCGCTGAATAAAAAGCTGCCTTTTCTCTGTTTCAAAAATACTTGGACTGGCATTTTTAATATCCCGATCTGTCACCATCCCAATGACAGATCCCTGCTCAGATACGATGGGAATATGCCGAATGTGATGTGCACTCATTTTTTGAATGGCTTCTTCAATCGTATCGGTTTTTCGCAGCGTGATCACATCACGCTCCATAATTTGTTCAATCATCATGTTTACCAATCCCCTTTGCCAAAAAAACGAATTGAACGTTAATACATAAAGCGCTGATGGAAGCGAAGACGATCGAAACGCTCGATTGAATCTGGACTCACATTTTTTCCGATCCGTGCCATTAAACAATTGGCTGGATGTGAGCTGATCTCTGGCTCGTCTGTTGCAAACCAGACAAGACCGCCTGCGTTCATCATTTTCTCCATCATTTTGCGGTACTCCCACACGTTTTTCTTTGTCCCCTTTAAATCCCAATGCCAGTAATATTCAGTTGTAATGATAATGTAATTCTCCATTTGCTCATCCATCATGCTCACATCCAGTAAATGCTTGCCAAGTGAGCAGCCTCTAAATGGAGGAGCGACTTCAATGGCACCGAGCTCAATTAAATTGTCCATGTTGCCTTCTGACCAGCGTTCAAGCGGATCAGGGTACAAATACGTGACATAGCCTACGACAAGCTCATCCACCCTAGCAATGATAATACGTCCTTCAGGAAGATCTGCTATTTCAACAAGTGCTTGTTTCTGTTCCTCAGGCGTGCGAAATGCCGTTAGTCCTTCATGAAACGTATAGTTCGCCAGCTCTGATGCAGGTACCGGGCCTTCAATCAGGATGGTGCCTGCTTCTCTCGTAATTGTTTTTGAATAATAAGTTTTAGGATGCTCCACGTATCCACCGCCTCAAATTCTAGTGAGTCGTCTCTATTTTATCTTAAATCTGACAATAATTAAAACGGTTTCATCAGAAGTTTTTTAAAAATTGAGAAAAAAAGTCATCTATACTATAATGGTCATTGTAAACGTATGCAAAGGGGGACTGTTTGATGAAAGTGGAAACGCTACCATCAGTAAAAGGGGACTATCATTTAAATGATTATGAGCAAGCATACAAAGAATTTTCATGGGAGGAAGCGAGAAAAAATTTCTCTTGGTATGAAACAGGAAAAGTAAATGCAGCTTATGAAGCGATTGACAGACATGCGGACTCGTTTCGTAAAAACAAGGTGGCGCTTCACTACAAAGATTCACAGCGGGATGAAAAGTATACGTTCAGGGATATGAAAATCAAGACAAACAAAGCAGGAAATCTATTAAGAGAACAGGCACATGTGCAAAAAGGGGATCGCGTGTTTATCTTTATGCCAAGATCACCTGAGCTCTATTTTCTACTGCTTGGTGCTGTCAAAATTGGTGCGATCGTCGGTCCGTTATTTGAGGCATTTATGGAAGGTGCCGTCAAAGATCGTTTAGAAAATAGTGAGGCAAAAGTGATTGTGACAACGCCTGATCTGCTTGAGCGGATTCCGTTTGCAGAACTTCCAAAGCTTGAATCCGTCATCATTGTCGGTGGTGAAAAAGAGGATGCAGGTGGTGTGCGGACGATTCACTTTGAAGAAGCATTTGAGCAGGCAGCGAAGGAACTTGAAATCGAGTGGATGGATGAAAAAGATGGATACTTGCTTCATTACACGTCAGGGTCCACTGGTACGCCAAAAGGTGTGCTCCATGTTCATGGCGCAATGGTGCAGCAAGGCCAGACGGGTAAATGGGTACTTGATTTGAAAGAAGAAGATGTCTACTGGTGTACAGCTGATCCAGGCTGGGTAACAGGGACGGTGTACGGTATTTTTTCTCCGTGGTTGAATGGAGCGACGAATGTGATTTTAGGCGGCAGGTTCAATCCTGATACGTGGTACGAAACCATTGAATCGCTTGGTGTGACCGTTTGGTACAGTGCACCGACAGCCTTCAGAATGCTGATGGGAGCAGGAGACGATCTCATTCAAAAATATGATCTCAGCTCACTCCGTCATGTGTTAAGTGTAGGAGAGCCACTTAATCCAGAAGTGATCCGCTGGGGAGACGCTGTATTCGGTAAACGAATTCATGATACTTGGTGGATGACAGAAACAGGTGCACAGCTGATTTGTAACTATCCATCCATGGATATCAAACCAGGTTCGATGGGGAAACCAATTCCAGGCGTTGAAGCTGCGATTGTGGATAATGCCGGAAATGAACTTCCGCCATACCGGATGGGGAACCTTGCCATCAAAAAAGGCTGGCCGTCTATGATGCATACGATCTGGAACAATCCTGAAAAATATGAATCTTACTTTATGCCGGGAGATTGGTATGTTTCAGGAGATTCTGCTTATATGGATGAAGACGGATACTTCTGGTTCCAGGGACGTGTCGACGATGTCATCATGACGTCAGGAGAGCGGGTCGGTCCATTTGAGGTAGAAAGTAAACTGGTGGAACATCCGGCCATTGCAGAGGCTGGTGTCATCGGAAAACCAGATCCTGTGCGCGGTGAAATTATTAAAGCATTTATAGCGCTTAGAAGCGGATACGAACCGTCTGATGACCTGAAAGAAGAAATTCGTACGTTCGTGAAAAAAGGACTCGCTGCACATGCAGCACCGAGAGAAATTGAGTTTAAAGACAAATTGCCAAAAACACGCAGCGGTAAAATTATGAGACGTGTGTTAAAAGCGTGGGAGCTGAATTTACCTGCTGGCGATCTCTCGACAATGGAAGATTAATCACTTCCGTCAGTTGACTTGATATCAAAAGTATGTTAAAAATGACTTTAGTTGAATATGAAAAGGTTTTGACTGAGATTCAGTAGAATCATCTTTCCCTGTCCAAGAGAGCTGACGGCTGGTGCGAGTCAGTACAAAGAGATATTCGAATTACCCTCACGAACCGCTTTTACGAAAAGGAGCATATGCTATCTGATTAGTGAAAGAACGGATCTGTCCGTTATCAGTGTAAGTGAAAAGACGTGTTGTTTTGTCTTTTAAGCAGGGTGGTACCGCGATATATATCGTCCCTTCGTTCATTCGAAGGGGCGTTTTTTATGTTGAATTGTAAAAAAAGGAGATTTGGATATGAGTCAATTGATGGAAGAATTATCGTTCAGAGGATTAATTCAGCAACAAACAGATGAAGAAGGTTTAACAAAATTATTAGCAGAAGAAAAAATCAAGCTATACTCCGGCTTTGATCCAACAGCTGACAGCTTGCACATTGGTCACTTACTGCCAATTTTAACATTGCGCAGATTCCAAGAAGCAGGTCATCATCCGATTGCACTTGTTGGCGGCGCAACTGGACTGATTGGTGACCCAAGTTTCAAAAAAGCAGAACGTTCACTAAACCCAGCAGAAATCGTCGAACAGTGGTCAGAGAAAATCAAAGGCCAGCTCTCTCAATTCCTTGATTTTGAAGCAGGTGACAACCCAGCTGTCATCGTGAATAACTATGACTGGATCAGTCAAATGAATGTCATCACGTTCCTTCGTGATATTGGAAAGAACTTCGGTGTCAACTTCATGCTCGCAAAAGATATCGTCAGCTCCCGTATTGAAACAGGGATTTCGTACACAGAATTCAGCTACGTGATTCTACAATCGTTAGACTTCTTGAACCTTTATAGAAATGAAAACTGTAAGCTGCAAATCGGCGGAAGTGACCAGTGGGGAAATATCACATCTGGACTTGAGTTGATCCGTAAGTCTGAAGCAGAAGGCGCAAAAGCATTCGGTCTCACCATGCCGCTTGTGACAAAAGCAGACGGCACGAAGTTTGGGAAAACAGAAGGCGGTGCCATCTGGTTAGATAAAGAAAAAACATCACCATATGAATTCTACCAATTCTGGATTAACACAGATGACCGTGATGTCGTGAAATACTTAAAATACTTTACGTTCTTATCAAAAGAAGAGATCGCATCGTACGAAGAAAAAGTGCAAACAGCCCCTGAAAAACGTGAAGCACAGCGCCGTTTGGCAGAAGAAGTCACAACACTTGTGCATGGCCGTGAATCACTAGAACAGGCTGTCAACATCTCAAATGCGCTATTTAAAGGCGAGATCAAATCTCTTACAGCAGAAGAAGTGAAAGTAGGCTTTAAAGATGTGCCATCAATGGAGAAAGACAGTGGAGAAGAATTAACACTTGTTGATGTTCTTGTCGAATCAAAACTGTCTCCATCAAAACGTCAAGCACGTGAAGATATCACAAACGGTGCCATCTACATCAACGGAGAGAGACAAACCGACAAAGACTATGTCCTTTCAGCTGAAGACCGAATTGAAAACCAATTTACAGTCTTAAGAAGAGGGAAAAAGAAATACTTCCTTGTAACGTATAAATAAATCCTTATGAAACAGTAAGTATCATGAAAAGCACCTCAAATGTTCATATACATTGAGGTGCTTTTCTTTTTTATTCAGAAGTAGGAATTAAGCTTTTACAGAGCGGTTTTCTCTCATTTGTCTGTTTCTTATTCAAGAAGTGAATCTTCGTTTGTATAAGCATGTTCTACCTTACAAATTCGGGTTGTATAGGATTCATACCAATCTTTTTTTCCTTTTTTTTGAACACGCTGATGTGCTGTATGTGCTTTCCATTCTTTAATTGCTGCTAATGAATCCCAATACGATACAGTGATCCCAACACCATGCTCATCTCGTACACTCTCAATTCCAAGAAACCCGTCTAGGTCTTTCGCTAATTGTTCCATTCTTTGAGCAGCAGCAGCGTATTCTTTCTGCTCAACATTCGTTCGTTTTGATGTGAAAATGACTGCATAGTAAGGTGGTGCAGGTGTTTGGGTAAATAGCATCTAGTAGAACCTCCTTTTGTCTATTCACATTATATATGAAAGATAGAGAGGCCCGTAGTCTTTTTGTTTTAATTTCAAAAAGACCATGGTGCTTTTTCATTAGGTATTGTGCTGTGAAATCATCTGATAAATATTACCTTGTTCACTTTTCTGTCATATTTTTCTTGTTTAAAATAGAGACGTATCAGAAAATTAAGGGGGAATGAACATGATCGTTTTAAAGAAAAGGAGTTTGCAAATTCTGATTGCGCTTGCATTAGTGGTTGGATCAATGGCCTTCATCCAGCCGAAAGAAGCCAAAGCGGCTGCGCATAATCCGGTTGTAATGGTACACGGCATGGGCGGTGCGTCTTATAACTTTGCTTCGATCAAACGATACTTAGTATCACAGGGCTGGGATCAAAACCAACTTTTTGCAATCGATTTCATAGACAAAACAGGCAATAACCTGAACAATGGCCCGAGGCTCTCTAGATTCGTGAAAGATGTACTAGCCAAAACGGGCGCCAAAAAAGTAGATATTGTGGCTCATAGTATGGGTGGTGCGAACACGTTATACTATATTAAAAACCTAGACGGCGGAGATAAAATTGAAAACGTCGTCACACTTGGTGGAGCGAATGGACTCGTATCACTCAGAGCATTACCAGGCACCGATCCAAATCAAAAAATTCTTTACACATCTGTCTATAGCTCAGCCGATCTCATTGTCGTCAACAGCCTCTCACGCTTAATTGGCGCGAGAAACGTCCTCATCCACGGCGTTGGACATATCGGTCTATTAACCTCAAGCCAAGTCAAAGGCTATGTGAAAGAAGGATTGAATGGCGGAGGACAGAATACGAATTAAAAAATGAAAAAGACAGCGATTTGTGCTGTCTTTTTTGATGTCATGGTTATATAGGATCTGCTAGGTGTTGCAGAAGGTTTTTAGGAGGATAAAAGATGACGCAAAAACTCAAATATGTTTTCTTAGGCTACTTTCTCTATTTCCCATGTTCATTTCTGATTATCTATATGATCTGGATGGCAATCGTCAAATCAGTGCAATGGACGGAAGTCATATCTAATTGTACATCCATCATTGGCATCTATTACTTAATAGCCAGTGTGTGGTTTGTCTTTTTACTGCAAAAACAGACAAAACATCGTACATAGCCAAATAAAAACATGTACAAATCAACCACCATTCCTTACACTACAAGTAATGATTCAGATTCTTTGGAGGTGGGTATTTTTGCAACAACATCAAAAGGCTTTGATTATGGTCGATGTACAGAAAGCATTCGAGCACGAAAAATGGGGAGAACGGAATAACCTAGATGCAGAGAAGAATATCAGTCGTCTATTGACGTTTTGGAGAGAAAAAGGCTGGACAGTCATTCATATTCAGCATACATCGGATCAGCCGCACTCCTTATTTCATCCAGCAAATGAAGGGCACTCCTTCAAAGAGATCGCCAAACCGCTAGATGAAGAAACGGTCATACAAAAGAAAGTCAACAGTAGCTTTATAGGTACAAACTTAGAGGAACAACTAAGATCAAACGAGATCGACACTGTTGTGATTGCTGGACTTACAACACCGCACTGCGTATCTACCACAACAAGAATGAGTGGAAACCTAGGCTTTGAGACATACCTCATGTCGGATGCAACAGCCGCCTTTGGACTCGCAGATCAAACCGGTACATACTATGATCCAGAAACGATCCATCGCCTTTCACTTGCAACACTGCATGACGAATTTGCGACTATCCTGACAACTGAGCAGCTGATCACAAATTGGGCAAGCAAAAGCTCCTAGAATCATCTCTAGGAGCTTTTTGCTTGTTCATCCAGCGGCTGTTTTCGTTGTTCAATACTTGAGTAGATGAGATCAATTCCAATAAATAAGAAGCTGACAAAGAAAGATAAAATGAGTGTGCCGTGCTCCCAAATGGAGACATTTACTAGTTTTATGTAAAGGACATACTTAATCGAGAGGTGTAAAACGATCCAAGAACTGATCCACTCCAAAGCAAAAGTCAGCCATGAAGGGAATTTGAGTAAATAAGCCAGCCCTTTGCCTATGAAAAGAAGAAAAGGCGACCAAAAAACCACGATTCCACTCACCAATAAAGAGAACGAGATGAAAGAGAAAAATGAATCATATGTGATGTAATCTCCAAAAAGATAGTTTATCCCTAAAGCAACGATGCACAGCATGACACTTGGAACAGCGATCACGAGACAGAGAGAAAAATAAAGCAGTAATATGAACGATATCGTAGCCAGTAGGTTTGGTGGTGCATCTATGACCTGCTTTTTTCTTAAAAGAGAATAGGCGAAAATAGACAAAAAGAAGAGAACGAAAATCATGACTATGGTAAAAAACATGGAATTCCTCCAGCTTAGTGCGTTAGAAAAAGATCTCTATCATCATTGTACCAATAGACAAACGGCAGCTAAATGATATTTTTTTCCTATAGTTGTATGTGGGAATGACAATCACGTAATGAAGCGTGAAGGTGGTTATGCTGCGAAGAAAGGTTTTTGAATATGGAAGGTAACTTCCAATGTTTTCATGTATAATAGAGAGCGTGCAAATGTACGGCGTACTCAAGGGTGGTCTTGGCTAAATCCCCTTGAAAGGGGGTGCTGCCTATGTCAACTTTTCAAGCATTGTCCCTTATGTTTTTATTTGGGATGTTTATTCTTGCTTTGTTGACGTATATAGACAAAAAGAAATAGACCACCCTTTGAGCCTAGACAACTTGTAGGGTAGGTCCATTTATTGTGTACCTTCTAGCCAGCTCACTTTGAGCCAAGCATTTGTGCATTGCCGGGATGTGACAGCATCCTGGCTTCTTTTAATTTACGCTACATCTATTTGTATTATAACATAAAAGGGATTTTGTTAAACACTGTCATACATCCACTCTCATCTTGTTAGGTGTTAGAACATGATGGAATACAAACAAAAAACCCTAGACATCCTTGAACAATCAAGGTCTCTAGGGTTTGTTTGATCACTCTCTGAGAGAGCAATGAAATTAACGAGAGTAGAACTCAACGATTAGTTGTTCGCTGATTTCAGGCGCTAATTCAGAACGCTCTGGAAGACGAGTGAAAGTTCCTTCAAGCTTTTCAGCATCGAAAGTAAGGTATTCAGGTACGAAGTTGTTCACTTCAACTGATTCTTTCACAACTGCAAGGTTTTGAGATTTCTCACGAAGAGCAATCGTTTGACCTGGTTTCACAGAGAAAGATGGGATGTCTACACGGCTTCCATCAACAAGGATGTGACCATGGTTTACTAGCTGACGAGCTTGGCGGCGCGTACGAGCAAGGCCAAGACGGTATACTAGGTTGTCAAGGCGAGTTTCAAGAAGGATCATGAAGTTTTCACCTTGTTTACCAGGAAGTTTAGCAGCTCTGTCAAATAGTGTACGGAATTGACGTTCGTTGACACCGTACATGTGACGAAGCTTTTGCTTCTCTTGTAATTGTAAACCGTATTCAGATAGTTTTTTGCGTTGTCCTGGACCATGTGGGCCTGGAGCGTAAGGGCGTTTTTCAAGTTCCTTACCTGTTCCGCTTAATGAAATGCCTAAACGGCGGGAAATCTTCCAACTTGGACCTGTATAGCGAGCCATAATGTGACTCCTCCTTATTGTTTTTATTTGTGAAAAATAAAAACCGTCTGTTCTTTGTCTTTTCCGTCATTATGTTTTCATGCATCCTCGCTCCAGCAGCAGGGAGTTACAAGATGCACCTCCATATAGAAGGAACAAAATGATACAAAAAAGCCGAACAAAAAGGCTGCCATATTTCACACAAACTCTATTATATGACGCCAGATAGGAGAAGTCAACCTATTTAAAGAGGAGAATGTCAAACGTGGTCGGCATTCATCCGGGAAGAAAGCAAAATAAAAAAGCAGACACATTGTCTGCTTTTCAAGCATCATGACGCATCAGTAGAGGCTGATAACGCATTTTGGAGAACCTCTGTAAATTGAACTAAGTACGTTTCATCTATTTCATTGAAACGATCTTTCACTGGACTGTCAATGTCGAGTACCCCAATGATTTGTCCATTTATTTTAAGAGGGATCACGATTTCAGACTGCGATGCGGCATCACATGCAATATGACCAGGGAATGCATGCACATCAGCGATACGCTGTACATCACCTGTCGCAAATGCTGTACCGCAAACCCCTTTTCCAGAAGGAATGCGTACACATGCGGGCAGTCCGTTGAATGGACCAAGCACAAGCTCTCCGCCTTTTGCTAAATAAAATCCTGCCCAATTGACTTCAGGAAGCGAGTGATAAAGCAGCGCCGCAGCATTGGCTAGGTTGGCAATGAGATCAGGTTCACCATCCGTAATCGCTTCTACTTGCTTGATGAGTAATTGATAGTCTTTCGATGGATCACCAGACTGTTTTTCGACATGAAACATGAAAATCTCCTACTTTCTATCTCAAAAATACATAACTTGCGCTTCGCATGTGGGATTTGTCGAGCAATGATTAAAGGAACTTCCGCCTTCACCTTGAAGTATGTACACATGAAGAGGGGTGAGCGGATGAAAACATCAACAACCGTGCAAACAAAAGACCGTATTATTGAAGCTGCCATCAGACTTTTTAACCAAAAAGGATTTTCTGGAACCTCTGTCCGTGAGATTGCGAAGGAAGCAAACGTCAACGTTGCCCATATATCTTATTACTTTCAAGGAAAAGGAGGGCTGCTTGAGCAGCTCGTATCCGATTTTTATGAAGGCTATATTCAGATGATTGAATCGCACATCCAGCACATGGAAACCCGTCATGCAAAAGAATGTTTACTTCATGTGGTTTTTGATATTTTATCTTATCAGCATGAAAATCGTCAATTAACCCGTTTCGTTTATCGAGAAGTGACCATTGATTCAACGCTGATCAGGGAAATCATGTCCACCTATTTAACAAAGGAAAAATACTTGTTTCAGCTTATCATTGAAAAAGGAAAAAGCACCCATGTGATTTGTAAGCAGCTGTCACTCTCATCATTTATGATCCAGCTAAAATCACTTCTGATGATGCCTTATCTGCAGCCGCAATATTTAACAGAGGTGCTTTATATCAACCCAAATGAGCCTTACTTTTATCAAACGTACTATAAGGAACTGAGCCGGTCGCTTCATCATCTGTTAGAAACAAATGAACCCGCACTTGATCCTCACCTGAAACTCATGATGTCTTCAAATTGATCATATGCATACCCGAGATCTTCCGCTTGATGGGCATCAGACCCGAATATGAGCGGAATTTTTTTCTGTTTTGCAAGATCAATCATCCATTGATCTAAATAGATACTTCTGGCATATGTTTTACGAAGACCTGATGTATTAAAATCTAAGGACATGCCTTTTTTTGCCGTTTCTTCAAGACAAAGGGTAACCCTTTGACATAGTTCTGGCGACATTTCGTATGGGAAAAGTTGTTTGAATTTCTGGACAAGGGTGATATGACCGATTCTCTTTGGCTTATATGGACCTAAAGATGATAGAATAGAAGAATGAATTTGTTCATAGTAGTTTTGATAGACGTGTTCGGTGCTGCCATAGATGCTGATCAGCTGCTTGAAGGCGTGCTCATCAAAATCAAGACAAATATAATCATTGCCAGCAGGAAGAAAGTGAACAGATAAAATGCTATCGTCTAGTTCAGGGCCGTAGCAGTCTAAAAAGGCACTTGTTTCCTCTTCATACTCTTTGATATAGTCGACCTCAAGCCCAGTTTTTACTATTAACTGTCCTTTGTATTCCTGTTTCAGCTGATCCAGCTTCGTCAAATAGGCTTCAAGGTCTTGAAGCTTCATGGCACTATCCTGCTCAGGCGTTGGATCTCGAAACGAAGGAGGCAGCGGGGCATGCTCGGTAAAGGTGATGGAATCAAATCCCTTTTTGATTGCTTTTTCAATATAAGAATGAAAAGGATCAAGCGTACCGTGCGGGCAAAATGGCGTATGTAAATGTGCATCTTGTTTCAACATGTCGTCACCTCTTGTCGATATTTTGAAAAACGTCATGTTTATCAGCGAAAATAATGAAAAATCATGACCAAAAATGCTGGTTACATGGTATCATAATAACAATGAAAACGACAGCTTCCGCATACATAAAAACAGGTCACATCAATACATGTGATCAAATGATAGAAAGCCTGAATGACTTTCTTGAAAAAACATACATAAAACCGTGAATGGATCGTATTGGCAAAAATACAATCCTGCTTATAAAAAACAAATGCAAAGCGGACACGAAAGGGTTCTCAGGTCTACTCGGGACACTACCCTGACATCACTTAGATCACAACAAGGGGGCTCATTATGGAGTTTATCATCGGTTTAATTGTCATTTTGCTTGCTTTGTTTTCAGTCGGTTATTTCCTCAGAAAAAATATATATAAAGAGATTGACCGATTGGAAGCATGGAAAATTGAAATTTTAAACAGATCAATTGTAGAAGAAATTTCAAAAATCAAACATTTAAAAATGACCGGAGAAACAGAGCAGTTTTTTGAAAGATGGCGTGCAGAGTGGGACGATATCGTCACAGCCCATCTTCCAAAGGTAGAGGAGCTATTATATGATGCAGAGGAGTATTCTGATAAATATCGATTCTCCAAAGCGAAGCAAGTTCTTGCACATATAGGAGATCTGCTCACCGCTGCTGATTCAAACATCGAAGACATTTTAAAAGAGATTGCAGACCTTGTCACAAGTGAAGAGCAAAACCGAAAAGACATCGAGAAGGTCAAAGAGCAATATCAAACGGTACGAAAAAATCTACTTGCTTACAGCCATTTATATGGCACCCTTTATGACAAAATGGAGCAGGACTTGGACGAGGCCTGGGAAGGGATCAAGCAGTATGAAGAAGAGACAGAAAACGGAAACTACATGACAGCAAGGAAAATTTTGCTTGAGCAAGACCGCAGACTCGATCAGCTGCAATTATATATCAATGATGTACCGAAGCTCATCGCAGACTGTAAACAAACTGTGCCAGGTCAGCTGACGAAGCTGAAAGACGGTTATAAAGAAATGACAGACAAAGGCTACAAGCTAGAGCACATCCAGATCACAAAAGAGCTGGAGAACTTGAATAAACAGCTGACCCGTGCGGAGAAGCTGCTGATTGATGAACTCAACTTAGATGAAGCATCAAGCATTCTGCAAATGATTGATGATGCGATTCAGACGCTGTATGATCAGTTAGAAGCAGAAGTAGAAGCAGGTCAGGAAATCAAGAGCAAAATGCCTGAGCTGACCGAAGCATTTGAAAAACTTGAACAAGACCACACGCAGACAAAGGCAGAAACGGCTCTTGTGAAAGAAAGCTACAAGCTTACAGCAGGAGAGCTGGATCAGCAGAAAGCATTCGAAAAACGATTAGAAGAAATTGAAAAGCTCATGAAGCAAATACGAGAGAAGCTTGATCGTGACCATGTCGCATACACATTATTAATGGATGAAATCAATCAGCTTGAGACCTTTATTGAGGATGCCAAAACGCTTCATGAAGCGTTTAAAGATCACCTTCAATCGTTACGAAAAGAAGAATTACAGGCAAGAGAAACATTGGCTGAACTTAAAACCATGCTGACAGATACAGTGCGCCAGCTGCACAAAAGCAACATTCCAGGTGTACCTGCTGACATCAAAGACCGTGCTGAAAAAGCGCAGGAGATGGTTCAGCAAGTGCAGGAGCAGCTAGAGAATTTGCCGCTGAATATGCCAGCAGTGAACCAGCAATTAAAAGAAGCCTCTGAAACAGTCAGACATGTCGTTGATGAAACACATGACATGCTTCGTAAAGTGGATCAAATTGAACGGATTATACAATACGGCAACCGGTTTAGAAGTCAAAACCACATTCTTTCAGAGCAATTAAAAGAGGCAGAACGAAGATTTTATGCCTATGATTATAACGATTCATTTGAAGTGGCAGCAGCTGCTGTCGAAAAAGCATCACCTGGAGCCGTCCAGAAGCTTTTAACTCAGCAAGAAAAAGAATATCAGCATCAATAAAAAAGCTGAAGTCCTAAAATGGACTTCAGCTTTTTCCATGTTATGAAACTTGTTTTTGGCGTTCTTCTGAAGCAGAAGAAGTGAATAGAGAGATGACAAATCCAATCACGATTCCGAGTATGGCAGGTACAATCCAGCCAATGCCAAGGTCATATAGCGGCAAGATCGTTTGAAAGAGATCTTTCACAGGACCGATAGGCAGTTTAGCCGCTGCTAAACCGTCAAACAGACTGACGCAGCCAGTTAAAATCAAAGTAAGGACATACACAGGTCTTCTATGACCAAGCCATTTGTCAGCAAGTGATAAAACGATAATCACAATTGCTAACGGGTAAATCGCAGTTAACACAGGTACTGAAAAAGCGATAATATGAGCAAGTCCAAAATTTGAAATGATAAAACTGAATAATGTGACGAGTGTAACGACCATTTTATAAGAAAGTTTAGGTAATAAATTTGAGAAATACTCTCCGCACGATGTCACAAGACCGATACTTGTGGTTAAACAGGCAACCGTAATCGCCGCGCCTAACACAATATTACCTAAACTGCCAAAAAGAAATTGTGAAGACTGAGCCAAGATTTTACTACCATCTCCAACAAAACCAATGGCGTGTGTACTTGAAGCACCTAAATAAGCAAGTGATAGATAAACAAATGTTAATCCGCAAGCTGCAATTAGACCTGCTTTGATACAAGCAGAAGTGAGTGCCTTTTTACTTGTTACACCACGTCCTTTAATGGCGTTGATGACAACAACCCCAAACACAATAGATGCAAGAGCGTCCATGGTTTTATAGCCTTCTAAAAACCCTTTGAAAAATGATCCATTGCTATAGGACACATCAGGTGTGCCAATGACGCCCATCGGTGTCAAAATGGCTTTGACGATAATAATCAAAATGATCGTAAATTTAATCGGTGTTAACACTTTCCCTACACGATCCACAATTTTCGTTGGATTTAGCGCAAGATAATACGTAATACCAAAAAAGGCCAGTGTAAATAAAAAAAGTGAGAGCCAAGCTGGTACACCAGCTAAAAAGGGTAGTGCACCAATTTCATATGAAACCGTTCCTGTACGAGGAATAGCGAAAAGTGGCCCGATAGATAAATATAAAATGACGGTAAACGCTGTTCCAAAAGCTGGGTGAGCTTTATCAGCTAATCCTTTCGCATCTCGACCTGTCAAAGCGATTGCAATAATCCCTAGAAGAGGTAAACCGACACCTGTTAATAAAAATCCGCCCATTGCTTTCCACACATTTTGCCCAGCATATTGCCCAAGCTCTGGTGGATAAATCATATTACCGGCGCCGAAGAATAGAGCAAACAGCATAAAACCTATGATAACCGTATCTTTCGTCGACAAAGTTGCCTTCATTGCATTTAAAGCCTCCATTATTATGTTGAAATATTCTGTTAATTAGTTGCTAGGTAACCGTTCATCATTAACAATCACTAATTATAAAGGATGTACGCCTGATGTCAACATGTGTTTTCGTACAAAAGTCATGAATTTTTCTATTTTAGTATATGAAGAACAATAAAAAAACATCCCCTTCTTCTTTGGAAGGGGATGTTTTGATTTGCGATGATTATGAGGCAAGTTGCTTTGGTGGGCTGGTAAACATGGAAATAAGTACACCAATCACAGCACCGATAATAGCTGGTATGATCCAGCCAATGCCTAAATCGTAAAACGGAACAATTGATTTCAAGATGCCAGGCAATCCGCCTAGATTCACTTCGGCAGCTAATAATCCATCAATAATGGCAAAGAAACCAGTAAAGATGAGAGAAGTAATATAAATGATTCTTCTGCCGTTAATCCAGCGGTCAAGGAACGATAATAAAATAATGACAATGGCCAGTGGATAGATCGCTACGAGTACAGGCACCGACAGAGAAATGATCTGTGCGAGTCCAAGGTTTGCAACCAGTGTACTAAATAAAGAGACGATCAGAACGACTGTGCGATAAGACAGGCTAGGGAAGAGCTTTGAAAAATATTCTCCACAAGATGAAATAAGTCCAACACTAGTCGTTAAACAAGCGAATAAAATGGCTGCGCCAAGAACAATGTTACCAGCAGAACCGAATAAAAAGTTGGCAGAAAGTGAAAGTAGTTTTCCTCCTTCATTTGCTCCAACCATTCCCGTGGCATCGGGGCTTGAAGCGCCCACATAAGCAAGTGAAATGTACACGAGTGCCAGTCCAACAGCTGCTACGAGTCCTGCCTTAATACAAGCTGCTGCAAGAGATTTTCGCTCTGTGATGCCTCTGTCCTTAACAGCTGTCACCACGACGATTCCAAAGACGATAGAAGCAAGTGCATCCATTGTTTTATAGCCTTCTAAAAATCCAGTGAAAAGCGGATTTGCCTCATATGTTTTATCTGGAGCACCGATCATTCCCATTGGCGTAGCAATGGCTTTAATGACAATAATAGCAATAACAGTTAATAAGATCGGTGTCAAAATTTTACCAATACGATCAACCAGCTTTGAAGGATTTAACGCAAGCAAGTATGAAATAGTGAAAAACACTACGGTAAAGATGAATAGTGGTACCCATGAAGTGGCTTGGGCACCTGAGAGAAATGGAGCTAATCCTATCTCATACGAAACCGTACCAGTTCGCGGAATGGCGAAAAATGGTCCAATGGATAAATACAGAATAACGGTGAAGATAGTCCCGAATTTAGGGTGTGCTTTATCGGCAAGGCCTTTGGCTCCGGTACCTGTAAGGGCGACAGCAATAACCCCTAATAGTGGAAGACCTACGCCTGTAAGTAGGAATCCGCCGATGGCAAGCCATACGTTTTCACCAGCATATTGTCCAAGAACAGGCGGGAAAATCATATTTCCTGCGCCAAAGAATAATGCAAAAAGCATTAGTCCAATAGCCAATGTCTCTTTTATACTTAAACTATTTTTCAAAATAGTCCCTCCTCAATCAGTGTATTGTGTCAAATTTAAATATTCTGACAATTTAGGTGTTTATATGACAATTGCACTATGGATGATATAGTGAAAATGAAAAGTTGTCAACTGCCATTTTCAGAAAATTCTCTGTCTGACTTCATTATGGTAACATATAAATGCATTTATTTTTTAAGTTTTTTTGTAAGGAGTTTAAGATATGATTTATCTTGATAATAGTGCCACAACAAAGCCTTATCCAGTGGTTTTACAAGTGCATCAGCAAGTGAGTGAGCGTTTTTTTGGGAATCCGTCTTCGCTGCATCAACTTGGAATTGATGCGAGCCGTCTATTAAGTGAAACGCGAAAACAAATCCTTCACTATACAGGCTTTACACAATATGAGATTATTTTTACTTCAGGTGCAACAGAAGCAAATAACATTGCCATCAAAGGGGCTGCTCTTGCCAAGATGAACCGAGGCAGACATATTGTCACAACAGCGATTGAGCATCCATCTGTCATCGAATCGTTTGAACAGCTGAAAACATTATTTGGCTTTGATATTTCCTATATTCAAGTAAATGAGCATGGCCGTGCAGATATGACGCATTTAAAAGAAGTGCTTCGCCCTGATACAGTGCTTGTCAGTCTCATGCATGTAAACAATGAAACAGGCGCGATTCAGCCGATAGAGGAAGCGGCCAGCATCATTCGGAAGTATGCCAAAGAGGCGATTTTTCATGTCGACGGCGTACAAGGAATTGGCAAGGTTCCGCTGCCTAAAGAGATGGATATTGATCTTTTAACGATGTCAGGCCACAAGATTCACGGCTTGAAGGGAACAGGTGCCCTCTTTTTAAAGAAAGAGATCGTGCTTGCCCCTTTTATCACAGGAGGAGAGCAAGAACTTGGCCTTCGCTCAGGGACTGAGAACCCTGCTGGAGCTGTCAGCTTAGCAAAAGCCATAAAGCAATCATTTGAACATTTAAACAAGCATCATGATGAGATGATCGCTTTAAAAACAGAGCTAGAGCAGCAGCTTGCAAAGATAGAAGGCGTCGTCATAAACACACCGCTGACGCATAGCGCACCGCACATTGTGAATTTTTCAGTGCCAGGTATTCAAATTGAAGTCCTTCTGCATATGCTCGAAAAAGAAGGCATTTACGTTTCGACAACGTCTGCTTGTTCTGCTAAGAAAAAGGAACCAAGCCGTGTCCTGCTGGCGATGGGAAAATCAGAAGAAGCAGCCAAAAGCAGCATGAGAATCAGTTTGACATATGGGCAAGGACCAGAGCTAGCGCCACAAATCATCACATCGATCGCACAAAGTGTGAAAAAATTAAAAGGAATGAGATAACAACATGAAGTATGACCATATTTTAGTCCGTTTTGGTGAGATTTCAACAAAAGGGAAAAATAGAAAGAAATTTATCGAAAAACTAAGACAGCATATCCGGTTTGTATTGAAAGAATTTGAAGCATTAAAGTATGCATCTGATAGAGACCGCATTACGATCATGCTAAACGGAGAAGACCCTGAACCGATTTCAGAACAGCTTAAAGGTGTATTTGGCATTCAAAGCTTTAGCCTGGCTGTAAAATGTGAGACAAATCTTGATGCCATCAAAGAAGCGGCACTCTCAGCGGTTCAGGAAGTGTATGAACAAGGAAATACATTTAAGGTCTCAACGAAACGCTCTTATAAACAATTTGAGCTTGATTCAAATGAAATGAACCGAGAAATTGGTGGACATGTTCTAAGGAATACAGACAACTTAACCGTTAATGTGAAACAGCCAGATGTTCACTTGCGAATTGAAATAAGAGAACACGCGTCGTACATTACATTTAAAGATGTAAAAGGTGTAGGCGGACTACCAGTTGGTTCAAGCGGAAGAGCGATGCTGATGCTCTCTGGCGGCTTTGACAGCCCAGTGGCCGGCTATCAGGCAATGAAACGAGGCATTCAAATTGAAGCTGTTCATTTCTTTAGCCCACCTTATACAAGTGAACGTGCCAAGCAAAAGGTCATTGATCTAGCGGAATGCTTAGCTGCTTATGGAGGCGAAGTCAAGCTTCACATCGTTCCTTTTACGAAAATCCAAGAGCTCATTCACAAACAAGTACCAGAAAACTATACGATGACTTCAACGAGAAGAATGATGCTCAAAATTGCAGATAAAATAAGAGCCAAGCGTGATGCGCTTGCCATTATTACAGGTGAAAGCCTTGGTCAAGTGGCAAGTCAGACACTTGAAAGCATGTATGCCATTAATCATGTCACAAACACACCAATCATTCGCCCGCTGATTGCCGTGGATAAGAATGACATTATCGAAGAAGCGAGACGAATTGGCACATATGAGACAAGCATTCAGCCATTTGAGGATTGCTGCACAATCTTTACGCCGCCATCTCCAAAAACAAAACCAAAGCTTGAAAAGGTAGAACGCTACGAAAGCTTTGCTGAATTCGAGCCAATGCTTGACGAGGCAGTGGAGCAGATCGAAACAATCGTCGTCACAAATGAAAAGAAAGCAGCTGACAAATTCGCTGATTTATTCTAAATAAAAAATTTCATAATAATTACCATAAAATCAATCGCATGAAGTCATGTGTTTCTACACATTCTATATTCACAAGGAGGTGAGAACACATGGCTCAACAAAACAGACAAAGCAGTTCTAATCAATTAGTCGTTCCAGGCGCTGCACAAGCGATCGACCAAATGAAGTACGAAATCGCTTCAGAATTTGGCGTAAACCTTGGACCAGAAACAACAGCTCGCGCTAATGGATCAGTTGGTGGAGAAATCACTAAGCGTCTTGTATCTTACGCTCAACAACATATGGGTGGCGGATCTTTCTAAGACACACAATTAAAAAGCTATGGCTTATGAGCGGGTTCATTCCCGCTCTTTTTTTGTACATAAATTGTTAGAATATTTTTAAAAAAGAAGACGAAATGAAAAAATTATGGCATAATACTAGGAGTAGGTCCTAATTCAAGCATTTTTCAGTTATGAGTGTTAGAATAGGTAAATTGAAACATGATTCGTTTCATAGAAAGAGGCTAAAAGGAGCTGTACCATGAAAAGAGAAGACTTAATTGCACCAGAACAATATAACTTAGTCAGTGAGATTGAAGCGTTCAGTCATGACCAGGAGAAAATCGCCCTGCACTGGCAGGACGGAAATGGCCATGAAGCACATGTGACATATGCAGCATTAGTGGAAGAGGCGAATAAAATTGGTCATGTTCTATTAAATGCAGGCTTTAAAAAAGGCGATAAAATCATTGTGATGGTGCCTCGTATGCTAGAGGCATACAGCATTTATTTAGCCATTTTAAAAACAGGAATGGTTGTAATTCCTTGTTCAGAAATGCTTCGCGCTAAAGATATAGATTACCGAATTGAACATGCAGAAGCAAAAGGAGCGATTGTTTACGCATCATTCATTCAATCGTTTGAAGGAACCAACCAGCCAAAAGATTTCAAAACATTCTCGATTGGTGAGAATGATCATG
Organism: Bacillus sp. UNC125MFCrub1.1; assembly: GCF_000701305.1. Lineage (NCBI taxonomy): Bacteria > Bacillati > Bacillota > Bacilli > Caryophanales > Bacillaceae > Bacillus > Bacillus sp. UNC125MFCrub1.1. Next base: position 121,383 of record NZ_JNIG01000012.1, read on the forward strand.
GCTGGACAAACATTGTTGCGCAAAAGGAAGAGCAGTCAAGCGAGTTGAAATTGGCAGACACAACACGTACAGACATGGCGTTTCTCTCTTATACATCAGGCACAACAGGTAACCCAAAAGGGGTTGTTCATACACACGGCTGGGCGTATGCACATTTACGTACTGCGGCCAAAGCATGGCTCTCCATTAATGAAGGGGATAAAGTATGGGCAACAGCAGGACCAGGCTGGCAAAAATGGGTGTGGAGTCCTCTCTTATCTGTTTTAGGAAGTGGAGCAGAAGGTTTTGTTTATGGAGGGAAATTTAATCCGAATACGTACTTAGAGCTGCTTCAAAAAAATGAAATCAATGTTCTATGCTGTACACCAACAGAATATCGATTTATGGCAAAAGTGGATGACCTCAGTCAGTACGAGCTACCCAAATTGCATAGTGCTGTTTCTGCGGGAGAGCCGCTCAACCGTGAAGTCATTGATACGTTCAAAAAACATTTCGATATCGAAGTGCGAGATGGTTACGGGCAAACAGAAAGCACGCTGCTAGTCGGGGTGCTGAAAGGAATGGACATCAAGCCAGGCAGCATGGGCAAACCAACACCTGGCAATGAAGTAGAGATCATTGATGAGAATGGCCAGATCTGTGCTCCAGGAGAAATAGGTGACATTGCCGTTCATCTTGAAACGCCGGCTTTATTCAAGGAATACTACAAAGATGCAGAGCGTACAAAGGCGCAGCGCCGAGGGGATTACTTTATTACCGGTGACCGTGCGAAAAAAGATGAAGACGGGTATTTTTGGTTTGAAAGCCGCAGGGATGACATCATCGTCAGCTCAGGTTATACAATTGGTCCATTTGAAGTCGAAGATGCACTGATTAAACACCCAGCAGTGAAAGAATGTGCGGTTGTGGCAAGTCCAGATGAAATCAGAGGATCAATCGTGAAAGCATACGTCGTCTTGCGTGATGCATCTGCACAAAGCGATGAGCTGATTAAAGAACTGCAAACACACGTGAAAAATACAACAGCACCGTACAAATATCCAAGAGAAATCGAATTCATTGACGAGCTACCAAAAACTCCGTCAGCGAAAATTCGACGTGTTGAGCTGAGAGAAAGAGAGCTTGCACGAAAATCATCATAACAGTAGAAACAATAAGCGTCTGGATGGAAAATCATCCAGCGCTTTTTTTATTGGACAAATCAAATATGTAAAATTCGTTCATGATGTTTTATGTTAAAATGTGTAAGGATGACTTGAAAAGGAGAATGTTCTGAAAATGTCGATTGCGATAATTCATGGGATTGTGCTTGCCTTTGGTCTTATTTTACCTTTGGGCGCACAAAATGTATTTGTATTTCAGCAAGGAGCCCTTCAGCCTCGATTATATCGCGTACTGCCTGTGGTCATTACAGCTGCTCTCTGCGACACACTTTTAATTACTTTAGCTGTCATTGGGGTTTCGGTTGTTGTACTCACCATTCCTATCTTGCAAATGGGTCTTTTTATCATTGGATTTTTCTTTTTACTTTATATGGGTTGGTCGGTTTGGAACACGAGCTCCGCAACAGGTAATCAAGAAACGATAGACCTGATGCCTGTGAGAAAACAAATCATATTTGCCTGTTCCGTTTCACTTTTAAATCCTCACGCGATTCTCGATACAATAGGAGTGATAGGAACGAACTCTCTTCAATATCATGGGGCGGAAAAGGTGGCATTTACCGCAGCCTGTATCATCGTCTCGTGGTTATGGTTTATGGGGCTTGCCCTTCTCGGGAAAATGTTAGGAAAGCTAGATACAAACGGCAAGTGGATGAACCGGATCAATAAAGCCTCTGCGGTCATGATCTGGCTGGTTGCATTATATATCGCCTATCAGCTTATTGGATAAAGGATACATAGAGCAAAAGAGACGTGATGTTGAACATGTCATTTGAAGAAGCGTTGGATGGAAAACATCCGGCGTTTTTTTGTTGTCTACTGTCTCGGGGCAAGCATCAGTTACACCCCGTTCATTTATCTCAGACATACTGACGATTCAATTACCTGGAGGAAATGATCAAAATAGAATGTATGCTACACTATAAAAATGTATTTTATTGGATGTGGAGGTTTTCAAATGGCTCATAAAGAACAGCGTAAAGGGGCAGTGCTTGCTGCCTTTGATACATTGACGTTTGGTGTACCAGTCTTGTTGTGGAATTTATATAAGAATACGAATAAAACATTGAAGCTGATGATCCCGATTATTCCAATAGTAGGTTTCATCACGTATCTTTTAGCATCTCTTCACTAACGTTTTCTAAAATGATCTGCATGAGCGATACGCTCATGCTTTTTTCATTCGATCATTTTTTGAAGATGGTTTGATTTAATAGACGGAGAGCTTGTACGATATCATCCATTTGATTTCGGTCAGAGGAAGAAAGGCTGTCCATGAGCATGGATTCAATTTGTTGAAATGCTTTGTCCATACACTCGCGGCCTTTTTTAGACAGCATAATGACATGTTTTCGCTTGTCATCTTTATCTTCTTGTCTATCAATGAATTGTTTTTCGTGAAGCTTTTTCAATTCTCTGCTGACATTCGGAAGAGACATGTGCTGACAATCGGCGATTTCGCTAGGTGTTAGCGGCTCACTGACGGCTAACTGCTCCAGAATCAAATATTGTAGAGTGGTTAGATCAGATGGTTTGATCTTGCTCATCATAGCATGTTTCAGCTCAGAAAAAGTAGAAGCAAATGTGACAAACTCTTTGAAAAAATGGGGGTTTTTCATCATTTTCACCTCCTACGTACCATACCAAATTTATTATCAAAAAACAATTATCATTTGACAACTAAAAAAGAGGGGTGTATGCTCTTGGTTATCAAATGATAACTAAAGGAGCCGAGCCATGAATGTACTCATTATTTATACTCACCCTCATCACAATAGTTTAAATGGTGCTTTTTTTAAAGAAATCCTAAAGGGCAGTGAAGAAAATCCAAACGTTCAAGAAGTGAGAATCATCGATTTATACCAAGACAAATTTGATCCTGTACTTATTTTTAATGAAGAGAAAAAAAGACGTGATATGCATAAGGACCCTGATATTCAAGAATATCAAGAGAAAATCAAATGGGCAGACAACATCGTGTTTGTTTATCCGATTTGGTGGGGGCGGCCGCCAGCCATGCTGCTTGGTTTTATTGATCGCATGTTTGCAGCGAATTTTGCTTATCGTCAAACAGGCGGGCTGCTTCCAGAAGGCTTGTTAAAAGGAAAGAGGGCTGTTTGTGTTTCGACAATGCAAGGACCGACCCACTATCCTTTCTTCTTTTTGCAAAATGCCCACAAAATCTTAATGAAACGAGCTCTTTTACAATATGTCGGGATTAAACCGGTGAAGTTCTTTGAATTTGGCATGATGGAAAGTCCAAAAGGGAAGCATGACGTGAAATTAAAACGGATATACAACTATTTTCGGAATATCAGCTCATAAAACCACATTCCTTGAGTCACTTTTCTTCTAATTTGAACCTGTTATGTCTTAAAATGACAGAGAGAGTGAGTGACTCATTCTCTTTATTTGAAAAGGGGGATATGGATGAAGAAAACATTGTTTAAAGATGCGGCTCTTATCACACTTGATCCATCTTTAGGTTTTCTGGAGAAGGGAGATCTATTAATTGAAGGGGCACATATTGTAGAAGTCGGACCTTCGATTGAAGCAAGCGGTGCTGATGTTGTGGATGCGTCTGACATGGTCATCATGCCAGGGCTTGTGGATACCCATCGTCATGTGTGGCAGTCCGTCATACGGGGGATCGGAACAGATTGGTCTTTGCAAACGTATTTGAGCAAAATTTATTATGGCAACTATGGGGCGATGAGACGTCCATCAGATGATCGAATTGCTAATTATTTAGGCGCATTAGAGGCATTAGATGCAGGAGTGACCACGTTTTTCGACTGGACGATGATCAATTCTATGGATCATACAGAAGAACTCATTGGAGGTTTAAAAGATGCGGGTATTCGAGCGGTCTTTGGTTTTGGTACCTCTGGAGATGCAGCGTATTGGGACAGAGAGAGTACGCTCACGAATATGGAAGACGCAGCCCGCGTGAAACAAAAACATTTTCAATCATCGGATCAGCTGTTGACGATGGGACTTGCCATTCGTGGACCTGAATTTTCTTCATGGGAGACGACCGTCTTTGAAATTGAAACAGCGAGATCACTAGATGCATTATGCAGTATGCACATTGGCTTTGGAAATTGGGGAGCGGCGGATCGATCGATTGAGCGGCTTCATCAAGCAGGGCTGCTCGGGCCTGATTTGAATATGGTGCATATCAATGCAATTGATGCAGATCAAATGAAGATGTTAGCTGACAGCGGAAGCTCCATCTCGATTACACCTGAGATTGAAATGATGATGGGACACGGATATCCTGTCACAGGGCTCGCCATTGAAAATGGCGTTCTGCCAACGCTTGGTGTAGATGTGGTGACAGCGACAGGCGGAGATTTGTTTGCTCAAATGAAATTCGGACTACAGGCGGAACGAGCGATTCAAAATCAATCTTTATTGATGGAAGGGACGATGCCAGGGCCTGAACTTGGATTGTCTGCACAGCAAATGCTTGAAGCAGCCACTATAAACGGGGCTCGTGCCTTGAAGCTTGATGACAAAATCGGCTCACTCACACCTGGAAAAGAAGCTGATTTTATCTTGATCGACCGGACAAGCATGAATCTTCTTCCGATGACAGATCCAGCTGGGGCAGTTGTTCAAACGGCACACCCTTCAAATGTTGATTCTGTCTATGTGGCTGGAAAAGCAGTGAAACAAAATGGGAAGCTAGTTGGAGTGAACTTAGAAGAGGTCAAACAAAAAGCTTATGCGGCAAGAGATCATATTTTATCGCACAAGTTTGAATCAACGCCATCATAAACAAACAATCCCCATAGGCAGCTGCCTATGGGGATGAGATTACAAGGATTCTTTAATGACTTTTTTGTAATACTGGACAGATAGGAATCCGAAGATAGAATATAGCACCGTATAAATCGACATGACGATGAGCATTGGTGTCCACAGTTCACCGCCGAAGAAAAACCAGCCTGACTGTACTGCAAAGTAGCTGTGAAGCAACCCGACAACGAGCGGAATCCCAAAGTTAAATAGCTGTTTGAGCCGAATACCTTTTAATAGATCCTTCTCAGTAAAACCAAGCTTACGCAAGATCGTGTAAGAGCTTTGTTCTTCTTCACTTTCATTCATCTGCTTAAAGTATAAAATACAGCCTGATGTGACAAGGAAGCTGAGACCTAAAAATCCGACTATAAACATCATCAGTCCGATGGTTTGTTTTTGTTGCTGAGTGGTAGCCAATTGAGACATGCTGTTGTCACCTAGTTTTAAAGAAGTAAACACATCATTCGCTTGTTCAAGGTTTTGATCATCTTTTATATTGACTGCGTGATATTGATTATTCTCAATCTGAAGTTTAGGATCTTTCTGCTGGTCAAGCTGCTCAAAGACACTTTGACTGACGACAGCAACAGGTAGACCACCAAACGTGAAGTTGTAAGAAATGAGGTAATCTTTCTTCATATCAATGACCTTTAAATCAAGGGGTTTCTTAATAAGTAGTTTCACATCACCTGAACTTTGAATCGGCATGAATTTCTTCAATAAATCACTGTAGCCGCTTAAGGTGACTTCGTTGCTTTTCACATGAATATTTGGTGCGTTTTTCTCACTGATCACAGGTAGAGTTAAGACGCCTGGATCATTATTCATATTTTTAATCTCTGAATCCATGATCTTTTTTGCGTCAAACTTCGCTTGAATGACCTTGAACTGCTTTGTTTCATACGCAATATGTTTGTCAGAAAGTGCACGAGTGAAGGTGTTGGCTTCTTTCTCAGATCCCATGACGAAATGTGAAGGGATCTGTTGTTCAGCGGTTTTTTCTGCTGAGTAATAGGAAATGTAGCTTAAAGATAACAACCCGATGGCAAGCGCAGATACCGTTGTAATAATCGTTAAAAGCAGTGCGTTTGATTTTAACCGGAACATAATAGATGACAGAGACAGGACTTCATGAATGGCGAGATAGCCATTTTTTCGTTTGCGTACGATATTGGCAATGAACGAAACAGAGCCTTTATAGAAAAGAAAGGTACCGATAATGACAGAGGCTAGAATATAAATCATCGCTAAAAGTAACGCAAGCATGGACGTATATGTGCCGGTAAAAAGCTGAGAAGAAATATAATAGCCTGAGCTGATGAATGCAATGCCTAGAACCCCAATGATGATTTCAAACACAGAGATTTTTTTCACACGCTGTTCTGTAGAAGACGTGGTTCTAAATAAAGATAAAATCGTCTGTCTATTAATAAACCATCGATTTCTTAACATAATTAATCCATAGATGACGAAAAAGACGATCAGTGTCTGCAAAAGGGCCATGCCTGAAAAATGCAGGTTGGCGATGGCGTTCACGCCGGTTACTTTAAATAGCACCATCAGCATGAGTTTTGAACCGATAAATCCAGCTATGATACCAATAGCCATGGAGACCACGTATAGGATAAAGTTTTCTGCATTGAGTAGTTTGGCAATTTTTTGTTTCGTCATGCCAATGAGCTGCAGGAGACCTATTTCTCTCCCTCTTCGTTTAATAAAAATGCTGTTCGCATATAACAGGAAGATTCCAACAATGGCAATGAGTAGTACTGAAGCGGCTTTAATCGACGCACCGCCCTTAATGGACCCCTTTACATCATCAAGTGCTGGTGAATACTGCAAGGTGACAAAGGAAAAATAGAGCGCCACACTAAATACGAGTGCAAACACGTATAAATAGTAATTTTTTAAGTTTTTCTTCAGATTGCGGAAGACGAGCTGATTAATGTTCATGCTTCACACCGCCTAAAACACCTTGCGTTTTCATAATATCCTCGAAAAACATCTTTCTCTCTAATGCGCCTTTATTCAATTGTGTATAGATCTGTCCATCTTTGATAAAAATCACTCGTCTTGAATAACTGGCTGCAACAGGGTCATGCGTCACCATGACAATGGTTGCTTTGCGCTTGTGATTGAATTCTTGCAGCTTGTTCAGTAAGTCAGACGCAGATTTGGAATCAAGTGCTCCAGTTGGTTCATCAGCAAAAATGAGGCTTGGTTCATGAATAAAGGCACGTACCGCAGATGTCCGTTGCTTTTGTCCACCAGACAGTTCATTTGGATATTTGTCTCGTAGTTCATAAATCCCCATATCCTCTGCAAGCTGTTGAAAGCGTTCAAAAGCTTCTTTTTTAGGCGTTTTGGAGATGGATAATGGCAAGAGGATGTTCTCTTTAACCGTGAGTGTATCAAGTAAGTTGTAATCCTGAAAAACAAAGCCAAGCTGTTTCTTTCTAAATTCAGCGAGCTGCTGATCTTTCATTTGCGTCATTTCTGCATCCGCGATCCGAATCGATCCGCTGGACACATGATCAATCGATGACAATACGTTCAAAAGGGTCGTTTTCCCCGAGCCTGATGGCCCCATGATGCTGACAAATTCTCCAGCTTCTATCGTCAAATCAATGCCTTTCAGCACCTCTTGTTTATTGAATTTATTTCCATAGCTTTTATATAACTTGCGAGCTTCTAAAATGTTCATCTGTCGAACCCCTTTTTTATTTAATTGATATCTCTAGTATAAAAAGAAGCCGATCAGACTTCCTGCGATTTGGCGAACAAAACAGACGAGCATGTGACATTGTTGTCACATGCTTGTTTCATATGTCAAAGCCTTATGTAGAATTCAGATTGTTATTCAATTATTTTATCTGTTTTTCGCTATGATGTATCAAATTTCTTGTTTTTTTCTGATGAACCTTTACAGAGTATTTGATTTCATGTAAGATATGCATATCAAATATATGCATAGTAAATCTATGTATTAGGGGTGACCATGGATGAAAGTGAGTAAAGAGCTTCTAAAGGGGAGTACAGCTACCCTTATTTTAAGCTTGTTAAATGAAAAGCCGATGTATGGATATGAAATGATTAAGGAATTGGAGTCGAAATCCGAAGGGATTTTTAGCTTTAAAGAGGGGACGATATATCCTATTTTGCACACTTTGGAGGGGAAAGGATTTATTGTGTCTTACTGGGGCGAAGGGAATGGCAATCGAAAAAGGAAGTATTATCGGATTAATGAACAAGGCAAAGCGTTTATGAAGGAAAAGAAAGAAGAATGGACTGTGTTTAAAGATGCAGTAGATGGCGTTTTGAACGGGGAGAAAGTCGTATGGGACTAGAGAAAAAGTTTGAACAATATATCAAAAATGTGTGTAAACGAATCAAAAATAAAGACGTACATGCAAGTATAAAGCTTGAGCTTCGTGATCATTTATACACGCTGAAAGAGGAAGCGGTCAGTGCGGGCATGTCAGAAGAAGAGGCGGTAGATCAAGCGCTCGATCAAATTGGAGATGCAGCCATACTCGGAATGCAGCTTCATGAAACACACAAAACTCAAGTTGACTTTAAAACGATACTTCTTGTATTAGCTACTTGTTTATTTGGGCTGTTTGTAATGTATTATTTTCAGTTTCATTCTCATTTACTTCATTTTCAAGACACGAATATCTTTTATAAAAGTCTCATTTACTATGTATTTGGTCTTGCGTTGATGCTTGGACTGTTTGCTTTTGATTATCGGCGCTTTTTACCCTATTCATGGCATTTATACATAGGAACGATTGGAATGCTGATTCTTACAATGATGATTGGGACAAGAGTGAACGGTATTCTCTTTTTAAGCTTAAATAATGGATCGATCAATCTGACTGAAATTTTTCCATTTCTGATGATTATTTCGTTAGCTGGCATTTATCAATCTTGGAATTGGGAGAAAGGTTTCAAGTCCTGGCTAGGGTTAGCGATTGTCACTTTACCCATTATTTTATTACATATAGTCGGATCTCTTTCTGCAACCATCACCTTTATGATCATATGCATAACGATGATGTATGTATCTCATGCAAGAATGAGACAGCTTATTCCGTTTACAGCAGCAGGTATTGTCTATCTCATTGTTCAATTATTTTCTCTGTATCAAGCTGATATGTCCCACTTTTACCAATACTCACTTCATGAATTTAGCTCAAATGGTTTTCAGATAAATCCGTACGCATTGTATGATGTTCACACTGATTGGATGTTGACGTATATCATTTATTCATTCGGATGGTTTGCAGGATTGGCCGTTCTTATGTTGTTTGTGACTTTGATTTATAGAGTAGTTCATACAGCGAAACGAGTTCAATCTGCTTATGGCAAAATATTAATGATTGGTTTGGCAACCACATTTGCAGCAAAATTTATCTTAAGTATTTTCACAAACTTTGGATTATTGCCTATATCAGGAGTTTCCATGCCTTTTATGAGCTATGGGGGATCTCATATTCTTCTAGAAATGATGTCAGTCGGGCTGCTAATGAGTATTTATAGAAGGAAACAGCTAGGAGAAATATGCCGTGAAGTAGCGTGATATGGCTGTATAAAATCACCCAATCTCTTCAATGCTTCGTTGGATGAAGAGATTGGGTTTCTTGAACTGCATGTTCACATGCTAGCAATATGCACAAAATCATTCTTTTTCGGAAAGATCAAGGTGAAAGTTGTCCCTTGATCTAATGTGGAGTTGACCTCGATCGTGATATGAAGAGCGTCAGCTCCCTTTTTTGTTAAATAGAGCCCCATGCCTGTGGAGGCCGTGTCATTGTGATGTCTTGTGGAGGTAAAGCCTTTTTCAAAAATACGGGACACGTCTCTTGGGTCAATTCCTCTGCCTTGATCTGTGATGGTGAGCACCACTTGTTCGTTCATTTGTTTGCTTTCGATGATAATGTCAGATGATTGGCTGTACTTGACGGCGTTTGTCAGCACTTGTCTGATCATAAAGGATAACCATTTTGTATCACTTAATACATCTCGCTCTTCTAATAAAAGGTCAAAGCCAATTCCTTTTTGCATACACCACGATTGGAGCGCTTTGATTTCTTTCGTTAGCATGTTTTGGAGATCCAGTTTTTCAATAAATAAATCATTTTCAATATGTTGGATCCTGCTTTGATGCAGCTGTGCATCAAGGAGTAAATGTATTCTAAGCCATTCATATGTCATATTTGATTTGAGCGGCTGTTCTGTTATGCGGTCAATCATTAAGTGCATCGCCGTGAGCGGCGTTTTCACCTCATGTATCCATGAGAGCAGTTCATCTTTTTCTTCTTCCAGCGCAGTCTTTTGCTTAGTCGTCATCTGGCGGTATCGGTCGATTTGCTCTGACGCTGCCTCCTGTACAATTTGTTCAAAGGGGGAAGAGGGTTTGAGACGCATTTGATGGTCTATATTTTCATCCCATTCTTTCAGTTGCATGTAATAAGCAGTTTCTTTCCGGTAACGAAAAAAAAGAAAAACAATGAAGAGTAATGTAGACAAAAGCACGATATAAAAAAGAGAAGCGAGTGGAATCGTTGTATCCAAATATGCAACAAAGAGAATGAGAAGCTGCAAACTAAGAAAGAACAAGATCCAGCTTCTTCGTTCTTTTAGAAATGCTTGCAGCATCATTGATCATCCTTTTCTTTTGCAAGATAACCTTGACCCACCTTTGTTTCAATGAAGGCGCCAAGGGAGATTTCGTCTAGTTTTTTTCTAAGGCGGTTGACGTTTACAGTGAGTGTATTGTCACTCACGAATCGTTCATCGTCCCATAAAGCTTGGATGAGTGATTCCCTTTTGACGATATGGTTTTTATGCTGAATTAATTCTTTTAGAATAAAAAACTCATTTTTTGTTAATTCAATCTCACCGTTTTCATTTGTCACTGTATTATTTTCGAGGTCAAGGGTAGCGCCGCACCAGACTTTTAAGTTGGCTGGTTCCGCATTATAATCATGGACTCGGCGAAGAACAGCACTTACTTTGGCGATGAGAACGTCAAAGTGAAAGGGCTTTTGTACAAAATCATCAGCTCCAAGCTGCATCGACATGACCATATCAGCAGGATGATCACGAGAGGAAAGAAAGATGATGGGCACATTAGAATGATGCCGAATCATCCGGCACCAATGAAAGCCATCGTACTTTGGTAGCTGAATATCAATAATGACTAAATCAGGCTGGATGGAAGTGAACTCCTGCATGACCTGTTGAAAATTGTTGATCCCATACACATCATAAGACCAGTTGACTAAACGTTCTTTGATTTCTTGGAAGAGGGTTGTATCATCCTCAATCAGCAAAATTTTAAACAAAACGAGCACCACACTTTTTGAATTACTTGTACATCATTGTAGCGGAAAACAGGCACTCCCGCTAGAAGCAGACAGTAAAAAAGCAAGGGAAGAGATCCCTTGCTTCGGTTTATTTACCTAAAAAGTGCTTTTTAAAGAATGATAATTGATATTCAAGTGTGAGCGGGTCATTAAAGTAAAACTCTTCCGCATTTGCTTCATACACACGATGTTTTTTCACAGCAGGAATGGACTTATAGATTTCACTGTTTTGATAGGAATTGTCCATTTCGCTGTTTTTGCTAATGATCATATAGTCTCCGGCAAATTCAGGGATGACCTCTTGTGATACCGCATAATAACCAGCTTTTAATGCTTTTTCTTTTACTTTTTCAGGCATTTTTAGTTTCATTGCTTGGTAGAGGATTTCTGTTCCGCGACCCCATGCATCTCCAAAGACGTAAAGGTCTTTTGTGCCGCTTTCAAAGACAGATACGGTTGCATCTTCACCAATTTTTGCTTTGATTTCTTTGCCAGTTTCAGCTGCGCGTTTTTTGAAATCCTTGACCCATGCTTCTGCTTCTTTTTCTTTGTTTAAGACTTTTCCAATTTCAATATGCTGCTGAAGGTAATCGACTTTGTTATACGTGAATAAAACAGTTGGGGCGATTTTTTTCAGTTTTTCTACATTTTTTGCACCGCTTAAACCGATGATGACATCAGGCTTTAGCTTCATGATTTTTTCCACATTTTCATCGGATACTTCTTCCACATTTTTTAATTTCTTTTTGAAACGTGGGTTCTTTTTTGACCAAGAGTCAACACCCACAAGGTTCACACCAAGTGACAAGACATTTCCTGTATAAGAGGCGAGAACAACAACACGTTTTGGATTTGCTGGCAGCTTCACAGGTCCATTTTCAGATTGATATGTAATCGTGTCTGACGTTGATTGATTTTTTCCTTTATTTGAGGAAGAGTTGTTGCTATTGCCACATGCGCTCAACGCAAGTACGAAGATGAGCATCAGAGGGAACAATATTTTCTTCATGAATGTAGACTCCTTTGAAATCGGCACATAAGCCGTGTATTTGGTTGTATGAGTGATAATGATAATTATTATCACTCAGATATCATACCATAGATGTGAGGTTTGTTGTCAATGATATTTTAGCTGTGGATAGAGGAATTCTGATAGAAAGAAAAAAAGATCAAGGCAGTGTATGACCTGATCTTTTTTCTTATTTAAACCAGCCTTTTTCTTTGGAACGAGTAATGGCCTCAATTCGGTTTTTGACTTCTAGTTTATCTAAAATAACGGATATGTAGTTTCGGACAGTGCCGCTTTTTATGCTGAGTTCCTTGGCGATTTCTTTTGTGTTTTTTCCGTCTGCGACGAGTTCTAGAACCGACTTTTCTCGTTCAGTTAAAGGATTTTCGTCGCTATACAAGTCTTCCATTAATTCAGGGGCGTACACCTTTTTCCCTTTCATCACGCTGCGGATGGCACTTGCCAAATCCTCGCTTGGGCTGTCTTTCAGCATGTAACCGCTAACGCCAGCTTTCAGCGCTCTTTGAAAATAGCCAGAACGGGCAAAGGTAGTTAAAATGATGATCTTCACATCAGACTTTTTGAGTTCTTCAGCGGCATCGAGCCCAGATTTTCCTGGCATCTCAATATCCATTAAACAAATGTCGACCGGGTGTTTTTTAGCAAAATCTATGGCGTCCTGGCCGTTTGTGCCTTTTCCAACAACCGTCATATCGTCTTCTAAATCGAGAAGCGATCCAAGAGCACCGAGCAGCATTTGCTGATCCTCTGCGATAAAGATGTTAATCATTTTATTTCCTCCTTATCTTTCGCTGCTGAATCATTTGGAATGCTCATGATCAGCTTCGTCCCGTTTTTTGTCTCAATGTGCAGGCGTCCATTTGCAAATTCCAATCTTTCTCTAATCCCTGCAAGGCCATGTCCCTTCGTTTGAGAGGATGGATGACTGCCTTTAAATGTGCCGTTATCCTCAACTGTAATGACAGCTTCCTTTGACTTTTGATGAATCGTGATTTGACAGACAGTGGCGTCGCTATGCTTGACGACATTCGTCACGGCCTCTTTGATGCACATGCTCACAATGTTTTCGTTAAGAAGAGAGATGTGTTTCGGCGCTTCCTTTTCATCATAAATCATGTCAATATCCGCGGCTTCAAGGATTTGCTTGATGTTCAATATTTCATCTTTGATCCGAATGCCTTTCATGGAAGAAACAATTTTCCGCACTTCATTTAGAGACGTTCTAGCTGTCTGCTGGACACTCTTTAGTTCGGCACGAGCCTGTTCAGGGTCTTTATACACGAGTTTACGGGCAAGGTCACTCTTTAATCCAATGAGAGAGAGTTTTTGTCCAAGTGTGTCATGCAGATCGCGAGCAATTCGCTGTCTTTCTTCAAGTTTGACAAGATCGGCGATCCGTTCATTGGCATATTCTAATTTCTCTTCTAGCCGTTCACGTTCCTTCCTGCTTCGAATGCTAAGAGGGAGGAGGATGGCGCTGATCAGTGTAATTACGACAAACGGAATTTGTGTGAGAAACCATCCCTTTTTTAAAATCAAGCTAAAGTTCACTGCTACGGCGGCGCTCCCTAGATGAATATAGTATAAGATATAGAAAGGGACTTTTCTTTTGATATGCCCGTTGAAATAGGCGATACAAAAAGCAAAATAAATGTAGCTGTAGAGCATCACATAACCAGTTGAAATGGCGATTAATACAAGGCCGAATACATATAACGACCAGCCCTTTGAGACAAAGGCAAAACGGTAGACCGCAAAAAAGACGACGTTTAAAATAATGCCGATCACAATGCCTAAAGTCGAAGGGGTCTTAAAGATAAAATAAAAGGGCAGGATGAAAAAAATCGCCCAAATATATGGGGAAATCCCATGCAGTTTTTGAATTTTCAGTTGTTTTTTCATCCGTGATTCACCTTTTTCATTTTTTCAGTCTTTTTCACTACTTTATCAAATTGAACAGGTGAGCGCATCCTGCAAATACAACAAGCTCCTTCTATTGTAAGAAAGAGCTTGCGCCAATTATGCATTCTTCTTCAGAATGTCTCCTTTAATGACAGGTGCGGGCATCTTCTTAGATTGCCGTGCTTCTTTAAAGGTAACGAATGCTTTCGTTTCTTCATCCCAAAGTCTAAATTTCATTGATTCGATACTTGTTTTTAAAGTGATGGTTGGCACATTTTGAAGCGGCTCACTATGATCATGTGCATGCTCCAAGTGATAATTCGGTACCCTCGGACTTAAATGATGAACATGGTGATAGCCGATATTGCCTGTTAACCATTGAAGAAGCTTTGGCAATTTGTAAAAAGAACTGCCTTCTACAGCTGCCTGCACGTAATTCCAATGTTCATCTGCTTCAAAGTAAGAATCTTCAAATGTATGCTGCACGTAAAACAGCCATACGCCGATTGATCCTGAGATCAGGAAGATTGGACCTTGGACAAGCAGGAACTCCTGCCAGCCAAAAAGAAGACACGTTGCAGTTGCTAGCGCAATGATGCTCACGTTTGTGAAATACGTGTTCCAGCGCTCTTTTTTACGAGCATTTTTGACGTTGAAACGGTTTTTTAAGAGAAAAACAAAGATCGGTCCTAAAATAAGCATCACAAAAGGATTACGGTAAAATCTGTAGCGAAACTTCGTCCAAGCTGATGCCTCTTGATATTCTTTGACTGTCAGTAGCCAAATGTCGCCAGTACCTCGTTTGTCTAGATTACTGCTTGTGGCATGGTGAATTGAATGATCTCTTTGCCATTGAAGATAAGGGAAAAGGGTGAGTACGCCCGTTACAAATCCGAACAGGTGATTTAGCGGCTTCTGTTTAAAAAAGGATTGATGGCAGCAGTCGTGAAAAATAATAAAGACACGTACTAAAAAACCAGCTGCAATCACCGCAAAGAAGAGGGTTAAAAGGTAGGAGATGTTCAGGCTATAATAGGCAAGAAACCAAAGCCCCAAAAATGGAATGAATGTATTAAAGAGTTGAATGATACTTTTTTTCGAATTAGCACCAGAGAATTGGCCAACTTGTTTTCTTAAAGTGGCTTGCTGCTGTGTGTTTGTTGAAGTCGTCATGAACGTTCAAGTCCTTTCCGTTTCTTTCTACTTCAAAGTATAGAAGGAAAGGTGTCATGCTCATAGTAGCACCCATCATGTATTCAATATGACATTTGTCATGTTGGACGCGGGAAAGGCTGATGGTTCAAGGGTTGTAAGCTTATTTTATTTTAAATAAAAAAAGTAAAGGCGCTTAGCCTTCACTTTTTATGCACGTGCTTCATGTACTTTTAACTGCTTGCCTTTAATCGTTGTGTGCCGCATGGCTTTTAGCACAAGAGGGCCTTTGCCATTTAAAATATCTACATATGTTTTCGTTTCCTGAATGGTAATAATCCCAATGTCATCAAACGCAACGCCGTCTATTTTGGCGATCGTTCCAACGAAATCAACTGCCCGGAGTTTCTTTTTCTTCCCGCCATTAAAATACAGCTTCATAATATCTTTTTCTATGCCGGCCTGCTTATTTTCCTTTTGAATCGGTGTTTCAATTTTTTCTTCAAAGCTTGCCACATGCTGTTCTGCTTCTTCTTTTGTAGGATAAGGCTGAATTTGAAAATGAATGCCAGCTTCCTCTTTTAATTCTTCAATGAGCGGCTGCCCGTGCCTTGTCATAAACGCAATCGTTTTTCCGCTTTTACCCGCTCTGCCAGTTCTTCCAGTCCGGTGAATGTAGCGTTCTTTTTCATATGGCAAGTCGTAATGAATGACATGTGTCATATCACTGACATCAATTCCTCGGGCTGCAATATCTGTTGCGATCAAATAACGGAATTCCCCGTTTTTAAATTCATCCATGACGGCAAAGCGGTCTTCCTGCCTCATCCCGCCATGAATCTTATCGCAAGGAACATCCCACTCATCTAGCTTCATCGTCAGCTCATTCACTCGCTCCTGCGTATTGCAAAAAATGATACAGCTATCTGGATTTTCAATGACAATCGTTCGTTGAAGTAATGAAAACTTGCCTTCTTCCTCGGTTTCAATCAACGTGTGGGTGATTTGCTGCTTCGTCGTTTCCTCCCGAGCAATCTCTATCACTTTTGGCGATTGTAAAAACTGCTCACTCAAATCCTTCATTTCATCAGACATCGTCGCTGAAAATAACATCGACATCCGCTTTGGCGGCAGATGCTGAATAATAGAAGAGACTTGATCAATAAATCCCATGTTCAGCATTTCGTCTGCTTCATCTAACACGAAAAATGACAGATTGTCTAAAGAAAGTGTCCCTTTTTCGAGGTGATCCAATATTCGTCCTGGCGTTCCGCACACAATGTGGTTCTTTTGTGCAAGCTCTATTTTTTGTGCTTGAAATGGAGCTTTTCCATAAATGGCGGCCGCTTTGATTCGTTTAAATCGTCCGAGGCTGGTCAGATCCTGTTTGACCTGCATGGCAAGTTCTCTTGTTGGGACGAGGATGAGGGCTTGAGGTTTATTCTCAGCCCAATCCACCATTTCACAAATTGGCAGACCGTAGGCTGCTGTTTTGCCACTGCCTGTCTGAGATTTGACAATGAGGTCCTGCTTTGAAAAAGCAACGGATAATGTCTCGTGCTGGACGGGTGTAGGTGTATGGAAATGAAGCGCTTCTAGCGCTTGTTTCAATTCATCGCTTAATGGATATTGATCAAAATGTTGTAATGGCATCGTGTTCTCCTTTTCGTACATGTATACTTGTGACATCATACCATATCTTTTCAAAGACACCATGACCTTGAATGAAAAGGCATGAAAAAAAGCCCCGTAAAGGAGCTTGTCAATGATTAAAGGAATCTGCGTTTTACTTTTTCCCAATAGGAGTTATCTTTTAATTTGACCGTTTTGATCACTTTACCAGAAAGGCCAATATCAATTTGTTTGACATGTTTTGTACCTAGCGCTTCGTTATCAAGACCGATAATCGGATGGTCGTTACCGTCCTGAACAACCTTTAGTGTCAGCTTGCGGTCACTGCTTAAAATGAAAGGAGCTCCAAGTGTACGGTATGAGTTGTTATTGAGCGATGCTAACTCGGTTACTTGCATACACGGAAGCATCGGATCCACCACGGCGCCGTTGACAGATTTATTGTAGGCCGTTGAACCGGTCGGAGTGGAAATAATCATCCCGTCGCCTCTAAAGGTTTCAAAATGGAAATCATCTATATACACATCGATGACAAATGTTTTAATGATGCTAGAGCGGATCGACAGTTCGTTTAAGCAATGGAACTGGTTTGTACTGTCAACGCTTACATCGATGATCGGATATTTTCTCACTTCAATTTGTTCAGTGTTCATGGCATCAATCATTTGATCAAAATGTTCTAACGAAAAATCGCAGTATAGGTGCGAATTCTCTGTTTTTGATACCCCTACATACAAGCAGTCATCCCGGAAGTTCGTTTTGCGAACCGCTTGAAGAAATGTACCATCTCCACCAATTGAAGCAATGATATGGGCATCTTCTGCACGCTTTACGACGTGAAAGCCTTGATCGGTAGCGAGCTTCTCCAGAGAAGAAATGTGTCCATCCAATTCATGATCTTTTTTGTAAAAGAAAAATACATTGCGACGATTGTCTGTCATTGACGTTCTCCCCTTTGTTGTCAAAAATAGATTTCGAGTAGTAAAGGGCTTACATAAAAACCCTTGTTCACATTTTACACTTTTTTCATATGAAAGTAAAAATATTAGAAAGACGCTTCATCATGATAGAGGCTTCCATTTAAGAAATGAGTCATTGTAAGTGATTAGACAACGCTGACTTTGAGCATAATTTAATAGCTCATTTTGGAAGAAAGAGAGGTCTGGGCGTTTCGTTGTGAAGATGGTCTGAGCTATTAGATATAGGAAGAGGATAAAATCGCCAATTTTTCGTCATGATGAGCAAATGATAGAAGATGTAAAGTTGATCGTCATTTCACATCGGTGCTATCATATGTTGAAATGAAATGTAAAAAAACCACAGTTCCTGTGAAACATTTCATGTGTGTATTCGTATGAACGAAGTGAGACAAAAAGGAGGAGAAAGAAATGAATGCGAAAAGATGGGTAGCCTTAATCATTGCACTTGGTGTTTTCGGCTTTTCGATTGTGATTAGTATCACGACGGCCTTGTTTGAAAGCTTCAATGATAATAAGATGAGCTATCAATTCGGGGACGAAATCGAAGAAAAGGTACTAGAAGATGGAAGCGGAGCGAGTAAAATTGCTGTACTTGAGATTAATGGTACGATTCAAGATAACGGTGGAGCATCCAGCCTTTTAGGCGGGGAAGCGTATGATCATCGTGCGTTCTTAAAAGAATTAGATAAAGCAAAAGACGATGCGTCTGTGAAAGGTGTCTTGCTGCGCGTCAACTCTCCTGGCGGCGGTGTCTATGAAAGTGCTGAAATACATAAAAAATTAGAAGAAGTAAAGAAAGCGAAGAAACCAATTTATGTTTCTATGGGTTCAATGGCGGCTTCTGGCGGCTATTATGTATCCACTCCAGCGAAAAAAATCTTTGCTTCACCTGAAACGTTAACAGGGTCTCTAGGGGTCATCATGCAAAGCTTGAATTATGCAAAGCTGGCAGATAATTTAGGCATCAAATATGAAACCATTAAAAGTGGAAAATTCAAAGACATCATGTCCCCAAATCGTGATATGACAAAAGATGAGCGCGACATCATGCAAAGCATGGTTGACAACTCTTATGAAGGCTTTGTGAAAGTCATCTCAGAAGGACGCGGCATGTCTAAGCAGGACGTCAAGAAAATTGCTGACGGCCGAGTATATGACGGAACACAGGCGAAATCGAACGGATTAGTGGATGAGCTTGGGTACTATGAAGATGCACTAAAAGCAATGAAGAAAAATGAAAAAGGCTTAAAAGGAGCAACAGTAATCAGCTATTCACAAAGCTTTGGCTGGAACTCTCTTTTCAATATGAGTGCAAGCAAGCTCTTTAAAAGCGAAATTGATTTTCTGAACTTAAAAGAAACACTGGCTGGCTCAAATGGGTCTAAACCGATGTATCTCTATTCAAAATAAAGGAGGGATCATAGATGGATTCTACATTCGATGAAGTAACGGAAAGTCGCAGCCAAGAGGGAGAATCAAGGCCGACTCTTGCGAAGCGCACTTCAATTGAAGCGCAGGCCTTTGCAGGTTTCTGGATTAGATTTTGGGCATTTATCCTAGATTGGCTCGTCGTATGGGGTGTTAACCATTTGACGGTTTCTCCAATCTTTAGTCTCTTTGGCTGGTCAAAAGGTGGAGGTTGGTTTTCCCCATTTTCTGTCACAACGACAATTGTCTTTCTGCTTTATTTTGCGATCATGACGAAGATTTTCCAACAAACACTTGGAAAGATGGTGTTTGGAATCAAAGTCGTCTCACTTCAGCCGGAGAAGAAGCTGCCATGGGATGTCATTTTCTTTAGAGAAATTGTGGGGCGATATATTAATACGCTTTTTGTTCTCTATGCTGTGGTTGGGTTTACGCCGAAAAAGCAAGGGGTTCATGACTACTTTGCAGATACGGTGGTTGTTCATGAACATTTATATGAAAAAACAGAATCAAACGCATAATCAAAGAGAGTTTGGCCGGGTACCGGTCAAACTCTTTTTTGTGTGATTGGGTATAAAATCCAGAAGGAGAGCCATAATCGTAGAGGAAGCATCATTTGTTATGGAGGAAGTGAGCACAGTGCTGTACGTTTGGATTGCCGCTTTTTTGTTCCTTGTGATCTTATTGATCTTTATGAAAGTGACCATTTCACTGGACTATTCACATGCAAATGACAATGACCATATTGCGGTGAAGATCATCACCTTATATGGAATTGTCAGACTGAAGAAAGACATTCCGATGGTGAAAGTGAATACGGAAGATCAAACGATTGATATTCGTGAAAAGAAAATGGCCAGCACCAAAACGCCTAATCAAGAAAAAGAAACCATGCATAAAAAAGTGGGAAAACGTGATGTAAAGGAAATCCTTCATCAAATGGAGCGTATTACAAAAGAGATTGTCGATCTAAACCGGATCATGCGAAAGTTCTTCATTCATATAAAAATCGTCTCATTTCACTGGTCCACCTGGATTGGTTTTCATGACGCAGCTTTAACAGGTGTAGCAGCCGGTGGTGTGTGGTCAGTCAAAGGAGCACTTCTTGCCTTTATGCAGGAGCACCTCACCTTTAAGCACAAACCCGTCTATGAAGTGATTCCCGCTTTTCAGCACAATGTGTCACAGACACACTTTGCATGTATAGCTTATTTTCGGATTGGACATGCTATGCTTGCAGCCATTCGATTACTTGTCCATTGGTTAAAAGGGAGAAAGGCGAGAAAAAATGCCTCTCTTCAAGCAACGAAGAATGAATCATCTGTTTAAGGAGGAACCCGAAAATGGCAGATCATCCAATCCAAGGTCTGATGAAGACAGCGATGGAAAACTTAAAAGAAATGATTGATGTGAACACGATCATCGGCGATCCAGTCGAAACCCCTGACGGCAGTGTCATTCTCACTGTGTCAAAGGTTGGTTTTGGATTTGCAGCCGGCGGCAGTGAATTCAACGGTAACCAAAAGAAAGAAAAACGGTCTGATGAACAAGAACGAAAAGAACCGAGACTCCCATTTGGAGGCGGAAGCGGCGGGGGAGTATCGATTACACCAATCGCCTTTTTAATTGTGGGAACAAATGGCGTTAGAATGCTTCATTTGGATGAACACACACATCTGCTCGATAAAATATTGGATTCTGCTCCTCAAGCAATTGAACGTCTTCAGCACATGTTTAAGAAGGATGAACGGGAGCATCGTCACAAAGAACGAAAACTAGATGACATAGACCTTTAAAAAGTTAGCTGCCCTGCAGTTAACTTTTTTTTCAAAATGGACGATTAGGCTTTGCAGTTTTTTGCTTTCTCTACTATGATAGAACCATACATTTGATAAGGGAGGAATTGTTTTGGCATCGATCACATTTAAAGGGAGCCCAGTAACGCTTGTAGGAAATGAAGTGAAAGTAGGCGAGCAGGCTCCAGATTTCACGGTATTAACGAACTCACTAGGGGAAGTTTCACTTTCTGATTTAACAGGAAAAGTGACGATTATCTCAGTGATTCCTTCTATTGATACAGGTGTGTGTGACGCACAAACAAGACGTTTCAATGAAGAGGCAGCCGGCTTAGGTCCGGTCAATATTTATACCATTAGTGCAGACCTACCATTTGCACAAGCACGCTGGTGCGGAGCAAACGGAATTGAAAATGTCGAAACATTATCTGATCATAGAGATATGTCATTTGGTGAAGCGTTTGGTTTATATATGAAAGAATTGCGTTTATTGGCGCGTGCGGTCTTCGTATTAGACCCAAGCGGAAAAGTCGTTTACACTGAGTATGTAAGCGAAGCAACAAATCATCCAAATTATGAAAAAGCCATTGAGGCTGCGAAATCACTGTTATAAAAGCAGCATCGACAAGAGCTCCGGCTTCATACTGGGGCTCTTTTCAATGAGAACATATAGCTTTTAACAAAGCGAGGAGAGAAAAGCATTGCAGAAAGATCAAGTGAGTACGATTTTTGAGCTGCTCGATACAGCTTCAATTCGTTTAAAAAAGGAACAGAACATTTCCTATATTGAAGCATTGGCAGAAGCAGGAGAAGCCTTTTTCCAGTCAAATGATCGAAACGGTTTACTAAAAGATTTAATAGAGAAAGCAGATTTCGCCTCTTATGATCATGAGCAGATTCGTAAAGCGTTTCAGCTCGCCGTATTAAAAGGACAAAAAGATATTTCACATCCAAACCGGCAGATGACACCTGATACAATTGGTCTGTTTGTCAGCTATTTGGTCAATAAATTTTTAGAAGGACAAAAAGAGCTGGTTGTCTTTGATCCAGCAGCGGGAACAGGGAATTTACTGCTTGCGGTCCTCAACAATGTAACAGCAGAAACAACACGCGGTTTTGCCTCTGAAATTGATGACGTGCTCATTAAAATTGCGTGGGCACAAGCGAACTTAGAAGAAAAAGAAGTAGAGCTTTTCCACCAGGACAGCCTTGAGCCGCTTCTTATCTCACCAGCAGATGTTGCTGTATGCAGTCTTCCTGTCGGGTATTATCCAAATGATGAGCGCGCTAAAGACTATGAATTAAAGGCAAAAGAAGGTCATTCCTTTGCGCATTATTTATTCATTGAGCAAAGTCTTCGTTATACGAAAGAAGGCGGCTTCTTATTCTTCATCATTCCAAACGATTTATTTGAAGGAAAAGAAAGCGTACAATTAAAGGATTTCATCAAAGAACATGCATATATGAATGCGTTAATTCAGCTGCCAGTCTCTATGTTCAAAGACAAAAAGCATGCCAAAAGCTTATTTGTGATGCAAAAGAAAAAAGAGGGGCTCGAAGCACCGAAACGTATGCTATTTGCCAATCTGCCATCTTTCTCACAGAAGGAAGCAATGGTTGGCGTCATGAGAAAATTAGACCAATGGTTTATAGAAGAAAAAGAAACGAAAGAATAGCCAGAGTGATGTCTGGCTATTTTATTATTCAGAAAATAACGACTTATTGATGTAAGCGGTAACAGTTCGAAGGTGTACTTGAAATGCAAAGTTTTCAATGTTTAAATGAAAAAGTCAGATATTTTTCGGACTTATCGTTAAACTATAAAAGACCCGTTCAAACAGGTTGAATATAGCACCGAAAAAACGTGAAACCTTATATAACAACTGAGTAAAAGGAGCGACAGTAATGTCCAAAATTATTGCAATCAACGCAGGAAGCTCATCTCTTAAATTCCAATTGTTCGACATGCCAGAAGAAACCGTTTTAACAAAAGGTCTTGTTGAAAGAATCGGAATGGACAACAGTATCTTCACGATTTCTGTAGATGGAGAAAAGAAAACAGAAGTCACAGATATTCCAGATCATGCAGTAGCGGTTAAAATGCTGCTTGAAAAACTAATTGAATTTAACATCATCAAAGACTTTAATGAAATTGATGGCGTAGGACACCGCGTCGTTCACGGCGGAGAAAAATTCAGCGATTCTGTTGTTTTAACAGATGAAGTCATCAATGACATTGATCAGCTTTCAGAGCTTGCACCACTTCACAACCCTGCAAACGTTGTAGGAATCAAAGCATTCAAACAAATTCTGCCTGACGTACCAGCGATTGCTGTGTTCGATACAGCGTTCCACCAAACAATGCCAGAGCAGTCTTACCTATACAGCCTTCCGTACGACTACTACAAAAACTTTGGTATTCGTAAATACGGATTCCACGGGACAAGTCATAAGTTCGTAACAGAGCGTGCAGCAGAGCTATTAGGCCGTCCTCTTGAAGAGCTTCGTTTGATTTCTTGCCACCTTGGAAATGGTGCAAGTATCGCAGCAGTTGAAGGCGGAAAATCAATCGATACGTCAATGGGCTTCACACCACTTGCGGGTGTTGCAATGGGAACACGTTCAGGTAACATTGACCCTGCCCTTATTCCATTTATTATGGAGAAAACAGGACATACAGCTGAAGAAGTACTTTCTACTTTGAATAAGAAGAGTGGTCTTTTAGGTGTGTCTGGTCTTTCAAGTGATCTTCGTGATATCGAAGAAGCGACAGAAGAAGGAAACGACCGTGCAGAAGTAGCACTAGATATTTTTGCAAGCCGTATTCATAAATATATCGGTTCTTATGCAGCGAGAATGAATGGTGTAGATGCCATCATCTTTACAGCTGGAATCGGTGAAAACAGCTCAGAAGTGAGAGCACGTGTACTTCGTGGTCTAGAATTCATGGGCGTATATTGGGATCCATCTCTTAACAACATGAGAGGCGAAGAAGCATTCATCAGCTACCCTCACTCTCCTGTAAAAGTCATCGTGATTCCAACGAACGAAGAAGTTATGATTGCAAGAGACGTTATGCGTTTAGCGTAACATCCTTTTAAAGCTCTTTTCCTCAGCGGAAAAGGGCTTTTTTCTATTGAAATCAGCATGCTATAATGTGAGGCAATATGAAAGGAGCGGTGTGAAGAGATGAGCGTCGAAGAACATAAACGTGAAGCGAAAACGAGGCTTCATGTAAAAGTCATTACCGTCAGTGATACAAGGACAAAAGAAACAGATAAAAGCGGCCGTCTGATGATTGATTTGCTCAAAGAACAAGGGCATCTTATTCTTGCATACGATATTGTGAAAGATCACATTGGAGCGATTCAAGACGCCGTTTTAGAAGGAACAAGCGAAGCGAAGATTGATGCCGTCTTGTTAAACGGGGGAACTGGTATTGCAGCAAGGGACGTCACGATTGAATCCATTACACCTCTTTTCTCAAAAGAGCTGCCGGGCTTTGGAGAAATTTTTCGCATGCTGAGCTATACAGAAGATATTGGATCAGCCGCTATCTTATCTAGAGCGACGGCAGGGGTGATTAACCAAAAAGCCGTTTTTGCCACACCAGGCTCTACCGGAGCAGTTCGGTTAGCCATGACCAAACTCATTATTCCAGAGCTTCCTCATGTCTTGCGAGAGCTTGAAAAAGATCAAAAATAGCCCAAAATGACTCTGCCAAGAAAATTTGGCAGAGTTTTTTTCATAAAGGGGTTGAAAAAACAATTTTTCCTTGTTACAGTGTATACATACTAAATGCATGTTTATAAATTAAAACTTATTTTTATGCAAAAAAACATTCACAGAATCAAAACAAGCGAGAGGAGCTTTTCAAACATGTCACAAAATAAAAAAGTCGTATTAGCATATTCCGGAGGTCTTGATACCTCTGTTGCAGTTAAATGGTTACAGGAGCAAGGTTACGAAGTTGTTGCTTGCTGCCTGGACGTAGGTGAAGGAAAAGATTTAGCATTCGTTCAACAAAAAGCACTTCAAGTCGGAGCTGTTCAATCTTACATGATCGACGCAAAAGAAGAGTTTGCTGAAGAATTTGCACTTGCAGCACTGCAAGCACACACGATGTATGAAGGGAAATACCCGTTAGTATCTGCACTATCTCGTCCGCTCATTGCCAAAAAATTAGTGGAAGTCGCAGAGAAAGAAAATGCCGTAGCCGTTGCACACGGATGTACAGGGAAAGGAAACGACCAAGTTCGTTTTGAAGTATCAATCAAAGCATTGAATCCAGACCTAGAAGTTCTTGCACCAGTGCGTGAATGGAAATGGTCTCGTGATGAAGAAATCGACTATGCACAAAAGCACGGTATTCCAATTCCGATTAACTTAGATAGCCCATATTCAATTGACCAAAACCTTTGGGGCAGAAGTAACGAATGTGGTATTTTAGAAGATCCTTGGGCAGCGCCGCCAGAAGGTGCTTATGATCTGACAAATCCACTTGAAAAAACACCTGACACACCTGAAATCATTGAAATCACGTTTGAAAAAGGAAAACCAACAGCGATTGACGGAATCCAGTATTCATTATCTGATCTCATCCTTCATTTAAATGAAGTCGCTGGCCAGCATGGTGTAGGCAGAATCGATCATGTTGAAAACCGTCTTGTTGGAATCAAATCTCGTGAAGTATATGAGTGCCCAGGTGCAGTTACCCTATTAAAAGCACACAAAGAACTTGAAGACTTAACGCTTGTCAAAGAAGTAGCACACTTTAAGCCAATCGTTGAACAAAAAATGGCTGAATTAATATACAACGGCTTATGGTTCTCACCACTTAAATCAGCACTAGATGCATTCTTACAAGAAACGCAAAAGAACGTAACAGGTGTTGTACGTGTGAAACTATTTAAAGGCCATGCCATTGTAGAAGGACGTAAATCACCATATTCACTTTATGATGAAAATCTAGCAACTTACACAAAAGCAGATGAATTCGATCATGATGCAGCTGTAGGATTTATTAACCTTTGGGGTTTACCAACAAAAGTAAACAGCATCGTGAACAAAAAGGAGCAGGTTAAAGCATGAAAAAGCTTTGGGGAGGCCGATTTCAAAAAACACCAGAAAAATGGGTCGATGAGTTTGGTGCATCCATTCATTTCGACAAACAATTAGTCAAAGAAGATCTGACCGGCTCCCTTGCCCATGCAAGTATGCTGAATAAATGCGGTATCATCGGTGATGAGGAGGCCGCTGCAATCAAAGACGGACTGAATACGCTCATGAAAAAGGCAGAGGCGGATGAACTCGATTTCTCAGTGGATTATGAGGACATTCATTTAAACCTTGAAAAAATGCTCATTGATGAGATTGGTCCGCTTGGCGGCAAATTGCACACAGCGAGAAGCCGGAATGATCAGGTCGCAACCGATATGCATTTATATTTGAATAACCAAGTAGAGCATATCATTGAGCTGATCTCTTCTTTTCAAACAGTGCTTGTAGAAAAAGCTGAACAGCACGTTGAAACGATTTTTCCAGGATATACGCACTTACAGCGTGCACAGCCTATTTCCTTTGCCCATCATATGCTTGCCTACTTTTGGATGCTTGAGCGGGACAAAGCACGTTTTCAAGATTCATTGAAGCGGATTAATGTGTCACCACTTGGATGCGGGGCGTTAGCAGGAACGACATTCCCAATTGATCGTGAATATACAGCAGAGCTTCTTGGCTTTGACCATATTTACGAGAACAGCCTTGATGGCGTGAGTGATCGGGATTTCATTTTAGAGTTCTTGTCTAATAGCAGCCTTGTGATGATGCACCTCTCACGTCTTTGTGAAGAAATCATTTTATGGTGCTCTCAAGAATTCAAATTTATTGAGCTTGATGACACGTACGCAACAGGCAGCAGCATGATGCCGCAAAAGAAAAACCCAGATATGGCTGAATTGATCCGCGGAAAAACAGGGCGGGTATATGGCAACCTGATGGGGCTGCTCACGATTATGAAAGGCTTGCCGCTTACGTATAACAAAGACTTGCAAGAAGATAAAGAAGGCATGTTTGATACGGTGAAAACGATCGCTGGCAGCCTGCAAATCTTCACAGGCATGATTCAAACAATGACAGTGAACGAAGACGTTATGAAAAAAGCAACAAAAGAAGATTTCTCAAATGCGACCGAAGTGGCAGACTACCTTGCGAAAAAAGGCATGCCATTCCGTGAAGCACACGAAATCGTTGGGAAGCTTGTGTATACATGCATTCAAAAAGGCATCTATTTAAGTGACCTTCCATTTGAAACATTTACAGAAGCAAGCGGCCTCTTTGAACAAGACATTTACACTGTTCTTGATCCGTATGTTGCGGTTGAAAAAAGAACAAGTGCAGGTGGAACTGGATTCAAACAAATTCAGCTCGCTTTAGAAAAAGCAAAAGCCTGCCTAGCATAATTCGCCAAAACCATTCGTTTATACGGATGGTTTTTTTTCATGGGAAAAAGGAGATTGATCTTCACTGGAGAAAATGAAAGCATACCAGTGTCAAGCTGAATAAGGAGTGACAACAGTTCATGAAGAAAACGCTTCAGGCTTTGTTTGATCAGCCTATCGTATCAGTGAAAACGTTAGGAGAACCATACGACGGCCGGGCTAATGATGTGTGGCTGATTTCCTTGCAAGATCAGACGGAATATGTAGTGAAATCTCCAAAAACTGCAAGAGAAGAAAGTGAATTTGTATATGGGATCAACATGATTTATGGAGTAGATGCCCGTACTGTACAGGAGCATCTTGATGAAATCAATGAAAAGTTGGCTCATACGAATTCCTTTCATATTCCGAAAGTTGTTCGTAAAGTGAAGAAGGCGGGGAAACACTTTTATGTCATGGAAAAAGTAGAAGGAATCCCTTTAACATCTTTTGAGGGCCGTTCAGCACAATTCTATAGGGATTACGGGAGGAAACTAGCGCATCTTCATTCATATCAAACAACCTTTTTCGGTGCAGTATACGGGGGAGAAAAGAGACATTTGAGAGAATTCCATGCGCTGTTAAAAAAGACAGTCTCCAAACTCATCAGCCGCTATTACGCTGATCAGCCTGAATATCAGGATTATGCAGAAAAGGTGCAGCAAAAGCTTGAAACGCTAAGTCCTCCTGATGCAGCCAGTCTCATTTTAATTGATTTAGACCCATCGCAATATATTGAAGACGATGATCAAGTGGCGAGTCTAGTTGATACGGAATATGTGGTATTTGGACCAGCTGCGTTTGATTTGATTGCACTCGAATACCTTTTGACGAAAGAAGCTGCACAAGCGGTTCAATTAGGATATGAAGAGATTTGCCCGCTTCCTCGTCAGCTTCATGAGGTGAGAGAATGCTACCGGTTTGTTTCGCTGCTTCTCGATATCCATGGTTCATGGGATATGAAAAAGTGGATGAATCACCCTATACGGTTTTCCCCTCATTGTTAAAGGGTTCAAAAGTGCGAAGGGAGCCGGTTTATAGTAAAGTAAAGATAACAAAAGAAACACATGAACTTGCAACCTTTGCTTTAGGAGGAGATTGTGTGCGACACGCATTAATAACAGCGGGTTCTAAAGGACTTGGCAGGAAAGTCACCGAGTCTTTACTGAATATGGGGTATTCTGTGACAGTGAATTATCGAAGTGATGATGAAGCTGTCCGGCAGATGAAAGAAGAACTGCAAGAATACGAAGAAAAGCTTCAATTTGTCCAAGGCGATGTGACAAACAGAGAAGATTTAAAAAACATGGTCGAGCTGGCAGTAGAACGATTTGGGCGGATTGATGCCTTGATCAATAATGCTGGACCTTATATTTTTGAACGAAAAAAACTCGCGGATTACTCTGAAGACGAATGGTATCAAATGATGGAAGGCAACCTATCCGCAGTGTTCCATTTGTTCCGAATGGTGATCCCTATGATGAGAAAACAAGGCTTTGGCCGGATTATCACATATGGCTTCCAAGGAGCAGACCATGCGCCAGGCTGGATGCACAGATCAGCTTTCGGAGCGGCAAAAGTGGGCCTTGCGTCATTGACGAAAACCATTGCGATTGAAGAAGCCGAAAACGGCATCACCGCTAATATGGTGTGTCCAGGCAAAATCGTTGGAGACATGAAAGAATCAACGATAGAAGAAGCACGTCAGATAAAAGACGATGAAACACCGATTGGTCGGTCTGGGACAGGTGAGGATATCGGTCGTATCATTTCATTTCTATGTGATGACCGTTCAGACCTCATTACAGGAACCGTCATTGAAGCAACAGGTGGTCTTAATGTCATTCACAGGCACTAAGTTTTTCAGCTTTTTATAGAGGGAATAGAAAAAAATGAGATCAAATTCGAAAGGTGGATATATTTACATGAAAGCTACATATCATGGACATTCAGTCGTACACATTGAAACAAACGGATACCATATTTGGATTGATCCATTTTTAAATGGAAATAAGCACACGGATATCAAACCGCAAGATGTCAAAGCAGATGTGATTTTGCTCACGCACGGGCATGGAGATCACGTCGGAGACACGATTGAAATCGCTAAAAACAATGACGCACTTGTGATTGCGCCATTCGAACTTGCCACTTATTTAGGCTGGCAAGGGGTGAAAACACACCCGCTTTCTATAGGCGGCGGCCGTGAATTTGAATTTGGTAAAGTCAAGCTGACGCAAGCGTTCCATGGCTCAGCGGTCATTGATGAAGAATCCAAAACGATTACGTATACAGGTATGCCATCCGGTATTTTATTTACTGCTGAAGGTAAAACAATTTATCATGCTGGAGACACGGCTCTCTTCTCGGATATGAAACTCATTGGTGAGCTGAATCATATTGAGCTCGCCTTCCTGCCAATAGGTGATAACTTCACGATGGGACCAGACGATGCGAGAATCGCAGCAGAGTGGCTTCGTGCGAAACAAGTCGTACCGATTCATTACAGTACATTCCCGCCGATTGAGCAAGATCCTCATGCCTTTGCAGACAGCTTGCATGGCGGCGTGGGTCACGTATTAAACAGCGGAGAATCCATCGATATATAATCATGATAAACAAAAGCCGGCACCCTACCGGCTTTTTTATTTGCCTGTATCGTGCTCGTGTAAAAGACAAATTGCTATTAAAAGCCTCCTGCCTTTATAATGAAATATAGATGAAAACGCTGAAAACAAAAAGGGTGAACGGGATTGGCGACAAAGCATGAGCAAATTTTATCGTATATTGATTCATTGGATGTCGGAGAGAAAATTTCTGTCCGGCGTATAGCGAAAGAAATGAAAGTCAGTGAGGGCACGGCTTACCGGGCTATTAAGGATGCTGAAAATAAAGGGTTCGTGAGCACCATTGAACGAGTCGGTACCATTCGAATTGAACAGAAGAAAAAAGAAAATATTGAAAAGCTGACATATGCGGAAGTAGTCAATGTCATTGATGGTCAGGTGCTTGGCGGACGAGCCGGCTTACATAAAACGTTAAATAAATTTGTCATCGGTGCAATGGAACTGGATGCGATGATGCGATACACAGCAGCAGGCAACCTGTTGATCGTCGGAAACCGAATCAATGCTCACCGGCAAGCATTAGAGGCGGGAGCGGCTGTGCTGGTCACGGGCGGATTCTCAACAGATGATGAAATTATTCAGCTCGCAGATGAGCTTGAGCTGCCCATTTTATCAACAAGCTACGATACATTTACCGTAGCGGCTCTCATTAACCGGGCCATTTATGACCAGTTGATTAAAAAAGAAATTGTGCTTGTGGAGGATATTTTAACGCCGATAGAACGGACCGTCTATTTATCGCCAGAAGACAAACTTGAGAAATGGTATGAAAAGAATTATGAAACCGGGCACGGAAGGTTCCCGGTAGCAGACGATCAAATGAAAATTCACGGCATTTTGACCTCAAAGGATATTGCAGGCCATGACCGTTCTACACCGATTGAAAAGGTGATGACAAAAAATCCGCTGACCGTTATTGGCAAAACATCTGTCGCTTCAGCTGCACAAATGATGGTGTGGGAAGGTATTGAGGTGCTGCCAGTTGTAAATGATCATGCGAAGCTGATTGGGATGATTAGCCGTCAGGACGTGCTGAAGGCGCTGCAAATGATTCAAAAGCAGCCGCAGGTCGGTGAAAAGCTGGATGATGTCGTGTCACGAGGGTTTAAGGAGACTGAGACAGAAAAACCAAAAACAGATGCGGTGTACCAATATGAAGTCTCACCACAAATGACAAATCAGCTCGGCAATATTTCGTATGGTGTGTTTACACAAATTTTAATCGAATCAGCCAACCGCTTCTTAAAGTCTCATAAAAAAGGCGAGCTAATTGTAGAAAGTCTTTCTGTCTATTTCTTAAAACCGGTTCAAATGGAATCCACGATACAGATCAAACCGAATATTTTAGAAGTTGGGCGCAAGTTTGGAAAGCTGGAAGTGGAAGTTTACCATCAGTCAAATATTGTAGGCAAAGCGATGTTGATGGTGCAGCTGATGGAGAGAGGATAAATGGCAAAAAAGGGCGGCATGAATGCGCCCTTTCAGCGTGTAAACAAACCCTCGTATTCTTTATCAGTCCTGCGTGCTGGTGCTCACGAATGTGACATTCGCTCCGCGCCAGTACTCCTCCTTCCTAGGGCTGCAAAGGTTTTCTATCACGCTGAAAAGAAGAGAAAGGGCTAAAATAAAGTTCATTTTAGCCCTTTCTCTATTATGCGTGGTCTTTTTCGCCTTCCTTTAAAAAGAGCGGAAGATAGTGCTTATAGGCTTTATATCCGGCCCATGTACTGCCGATACCAACTGCAACAAAAACAAACCCAATGACAAATGCCAGTGACGAGCGGTTTAAAAATAATTGATTCACACCGAAGAGCAGGACAAAGCAGCCAAGTGCCATACTTGATTTGGCAGACCAGAATTTCTTTTCGACCGGCCGGTTCGTACGGACATTCTTTGCTTTGTAGTATAAATAAAACATGGCAGAACAAATAATAAACACAATCAAAACAAGCATGTGCCAAGCCTCCATTGTAAGTGGTTACAACCCTATTTTAAACGTAAATAGGCTTGCTTACTAGAATAAATTGTCTATTCCTCACTTTTCTGTCTGGGTAGATTATGATTTAATAATAAAAAGAGTATCGCATAAGAAGGAGTATTTATGAAAAAAGAACTGATTAGAACCATATCATTATATGACACCATCATCATTCATAGACATGTAAGACCTGATCCAGACGCATATGGATCGCAGTGCGGCCTTACGGAAATCTTGCGTGCCACCTATCCAGAAAAAAATATTTATGCGACAGGAACCCCTGAGCCATCCCTTTCATTTTTATATGAATTAGATGAGGTGCCAGATGAAGTGTACAAAGGTGCCCTTGTCATTGTCTGTGACACTGCGAATCAAGCAAGAATTGATGATCAGCGTTATTCAATGGGAGATAAGCTGATGAAAATTGATCATCATCCGAATGAAGATCCGTATGGTGATTTGCTTTGGGTTGATACAGAAGCAAGCTCTGTTAGTGAAATGATTTATGAGCTGTATTTAGAGGGGAAAGAAGAAGGATATCAGCTGAATACAAAGGCGGCAGAACTCATTTATGCCGGCATTGTAGGAGACACAGGCCGTTTCCTTTTCCCAAACACAACGAAAAAGACACTCAAATATGCGGGTGAACTCATCGAATATCCGTTTTCATCATCAGACCTTTTCAATCAATTGTATGAGACAGATTTGAATGTCGTGAAATTAAATGGCTATATTTTTCAACATATCTCCTTATCAGAGAATGGCGTAGCTTCTGTTTTTATTAAACGTGACATTTTGGAGTCGTTCCAAACAACAGCGCAGCAAGCCTCACAGCTTGTTGGAACACTTGGAAATATTGCAGGGATTAAGGCATGGGTCTTTTTTGTGGAAGAGAACGATCAGATTCGTGTGAGATTCCGCTCAAAAGGCGTCGTCATTAACACCATTGCTAAAAAATATCATGGCGGAGGTCACCCGCTTGCAGCCGGTGCGTCCATATATGATTGGGCAGTTGCAGATGAGATTTTGCGTGATTTAGAAGAAGTATGTAAATCATCATCGTGAGAGAGGGGCTTCAAGTCCCCCTCTCTTTTTTTGTGCTTGAGAAAAGGGTTACTTGGATACAGGGATGAACCAGCAGCCGATGTCAGTTGAATCTTCATAGGCTTGGAGATTTTGATGCTTTAATTCTTTTTTAATTAAATGGGCCATCATTTCTGTCTCGGCATAAGCACACATGCCGTCTTTAATCCGGCTTGCTTTGTCTCGTGCCATTTGACGATAGCTGTAAACCTCCATTGTTCTCACCTCTTTCTTATAATCATCTCGTTCTTCTTTTAGTGTATAAAAATAACAAGTGAAAAGCGATCATTGAGTGCAGAAATTCATAAAAATTCCACATCATCTATTATTCAGCAAAGGAAATACGCACTTCAAGCGATAGCTTTGTATAAATGGTCAGCTCAGTGACTTTGGCGCGGTATGCCTTTTCTCTAATCGTATATTCTTTATTTTCCACGGTCCGTTTTAAGAGCTCTTTTGTTTTATAGACACTTTCAATATCCTTTGTGATCACCTCTGAGATATCCTCTTTCACCTGATCTTCAAATTTTAAGGTATCTGGCTCCGGGATTTTGTACTGCTCACGGTTGACGAGGTGAACATCTACGCTCTGAATAAGCAGACGCTGCTTATTGTCTTCATTTAATTTATGCAAATCTTCCCGATAGAGTGTGATTTGTTCTTTCAGACTGTCCATATGGTGCTGCTGGCTTCTGAGCAGTGTCACTTGCTTCTCTTGAAAGGTGCCATACGTAAAGAGAAAAATCAGCCAGCTGATAATTGCGCCGAACATCATCCCAGCAAAAAAACGCTGCCAGCCTGGACGTTTATACAGCTCAGGCACCCTCATGATGACACATGCTCCTGAGTGAGCCACGTAATCAGGAGATACCCCGTTTGCGCACCGCCCATAGCAGAGATAATTAACAAGATCTGCTTGAAAATATCACGTGTGTTCCCTTCGAAAATCCCTCTTTCAAAACTATAGACCGCATCAAAAGTTCCACCGATTGCCGCAACAAGTGCCCAAATTTTTAAGCGGTTGGCAAGACTTGAAATAATTGATAGCGGTGGCTGACCAGATAAATATGCACCTACCCCGCCTATAATGGCACCGCCCAAAATAACCCCCAGTGCGATAAAATAACAACTAATAAAGTTTGGAATAAAGGCTTCCTTCACATCCATTTTTCCCACCTCACTCTATTCAATATATGGCGTGTGCTGGACAAGTATGAACGAGCGGAAAAGAAAGAACATTTGTTTCTCACCGCATCGCGTTTTATAATGAAAGAATGAATTTAGACGAAAGGAGTGGATTAAGCATGTCCTATGTTCATCTTCAGGTCCACAGTGGATACAGCTTGTTGAGCAGTGCAGCGAAGGTCAAAGAGCTCGTATTAAAGGCGAAAGAACTTGGCTATCAAGCGCTCGCTCTTACGGATGACCATGTGATGTATGGAACGGTTGAATTTTATAAGGAATGTAAAACACATGGCATCAAGCCGATTATTGGTTTAACAGCTTCTGTCTTCATAGATGAACAAGAGACAGAGGCTTATCCTTTGATCCTCCTTGCCAAAAACAATGAAGGCTATCAAAACTTGATCAAAATTAGCAGTGTCTTGAAATCAAAGTCAAAAACCGGCTTGAAAGAGAAATGGCTGAAAGCCTATCATCATGGCCTTATTGCCATCACACCAGGCGTATCCGGCTATATTGAAACGCTGCTGCAACATGATCAGCTAGATGAAGCAAGGGATGCGGCCAGCCATTTAAAAGATCTTTTTGGTGAGGAACATGTGTATTTAGCCGTTCAGCCGTTTCAGCAGGACGAAGAGCTGTCTCATAAGCTAAGGGAACTCTCAAAAAGGGCGAACATCCCGCTTGTGGCAACAGGTGACGTCCACTATATACATCAAGAGGACAAAACCGCATATACATGTTTAAAGGCCATTAAAGCAGGCCAGCAGTTATCAGAAATAGAGGAAGACCAAGCAGACAAGCATTTCAGATCGATCGAAGAAATGACGCAGTGGTATGGTGATGATCCAGAATTGCTGGCAAGAACGGTTGAGATTGCAAACCGCTGTGAGGTCGATTTAAATCTTGGTCAGACGAAACTGCCAACTTATCCGACGCCTGATCAATCAACAGCTGATCAGTTTTTACGAAGAGTGTGCCAAGAAGGCATGAAACGAAGACAGATTGCTTCAAATGACACATATATCAAAAGGCTTGAGTATGAGCTGAGCATCATTCAAAAAATGAATTTCAGTGAC
The DNA here is from genome assembly GCF_000701305.1 of Bacillus sp. UNC125MFCrub1.1. Taxonomy (NCBI): domain Bacteria; kingdom Bacillati; phylum Bacillota; class Bacilli; order Caryophanales; family Bacillaceae; genus Bacillus; species Bacillus sp. UNC125MFCrub1.1. The sequence continues at coordinate 157,072 of NZ_JNIG01000012.1, forward strand.
TATTTCCTCATTGTGTGGGATTTTATGAAGTATGCTCATGATCATGGCATAGTCACAGGTCCTGGCCGGGGATCAGCAGCAGGCTCTTTAGTTGCGTATGTTCTGTTTATTACAGATGTCGATCCGATCCGTCACGGGCTTTTATTTGAGCGTTTTTTAAATCCTGAACGAATCAGCATGCCGGATATAGATATCGATTTTCCTGACACGAGAAGGGATGAAATCATTTCATATGTAAAAGACAAATATGGGGATATGCATGTGGCGCAAATTGTCACGTTTGGAACACTTGCCGCAAAGGCAGCTTTAAGAGATGTCGGACGTGTGATGGGAATTGATTCAAAAGCAGCAGACCGCCTTGCAAAACTCATCCCATCAAAGCCAGGGACGACACTGAAAGAAGCGGTGACAGTCTCCTCAGAATTAAAAACACTGCTCCAGCAATCTGAAGAGCTGCAAAGAGTGTTTCAAACCGCTTTAAAGGTAGAAGGATTACCAAGACATACGTCAACACATGCAGCCGGCGTTGTTCTAAGTGAGGAGCCGCTCACACAAGTCGTGCCTATTCAAGAAGGCCATGATGGAGTGTATTTGACGCAATATGCGATGAATTATTTAGAAGATCTCGGTCTTTTAAAAATGGATTTTTTAGGTTTGAGAAACTTAACATTAATTGAATCCATTAAAAACCAGATTGAAAGACAGGAAAACGTCCACATTAACTTTAGTGACATTTCATATGAAGATCAGAAAACGTTTGATTTGTTATCAGCGGGAGATACAACGGGGATTTTCCAGCTCGAATCACAAGGTATGCGTCAGGTGCTGAGACGACTGAAACCTTCTAGTCTAGAAGATATCGTGGCAGTCAATGCCTTATACCGCCCGGGTCCGATGGAGAATATCCCGCTCTTTATCGACCGAAAGCATGGCAGAGTGAAAGTCTCCTATCCGCATCCAGATTTGTATGACATCTTAAAGGATACATATGGGGTCATCGTCTATCAGGAGCAAATCATGCTGATTGCAGCAAAGATGGCAGGCTTTAAGCTGGGCGAGGCTGATTTACTAAGAAGAGCCGTTTCGAAGAAAGATAAAAAGGTGCTTGATGAAGAGCGAAGCCATTTTGTTGAAGGATGCCTAAAAAAGGAGTATCCTGTTAACATTGCAAATGACGTTTATGACCTAATCGTCAAATTTGCAAACTATGGTTTTAATAGAAGCCATGCTGTTGCATATAGCATGATCGGCTTTCAGCTTGCTTATTTAAAAGCGCATTATCCGTTATATTTTATGTGCGGTCTTTTAACGAGTGTGATTGGAAATGAAGACAAAGTGGCTCAATATTTCTATGAGGCAAAGGAAAAAGGGATATCTGTGTTGAAGCCTTCTATTAATAAGAGCGAATTTCCATTCACGGTTGAAAAAGGGGAGATCCGCTACAGCTTAAGAGCGATCAAAAATGTCGGAGTGTCAGCTGTAAAGGATATATACAGAGCAAGACAGGAAAAGCCATTTGAAGATTTATTTGATTTTTGTGCAAGGGTATCAACAAAGAGTGTCAACCGAAAAACGATTGAAGCCCTCATTTTCTCAGGGGCAATGGATGAGCTTCATCCAAATCGTGCTTCGTTATTAGCATCGATAGATATTGCGTTAGACCATGTGTCATTTTTAACACCTGAGGATCAGCTGGACTTTCTTGGGGATACAACGTTCTCCATTAAGCCAAAATATGCAGAGATAGACGAACTGCCGCTTGTTGATCTCCTGCAATTTGAAAAAGAAGCACTCGGGTTATATTTATCAAATCACCCTGTACAAGCGTATCGAGATCGTTTGAGAGAGAATGGTGCAGTGGAAATCATCAGACTTTCTTCCTATATAAAGCGAAAGATCTCAATGGGTGGTCTTTTGACAAAGGTGAAATCGATTCGGACAAAAAATGGACAATCGATGGCATTTGTCACATTCGGGGATGAAACGGGAGAAATGGAAGGTGTCGTCTTTCCAGAGCAATTTAGAAAGCTGTCCCCCTTACTTGAGGAGGGCGCAATGCTTTATGTTGAAGGCAGAATAGATGTCAGAAATGAGAGCAGTCAAATCATCGTGCAAGAAGCTGTTCTACTGGAAGAGATGGGCTCTAAAAGAAAAGAATCTGTCTACATTCGAGTCAAAGAAGAGAACCATACGCAGGAACTGCTAGAACAAGTGAAGCGAGTGATCTCCATGCACAGCGGAGAAGCAGATGTCTATTTGTATTATGAAAAGCAAAAAAAGACGATGAGACTTCCAGATGCATACAAAGTTCATGCAGATCATGCGGTCATTTTCCAGTTAAAAGAGCTGCTAGGTGAACAAAACGTTGTGATTAAATGATGACAAATCGTCTGAATATGTTTTACAATTTCACCTATTGTGTTATCATTTTAAAGATTCTGTGTATTTAAACTGCCAAGTATGTGCTTATCAACTTAGCAATTCATTAAATCATTTTCCACTTGAAGGAGTGTTCATCACATGTCATTAAGAGAAGAAGCATTACATATGCACAAAGAGAATCAAGGCAAACTCGAATCAAAATCAAAGGTACAAGTGAAAAATGCGAAAGACTTGAGCTTGGCTTACTCACCAGGTGTGGCAGAGCCATGTAAAGATATTTATGACGACACAAGCAAAGTGTATGATTATACAATGAAAGGCAATATGGTTGCTGTTGTCACAGACGGAAGTGCTGTGTTAGGGCTTGGAAACATTGGGGCTGAAGCATCTCTTCCAGTAATGGAAGGAAAAGCTGTCTTATTCAAAAGCTTTGCAGGTGTTGATGCATTCCCAATCGCACTTGCAACAAACGATGTAGACAAAATCGTTGAAACAGTGAAGCTTCTTGAGCCGACATTTGGCGGCGTGAATCTTGAAGATATTGCAGCACCAAACTGCTTTATCATTGAAGAGCGTTTGAAAAAAGAGACAAACATTCCTGTTTTCCACGATGATCAGCACGGGACAGCGATTGTAACAGTGGCAGGACTTGTGAATGCACTGAAGCTGTCTGGAAAATCAATGTCTTCAATTAAAGTGGTTGCAAACGGCGCTGGAGCAGCAGGAATTGCGATTATCAAACTTCTTTATCATTTCGGTGTACGTGATATCATCATGTGTGATACAAAAGGCGCTATTTATGAAGGCCGTCCGAATGGTATGAATGCAGTGAAAAATGAAGTAGCTAAATTCACGAACCAAGATCGTAAAGAAGGTTCTTTAGAAGAAGTGATTGAAGGCGCAGATGTCTTTATCGGCGTTTCAGTAGCAGGTGCTTTAACTAAAGAAATGGTTGGAAAAATGGCAAAAGATCCTGTCATCTTCGCAATGGCGAATCCAAACCCAGAGATCATGCCAGAAGATGCACATGCAGCAGGTGCAAGTGTTGTAGGAACTGGCCGTTCTGACTTCCCGAACCAAGTGAACAACGTCCTTGCATTCCCTGGTATTTTCCGCGGGGCGCTTGATGTACGTGCGACACACATTAACGAAGAAATGAAAATTGCAGCTGTTGAAGCGATTGCTTCCCTTGTATCAGATGAAGAATTGTCAGCGGAATACGTTATCCCTGCACCATTTGATGCACGAGTAGCGCCAGCGGTAGCCAAAGCAGTGGCAAAAGCAGCAATGGAAACGGGCGTTTCAAGAATCAAAGTAGACCCAGAAGCTGTTGCAGAAAAAACAAGAAAATTAACGATTATCGGCGAGTAATCGAAATGGGAAAGTGTGCACGTTCTTTCTGAAATTGGAGGAAAAACGTGCACCATTTCCTCTCTTATACGAAATTTTTTTCATCCTAAATGAGATTTTTTTGTAGACGTTCACAATTCACATATACCAACTACTCAGCGCCCCAAACCTATACTCATTTCTCATCAATTCCCCACTGAAAAAATTGAATGAAGGATGACAGCGTTTGACAAAAAAAGTACAATAGTTTCGGTACAGTTATGACATGTCCTATAATAGTGGATGTGCGTGTAAAGAAAAAACCCTTCAAAAAGGGAGGTAGTCATTTGTCAATCAAGAATATTTTCAGTAAAAAGAAAAAATATGCATCTGTACCCTCTGAACAGGCAAGTCAAGATGTGCCTGAAGGCATCATGACCAAATGTCCGCAATGTAAAAAAATAATGCTCACCAAAGAACTAGATAAAAATTTACGTGTTTGCATGAATTGCGGCAGACATTTGCAAATGAATGCAAAACAACGTATTGAAAGCCTTGTAGACGAAGGCACATTTGAAGAATTTAACGGTCACCTCATTTCTGAGAATCCGCTCGGTTTCCCAGGCTACGAAGAAAAGCTTCAGAAAGACAGAGAAAAAACATCTTTGAATGAAGCCATCGTAACAGGAAAAGGTGAAATTAAAGGTCAAAGTGCTGTCATTGCTGTCATGGATGCCACGTTCCGTATGGGCAGCATGGGCTCAGTCGTTGGTGAAAAGATTACATTAGCTATTGAGAAAGCAAAAGCGGACAAGGTGCCATTTATCATCTTCACTGCATCTGGAGGAGCAAGAATGCAAGAGGGGATTCTTAGTCTAATGCAGATGGCAAAAACAAGTTCAGCATTAAAGCTGTTCAGCGAGGATCAAGGTCTGATTATCTCTGTGATGACCAATCCGACAACTGGTGGTGTATCAGCTAGTTTTGCGTCTCTCGGTGATTACAACTTTGCTGAGCCTGGTGCATTAATTGGTTTTGCTGGTCGCAGAATCATTGAACAAACCATTCGTGAAGACCTACCAGAGGACTTCCAAACGGCTGAATTTTTAATGAAGCATGGTCAGCTAGATGCTGTGATTCACCGTGCAGAAATGAAAGAAACATTAGGCCAAATCTTAGCATTACACAGCACAGGAGGTGAACGAGAGTGGCTGGAGAACTAGAATTTGAAAAACCTGTCATTGAACTTCGAGCGAAAATTGATGAATTGAAAAAGTTCACACAAAACTCAGAGATGGATTTAAGTGCGGAAATTGAGCGTCTTGAAACGCGTCTGAGTAAGCTTGAAACAGACATTTATACAAATTTAAAGCCTTGGGACAGAGTACAAATTGCTCGTCATGCGATGCGCCCAACAACTCTCGATTACATTCAAGAGCTGTTTGATCACTTTTTCGAATGTCACGGTGACCGTTTTTATGGCGACGATGAAGCCATCGTTGGAGGAATTGCCACGTTTAAAGGACTTCCTGTCACAGTCATTGGTCATCAGCGCGGAAAAGACACAAAAGAAAACTTGCGCCGTAATTTCGGGATGCCGCATCCAGAAGGTTACCGTAAAGCATTGCGCTTGATGAAACAAGCAGATAAATTTAATCGTCCAATCATTTGCTTTATTGATACAAAAGGAGCTTATCCTGGTAAAGCAGCTGAAGAACGCGGGCAAAGTGAAGCAATTGCGAAAAACCTTTTCGAAATGGCAGGACTTCGTGTACCGGTTGTCTGTATTGTCATTGGAGAAGGCGGAAGTGGCGGAGCACTAGGCTTAGGCGTAGGAAACCACCTATTTATGCTAGAGAACTCAACATATTCAGTGATTTCACCTGAAGGTGCAGCAGCACTGCTCTGGAAGGACTCATCACTTGCGAAAAAAGCTGCAGAATCAATGAAAATTACCGCTCCAGACCTAAAAGAATTAGATATTATAGATGATGTTATTAAAGAAGTGCAAGGTGGAGCACACCGAGACGTGAAACAACAAGCAGCCTACATTGAAAAAACATTAAAACAGTCACTTACATCTTTGCTCAAACAATCGCCTGAAGAATTAGTCGAACAAAGATATCAAAAATACAAAGCAATCGGCAAAGTATCGATTGAAAATCAATATATTGGGGTAAACTAAATAAACGTACAGCCTTTTGGCTGGCGTTTATTTTTTTCGTCTTTTTTCATCAAAACGATCTGATGTAAGCGCTATTTGAAAATAATTTTCTTTTGTTTTCATAAAATTTGAAACGTCTGAAAACGTTGATTTGACAAGGTTTAGAGCACTTGAATTAACTGTTTTTTGAACAAAGTGCTTTCATGACTTTCTTAACTTTTGTTTAAAAACATTTTATTTAATTGTATAATAAGTACGGTTTTAGAAATTCGTATTGAAAACATCCGGTTTTGCTCATGATTGTTTTCAAGCAGTGGAAATGGTATGTTTAATTCATATATGGTCTCTGAGGTGAAAAAGATGAAGCGTATAGGAGTTTTAACGAGCGGTGGGGATTCCCCAGGAATGAATGCAGCTGTGCGCGCAGTTGTAAGGAAAGCAATTTACCATAATGTAGAAGTTTACGGTATTTATAATGGATATTCAGGTCTAATTAACGGTAAAATTGAGAAACTCGAAATAGGTTCAGTAGGCGATATCATTCATCGCGGGGGAACAAAACTTTACACGGCAAGATGTCCTGAATTCAAGACAGTTGAAGGTCGTGAAAAAGGGATTGAGAACTTAAAAAAATTCGGTATTGAAGGACTTGTTGTCATCGGTGGAGATGGCTCATTCATGGGAGCGAAGAAATTAACAGAGCTCGGTTTTCCATGTGTAGGTGTCCCTGGCACGATTGACAATGACATTCCTGGTACTGATTTCACTATTGGCTTTGATACAGCACTAAATACAGTCATTGATGCCATTGATAAAATTCGTGATACAGCCACATCTCATGAACGTACATACGTAGTGGAAGTAATGGGAAGACATGCAGGGGATATTGCCCTTTGGTCAGGTCTTGCAGGCGGAGCTGAATCGATTTTGATTCCTGAAGCAGACTATGACATGGACGAAATTATTGCCAGATTGAGAAGAGGACATGAGCGCGGCAAGAAGCACAGTATCATCATCGTCGCAGAAGGCGTAGGCAGCGGTGTCGAATTTGGTAAGAGAATTGAAGAGGAGACAAGCCTTGAAACGCGTGTATCTGTCTTAGGACATATTCAGCGTGGAGGTTCTCCAAGTGCGTTTGACCGAGTGCTCGCAAGTCGCTTAGGAGCGTATGCAGTAGAACTTCTTCTTGAAGGAAGAGGCGGACGCTGTGTAGGCATTCAAAGCAACGAACTCGTTCATCACGATATTTTAGACATCTTAGATAAAAAGCATACAGTCGATCAAAATATGTACCGACTTTCACAAGAGCTCTCTATATAAAACGAGAAGACCTTAGGAGGAACAGTAATGAGAAAGACAAAAATCGTTTGTACAATCGGTCCAGCAAGTGAAAGCATTGAAAAGCTGACTGAATTGATTGAAGCAGGAATGAATGTAGCCAGACTAAACTTCTCTCATGGAGATTTTGAAGAGCATGGTGCACGTATTGAAAACATTCGCAAAGCAGGTAAAACTTTAGGCAAGGACATTGCGATCCTTCTTGATACAAAAGGTCCAGAGATCCGTACACGTACAGTTGAAAACGGCTCAATTGAGTTAGTTGCTGGTGCTGATCTTATCGTGAGTATGGAAGACATTGTGGGAAACACTGAAAAAATCAGTGTGACGTACGAAGATTTAATTCATGATGTAGAAGTGGGCTCAACCATTTTATTAGATGATGGTCTGATTGGTCTAGAAGTAAAAGAATTAAATAAGGACCGAAAAGAAATCGTCACAAAAGTGATGAATACAGGTACACTGAAAAACAAAAAAGGTGTCAACGTACCAGGTGTGAGTGTGAACTTGCCGGGTATTACAGAAAAGGATGCCAATGATATTCTGTTTGGAATTGAACAAGGTGTCGATTTCATCGCAGCTTCTTTTGTAAGACGAGCTTCTGATGTTCTTGAGATTCGTGAGCTGCTTGAAAAGAACAACGCAGCTGACATTCAAATCATTCCGAAGATTGAAAACCAAGAGGGCGTTGATAACATCGATGAAATCCTTGAGGTATCAGATGGACTGATGGTCGCGCGTGGAGATCTTGGTGTAGAGATTCCGGCAGAAGAAGTACCACTTGTTCAAAAAATGCTAATCAAAAAATGCAACCGTTTAGGCAAGCCTGTCATCACAGCAACTCAAATGCTGGATAGCATGCAGCGTAACCCGCGTCCAACTCGTGCAGAAGCAAGTGATGTGGCAAATGCTATTTTTGATGGTACAGATGCGATCATGCTATCTGGTGAAACAGCAGCAGGAACATATCCAGTTGAAGCTGTGCAAACGATGCACAACATTGCCTCACGTTCAGAGGAAGCACTTAACTATAAAGCGATCCTTTCTCGCAGAAGCGAAGAAGTAGAAGTCAGCATTACAGATGCGATCGGTCAATCTGTTGCGCACACAGCTATGAAGCTTGATGTGGCGGCAATTGTGACACCTACTGAGAGCGGTCATACAGCGAGAATGATTTCAAAATATAGACCAAAAGCACCAATCGTAGCAGTCACAGCAAACGAATCAGTGGCAAGAAAACTTTCACTCGTATTCGGTGTATTTGCAAAGAGCGGTTCAAAAACGACATCTACTGATGAAATGCTTGAGAATGCAGTAGAAAAGTCAATTGAAACAGGCTATGTAAGACATGGTGATTTAATCGTGATTACAGCTGGTGTGCCAGTTGGTGAAACAGGTACAACCAACTTAATGAAAGTGTATGTTGTCGGTGACATCATTGCGAAGGGTCAAGGAATTGGCCGCAAATCTGCATTTGGACCGGTTGTTATTGCACAAAGCGGAAAAGAAGCAGAGGAAAAAATGTACGATGGTGCGATTCTTGTCGCAAACTGCACAGATCGTGACATGATGGGTGCTTTAGAAAAAGCATCTGCACTTATCACGGAAGAAGGCGGTTTAACAAGCCATGCAGCAGTCGTTGGGCTTAGTCTTGGTATTCCAGTCATTGTCGGTCTTGACAGTGCCACAACACTTCTAAAAGAAGGCGAAGAGATTACAGTAGATCCAGCACGCGGAGCGATCTACAAAGGCCGTGCAAGCGTCCTTTAAATCACACACGAGGGGAGTTGTCTGACTCCTCTCTTTTTTTATGTTACACTAAAAAAAGTAAACAGCTTTCGATGAAAGAGACCCCATGAGGTGATATGGCTTGAAAAAATATTTTCTACTATTATTGATTCTGTTCCCAGCAGTGGAAATTAGTTTATTTTTAATCTCAAGTAACATCATTGGTATTTTACCAACGATGCTAGTCATTGTGCTAACAAGCGCATTAGGTGCTTACTTTGCAAGAAAACAAGGAATAGAGGCATTTCAGAAAGTGCAGCGAGATTTACAATATGGCAAAATGCCAGGGGCCACCATTGTCGATGGCTTCTGCATTCTGATCGGTGGTTTGCTGCTGCTCATACCTGGATTCCTTTCTGATCTGATTGGTGCTGTGTTGCTCATTCCCATGACAAGAAAACGGATCAAACCGCTCTTTGAGCGCTGGCTTAGAAACATGTCCAATCGCAAACGCTATACGATTATACGCTAAAGAGACCTTCGCATCAGGTCTCTTTTACTTTTGCGCACCATACCGAATGTACTGATAAAGGTCTCTGAAAACCCCTGCATTACGAAACGCCTGCCAAACGACAAGAGAAGCGGGACCGAGTGCAAGTCCAAGAAAACCAAAGCATTTTAACCCGACAAACAATGCCACAAGTGTTGCTAAAGGATTAAGACCGATTGATTTACTTAAGACTTTTGGCTCTGATATTTGTCTTTGAATGAGCACCACAATATACAAAATGCCCAGTCCAATGGCGAGTGAAAGATTTCCTGTCATGGCGGAGTAAATGATCCACGGAAGAAAAACGGTGCCACTCCCGATGTAAGGAAGTAAATCAACTAGACCAATACATAGAGCGATCACAATCGCATGTTCGACCTTTAAGATGAAAAGCCCAATCAGCACGATCCCAATGGTCATGGCAACAAGGAGAAGCTGGGCCTTCATAAAGCCAGAAATGGCTTTTTTGATTTCAGATAAAATGGCACGTGTATGAAGCATCCATTTGGCGGGAAAGATACGAGAACCATATTTTTTTAACGTAAACCAATCTTTTGTGATAAAAAAAGTCGCTAGTGCGGAAAATAAAAGCGTCGCTGCTGCATCAGGCAAAAGACCTAAAAAAGCTGGAATGAATTCAAGAGTTTTTGAAAGGAAAGTCCCGATTTTTGCCGCTGCTTCGTCACCAAGTGCTTGGATTTGTCCTAAAATCGATTCCTTTTGACCTGCTTGAAGAGTATTAAATTGAGCAGTCAAATCATGATATAAAGGCAAAATCTGATCTGTGAAAAAACGTTCCACGATCCCAATCATTTGGTCAAGATGACCTGGAAGTACCTTTGCTAAATAAGCACTTCCTGAAATGATTTCCGCTACTAAAAGTGTCATGAATCCGGCTGCTACCACTAAAAAGAGTAATAGCACAATGATGACAACAAAACCTCTTGGCATCCCGGTCATGTTTTCGATTTTGCATACGGCTGGATGAATCAAACACGACACGGCAAATGCAATCCAAAATGGATATAAAAACGGAAAAGACTGATATAAAAAAACAACCGCACAAACGGCGATGCTGAAAATCATCAAACTTCGCAAAAAAATGCCCACATAAGTGTGATTCACACAATCCCCTCCAAAAAACAAGCATGTCCGATACTTCATTTTATTCAAAAAGATTAGTAATATGAAAAGGTCGCAATAAAAAGAAAGAAAGGAGCGGCGTATGTTTACTCAAGCAAATTTGTTTTTGGTTCTTTTACTCGTTATTGCACTTATTGCAAAAAACAATTCGTTAATTTTAGCGGTCTCTGTGCTGATTGCCATTAAGCTGATTGGCCTGGATCAAAAAATATTCCCGGTTCTGCAATCAAAAGGTATCAATTGGGGTGTGACGGTCATCACGATCGCTGTGCTGGTCCCGATTGCAACAGGTGACATTGGATTTAAGCAGCTTGGAGAAGCGATGAAATCTTCCTATGCTTGGATAGCTCTTGGAGCGGGTATATTGGTAGCATTAATTGCAAAAAACGGTATTGTGCTACTCGAAAACGATCCGCATATCACAGCAGCCCTTGTATTTGGTACGATTTTGGCAGTCAGTTTATTCAAAGGTGTGGCTGTTGGCCCGCTGATTGGTGCTGGAATTGCCTATTTAGCGATGCAAGCAGTGAAATTTTTCAGCGGTTAAAAAGAGAGTGGCACATGCCACTTTCTTTTGATATTTTTTCTGACGTGAGCTTTTGCAAAAAAACATAATTAAATATATTAAAAGAAGCAAAATCCCTTTATTCCATGCCCGAACCGGAAGGCTGGAAAAAAAAATATCAAAAAAAATTATAGTTAAACATTTAACAAATGTCTGATTATTGTTTATAATGGGAATAGGCTTAATTTTGAACTCATTGATCAAACACGAGATATGAGGCTAAAAGCGCTCTAACCGTATAGGTAAATGTAAGCATTTTCTTTTCTAAACCTGCCAGCCTATTTTGGTTGGATAGCGCTTTCAAAAAGCGAGAATTTTGCAACGAAGGGGAATCTTTTTAAAAAGGGGAGATTGAACATGACAGCAACAAGAGGTCTTGAAGGTATCGTGGCAACAACTTCATCCGTAAGCTCAATTATTGATGATACTCTTACTTATGTAGGGTACAATATCGATGATTTAACTGAAAAAGCGACTTTCGAAGAAATTGTCTACCTGTTATGGCACTTAAAGCTGCCGAATGAGCAGGAGCTAAGCGAGTTAAAGCAGCAGCTCAATGAAAATGCTCATATTCCGCAAGAGATCATTGAGCACTTTAAATCTTATTCGCTGGATGGGGTTCATCCAATGTCTGCGATTCGTACAGCGGTATCCTTATTAGGTTTGCTTGATGACGAATCAGAGATTATGGACAAAGAAGCGAATTACAGAAAAGCCATTCGCTTACAAGCGAAAATTTCTGGACTTGTCGCTGCATTTTCACGCATTCGAAAGGGACTTGAGCCTGTACAGCCAAAAGAAGAATACAGCTATGCTGCAAACTTCTTATATATGCTAAACGGCGAAGAGCCTTCACCAGTAGAAATTGAAGCGATTGATAAAGCGCTCATTCTACATGCGGATCACGAATTAAACGCATCGACATTTACAGCACGTGTATGTGTTGCTACACTATCAGATATCTACTCTGGTGTAACAGCAGCTATCGGCGCATTGAAAGGACCACTTCATGGCGGCGCGAATGAAGGCGTAATGAAGATGCTCTCAGAAATTGGCGAAGTTGAAAACGTAGATTCCTATATTCATGGTAAGCTAGAGAAGAAAGAGAAAATTATGGGCTTTGGCCACCGCGTTTACCGCCAGGGTGACCCGCGTGCAAAACATTTAAAAGAAATGAGCCAGCGCTTAACAAATCTCACAGGCGAGCCAAAATGGTATGAAATGTCTGTACGCGCAGAGGAAATCGTGACATCAGAGAAAAATCTTCCACCAAATGTTGATTTTTATTCTGCTTCTGTCTATCACAGTCTTGGGATTGATCATGACTTGTTTACACCAATTTTCGTGATCAGCCGATTCTCTGGATGGATTGCTCACATTTTAGAGCAATATGACAACAACCGTCTGATCCGTCCAAGAGCTGACTATATTGGACCTGATCTTCAAACGTTTGTTCCGATCAGTGAAAGAGACTAATGTTTATAGAATAGCGGAGGCTGATCCATCTAAACCAATCAGCCTCCATATCAACAAAAAACGAATCACGTGAAAAACTTCTTGGCTTGCAGACATCAAGCTTGGAAGTTTCAAATATTCACTACATAACCTGGGAGGTAATATCATTGTCACAAGGCGAAAAAATTACAGTTACTGGCGGCGTATTGAATGTACCAAATAATCCAATTATCCCGTTTATCGAAGGGGACGGAATCGGTCCTGACATTTGGAAAGCAGCATCAAGAGTTCTTGAAGCAGCTGTAGAAAAAGCATATAAAGGTGAAAAGCAAATCACTTGGAAAGAAGTATATGCAGGTGAAAAAGCTTATAATAAAACGGGCGAGTGGCTTCCAGAGCAAACACTTGAAGACATTCGTGAATATTTAATCGCGATCAAAGGACCACTGACAACACCAATTGGCGGAGGAATTCGTTCATTGAACGTGGCACTAAGACAAGAGCTTGATTTATTCACATGCTTACGTCCAGTTCGCTGGTTCCAAGGCGTACCATCTCCTGTGAAACGTCCAGAAGACACAGACATGGTCATCTTCCGTGAAAACACTGAAGATATCTATGCAGGAATCGAGTATGCAAAAGGATCAGACGAAGTGAAGAAGTTAATCGACTTCTTGAAAAACGAATTAGGTGTGAATAAAATCCGTTTCCCAGAAACATCAGGTATCGGAATCAAACCAGTTTCTGAAGAAGGAACATCTCGTCTTGTCAGAGCAGCGATCCAATATGCGATTGACCAAGGCCGTAAATCTGTGACACTTGTTCACAAAGGAAACATCATGAAATTTACAGAAGGAGCCTTCAAAAACTGGGGCTACGAAGTGGCTGAAAAAGAGTTTGGCGACAAAGTCTTTACATGGGCACAATATGATCGTATTGTAGAACAAGATGGAAAAGATGCGGCAAACAAAGCGCAAAGTGAAGCAGAAGCTGCTGGCAAAATCATTGTCAAAGACAGCATTGCAGATATTTTCCTTCAACAAATTTTAACTCGTCCAGCTGAGTTCGATGTTGTCGCAACAATGAACTTAAACGGAGACTACATCTCTGATGCACTTGCAGCACAAGTTGGTGGAATTGGTATCGCACCTGGTGCAAATATCAACTACGAAACAGGACACGCTATTTTTGAAGCGACTCACGGAACAGCACCGAAATATGCTGGTCTTGATAAAGTGAATCCATCTTCTGTTCTTCTATCAGGCGTGCTTTTACTTGAGCACCTTGGATGGCAAGAAGCTGCTGATCTAGTGATTCAATCTGTTGAAAAAACAATTGCATCTAAAGTCGTCACGTACGATTTTGCTAGATTAATGGACGGTGCAACAGAAGTGAAATGTTCTGAGTTTGCTGACGAGCTCATCAAAAACTTGTCTTGATTCTTAAACTTTAAAGTTAAAGGGGAAAAAGGAAATGGCAAACAAGCGTAAAAAAGTATCTGTCATCGGAGCAGGCTTTACTGGAGCAACTACAGCATTTCTAACAGCTCAAAAAGAATTAGCGGATGTCGTATTAGTGGATATCCCTCAGCTTGAGAACCCGACAAAAGGGAAAGCACTTGACATGCTGGAAGCAAGTCCTGTTCAAGGCTTCGATGCGAATATTACAGGAACTTCTAACTACGAAGATACAGCCGGTTCTGATGTCGTGGTCATTACGGCAGGAATTGCAAGAAAGCCGGGAATGAGCCGTGACGACCTCGTGTCAACAAATGAAAAAATCATGCGCAGTGTGACACGTGAAATCGTTAAATATTCTCCAGAAGCGATCATTGTTGTGTTAACAAACCCTGTTGATGCAATGACATATGCAGTTTATAAAGAATCAGGATTACCAAAAGAAAAAGTCATCGGACAATCAGGAATTCTTGATACAGCACGTTTCCGTACGTTCGTTGCTCAAGAATTAAACCTATCTGTGAAAGATGTGACGGGCTTTGTTCTTGGCGGACATGGGGACGACATGGTTCCTCTTGTACGTTACTCTTATGCAGGCGGTATCCCGCTGGAAACATTAATTCCTAAAGAGCGAATTGATGCAATTGTTGAAAGAACAAGAAAAGGCGGCGGTGAAATCGTCAACCTATTAGGTAACGGTAGTGCGTATTATGCACCTGCTGCTTCACTCGTTGAAATGGTTGAGGCGATCTTAAAAGATCAACGCCGCGTCATGCCGACGATTGCATACCTTGAAGGTGAATATGGCTACGAAGGCATTTACCTTGGAGTTCCAACAATCGTAGGTGGAAACGGCCTTGAGCAGATCATCGAGCTTGAGCTGACAGAAGAAGAAAGAAGTCAGCTTGACCGTTCTGTTGAATCTGTAAAGAACGTCATGAAAGTATTGTCTTAATATGAATAAAAAAGAAGGCTTCTCGTATGAGGAGTCTTCTTTTTGTTTACAAAGCCAATCTTGTCGAAATTTTAAATTGTTCTCTTGTTAAGCTTTCGTTAAAATGAAAGAGAAAGCATGACTTCTCGCTTTTCACATAAGATACAAAAAAACGGATGTAGGGGAAATCACTAATTGGAGGCACAACATGAATAAAAAAATATTAGTTGTGGATGATGAAGAATCAATTGTAACACTTCTAAGCTATAACCTTGAAAGGGCGGGCTACGATGTCGTCACAGCAAGAGACGGAGAAGAAGCGCTTGAAAAAGCAGCAAGTGAACAGCCTGATCTGATTGTGCTTGATTTAATGCTTCCAAAAATGGACGGCATTGAAGTGTGCAAACAACTGAGAATTCAAAAAATGATGTTCCCTATTTTAATGCTGACAGCAAAGGACGATGAATTTGATAAGGTGCTCGGTCTTGAACTTGGAGCCGATGATTACATGACAAAACCTTTCAGTCCTAGAGAAGTGGGTGCTCGGGTAAAAGCCATTTTGAGAAGAGCACAGCAATCTCAGCCGACTCCAGTGCAAGAAGAGAAGGAAGAGATCATTGCAGACCAAATCAAAATTGGAGACCTGCGCATTTTACCTGAACATTACGAAGTCTATTTCCAAGAAGAACGTCTAGAGCTTACGCCAAAGGAATTTGAACTGCTTCTTTATTTGGCTAAGCATAAAGGCCGTGTCCTTACGCGTGATCTATTGTTAAGTGCGGTTTGGAATTATGACTTTGCAGGTGATACTCGTATTGTGGATGTGCATATCAGCCACTTGCGGGACAAAATTGAAAAGAACACAAAAAAACCAACATATATTAAAACCATTCGAGGCTTAGGCTACAAATTGGAGGAGCCAAAGCCAAATGAGTAAAGTGAGAACCCGCCTTTTTTCTGGGCTCATTTTTCTCTTGTTTATTGTGTTTGTTGCGCTTGGTCTTTTCTTGGATCATATGTTTCATATTTTCTATGAAACAAAATTAACCGAACGAATGGAAAAGGAATCGAGTTTTCTCCTTTCTTCTATGAATGTTGAAGATTTGAATGCGGAGCAAAACAAGAAGATTCTCAATCAAGCAAAGCAACATCTCGATATGAATGCGTCGATTGTGGACGTGAAGGGGAATATCATACATACAACGGGTCAAGCAGAACAAAGGGCTGTCATTTTAAACACACTGAAAAGTGAGCAGCTCCAAACAAAAGGAACGTTCATTGAGGATGAGAAGGATGCGCTGTTTCATTATGCAGTCCCAATGATGAAACAAAACGAACCGGCGGGATATTTATTTCTTCATGCTTCATTCCAGCCTTTGAATGAGATTGATGGTCAGCTCTGGCTTGCATTAGCCTTTTGTCTTGGTTCAGCCATTATTATCATCGTCTTTTTTGGCTATCGCATGTCGATGAAGTATGTAAAGCCGATTGATTATGCCACAAAGGTGGCCAAACAGCTTGAACGAGGGAACTATGATACAAATAACTATGAAGAGCTGATCATTGAAACAAGTGAACTCAATACATCAATGAAGCGTCTGGCAGAAAGTCTTCAAGACATGACAAGCGCTGGCGAAATGCAGCGAGATCGTCTGCAAACAGTCATTGAAAACATTGGAGCGGGGATTATTTTGATTGATAAAATGGGCTATATTCACTTAGTCAATCGAACATTCCGCAAGCAATTCAAAGTGCAAAAACATATTTACATGCACAAGCTGTATCATGAAGCCTTTACCCATGAAGAGATTATTGAGTTAATAGACGAAATTTTCATGACAGAAACCAAGGTCCGAAAGTTTTTACGTCTCGCTGTTGACATCGAGCGCCGTTATTTCCAAGTCGATGGTGTCCCGATCTTAAGTACAGACGATGAATGGAAAGGGATTGTTCTTGTCTTTCATGATGTGACAGAAACAAAGCAGCTAGAACAGATGCGAAAAGACTTTGTCGCTAACGTGTCACATGAATTAAAGACACCGATCACATCAATTAAAGGCTTTTCTGAAACACTTCTGGATGGTGCCATTGACGATAAAGAAGCGCTGACACAATTTTTGTCCATCATCCTAAAAGAGAGTATTCGTTTAGAAACGCTCATCCAAGACTTACTTGATCTCTCGAAAATTGAACAGCAGCATTTTAAGCTGAATATTCAAGAAGCCAATGCGACAGAAATCATTCAAGAGATTGAAGTACTGCTAAAACAAAAGGCTGCTGAAAAAGGCATTGACCTACAAGTGCGTGTCCCGAAAGAGCCGGTCTATGTCATGGCAGATCCGCTGAGATTAAAACAAATTTTCCTCAACCTGATCAATAATGCCCTCACCTATACACCAGAGGGAGGAAGTGTCACGATCACAGCAAGACAGAGGAAAGACAGCTATGAATTTGATGTAGCAGATACAGGGATCGGTATGAAAAAGAGTGAGATTCCAAGAATATTCGAGAGGTTTTATCGAATTGATAAAGATAGAAGTAGAAACTCAGGCGGTACAGGGCTTGGTCTTGCCATTGTCAAACACCTTGTCGAAGCACATGAAGGAACGATTTCTGTTCATAGCAAACAAGGCAAAGGGACGACGTTTACCGTTAGTTTAAAGTCAAAATAGAGAAGAATGGAAAGTGGCGTTAAAATTTACATGATCTTTACAATGAATTCATGTTTTGTTAATCAATCATTGGTAGGATGAATAGGAACCCCTTCATCCAAGGAGCCAATTTTGGAAGGACGAAAACACTTGTTGTTTTCGTCCCTTTTTTATGCAGGCTCGTCTATTTTCTTTTCAAAATAAACTTTGATAAAATGAACATACAATGTGCGAAAGAGACGGCTGAGCCGGCTCAGTCGATGGAGGATTAAAAGATGACAGATCAAAAGAAATTAGTACTTGTGGATGGAAACAGTCTCGCTTATCGAGCCTTTTTTGCTTTGCCGCTATTATCCAATGATAAAGGCGTACATACAAATGCCATTTATGGCTTTGCGATGATCTTAATGAAGATGCTGGAAGACGAGAAGCCGACTCATATGCTCGTAGCATTTGATGCGGGTAAAACCACCTTCCGTCACGAGACCTTTAAGGAATATAAAGGCGGAAGACAAAAAACTCCGCCAGAACTATCAGAACAAATGCCGTTCATCCGTGAGCTATTAGATGCTTATCAAGTGAAAAGGTACGAGCTTCCGCAATACGAGGCAGATGACATTATCGGCACACTGGCTGTAGAGGCAGAAAAGGACGGCTTTGAGGTCAAAATCTTCTCAGGAGATAAAGACTTAACGCAGCTTTCAACAGACCATACAACAGTAGCCATTACGAAAAAAGGGATCACAGAAGTAGAATATTACACACCGGCCCATATTGAAGAGAAATACGGCCTCAGACCAGATCAAATCATCGACATGAAAGGGCTGATGGGAGACTCATCAGACAATATCCCAGGCGTGCCTGGTGTCGGTGAAAAAACAGCGATTAAATTACTAAAGCAGTTTGAAAGCCTTGAAAATCTGCTTGATCATATTGACGAAGTCAGCGGGAAAAAGCTAAAAGAAAAGCTTGAAGAATATAAAGAACAAGCGGTGATGAGTAAAAAGCTGGCGACGATTCTCGTAGAAGCACCAATAGATGTGTCAAGCAAAGAGCTCGCCTATGAAGGTCCTCACATGGAGCAGGTCATCTCGCTTTATAAAGAACTGGGCTTTCAAACGCTGCTAGAGCGTTTAGGAGAAGCGCCAGAATCAGATGAACCGGTAGAAATAGACGAACTAGACGTGAAGAAAATGACAGATGTCACGGAGGACATGCTGACAGATCACGCTGCACTTGTGGTAGAACAGCTAGGAGACAATTATCACGAAGCCGATTTGATAGGGTTTGCGATCCATAATGAGAACGGTGCATTTTTTATGACAAAAGAAGATGCTCTGCAATCTGAAGCGTTTAAACAATGGGTACAGGATGAAACGAAGAAGAAATGGGTCTTTGATTCCAAAAGAGCGGTTGTTGCGCTCAGATGGCATGATGTTGATCTTAAAGGTGTCGATAACGATGTCCTGCTCGCTTCCTATGTGGTCAATCCGCAGAAATCCTATGAGGACGTTGCAAGTGTGGCGAAGGAATATGGCCTGAACATAGCCCTTTCCGATGAAAAAGTTTACGGCAAAGGAGCGAAACAGGCGATTCCACCTGAAGAAGAGCTAAAAGACCATCTTGGAAGAAAAGCAGCAGCGATCTCTGCGCTGCATGATTTGACCCTTGAAGCGTTAGAAAAAAATGATCAGCATGAGCTGTATGAAGATTTAGAGTTGCCACTTGCCCTCATCTTAGGTGAAATGGAATCTCTTGGAGTAAAAGTGGATGTTGAACGTCTTCAGAAAATGGGTGAAGAACTCACGAAGAAGCTGAAGGAATATGAAGAAACCATTCATCGGTTAGCAGGAGAAACATTTAACATCAATTCACCGAAGCAACTTGGTGTGATTTTATTTGAAAAATTAGGACTGCCGGTTATCAAAAAGACCAAAACAGGCTACTCTACGTCTGCGGATGTCCTTGAAAAGCTTGAAGACAAGCACGAAATTATTCGGTCCATTCTGCATTACCGTCAAATAGGAAAGCTGCAATCTACTTATGTAGAAGGCTTAATGAAAGTGACGCGCAAAGATACGCATAAAGTGCACACAAGATTTAATCAGGCACTTACACAAACAGGAAGACTAAGCTCAACAGACCCAAACCTTCAAAACATCCCGATTCGTTTAGAAGAAGGCCGAAAAATTCGTCAAGCGTTCGTTCCATCAAAAGAAGGCTGGCTCATGTTTGCAGCTGACTATTCTCAAATTGAGCTGCGTGTACTCGCGCACATTTCTCAAGATGAGAACTTGATTGAAGCCTTTACTCAAGATATGGATATTCACACGAAAACAGCCATGGATGTGTTCCATGTCTCAGAAGAAGAAGTGACTTCCTCTATGAGGAGACAGGCAAAAGCTGTCAACTTTGGAATCGTATATGGAATTAGTGATTATGGACTGTCTCAAAACCTTGGGATTACAAGAAAAGATGCAGCGGCCTTCATTGAACGTTATTTAACAAGCTTTAAAGGCGTGAAAACCTATATGGAGGACATCGTGCAGGAAGCAAAACAAAAAGGGTATGTGACCACGCTTCTTAAACGCAGACGATATATCCCAGATATCACAAGCCGTAATTTTAATGTGAAAAGTTTTGCGGAAAGAACGGCAATGAACACACCGATCCAAGGCAGTGCTGCCGATATCATCAAAAAAGCGATGATTGATATGGCACGAAAGTTAAAAGAAGAGAATCTGCAGGCAAATCTGTTATTGCAAGTGCACGATGAACTGATCTTTGAAGCGCCAAAAGAAGAAATCGCCATATTAGAAAAAATCGTCCCTGAAGTCATGGAAAGCGCACTTCAGCTCGATGTGCCGCTAAAAGTCGATTTCGCTTCAGGTCCATCTTGGTACGACGCAAAATAAAGAATAAAGAGAGAAAAAAGGAGCGAGGAGCATGCCGGAATTACCAGAGGTTGAGACCGTCCGGCGCACTCTTCAGCGGTTAGTCAAAGGAAAAACGATTGAAACGGTCGATATCAAATGGCCAAATATCATCAAACGTCCTGGGGAACCGGAAGAGTTCGCTAGAAGGATGGTAGGAGAAACCATTCAAACCATTGAAAGAAGAGGGAAGTTTCTACTCTTTCATTTAGACCACTATGTGATGGTCTCCCATTTAAGAATGGAAGGGAAATACCGTGTACATGAAACTGGTGAGCCTTATGATAAACATGTACACGTCGTCTTTACGTTCACAGATGGTACCGAACTTCGGTACCATGATGTCCGTAAATTTGGGACGATGCATCTATTTCAGCCAGGCGAAGAAGAAAAAGAACTTCCGCTATCACAGCTGGGGTATGAACCTTTTTCAGATTCATTTACACCAGACTATTTATGGGAGCAATTAAAGAAAACCTCCCGCGTAGTCAAAACGGCTTTACTTGATCAAAAAATCGTGGTTGGCCTCGGTAATATTTATGTAGATGAAGTGCTGTTTAAATCAGGCATTCATCCAGAAACAAAAGCGAATCAGCTAAGTCTTGCATCTTGCAAGGTGCTCCACAAACATATTATTGAAACGCTTCAAGTGGCTGTTGATGCAGGAGGTAGCACCATTCGTTCCTACATCAATTCACAAGGTGATATTGGGACTTTTCAATTACAGCTTCTTGTATATGACCGGCGGGGAGAACCTTGCCAGACGTGCGGAAGTATCATAGAGAAAACAGTGGTGGGAGGGCGCGGCACTCATTTTTGTGTGACCTGCCAAAAACGCCCTTCATAAAAGTAAGCCGTCAGCATGCTTCCTTTTTGCCATGCATACGATAAAAAACATTCTTTTTTCAGCAAGGTGTAGACTGACACACAGCCCACCTGCTCTTCATATAGTGAAGAAGAGTCTAAGGACGCCTAGAGACTCTTGATCATCGTTGCATGAACAGAAAGGAAGAGTACAGGTATGATTTCGTTTTCGCTTCTGTTTTTAGCTATTGCCGTCAGCATTGACAGCTTTTCTGTAGGTTTTACGTATGGTCTTCGCAAGATGAGGATTCCATTTAAAGCCATCGTTATTATTGCTTGCTGTTCAGGAATTGTGTTGCTCATTTCCATGCTGATTGGCAGCCTGCTCACAACATTCCTCCCTGTCTCAGTGACAGATAAACTGGGTGGAGGCATCTTAATTGCCATCGGACTTTGGGTTCTGTATCAATTTTATAAACCAGCGAAAGAGCGTGATTTGCTCCTTCATGAAAAAACACTTCTCAATGTAGAAGTGCAGTCTCTTGGGCTTGTCATTCATATTTTGCGAAAGCCTACAAGTGCAGATATTGACCGCTCTGGCACCATTAATGGAATGGAAGCGGTGCTTCTTGGAATTGCTTTATCCATCGATGCATTTGGTGCAGGGATTGGTGCAGCGATTCTTGGTTTTTCTCCAATTGTCATGAGCATCACGGTCGCTGTGATGAGTTCTCTTTTTGTATGCATCGGACTGCGTGCAGGTCATTATTTGGCCAATTGGCGCTGGATCGATAAACTCGCATGCTTACCAGGGCTGTTGCTCATTTTAATTGGGGTGTGGAAGCTGTAAAGGAGGAAACGAATTGACGCTCGTCATTGGATTAACAGGCGGGATTGCTAGCGGAAAAAGCACAGTCTCGCAGATGATAAAAGAGAAAGGCATTCGGGTGGTGGATGCTGATATCATTGCAAAAGAAGCGGTTTCTAAAGGATCGGCTGCCCTTCATCAAATCGTTCAAACTTTTGGTGAAGAGGTTCTTTTGCCAAATGGTGAACTGAACCGGCAGCAGCTTGGAGCGATCATTTTTTCTGATGAAGAGAAAAGAAAAAAGCTCAATGCCATCGTTCATCCTGAAGTCAGAAAGGAAATGCTCGAGCAGCGTGATGAAGGGGTGAGCAACAATGAAACATTTGTTGTGCTTGATATCCCGCTCCTATTCGAGAGCAAGCTAGAAGGGCTAGTCGACCGCATCATCGTTGTGTACACGACGCCTGAATTGCAGCTGTCGCGGCTCATGAATCGAAACGACCTGAGCGAGGAAGAAGCACTGAATCGCATTCACTCCCAGCAGCCTCTTGAGGAAAAATGCCAAAAAGCAGACCGTGTGATAGAAAACACAAAAGATCTTGCTTTTATTAGAAAGCAATTAGAGAACATATTAAACGAATGGGAACATACAGATAAGTAAGAGTACATACAGTACTCTTCTTTTTTTATGCTTTTTTCGTCAATTTCATTGCAAAGAACAGCCCTTTTTTGAAAATATACGTTTATATACTGGCAATTACATTCTAATGTGATATACTAATTTCATAAATAAATTTATTGAGTATAACACATAATAGAGGAGTGACCTGTTCATGAAGGTAAAAGCAGCGATCAATGGGTTTGGCAGAATTGGACGCATGGTCTTCAGAAAAGCAATGCTTGATGATCAAATTCAAATTGTAGCGGTGAACGCAAGCTATCCTGCCGAAACGCTAGCACATTTAATTAAATATGACACAAATCATGGACGTTACGAATGCGATGTGACAGCAGAAGATGACGCGTTGATTGTCAATGGCAAAAGAGTGCTTTTGCTCAATAATAGAGACCCAAAGCAGCTTCCATGGGGAGAGCTTGGGATTGATATCGTGATCGAAGCAACAGGGAAATTTAATTCAAAAGATCAAGCGATGGGCCATATAGATGCTGGAGCGAAAAAGGTCGTACTTACAGCTCCAGGTAAAAATGAAGACGTTACAATTGTGATGGGTGTCAATGAGAATGATCTTGATCCTGAAAAGCACGTAGTTATTTCAAACGCATCTTGTACAACAAACTGCTTAGCACCAGTTGTCAAGCTGTTAGATGATGAATTTGGCATCGACAACGGCTTAATGACAACGGTTCATGCTTATACAAATGATCAAAAAAATATCGACAACCCCCACAAGGATTTGCGCCGGGCAAGAGCATGTGCCCAGTCCATCATTCCAACGACGACGGGTGCCGCTAAAGCGCTTTCTTTAGTGCTGCCGCACATGAAAGGGAAATTACATGGACTTGCACTTCGCGTACCGGTTTCAAATGTGTCGATGGTTGATCTTGTGGTCGACTTGAAAAAAGATGTCACAGCAGAAGAGGTAAATGCTGCCTTTGCAACGGCTTCAAAAACATCTCTTGCTGGCATATTAGATTACACCGATGAACCACTTGTCTCCACAGACTTTAACACAAACCCTTATTCTGCTGTCGTTGATGGACTTACAACGATGGTGATGGAAGGCAGAAAAGTAAAAGTTCTTGCATGGTATGACAATGAATGGGGCTATTCTTGCAGAGTGGTTGATCTTGTAAAGTTTGTTGGTTCACAGATGAAAGAGCTTTCAGCTGTTTGAAATGAAGAAGACTGAACGTCCCTTTTCAAGAAATGAGAGAAAATCCCACTAAAAACACAGCTTGCAAAATGGGTCTAAACAAAGTATACTATTTTTCGTGAACTTCTTGTTCGCAGACTCATTCGGGTATACTTAAAGGGTTAGGACCTCTTTGGACTAACTTTCCCCCGTGGTATATGTCCGGTCCGGCTGCTTAGAACTTCACTCTTTCATTCTTGTTTAAGGGGGGTCCATGATGGAAACAATCGGACGTCACGTTATCTCCGAGTTATGGGGATGCGACTGTGATAAACTGAACGACATGGATTTTATTGAAAAAACGTTTGTAAATGCAGCTTTGAAATCAGGAGCTGAAGTAAGAGAGGTTGCTTTTCACAAATTTGCACCTCAAGGAGTAAGTGGAGTTGTCATTATTTCTGAATCTCATCTGACAATTCACAGCTTTCCTGAACATGGTTATGCGAGCATAGATGTTTATACTTGCGGCGATCTAGATCCGAATATTGCAGCAGATCATATCGGAGATGAACTAGGTGCTGAAACAAGAGAAAACATCGAAATTCCTCGAGGCATGGGACCTGTACAAGTGAAACAGGCGCAAGCCAAAGCACTGTAAACATAAAAAAGATTGCAATGGGAGCTGGCCAAAAGCATTAAATGCCTTTGTGTTATGCTCCTTTTTATATTTGTTCCATACACGGGCATCCAGCATGATCCAACCTGTCTATACTTTTGTTCTAGGAAAACAAAGGTTTTTTTTATAAAATAAAGAAGAGGGTTTATGACAAAGGGGATACGTGTATGACTTTAGGACAAAAGCTCAAACGATTCATTTCAAATCATACAGAAACATCTGACCATCATCCAGTGTCAGAGCTGAAAAGCCATTACTACAAATCGACACAAACTCAAGTTTTCCAAGCGGTAGAAGCCGTTCTTTCAAGAAACGATTCCTATCAAGTGACATCTGTTTCAGCAGAACGAGGTGAAATCAGCGCAAACATACGAACGCCGAAAAAAGCTTTTCTCGTGGCGACTGTCATTTCAATTCGTCCTTTTGAAACAGCTGTCGATTTTAATGTGACAACAGAAACAGCGCTGCCAACAGACTTTGGCTACAGTCAAAAGGCTGTTTTGTCCCTCTATAAAGAACTAGACAAACAACTTCCAAGAAGAGATCGGAGCTGATGAAATGAAATGTCCCACATGTCAGCACCTTGGCACAAGGGTGCTTGATTCAAGACCAGTAGATGAAGGGAAGTCCATCCGTCGCAGAAGAGAGTGTGAAAGCTGTCAATATCGCTTCACGACGTTTGAAAAATTAGAAGAATTGCCATTGATTGTGGTGAAAAAAGAAGGAATTCGAGAAGAATTCAGCCGGGAAAAGATGCTGAGAGGCCTCATCAAAGCGTGTGAAAAACGTCCTGTCGCTTTAAAACAGCTCGAGGATGTCTGCTTTAACATCGAGAAGGAATTGCGTAACCAAGGCATGTCAGAGGTGAAAAGCGAGCTTGTAGGGGAAATGGTGATGGACGAGCTGGCGAAAATTGATGAAGTGTCTTACGTCAGGTTTGCCTCGGTTTACCGTCAATTTAAAGATATCAATGTATTTATTGATGAATTAAAAGATTTATTAAAGAAAGAACGCTAAAAAAGAGCTGAAGATTCTTCATGCTCTTTTTCCTGCGTAAAGCGTAAAACGCAAAAAGAGTGTACAATGAAGACAACCGTATTAAGGGAGGATCAGCATATGACAGAGCATTGGAAGGAAGTGCTAGCCGTCGATCCGTATGTCGTCAAAAGCGCTTCATTGCTCGGTGACATCGATAGACAGCTTATTACTCTTTTATATCAGCCGCTTATTGGCATGTCCGCTTTCAGTTTATACATGACGCTGTGGGGAGAGCTGGAACAAAATCGAATGTGGGGGAAACCCGCACCTCACCGTCAGCTGATGGTGATGCTGCAAACGAATTTAAATGATATTTTTGAGGAGCGCTTAAAGCTTGAAGCGATCGGATTACTCCGCACATATGAACAGGAAACGGAAGAAGGCAGACTGTTTACATATGAGCTCGTGCCGCCGCTGAGACCGGATGAATTTTTCCAAGACGGTATGCTGAATGTCCTTTTGTATCATCGGGTAGAGAAAGCAAAATATATGCAGCTTCGTGATTATTTTTCTTATCCAGGAGTTCCTGCTGATGCAAAGAACATCTCCCGATCGTTTGAAGAAGTGTTTCACGTCTTGCAGCCAGGAGAGCGCAAGATGACAGAGGAAATCAATCAGGCGTCATCGCTTGACGAGGGCTACGAATATGTGACAGTTGGCTCAAGTCAGCCTGCACCGCTTTCAGATGAATCTTTTGATTTTGATCTATTGTTAGCAGGCATGTCGGATATGATGATTCCGAGAAAGGCTTTGACAAAGCAAGTGAAAGAGACAATTAAGAAGTTAGCGGTCGTCTATGGCATCACCCCACTGCAAATGCAAAATATTGTCGCAGGTGCCTGTGGTTCAGATCAGATGATATCAACTGAGGATCTGCGAAAAGCAGCGAGAGACTGGTATCAAATTGAATACAGAGGTGAACAGCCGAAGCTGATTGATCAAAAACAGCCAAGGCATTTACGTCACAATGTCACGCAGAATTCAGGTGCAGATGCGCCTGATGCGAAATTGATTGAAAAGCTTGATCATATTTCGCCTAGAGAGCTTCTAAAAGATATGGCAGATGGCATTGAGCCGACGTATGCAGACTTAAGAATTGTTGAAGATATTATGCTTGAGCAGCAGCTAGAGCCTGGGGTCATGAATGTCTTGATCTACTATACACTGCTAAAAACGGATATGAAGCTGTCCAAAACATATATGCAGAAAATTGCCGCCCACTGGGTGCGAAAGAAAATTAAAACCGTGGCAGCTGCTATGAAAATTGCCAAAGAAGAGAATAGGCAAATGACAGAATGGGCGCAGCAAAAAAATAAGCGTCAATCATATGGATCAGGAAAAGTGATCCGCGAGGAGAAGCTGCCTGACTGGATGAAAGAAGCTGAAACGAAAGAACAGCCAAAAGAACAGACAGATAACTTGTCTACAGAGGACCTCGAACGAGAAAAAGAAAAATTGTTAGATCAGTTTAATAATATGAAAAAGTACAATGCACATTAATGTGAGGTGAGATGGAGATGAAACCGATCGGTCGTTCATTTGATCAGCTAAAAGGGCGGGTAGATTTTCGCGTGAGATACAATCAGATTAAAGAAAGTGTCCTAGCTGATGAAGATGTAAAAGCTTTCTTAAAGGAGCATCAAGAGGACATCCAAGAAGACATGATCAATCGCAGCTTGAACAGGCTCTTTGAATATGTACAACAATCAAAGGGCTGTTCTTACTGCTTAGAGGAAGAGAATGTAAATGTCATTTTAGACGGGTATCACCCGAAGCTTGTGATCAAAGGTCAGAGCATTGATATTGAATATTCCCCTTGTCCTGTCAAACTGCGGCTTGATAGACAGAAAAAACAGCAAGAACTCATGAAAAGCATGTACATTCCGCAGAATGTTCTTCAAGCGACGTTTGCTGATTTAAATGTGGTTGGAAGACAAGAAGTCATTCAAAAAGTAGGTCAATTCCTGCAAAGTTATGATGAAACAGGTAAGGGCAAAGGCCTCTATTTACATGGAAAGTTTGGGGTCGGAAAAACATTTATTCTGGCAGCAATTGCGCAGCAGCTAGCGGTAAAAGAGTATCCATCTCTCCTTGTATACGTGCCTGAATTTGTGAGAGAATTAAAAAATTCATTAGCCGATCATACACTCGAAGAGAAGCTGAATATGGTCAAATCAACACCAATTTTAATGCTTGATGATATTGGAGCAGAGTCGATGACAAGCTGGGTACGAGATGAACTTTTAGGAACAATCTTGCAATACCGCATGGCAGAGCAGCTGCCGACTTTTTTCTCT
The DNA here is from genome assembly GCF_000701305.1 of Bacillus sp. UNC125MFCrub1.1. Lineage (NCBI taxonomy): Bacteria > Bacillati > Bacillota > Bacilli > Caryophanales > Bacillaceae > Bacillus > Bacillus sp. UNC125MFCrub1.1. Next base: position 185,138 of record NZ_JNIG01000012.1, read on the forward strand.
TCTAATTTCTCACCGAATGAGTTAAAGCATCACTTTACGTACTCACAGCGCGGGGAAAAAGAAGAGGTGAAGGCAGCTCGATTAATGGAACGTATTCTCTACCTAGCTGAACCAGTTCTGCTTGAAGGGGAAAATCGCCGTCATTTATAAAAAGATAGGTCACGTGAAGGGGAGCGGATGAAATGAATAAAAGAAAATGGCTGCTTTTCCTCGTGATTGGGGTTCTAGCTGCTGTGTTATGGTGGCTCAACAAACAGCATCTTCAACTGTCGCCGAAAGATGTGAAGAATTGGATTCTTCAATTTGGGATGCTGGCTCCCTTTGTCTTTCTTTTCTTATCACTTTTTCGTCCATTTGTGCTTGTCCCTCTCACCGTCTTTTCGCTAGCAGCAGGTTTGGCATTCGGCAGTGTCCTTGGGACCATTTATGCCTTAGCTGGTGCGACAGCAGGTGCAACAGGATCTTTCCTGCTTGCCTCAACCTTCCGTTCAAACAAGCAGGAAAACGAATCAAGCAATCGGAAGCTAAAAGCGGTGACGTCCCGTATTCAAGAGCATGGATTTCTTTATATCCTCTTATTACGCATTGCACCCATTCACTTTGATTTTGTCAGTTATGCCGCAGCAGCTTCACGTGCGAATTATCGTGCATTTGCGGCAGCGACTTTTTTAGGGTTAATACCTGGTACTGTGGCGTTAAATGTCCTTGGATCAAGCTTTGTAAGCGGAAATTATGCCGCCTTAGCGATTGTTTGTTTGATTTATTTGATCTTTATCTCAGTGCCACTGATTTTAAAAAGAAAGATGCCTGATTTATTTTAGGCGTCTATTTTTTATGTTCCCCCCATATATATGTAACAGATGTCGTTAGGGGGGACAAACATGCTTGAAATAATCTTTGAAGATGAATATGATACCGCCGCTTTTTTACATCTTGCTGAACACTTGGACAGTCGGCATCACATTTCGATTCAACAAGGGAAAGACCGGCTTCTCATAGAAGCGAAGAAATCAGGAGAAGCCATAGAGCACATTGTGCGGACATTACTGATTCACTTTTTTTTGGAATGCAAAGAAAATGAACGCATGCGCAGCATCCTTGAAAACACATACTTATTTAAAGATCCAGAAGAGCAGCACCAAATTCTTTCAATCGCACATAGCATCATGAAAGGGGATCTAGATGATATCCCTGGAATTCATCAAGACCCACCGAGGGAGGATCTGTTAAAAAAAGAGCTTGAGACGATTTCTTTACAGAAAGGTGTTTTTTCCATTGGTTCATTTATGACATTTAGGCTCTCAGCGTATGACAGAAGGCTGAAGAACTATGTTGAAGTATCCATCGAAGAGTATAAGATGGAACAAGAATATCAAAACTTTATTCAATCCCTTCGAGACTATGTGATGTCAAGAGAACCTAAGCTTGAAAAAGTACATGTTGTACATCAGGACCGCCTGATGATTTGGGAATTTCGGTACGCTTCTGAGCGTGATCAAAAACAATACATAGACAGACAGTTTGTAAGAGAGCATCCAATGTATATTGATTCGCAGTTGATTGCACCGCTTGTATCCATTGCGCCACAAAAAATTGACCTATTTACAGATGATACAGGTCACTCGATGGTGCAAACCATTCAAAATATTTTTCAAGAAAGAGTTGAGGTATTCCCTCCTCATTCGTTTCAGGAACAGCATGTTCAATTTGTTCCTAGTCATTTGGAAAAGAAAAGTGAAAAGCTTTCTTGATTTTCACGAAAAAACGTTTTATAATACGGTGTAACTTCATACAGAGACCGTATTGATAAGGACATGAACAAATGAACACCCGCTTAAAGAGAGGGAAGCCGTGGCTGAAAGCTTCCTAGCGTAGGAACATTTGCTTTACCACCTTTGAACATCAGCTGTGAACTGTTTAGTAATAGCTGACGGGAATTCCCGTTATTGAACCACAAGCCGTATTTGTTTTTGACAAAGCAAGCTGCAAATACGGGAAAAAGGGTGGAACCACGATTCCGTTTATTCAACCTCGTCCCTTTCCAGGGGGCGGGGTTTTTATATTGCCAAAAAAAGGAGTGACTAGAGATGTCAGAACAAATTCAACTTACATTTCCAGATGGAGCAGTCAAGGAGTTTGACAAAACAGCTACAACAGAAGACATCGCGGCATCAATTAGCCCAGGCCTAAAGAAAAAAGCGCTTGCCGGTAAATTGAACGGCAAAGAAATAGATCTGCGTACGCCGCTGTTAGAAAGTGGAACAATCGAGATCATCACAGATAAGAGTGAAGAAGCGCTCGATATTATGCGACACAGCACAGCGCATTTGCTTGCACAGGCAATCAAACGCATTTATGGAAAAGAGCATCACGTCCAGTTTGGCGTAGGCCCTGTCATCGAAAATGGCTTTTACTATGATGTCGACATCGATGTAGCGATTACACCTGAAGATTTACCAAAGATTGAAAAAGAAATGAAAAAAATCATTAACAGCAATTTGCCGATTGAGCGCATTGAAGTTTCAAGAGAAGAAGCGAAAGCACGCTTTGAAGCAATTGGCGATGAATTGAAGCTAGAGCTGTTAGAAGCAATCCCAGAAGGCGAAGCCGTCACAATTTATGAGCAAGGTGAATTCTTCGATCTATGCCGCGGTATTCACTTGCCGTCTACAGGGAAAATCAAAGAATTCAAGCTGTTAAGCCTTGCAGGTGCTTACTGGAGAGGCGACAGTAACAACCAAATGCTTCAGCGTATTTACGGAACAGCTTTCTTCAGCAAAGAAGAATTAAACGAGCATTTACGTCTGCTTGAAGAAGCAAAAGAGCGTGATCACCGTAAACTAGGCAAAGAATTGAAACTGTTTGCGAACTCTCAAAAGGTGGGCCAAGGTCTTCCGCTCTGGCTGCCAAAAGGGGCCACAATTCGCCGCGTCATTGAGCGTTATATTGTTGATAAAGAAGTACGCCTTGGTTATGAGCATGTGTATACACCCGTTCTTGCGAGTGTAGAATTGTATAAAACATCAGGCCACTGGGCGCATTATCAAGAAGACATGTTCCCTGTGATGGAAATGGACAACGAAGATCTTGTCCTCCGTCCAATGAACTGTCCGCACCATATGATGATTTACAAAAACGAGCCGCATAGCTATCGCGAATTGCCAATTCGGATTGCAGAGCTTGGTACAATGCACCGCTATGAAATGTCAGGTGCTTTATCCGGCCTTCAACGTGTTCGCGGGATGACATTAAACGATGCTCATATCTTTGTTCGTCCAGATCAAATCAAAGACGAATTCATTCGTACAGTTCGCCTAATTGAAGAAGTGTATCAAGACTTTGGCTTGAATGACTACACATTCCGCTTATCTTACCGTGATCCAGAAGATACTGAGAAGTATTTTGACGATGATGCAATGTGGAATAAAGCACAGTCTATGCTGAAAGATGCAATGGACGAGCTTGGACATGACTACTATGAAGCAGAAGGCGAAGCGGCATTTTATGGTCCGAAGCTTGACGTCCAAGTAAAGACAGCTCTTGGAAAAGAAGAGACTTTGTCTACTGTACAGCTAGACTTCTTACTTCCAGAGCGTTTCGATCTCACATATATCGGAGAAGATGGAAAACACCATCGTCCAGTTGTCATTCATAGAGGAGTTGTGTCCACAATGGAACGCTTCGTTGCCTTCTTAATTGAAGAATACAAAGGAGCTCTTCCAACATGGCTGGCACCTGTACAATTCCAAGTCATCCCGGTTTCACCATCTGTCCATCTAGATTACGCGAAAAAAGTGCAAGAACGTTTGCAGCTTGAAGGACTGCGTGTAGAACTAGACAGTCGTGATGAAAAAATAGGATACAAAATTAGAGAAGCGCAAATGCAAAAGATTCCGTACATGCTAGTTGTCGGTGATCAAGAAGCAGAAAATAGCGCGGTCAATGTAAGAAAATATGGGGAACAAGATTCAGAAACAATGGACCTCGAAGCTTTTGTGAAACATGCAGTCGCAGAAGCAAAAAAATAATGAAGGCGCACGAAACAGTCAGTGATCTCATCTATTGAGGTTGCTGGCTTTTTTCTTATGGAAAAAAATTCTCCACTAGTGATCCATTTGCGCAAATGATACGTTTAGATAGTACGAAAGTATGGGTAAGTATGTACTATTAGAGAGAGGCAAATTGGGGGAATGAAAGCGATGATTCAAACAACAAACACTTCATCAACACAAGTATTGGAGCAATCAGCTGTGCTTCGTGCGCTAGAGCACTCACTGGCGATGATTGAATTTGATGTCACAGGTAAGGTCCTATGGGTCAATGATATTTTTGCAAAAGCCATGAGATATTCAAAGGAAGAAATGATTGGTTTAAAGCATAGACAGTTTTGTCCTCCGCATATTGCAGAAGACACAAGTTATCAAATGTTTTGGAAGCGTTTGAAGAATGGTCAAGTGTTTCAGGAAAAGGTGCAGCGGATCACGAAGTACGGTGACACCTTATGGCTTGAAGCGACGTATACACCAGTGCTCAATGAAGAGGGGAATGTAGTGGCTGTCGTGAAAGTGGCAACAGATATTACGGAGAGAGAAAACACAATGAAGCAGGTAGTAGAAGACCTAAAGGATATGTCTGCAAAATTAATGGAGCGAGCGGAAATCGGCATCCAGCATAGTCAAAGTGTAAATGCTTCTTTTGAACATATCGCGAGTGAAACGGATCAAAACATGAGTTTGCTAGAAGGGTTAACAGAGCAGGTGGAGTCGATCAGCTCAATTGCTACAACGATTAACAGTATCGCATCCCAAACACAGCTGCTCGCATTGAACGCGGCCATAGAAGCTGCGCATGCGGGTTCCTATGGAAATGGCTTTAGTGTCGTCGCGGCAGAAATCCGTAAGCTTGCGACAGATTCAAAGGAAGCGATTGTAAAGGTAGATCGTTATGTGAAGGCGATCCATTTAGAAGTTGAAAAGGTCAGCAACGGAACAAGCCGTGCAAAGACAAGCGTGTTTACAAACCGGGATCTTGTCAAGCAAGCAAGCGAGGAATTCATGAATGTAGGAGAAGCAGCACGCGGCTTAGATCGTCAAGCACAAAGTTTAGCAGCAATTGTATAGCCGAAAACGAAAAAACACCAATCTCGATCAGGAGAAGGGTGTTTTTCCTATGGTTTATTTTAAAATATCAAACAATTCGTGTAAGTCTTTAATTTCATAGTCTGGTGTCACATCTGTTTCATTTTTCTTGCCATGACGATTGATCCAAACCGTTTGGATGCCAGCGCGAGAAGCGCCGAGAATATCTGTTTTTGGATTATCCCCTACCATGATGACATCATCTTTTGTGAGATTTAACAGCTGAAGGCAGTGCTCAAAGATGCCAGGATCAGGCTTTCCTTTCCCGTAATCTCCTGAAATCACAATTTCATTAAAGTAAGGGGCAAGTTCCGGGACACCTGCAAGTTTTTCTTTTTGCAGACTAGGATCTCCATTTGTTAAAAGAAGTAATTCATAGTTGCCCTTCAGGCGCTCTAAAACAGGATACGTTTCTTCATAGACATACGGGCGTTTTCTGCGCTCTGCTGCAAAGAAATCTGCTAAGTATTGACCAAATGCATCATCGTCAATTCCTGCCTCTTTTAAGCCGTTCGTCCAAGCATTTTTGCGATACTCTGGTGCAAGGGCGTTCAGCTTTTGAAAGCCTTCGCTAATCGGCTCACTAAAATTAGACCACAGTCCTTCAAAAGGATTAATGCCAATCATGACAGTATAATCATATGTTTCATAAGAAGAGTACAGCTTTCTTGCTTCTTCACGCACAATCTGTTCAAACGATTCTGGATCAAGTCCATATTTCTTTTCCGCTTCCCTGCATGTTTCCTGAAAAGTGGTATGAATGCTTTTTTCATCCCAAAGCAAAGTATCATCTAAATCGAAAAATACGGCTTTCATGATCTTCTCCCTTGTTATGTATGTAGTTACCCTCAATTGCATGTGACAGGCTCATGTTCATTTTACAATAGAAGCAGAGGGCAATAAAGAAAAGATTTGAGAGATTTTTGAGCATTGACCGTGCATGATAGAATAGATAGACAGTAGATATCACATACATCAATTGAGGTGGCCGGTTTGCTTCATTTAATTATTATGATGATTGAGCGTGTAGGAATCATCGTTATTTTGGGATTTGTGCTTGCCCATGTCAAGGGCTTTCGCAATCTCTTACTACATAATCAAGGGTTTCGAAAAAAGGCAATCCTTGTCTTTATCTTTGCTTCTTTTAGTATCATCAGCAATTACACTGGAATTGAAATCCAGCAGCAGATTGTGATGAACCACGAATTTTCATATCACTTAGGCTCATCAAGTTCTATCGCCAATACGAGAATTATGGGGATCGAAATGGGCGGCTTAATAGGAGGGCCGTTTGTAGGGATTGGTGCGGGGCTTTTAGCTGGCATTCATCGCTATTCACTAGGAGGGAGCACCGCGCTTAGCTGTGCAATTTCTTCCATTTTAGCCGGTGTGATTGCAGGCTATGTCGGCAGGCGATTTAAGCGGAAGAATCGAATGGTCACACCGCGACAAGCAGCGATTTTTGGTGTAGCGATGGAATCTTTACAAATGGTCATTATCCTTCTGTTTGCGAAGCCATTTGCTGATGCTTGGGGCCTTGTGAGTATTATTGCGCTGCCGATGATCTTTGTGAATGGAATCGGGAGTTTTATCTTTTTATCTATTTTACAGTCAGTAATTCGTCAGGAAGAGCAGGCGAAAGCAATGCAGACGCATCGAGTATTTTCTATCGCAGATCAAACACTTCCTTATTTCCGGCAAGGGCTAAACGAACAATCATGTAAAAGTGTGGCAGAAATCATTCATCGTTTAACAGAAACAGATGCTGTCTCCTTAACAGATACAGAAAAGATTTTAGCACATGTCGGAGATGGAACTGATCATCATATTCCATCGAAAAGCCTGATTACAGGACTGTCTAAGCAAGTGTTGATAAGTGGGAAGATTATGAAGGCGCACTCAAAAGATGAAATCAATTGTTCAGTCGCCCACTGCCCGCTTGAAGCAGCCATAGTGCTTCCACTCACGTCTAATGGTCAAACAATTGGAACATTAAAAATGTATTTCAATTCTCCAGTCGGATTAAGCAGAGTAGAAGAAGAGCTTGCAGAAGGTTTGGCGATGCTCTTTTCCACACAGCTTGAGCTTGGGGAGGCTGAGACCCAAAGCCGTCTGCTGAAAGATGCAGAAATCAAGGCGCTTCAGGCCCAGGTGAATCCGCACTTTTTATTTAACGCCATTAACACCATCTCCGTTTTGTGTAGAACGAATGTAGAGATGGCAAGGAAACTGCTACTACAGCTGAGTATTTATTTTCGATCAAATTTACAAGGCGCTCGCCAGCTGCTCATTCCAATGCATAAAGAGATTCAGCATGTGGAGGCTTATTTATCACTGGAACAAGCGAGATTTCCAAATAAATATCAAGTGACCTTTCAAATTGAAAAAGAGCTGGAACAGGTGATGATCCCTCCCTTTGTGCTTCAAGTGCTTGTTGAAAATGCAGTGAGACATGCTTTTCCTAAACATCAAACAAATTGTGAAGTCATCGTATCCGCTTTGTTAAAAGATGGGCATGTCTATATGAAAGTCACAGATAATGGCCAGGGGATTGAAGACGACAAGATGGCTCAATTATTAAAATCGCCAGTTGAATCAAAAGAAGGAACAGGTACAGCACTTTATAATTTAGACCAGCGGCTAAGAGGAATTTTTGGCCGGCAAGCTGCTTTATCCATTCATAGTGACAAAGGCACTGACATTTCATTTCGCATTCCAATGGATTATGTAAAAAAGGATGATTCTCGTTGATAAAGGTATTGATTGTAGATGATGAAGTTTTAGCAAGAGACGAATTAAAATATTTGTTACAAAGAACAAAAGAGAATGTTCAAATAGAGGAAGCGGAAAATATAGAATCTGCTTTTGACCGGATGGTCGATCACGAGCCCGATTTGCTCTTTTTAGATATCGATTTATCAGGTGAGAATGGATTTGATATTGCCAAAAGGCTCAACCGAATGTCTGATCCGCCGGCGATTGTATTTGCTACAGCATTTGATCAATATGCGCTGAAGGCGTTTGAGGTGAGTGCACTAGATTACTTAACAAAGCCTTTTGACGAAGAGCGGCTGTTGCAAACGATGCAAAAGTTTAAGAAGTGGAAAGCTATTGAGACGCAGGAGCCGTCTCTTTCAGAAGACAAATTTTCTCACAACCAAAAATTAGCGATCTCTGTCGATGAGTCTATTGTGATCTTGCAGGTTGACGAGATTATGTATGTAGGGCTTAGTGAAGGAAAAAAGGTTGTGAAAACAAGAGATCATATGTATGAGGTGACAGAACCGCTTGTGGTCATTGAAAAGAAATTACCCGAGGCTTATTTTATGAGAGTTCACCGAAGCTATATTGTCAACACGTCTCATATGAAAGAAGTGCAGCCTTGGTTTAATTCAACGTATAATCTTCATATGACAGACGGGTCTATCGTCCCTGTCAGCCGAACATATGCGAAAGAACTAAAGAAGTCGCTCCTATTAGAATAGGGTGGCTTTTTTCATTTGCATTTCAATCCTCATTTTTTGCATTTCAGTCAGGATATTAGGTGAGTTTTATTGTAAACGCTTCATTTGTTTGTTTCATGCCATATACTGAGGGCAGTCGAAGAAAGAGGTGAAAGGGCATGAGTGCCACAAAAGTATATGGATTTCTATCTCAAGCATTTATCTTTGCAACGGTAATGTTCGTTTCTAATCTCATTTCAATGTATTTACCGATTCCGATGCCTGCATCTGTTATTGGTTTGGTTCTTTTATTTATTTTATTAACAACAAAGATTGTGAAACTAGAGCAAGTAGAGCAATTAGGCAGTTCATTGACAGGTCTTATTAGTTTTCTATTTGTTCCTTCTGGTATCTCAGTCATTCAATCATTAGGTGTCATGCAAGAAGTAGGGGTACAGGTAGTGGGTGTGATTATCATTGCAACCATTATGTTACTTGCCGCCACTGGGCTGTTCTCTCAGCTTCTGATGCAGTTATCAGAAAGACCACAGCAGCGACAAAAGACAAAGGAGAGCAAATCCACTCCTTCTCATTCAAATAAACCAGCTTCAACTACGCATTAAAGGAGAGGTGTAAGATGGGTACAAGTACTATGAGTCCTTATTTTGGCATTGTCGTCTCATTAGTGGCCTTTGGAATTGGCACATTTTTATTTAAAAAGTCTAAAGGTTTCTTCTTATTTACCCCGCTATTTGTTGCCATGGTGTTAGGCATTTTGTTTTTGAAAATTGGCGGTTTTTCCTATGCAGATTATAATGAAGGCGGTAAGATTATCAAGTTTTTCTTAGAGCCTGCAACCATCGCGTTTGCGATTCCTCTTTATAAACAGAGAGCTTTGCTGAAAAAATATTGGTGGCAAATTTTATCCGCTATTTTTGTCGGCTCACTTTGTTCTATTACGATTGTTTATGTAGTAGCAAAAGGGATTCATCTTGATGCTGCTGTTATGAAAAGCATGCTCCCACAAGCGGCGACGACAGCAATTGCTTTGCCAATTGCAAAGGATATTGGCGGAATTGCAGATATTACAGCCTTTGCGGTTATTTTTAATGCGGTGATTGTCTATGCGCTAGGTGCCTTCTTCTTAAAATTGTTTCGGATTAAAAACCCAGTGGCCAAAGGCCTTGCACTTGGTACTTCTGGACATGCGCTTGGCGTTTCTGTTGGGATTGAGATGGGGGAAGTGGAAGCGGCAATGGCGAGTATCGCTGTGGTGGTAGTAGGGGTTGTCACCGTGATTGTCATCCCAATCTTCTTGCAATTGATTCTTTAATATCAGCATTGTTTGAAAAAGGCTTGCTCAAATCATTTCGTCATGCTAAAATGAAAAAGTTGTTTCAAGAGTTCCGTTACTTGACGGACAAATGAAAATTGTGTAGAATAATTAACGAATTGAATAGATATCACAAGCAGAAGCACCCGCTTCTCACCTGATTGACACATGTTTGTAGTTGACAGGTTGACCGTACATTTATTTTTTCATGCAAATGTTCGCAGTGTGGGTGTTTTATATGCCCACACTTTTTGTTTGCCTGTAAAACATACAACGAAATGGTCAAAATGAATTGTGAACTCAATTCAAAATCTCATGGAGGTGGCTCACTATTAGCAAAGATCAATTAGTTAATGAAGGTATTCGTGCGCGTGAAGTTCGTTTGATCGGACAAAATGGCGATCAGCTTGGGATTAAAACCCGCCAGGAAGCTCTGGAAATTGCTACGAAAGCCAATCTTGACCTTGTGTTAGTTGCTGCAAATGCAAAACCACCTGTTTGCCGAATCATGGACTATGGTAAGTTCCGATTCGAACAACAGAAGAAGGAAAAAGAGGCACGTAAGAATCAAAAAATCATTAGCTTAAAAGAAGTTCGGTTGAGCCCGACAATCGATGAACATGATTTTAACACGAAGCTCCGTAATGCAATCAAATTCCTTGAAAAGGGAGATAAAGTGAAAGCTTCTATCCGCTTTAAAGGCCGTGCGATTACGCATAAAGAAATCGGACAGCGCGTGTTAGACCGTTTCTCTGAAGCTTGCGCTGAAGTAGCAACAGTAGAAACAAAACCTAAGATGGACGGACGCAGCATGTTCCTCATGCTTGCACCAAAAGTCGAAAAGTAAAAGTAACAGAGGGAGGAAACATCCAATGCCAAAAATGAAAACTCACCGCGGATCTGCTAAACGTTTCAAAAAAACAGGTTCTGGTAAACTTAAACGTTCTCATGCGTACACAAGTCACTTGTTCGCTAACAAATCTACAAAGCAAAAACGTAAATTGCGTAAGAGCGCAATCGTAAGTGCTGGAGATTTCAAACGTATCAAACAACAACTTGCAAACATCAAGTAATCTGGAATAGGAAACATAGGAGGGAATTACAATGCCAAGAGTAAAAGGCGGAACTGTGTCGCGTCAGCGTCGTAAAAAGGTTCTTAAATTAGCAAAAGGTTATTTCGGTTCAAAACATAGATTATATAAAGTAGCAAACCAACAGGTGATGAAATCTGGAAACTACGCTTTCCGTGACCGTCGTCAGAAAAAACGTGACTTCCGTAAACTATGGATTACTCGTATCAATGCTGCAGCTCGTATGAACGGTCTTTCTTACAGCCGTTTAATGCATGGCTTAAAGCTTTCTGGTATCGAAGTAAACCGCAAAATGCTTGCTGATCTTGCTGTGAATGACCTAAACGCATTCAACCAGCTTGCTGATGCTGCAAAAGCACAACTAGACAAGTAAGTCATATAAAAGATCATTCCGCCAAGGAGTGATCTTTTTTTCTCATCATGTGAGGTGAAATCAATGAATATCGCTCTGATCGTGCTGCTCATCTTGGTCAATGTCTATGGGTTTTGTCTCATGGGAGAGGATAAACGCCGGGCGAAAGCACACAAATGGAGAATATCAGAAGCGCACTTATGGAGTGCCGCAGTACTTTTTGGTGCTGCTGGGTCATTTCTTGGCATGCAGTATTTCCGTCATAAAACGAAGCATCCTGCCTTTCAAATGGGTATGCCTGCTTTAATTGTTGTCCAATTGGTGATATTGGTCTATCTCAATCTCATCTGAAAAGGAGCAGACGCCGTTAAGTCGGCGTGTCTGCTCCCTTTTTTTGTTTGATTTTTTTGATGGGCTGATCCCAATCAATTTTTGTTTGAGGATACCGTTCAATGATGTTTTCCTCAAGTTTTTCAAAGTCTTCTAATGTGAATTCATTTAGCTTCTCAGGTGACTCCGTCCAAACGTAAATGGAGTGGACAAACAGAGGATGATCCTTAGAAGGAACATGCTTCTCCCCTTCAAACAAGACACCTTTATAGACGAAATTAAAATTTTTACGGGCATTTTGCTGTTCGTCCATAAAATAAAAGCCTTCTTTTAATTGTGCTTGTTTCAGCTTTCTTCTCGGGTTTGAGAAGAATTTTACCGCCATGTAGAAAATATAGACAAGCAATGCAACAAGAGCAAGTCTAATGAGGATGACAAACATGACAGGATGCACCTCCAATACCGTTATCTGATGTACTACGAATGAGAAAGACAAAAGGTTTCAACTTTTTTTAAAAAAATATTTCGATTAACGAAAAAATATTCATAAAAAGATCGTATTGAACGAAAGAGGTTTTGTATAATAAGAATGCACCATGAAGAAAAAGGAGGATACACAGAATGACAAAACTAGATCAAACATTAACTATGCTGAAAGACCTAACGGATGCAAAAGGGATTCCAGGAAATGAACGTGATGTAAAAAAAGTCATGCAGTCATACATAGAAACATATGCGGATGAAGTCTCTACAGACCGCCTTGGCAGCTTAATTGCTAAGAAGGAAGGAAATGCAAATGGGCCTAAAGTGATGCTTGCTGGTCACTTAGATGAAGTAGGATTCATGGTGACAAAAATCGATGACAAAGGCTATATTCGTTTTCAAACGGTCGGTGGCTGGTGGTCACAAGTGATGTTGGCGCAGCGTGTCACCATTGTGACGAAAAAAGGAGACATTACAGGTGTGATTGGTTCTAAACCGCCACATGTCTTATCACCAGAAGCACGAAAGAAATCAATCGAAATCACAGATATGTTCATTGATATTGGGGCTTCGAGCAAAGAACAGGCAATGGAATGGGGCGTCCTCCCTGGAGATCAAATCGTACCTTACTTTGAGTTTACGGTAATGAATGACGAAAAAATGCTTCTTGCAAAAGCCTGGGACAACCGTATCGGCTGTGCAGTAGCGATTGATGTCATGAAGAATTTAAAGGATACTCAGCATGAAAATATTGCATACAGTGTAGCAACTGTCCAAGAGGAAGTTGGCTTGCGAGGAGCTAAAACAGCTGCAGCTACCATCCAGCCTGATATTGGATTTGCTATTGATGTTGGAGTAGCAGGTGATACACCAGGTATTACTGAAAAAGAAGCAACAAGCAAACTTGGCAAAGGACCAACGATTGTCGTATTCGACGCTTCCATGGTTTCTCATAAAGGGCTTCGCGATTTTGTTGTCCAAACTGCAGATGAATTAAACATTCCTTATCAATATGATTCCATGCCAGGTGGAGGAACAGATGCTGGAGGTATTCACTTAACAGGTCATGGTGTTCCATCACTATCCATCGGAATTCCAAGCAGATATATTCATACCCATGCAGCTATGATTCATCGAGATGATTATGAAAATGCGGTGAAGCTTTTAACAGAAGTCATCAAAAGACTTGATCAAAAAACGGTCGAACAAATTACGTACGGTTCTTAATGATGAAACCTTTCCTCAGTATGGGGAAAGGTTTTTTAATTGCGTTGAATTTCCCAGGAAATGAACTTTGGAATGTAAGTTGTGTCAAAAGAACTGTTTTCAGTAAATGAAGTGATATTTTTCTAGTGAGGAAGGCACATGTGATCCATCTTGTATTTATGTAAGATGAAATCAATAAAAAGGACAGAGCCAATTGAGGCTCTGTCAAAAGAGAGTTTATGGAAGTAGGTGAAGCTTATTTTAGATTAAATCAATTATTCCTATTTGTCAACTTGGTTTTAAAAGAAAGAAAAATCACTCAATTTATGTTATATTTGTAACAAATTGTTTATACAAAGGGGATGGTTAAATGAATGCGGTTTCAATTGTGATAGGATCGATGTGTATTTTAGCGATTGCCTATCGCCTCTATGGCACGTTTATGATGGTGAAGGTACTAAAGGTCACAGATGATCATCCTACACCGGCACATGCACTCGAGGATGGGAAAGATTATGTGCCAACAAACAAATGGGTCACATTTGGGCATCACTTTGCTGCAATTGCCGCTGCCGGTCCATTAGTTGGTCCGATTTTAGCCGCACAATTTGGGTATTTACCTGGTCTCCTTTGGCTCTTAATTGGAGCGGTGATTGGCGGAGCTGTTCATGATCTTGTGGTCTTGTTTGCTTCGATGCGAAAAAAGGGGAAATCACTATCCGAGGTAGCGAAAGAGGAGCTTGGTCCTGTGGCAGGATTTTGCACAGGGCTCGCCATGTTATTTATTATTACAATTACAATGGCAGGACTGTCCATGGTTGTGCTTCATGCTTTAGAACGAAATCCTTGGGGAACCTTTGCAGTTGGTATTACCATTCCAATAGCGATGGGAGTCGGCCTTTATTATAAAAAGACAGGCAATTTAAAGCTGGCGACATCTGCGGGATTCATATTACTGATGTTGGGGGTATTCCTTGGACCGAATATTCAAGGAACAGCACTTGGAGATTTGTTAACACTTGATACAAAAACGCTTGCTCTTGCCCTGCCAATCTATGCGTTCTTTGCTGCGGCCCTGCCGGTTTGGTTGCTTTTGGCACCAAGAGACTATTTAAGCAGTTTTATGAAAATTGGTGTTTTCATTGCGCTGATTGCGGGAATCTTTGTGGTTAATCCAACCATCCAATTTCCGGCGTTTACGGAGTTTGTAAATGGAGGAGGGCCTGTCTTAGCTGGACCTGTATGGCCTTTTATTTCGATTACCATTGCTTGTGGTGCGATTTCTGGTTTTCATGCATTTGTTGGCTCAGGCACAACGCCAAAAATGCTAGATCGTTGGAGTGATATGAAGCCGGTGGCGTTTGGCGCGATGCTCGTAGAATGTTTAGTGGGAATTATGGCGTTAATTGCCGCTACTGCGCTTCATCCGGGAGATTATTTTGCAATTAATAGTACACCTGAAGTGTTCCGTACGCTTGGTATGAGTGTCGAGAATCTTCCTCAACTAAGCAAAGAAATCGGTCTTGACTTAGAAGGAAGAACAGGTGGAGCTGTTACATTAGCTGTAGGGATGGCGTACATCTTTACGGGTATTCCGTTCTTTAGTCATTTGGCCTCTTATTTCTTCCAATTCGTGATTATGTTTGAAGCCGTCTTTATATTAACGGCGATTGACGCAGGAACCCGTGTCGCGCGATATTTGATCCAAGACTTCTTTGGAGAAGCATATAAACCGCTAAAACGAAATGACTGGGTACCAGGGTCAGTCTTTGCAAGTGCACTTGCTTGTTTTATGTGGGGATACTTGCTTTACTCTGGAGACATTGGGTCGATTTGGGCACTCTTTGGCGTGTCAAACCAGCTAATGGCCTCGGTCGGATTAATCATTGGGGCGACGGTTGTGTTAAAAATTGCGGATAAAAGGCGGTATATGTTGACTTGTTTAATTCCACTTGGTTACTTATATTTGACGGTGAATTATGCGGGTTATTGGATGGTTGCGAATGTCTATCTCAATCCTGAAGCATCTGGCTACAGTGTACTGAACGCCGTGCTTTCGATGATTATGCTGATTTTAGGTTTTGTCATTATCGTGTTCGCTATTAAAAAATGGATCGAGATTTGGCGCGATCCAGCTCTTCGAATGGAGACGCCAATCACTGGCTAAATGAACAAAGCCGGCTTGCTCATAAATAAGCAAACCGGCTTCCTGTTATTGCTGATGTTCAGGCTTTAAGCCCTGCTCTAATGTTTCAAGAATTTCATTTTTTTCATCTTCTGATGCCTCTTGCCATAACACCTCAAACAAAACGCCAAGACCTGGCAGCATTTTTTCCTCGCCACTTTGAATCGCATCTAAAATCGTATGCTCAAGCTGCTCTTGATTATGGCCAGTAATGTTTTGAATCACTGCGCCTCTTAAATTAAAATCCATTGCCCACACTCCTTTTTTGATGGTGATAGCCCTATTCTGTCTCAAAGACAGGTTTATTATGTAGTGTGCTTGAGATATAATAAATTCATGATATTTAAAGGAGTTAAAGTCGCTTGAAATATATAGAATCAGCTAAAAACGCACACATTAAACAATGGAAAAAGCTCCATACAAAAAAAGAACGAACGAAAACAGGGCTATTCCTTGTTGAAGGAAAACACTTAGTAGAAGAAGCATTAAAAAGCGGGGTTGTGAAAGAGTTAATGATCACAACACCTGACATGCTCCCTGCTGACATCGAGCCTGACATTGAGTTGTATGAATTAAGTGAAGAGGCTTTTACTGCGATGACGGAAACGGAAACACCTCAGCAAATCGCAGCGGTTTGTACCATTCCTGTATTTGAGGAGAAAAAGTATGAACGAATGCTTCTGTTAGATGCAGTGCAGGACCCGGGGAATTTAGGCACACTCATTCGGACAGCAGATGCAGCGGGTCTTGATGCTGTGGTCCTAGGGGATGGAACCGTTGATGCGTTTAACGGAAAAACGCTCCGTTCAGCACAAGGGTCTCATTTTCACCTGCCTATCTTAAAACAAACACTTCAACAGACAATTCCAGCATTAAAGGCGCAAGGTATACCTGTATATGGCACTGCTTTAAAAAATGCGAAAGAGTATAAACACATAGCATCAGAAGGTCCATTTGCGTTAATTGTAGGCAACGAGGGAGCAGGTATTGATCCAGAGATTCTTCAAATGACAGATCAAAATTTATATGTTCCAATGTACGGACAAGCGGAATCATTAAATGTGGCTGTGGCAGCAGCGGTTCTTGTCTATCATTTGCGCGGATAGTGTTGCAACACGTCCTATTTTTCACTATAATGAAACTAATATTTTAAAAACCATGATAGAGGAAGATTGTTTCACGGAGCGTCCTAATAGGGAGAATGCATCGTAGACTGAAAGTGCATTTAAGGAATGCTGAAACAGGAATTCACCTCTGGAGTTGTCACCGGGACCGCAGGTTTTGCGTAAAGGTGAACCGGATTCGTTTGATTCCGTTATGTCAATGAAGCTTATTCGCACATGCATTTGTGCTTAACAAGGGTGGTACCGCGACCACAACTCGTCCCTTCTTTTATGGAGGAACGAGTTTTTTTATTGTCTTCAAACAATCAAACAGCCGTTTATCCGAGCGGTTTTGTATATCAAAAGGAGGATCACACTCATGCAAGAAACGTTAAAACAGCTTGAAACAGAGGCGATAGCAAAGGTTGAAGCAGCCAGCTCGCTCAAAGAAGTCAATGATATTCGTGTTCAATATTTAGGGAAAAAAGGTCCGATTACAGAAGTGCTGCGCGGAATGGGCAAGCTTTCCGCTGAAGAAAGACCAAAAATGGGCGCACTCGCAAACGAAGTAAGAGAGCAGATTGCTGGTGCCATTGCTGAAAAAAATGAGCAGCTAGAAGCAGAAGAAGTGAAAAAGAAACTGGCTTCTCAAACCATTGATGTCACATTACCAGCAAGTCCGATCAAAATCGGGTCAAGACATCCATTAACGATTGTCGTAGAAGATATTGAAGATTTATTTATCGGCATGGGCTATACCGTTGAAGAGGGCCCAGAGGTGGAAACAGATTACTATAACTTTGAAGCGCTCAATCTTCCAAAAGAACACCCTGCACGTGATATGCAGGACAGCTTCTATATTACTGAAGACACACTCATGAGAACGCAAACATCACCCGTTCAAGCACGTACACTTGAGAAATATAAAGGCCAAGGCCCTGTGAAAATCATCTGCCCTGGTAAGGTGTATAGACGTGACAGCGATGATGCCACTCACTCCCATCAATTCATGCAAATTGAAGGACTTGTCGTCGATCACAATATTAGCATGAGTGACCTCAAAGGGACGCTTGAGACAGTCGCAAGAAAAATGTTTGGGGAAGATCGTGAAATTAGACTGCGCCCAAGCTTTTTCCCATTCACAGAACCTTCCGTTGAAGTTGATGTGTCATGCTTTAAATGCGGCGGGAAAGGCTGTTCTGTATGTAAAGGAACAGGCTGGATTGAAATTTTAGGTGCAGGAATGGTTCACCCGAATGTATTAAAAATGAGCGGATTTGATCCAGATACTTACCAAGGCTTTGCTTTTGGAATGGGTGTTGAACGTATTGCGATGCTGAAATACGGCATAGATGACATTCGTCATTTCTACACAAATGATATTAGATTCACGAAGCAATTTAAGCAGGACTAAGAGGAGGAAATCAACATGTTTGTTTCATATAAATGGTTAGAGGACTATGTCGATTTAGAAGGCATTCAGCCGGATGAATTAGCAGAGAAAATCACAAGAAGCGGAATTGAAGTGGAAGCCGTTGAGTATAAAGGCGAAGGCATCAAAGGCGTTGTCGTTGGACACGTCATTGAACGTGAACAGCATCCGAATGCGGATAAATTAAACAAATGTCTTGTTGATATCGGCGAAGACGCACCGGTGCAAATTATATGCGGGGCTCCAAATGTGGATAAAGGACAGCATGTGGCTGTCGCAACGGTTGGTGCAGTCCTTCCTGGAAACTTTAAAATTAAAAAAGCCAAACTGCGCGGTGAAGAGTCTCATGGCATGATTTGTTCTCTGCAAGAATTAGGCGTAGAGAGCAAGCTCGTACCAAAAGAATATGCAGAAGGTATCTTTGTTTTCCCGAATGACGTGAAACCAGGAGATGATGCCCTTCAAGCGCTTCAATTAGATGACGCGGTACTTGAACTTGGCTTAACACCAAACCGTGCCGATGCCCTTAATATGATAGGAGTGGCTTATGAGGTTGCCGCCATTTTAGGGAGAGACATCAAGCTTCCTGATACAGCGCATGACACTTCTTCTGAAAAAGCAGCAGACTATATTTCTGTTAAAATTGAGGATCAAGAAGCGAATCCACTTTATGCAGCGAAGATCATTAAAAATGTAAAGATTGGACCTGCACCGCTTTGGATGCAAACAAGATTGATGAATGCAGGTATCCGCCCAATTAACAACGTCGTGGATATTACGAATTTTGTCTTACTTGAATACGGTCAACCTCTACATGCCTTTGATTATGACCGGTTTGGTTCAAAGCAGGTGGTTGTACGTAAAGCGGCTAAAAATGAAATGATTCAAACTCTGGATGAACAAGAACGTACATTGTCTTCGAAGCATCTTGTCATTACAAATGGCACAAAAGCGCATGCTGTTGCAGGTGTCATGGGCGGTTTTGAATCAGAGGTGCGTGATGAGACGACAACGATTCTTTTAGAAACGGCATATTTCAACGGTCAAACCGTTCGTCAAGCATCTAGAGACTTAGGGCTTCGCAGTGAATCAAGCACACGATTTGAAAAAGGGCTCGATCCGCAGCGGACGAAATCAGCAGCCGAAAGAGCAGCGCAATTGATCAGTATGTATGCAGGCGGCGAAGTGCTAAGTGGTACAGTTGAGGAAAACCACCTTGAAACAAGTATGAATGTCATCCACGTATCAACTGAGCGTGTGAACAAGGTGCTTGGCATGAGCATTTCAAAAGAAGATATGATTCAGATTTTCAACAAACTAGGCTTTACTGTGGGCGAATCAAATGATGTGCTTGTTGTAACGGTTCCTTCCCGTAGAATGGATATTACGATTGAAGAGGACCTCATTGAAGAAGTCGCGAGATTATACGGATACGACAATATTCCATCTACACTTCCTGCGACAGCTGGTACCGTTGGTGGTCTTACGCCATACCAAGTGAAGCGCAGAAAGGTGAGACGTTTCTTAGAGGGCGCAGGGCTTTCTCAAGCGATTACGTATTCATTAACGAATCAGCATAAGTCCACAGCCTTTGCTTTAAATCCAGCTTATCAAACAAGACTTTCCTTGCCGATGAGTGAGGAACGAAGTGTGCTGAGACAAAGCCTTCTGCCAAACTTACTTGATTCTGTCGCATATAACTTAGCAAGACAAGCTGATTCTTTTGCCTTTTACGAAACAGGTTCTGTTTTCTTAGCGGAAACGGAAGGCGCAAAACCAGTAGAGAAAGAGCATGTGGCAGGTGCGTTAACAGGTCTTTGGCATAAAAATCTTTGGCAGGGCGAGAAAAAAGCTGTCGATTTTTATGTTGCGAAGGGTATTGCAGAAGGGCTGTTTGAAAAGCTTGGTGTATCAGAAGAGATCACGTATGTTCAAGCAGAGCGTGAGGGCCTTCACCCAGGACGTACAGCCGATGTTCATTTAAATGGAAAAGTGATTGGCTTTGTAGCTGCACTTCATCCAGTAGTGGAAAAGGAATTAGATTTAAAAGAAACGTATGTATTTGAATTTGATTTAACAGATGTGATGACGTCTGAAACAGAGGATATGAAATATACGGCAATTCCGAGATTCCCAGCAGTGACAAGAGACATCGCACTTGTCGTCGATCAGCATATTTCAAGCGGACAGCTGGAGCAAGTCATTTATGAAGCTGGCGGCCAATTGCTCACAGATCTTTCCGTCTTTGATGTGTATGAGGGTGAGCATATGGAAGAAGGTAAGAAATCTGTTGCATTCTCTCTGCAGTATTTAAACCCAGAACAAACGTTGACCGAGGAAGAAGTCACGGCTGTTCATACAAACGTATTGAAAGCATTAGAAGATACGTATCAAGCCGTCTTGCGCGGATAATCAAAAGAGCTATCGCTTTATGGGCGATAGCTCTTTTTTGATTATAACCATTTTTTCGCTTTTTGGGTGTTGGCAAAATGAAGTTTTGTAAATTGGCGTAAAGCCTCTTCGCCGTGCTGTTTCATCAGCTTTGCTGCCGCTTTGTCAACATGCGGACCGGCTCCTTTTGGAATGTCAAAGCCCGCTGCTTTTGATAATTTATCCATTTCAATTAAAAAAGCATACCTTGCAATAATAGAAGCTGCAGCAACCGATAAGTGGATGCCTTCTGCTTTCGTACTAAAATATGTACGCTCCCGAATGATCTTTTTCCCCGCAAGGTGCCTGAAATAAATGCCTGGTTCGGCAAATTGGTCAATGAGAATGGCTTCTGGTTTCTTGCCATCCAGTTTTTCTAGCACGGAGGTGATGACTTGGTTATGAAGCAGTGCCTTCATTTTCCCTTGGCTCATGCCCTTTTCTTGCATCGCATTGTATTTTTCATTCCGAAGCACGAGAAGGCTGAACGGGATGGTTTTGATCAAGTCTTTGGCAATGTTGATAATCTGCGGATCTTTTAGTCCTTTTGAGTCTTTCACCCCGAGCTCTTTCATGAGAGCAAGCTGACTGGAATCAACATAAGCCGCACAGACCGTAATGGGTCCAAAATAATCGCCAGTACCGACCTCATCTGAGCCAATAACCGACATGGAAGCGATGCCGGGTGGTGGGCTGTACTGTGTGATGGATGGTGTTTTTTTGCTTTTTGTTTCAGCTGCTTGTAAATGGTTGAACTGACTCGCTTCAGCTTCTGCCTTTTGTCCTTGGAACAGCACTTTTCCAGATTTGTAAGCTGTAATCGTACAGCCGGGAACCTTTGCTTGAAATAGAGCGCCTGGCGGCAAAGTGTCAGTTAAATGCTGAGCGTACACGCTCTTCATTTTTTTCATGTCTTCTGATGTTGCTTTTAAGACGGATTGGGGCACAGTGGATAACTCCTTTTTACCTTGATATCATTGATTTCTAAAGTGTACCATAACAGGGAAGGGCTCGTCTTTCCATTCAATGTCTAAACATGTTATGATAGAGACTAGGATTCTCGTGGAATGGAGGAGAAACGTTGTCTGACGGCGGTAAAACGAAAACAACAGTTGAGATTTACGGACAGTCCTATACGATCATCGGTCAAGAAACGAAGATGCATATGCGACATGTTGCTTCAATTGTTGATGATAAAATGAGAGAAATCAATGAAAAAAATCCATACCTTGATATAAACAAATTAGCTGTACTGACAGCAGTCAATGTCGTCCACGACTACTTGAAATTAAAAGAGCAATACGAAAAACTAGAGCTTCATCTAAAAGAAAAGGAATGAAATTACCGTGATCGATATCATCATTTTGTTTTTGCTTCTTATGGGAACGCTTGTCGGTCTAAAACGCGGGTTTATTCTTCAATTTATTAAATTGATTAGCTTTGTTGTTTCTATTTTAGTGGCTTCTCTGTTTTATCAGTCACTTGCACCACAGCTTACGTGGATTCCAGCACCTAATTTTAGCGGCGGTCAAGCGCAGCTTGCTTTCTTTAGTGGGAATCTAGAAACAGCTTATTATAATACCATTGCGTTTATCATTCTGTTTATCTTGACCAAAATCCTGCTCGCTATCATCGGCGGATTGCTCACAACCATTGCAAGTATCCCTGTGATTAAACAGGTCAACAAACTGCTTGGCGCTGTTTTAGGATTTCTTGAAACCTATCTATTTGTGTTTATTCTATTGTTTGTGGCCGCATTACTTCCAGTCGATGCGCTTCAAACGATGATGAGCAAATCAATGTTAGCAGATGTGATCGTAAATAGCACCCCTTACCTGTCCGGTCTTGTCAAAGACCTCTGGTCGACGTATGGAGTTTAAGAACTTCTCCTTTCTTGGAGAAGTTTTTTCTCATTCCATGACAGAAAGTTGTCGGATGAAGGGAAAGTTTGTATATTTATATAGGAAGATGCCAAAGCGGCTGGAGGATGAGAGATGAATAAAAAAGATATTATCAAACTTCTTGAAACAATTGCAGTTTATATGGAGCTAAAAGGAGATAATCCTTTTAAAATTTCTGCCTTTCGTAAAGCAGCTGCGGCACTGGAACAAGATGACCGCAGTCTTTCTCAAATAGATGACCTATTAGCATTACCCGGCATTGGAAAAGGAACCTTTGCTGTGATCACAGAGTATATCGAAAAAGGACAGTCTGAAACACTCGAACAATTAAAAAAAGAAGTGCCTGAAGGACTTGTCCCGCTCTTAAAATTGCAAGGACTCGGCGGGAAGAAGATTGCTAAGCTCTACCAAGAGCTTGGTGTTCACGATGCACAGTCGTTAAAAGAAGCATGTGAAGCGGAAAAAGTACAAACGCTTGCTGGGTTTGGCAAAAAAACAGAAGAAAAGATTCTTGCCGCTCTTGAGGAGGCGGGAAAGCAGCCAGAACGACTGCCAATTGGCTTTGCATTAGATGTGGCAGAACGAATTGATGATGCGCTGGAACAGATGGAGGGAATCATCCGTTTTTCAAGAGCGGGCAGTTTAAGACGTGCGCGTGAAACGGTTAAAGATTTAGATTACATCATTGCGACTGATAACCCTGAACAAGTGAGAGAACAACTTGTTGCTCTTGATGATGTCAAAGATGTCATTGCGAGCGGTGATACGAAGGTATCTGTCATGCTTGCACTTGATTTTGAAATCAGTGTAGATTTCCGGCTTGTGACAACAGACCAATTTGCAACAACGCTGCACCATTTCACTGGCTCAAAAGATCATAACATTCGTATGCGACAGCTTGCGAAGGAGCGCGGTGAGCGTATTAGTGAATATGGGGTTGAAACGATCGAAACTGGGGATGTGAAAACATTTGAAGACGAAAGCGCTTTTTATGCACATTTCCAACTTCCGCTCATTCCGCCAGAAATTCGTGAAACCGGAGCAGAGATTGATTCGTATAAAGAAAGTATGCAATTTGTAGAACGAAAAGATATCAAAGGCGATCTTCATATGCACTCGACATGGAGTGATGGCGCCTTTTCTATTCGCGAAATGGCAGAGGCATGTATCGCAAAAGGCTATGAATACATGGCGATCACAGACCACTCACAATATTTAAAAGTAGCAAACGGTTTAACAAAAGAACGTTTGCGTTTGCAAGCAAAAGAAATTGACAAGCTGAATCAAGAATTCGAACATTTTCACATTTTCAAAGGGGTCGAAATGGATATTCTGCCGGATGGATCGTTAGATTATGATGATGACTTTCTAGCAGACATGGATTTTGTCATTGCGTCTATTCATTCTAGCTTCTCTCAGCCGGAGGAAGTCATTATGGAGCGCCTAGAAAATGCCTTGAATAATCAGCATGTGGATTTAATTGCCCATCCAACTGGCCGTTTGATCGGTAGACGAGACGGCTATGCTTTAAATATTGATCAGCTCATAGAGCTTGCGAAAAAAACGGGCACTGCACTGGAACTCAACAGCAACCCGTCAAGACTGGATTTAAAAACAGAGCATTTAATGAAAGCAAACGAAGCGGGTGTGAACATCATGATCAACACAGATGCACACAACATCGCCATGCTCGATCATATGGACGTCGGTGTCACAGCTGCAAGAAAGGGCTGGACACCAAAAGCAAATGTCGTGAATACATTTTCACTCAATGAGATGAAAAAGTTTTTAACGCGTGACAGGTAGTCGTTAGGAGGCTGGACCATGCTGCAACAAAAAGTGTTAGCATCATTAGAATTTCATAAAGTAAAAGAAAAAGTCATGTCCTATACTGCTTCGACTTTAGGGAAAGAAAAAGCGCAGGACTTAATACCACTCACAGATATCGAGAGCATTCAGCATCTGCTAGAAGAGGTAGCAGAAGCGCAAGATGTGATTCGTTTAAAAGGATCTGCGCCATTTGGCGGGTTAACGGATATTAGACGAGGCGTCAAACGAGCAGAAATAGGCAGTATATTAAGCCCTTCTGAGCTGATGGAAATTGCGGCGCTGTTATATACCACAAAAAACATGAAGCACTTTCTCGCCTCTATGTATGAGGACGGAGTAGAGATACCCCGTCTTCATACATATGCAGAATCGCTGATTTTACTGCCAGACGTGAGAAAAGAAATCGAAAGCTGTATTGGTGACAATGGAGAAGTGCTTGATCACGCAACGCCAGCCCTCCGCACCATACGAACGCAGTTACGATCACTAGAATCAAAAGTGCGAGATAAATTAGAATCAATGATTCGTTCACAATCTGCCTCAAAAATGCTGTCAGACACCATTGTGACCATTCGTAATGATCGGTTTGTCATTCCCGTAAAACAAGAGTACCGCTCGAATTATGGAGGGATAGTTCATGATCAATCTTCTTCAGGCGCAACTCTTTTTATTGAGCCGCAGGTGGTCGTAGATTTAAATAACACCTTGCAGCAAACTCGCCTAAAAGAAAAGCAAGAGATTGAAAAGATTTTGCAAATGCTAACAGCGAGTGTGTCAGAGCACATTGATGAATTGCTTCATAATGTGAATGAACTTCAGACATTAGATTTTATTTTCGCCAAAGCCAAATATGCAAAAGCAGAAAAAGCCACAAAACCTACTGTGAATAACCAAGGGGAGATTTATTTAAAACGGGCAAGACATCCCCTATTGCCCCGAGATCAGGTTGTGGCAAATGATATTGAGCTGGGCAAAGATTTTTCTACGATCGTCATCACGGGTCCAAATACAGGCGGTAAGACCGTCACTTTAAAAACACTTGGACTTCTTACGCTGATGACGCAGGCAGGTCTTCATATTCCAGTCGAAGAAGGATCAGAAGTGGCTGTATTCGATCAAGTCTTTGCTGATATTGGAGACGAGCAGTCTATTGAACAGAGCTTGAGTACATTCTCATCTCATATGGTCAATATTGTGGATATCTTAAAGCATTTGACGTCTAATTCACTTGTGTTATTTGATGAATTAGGTGCGGGGACAGATCCTGCTGAAGGTGCAGCACTTGCGATGAGCATCTTAGATGAAGTTCATCAAACAAATGCGCGCGTCATCGCAACGACTCACTATCCTGAGCTGAAGGCATACGGATATAACCGAGAAGGCGTCACAAATGCGAGTGTAGAGTTTGATATTGAAACCTTATCTCCTACATATCGCTTGCTCATCGGGGTGCCGGGACGAAGTAATGCATTTGAAATTTCCAAGCGTCTAGGACTGCCTCATCATTTAATTGACCGTGCAAAAGCAGATATGCATGCGGAACATAATGAAGTCGATCAGATGATTGCTTCATTAGAAGACAGCAAAAAACAAGCAGAAGAAGAACTGCATGAGACGGAATTCTATAGAAAAGAAGCAGAGAAGCTCCATAAAGAATTGCAAAAACAAATCCTTGAATGGAATGAACAAAAGGACAAACTGCTGGAAGAAGCTGAACAAAAAGCGGCAGAAAAGATTGAACAAGCAACAAAAGAAGCAGAAGAGATTATTCAAGAGCTTCGGTCCATTAAAAGTGAGCATCGTTCGTTCAAAGAACATGAACTCATTGATGCGAGAAAGCGTCTTGAAGAAGCTGTCCCTGAGTTTGACCGTAAGAAAAAACCAGAGCCAGTGAAAAAAGCAGCAAGACAGCTAAAGCCAGGCGATGAAGTCAAAGTGCTGACGTTTGGCCAAAAAGGAACGCTCATCGAACAAACGGGTAACAAAGAATGGAGTGTCCAAATGGGCATTCTAAAAATGAAAGTAAAAGAAAAAGATATGGAATTTATCAAATCAGCACCGGAATTTAAACAAGAGAAAGCCATCACGGCGGTCAAAGGAAAAGACTATCATGTATCACTTGAGCTTGATTTAAGAGGAGAGCGGTATGAGAATGCCTTAAGCAGAGTCGAGAAATACTTAGATGATGCCGTCTTAGCTGGCTATCCGCGTGTGTCGATCATTCACGGTAAAGGCACTGGCGCCTTGAGAAAAGGGGTCCAGGAATTATTAAAACAGCACCGTAGTGTAAAAAATGCTCGTTTTGGAGAACAAGGCGAGGGAGGATCAGGCGTCACCATCGTCGAATTAAAGTAAAAAGGAGAAAACGCATGAAAGCCTTTTGGGAAAATGAACTTGTGGAAATTGCCGCCTATTACAGCGTGGCCGTCCTATGTCTTGTCTTATTTCTGACCATATTTGAACTCGTGACCTCCTATAAAAACTGGGAAGAGATTCAGCGGGGTAACTTAGCTGTTGCTATGGCAACCGGCGGGAAGATTTTTGGGATTGCCAATGTCTTTCAGCATTCCATCGCCCAGCACAACTCGCTTCTTCAAATGGTCGGATGGGGCGTATACGGCTTTGTGATGCTGCTCGTCAGCTATTTCATTTTTGAATTTTTAACACCACGATTTAAAGTAGACAAAGAGATTGAGAATGATAATAGAGCGGTCGGGTTTATTTCACTCATTATTTCTGTTGGGCTGTCTTATGTAGTAGCAGCCGGCATTTAAGGAGACGACATGGAAAAACTAGCCAAAGTATTAATTGTAGTTGCCTGCACTTTTGCGGTTATTGGTGCCGTTTACATGTTCCTGTAAAATGAAGAATACATTCTAGAAAGCTGTCAGTGAAAACCTTGACAGCTTTTCACTCATCAAAGGCGGCGAATCAGAATGAATCAAATCTTGCAAAAAGACGAACTCATAAAGCGCATTGACAGTTGTCTCAAAAAGACATCTCTTCCCCAAGACATATATGAACCGTATATTGCACGTCCTTTTCAAACGACTGGTTTTTTTGATGATTTGAGTCCATATATCGACATTGATCCATCCGGCTATATTCTTATTCAATATGAACGAGGGATTAAAGTGCTTCATAAAAGAACAAAAGAGGCGGATGAAGTCGTTTATTGGATTTTAGAAGACACCATCTTTCTAACTGTGTACCTAGACATGATGAGACAATATCAAGTGGACAACATCCACACACATTTACCTAATGACCCTAGTATCCATAAACAGATCGTGGAGAGAGTCCATGAGTCATTTCGTGCGATCGGTGGATTATACGAAAAGTGGCATCATGAAGGGAAAAGAGCCTCTATAGAAACACCGGCGAAAAAATGAAGATGTGTCATGGAACGAGCTCGATTTGAAAAAAGCAAACAGCCATAAGGAAAAGTTTGCTATAATAAAATAGTACGAAAGTTCAGGAAGGAGGGTTTTTATGCAGTCAGATAAACGTTGGCTTCTGCATTACCCGAATCAAATTCCCCACGAACTCACCATCCCAAATGAAACGTTGCAATCTTACTTATTCAGCTCCGCAGAGGCAGCACCTGAGCATACAGCCATTCATTTTTTAGGAAAAAACATCACCTACCAGCAGTTACAAGAAGATGCACTGAAATTAGCCAGTCACTTGATTGACATCGGTGTCAAAAAAGGCGACAGAGTAGCGATTATGCTGCCAAACTGCCCGCAATCGGTGATTTCTTATTATGCGGTTTTAATAGCAGGCGGCATTGTCGTTCAAACCAATCCGCTTTATACGGAGAAAGAACTGGAATATCAAATGGAGGACAGCGGCTCTAAGGTGCTGATCACTCTCGATCTACTGTATCCAAAGGCCTATAAAATGAAAGCGCTGACAAGTATGGAGCATTTGATCATCACAAAACTACAAGATTACTTGCCATTTCCAAAAAACATATTGTTTCCGATTGTCCAGCGAAGGAAAAACAACATGGTCATCCAAGTGGAGAAGAGTGATTCCATTCATCATTTCTCACAGATCATGAAAGAGTCGTCAGGAGAACAGATTCCGCAAATATCCTTTCAACCGAAAGAGGATGTCGCAGTTTTGCAATATACAGGCGGAACGACCGGTTTACCAAAAGGGGTCATGCTCACACACGAAAATATAGTAGCCAATACAGAAATGTGTGCATCCTGGATGTATAAAACGAACCGTGGAAAAGAGCGGATTCTTGGAATCATTCCGTTCTTTCATGTATACGGCATGACGACCGTGCTAAACCTTGCAGTCAAAGAAGGTCATCAAATGATTCTTCTTCCGCGTTTTGATGCAGCGGATGCCTTGAAGACCATTGAAAAACAGAAACCGACGCTGTTCCCAGGAGCACCAACGATGTATATTGCCCTGCTTCATCATCCGAATATTGAGAAGTATGACCTATCATCCATCACCGCATGCTTAAGCGGATCGGCCGCTCTTCCTGTTGAAGTCAAACAGAGTTTTGAAAAACTAACAGGAGGAAGGCTGGTGGAGGGGTATGGACTTTCTGAAACTTCTCCTGTCACTCATGCCAATTTCTTATGGGGAGCGAACAAAATAGGAAGTATCGGGTGCCCTTGGCCGAATACGGATGCCGGTATTTATTGTGAAGAAACGGGTGGACTCAAAGCGCCATATGAGCACGGAGAGATTATCGTCAAAGGTCCTCAAATCATGAAAGGGTACTGGAATCAGCCGGATGAGACAGCGGCAGTGTTAAGAGACGGCTGGTTTTTTACAGGAGACATTGGGTATATGGATGAGGATGGTTTTTTCTATATCGTAGACCGGAAAAAAGATGTCATCATAGCGAGTGGCTATAATATTTACCCAAGAGAGGTTGAAGAAGCCCTTTATGAGCATGAGCTTGTACAAGAAGTTGTTGTGGCGGGTATTCCAGATCCGTATAGAGGGGAAACAGTAAAAGCCTTTGTTGTCCCGAAGAAGGATGCCTATGTAACAGAGGATGAACTGGATCGTTTTGTTAGAACAAGAATTGCCTCATTTAAAGTGCCGCGTGTCTACGAATTTAAGGAATCACTGCCTAAAACGGCTGTAGGGAAAATCTTGCGCAGAGTGTTAATTGAAGAAGAAAAAAGAAAGCAATCATCTTCAACAGAAGAACCAGTCGATCGATGAGAGAATGAACCAGCATCATCCGGTCAAGCGGCCGGATGATTTGAATTGTACGTGTCTGCTCTGGTATGCTAAAGGTTGAAAAGAAAGAAGAACATCACTTGACAAATCACTCGTTTCTTTTTAACATAAAGTTATGAATGAATGCTCATTCAATTTAGAAAGGGACGAAGCACATTGAAGCAGAAAAGACCGAAGTACATGCAAATTATTGATGCAGCCGTTGTGGTGATTGCAGAGAACGGCTACCATCAATCACAAGTTTCAAAGATTGCCAAACAAGCAGGGGTAGCAGACGGAACCATTTATCTCTATTTCAAAAACAAAGAGGACATTTTGATCTCATTGTTCAAAGAAAAAATGGGACAATTCATCGAACGGATGGAAAACGATATTCAAAAGAAACCGTCTGCCAAAGAAAAGCTTCTTCTCCTCATTCGAGAACACTTTCGCCTGCTATCGCAAGACCATCATTTGGCCCTTGTGACACAGCTTGAACTCAGGCAGTCAAACCTTGAACTGCGCCAAAAAATCAATGAGGTGCTGAAAGGGTATTTAAATATGCTCGACTCCATTTTAACCGAAGGAAAGAAGACCGGAGAATTTAGACAAAATCTAGATGTCCGCTTAGCGAGACAAATGGTATTTGGGACGATTGATGAAACCGCTACAACATGGGTCATGAATGATCAAAAGTATGACCTGCCTGCACTCGCAGAAAGTGTACATGATCTTCTCTTAAACGGAATACATCAATCTTAAAGACAATTGAAAAAGGATGATTGACATGGAAAAAATACTTAGCTTACACCAAGACGAACAGACAGCACTCATCACGATTCAACACCCACCTGCAAATGCCTTATCCTCTCAGCTTCTCACTGAACTCAATGACATGTTTGATCAGCTTGAACAAAACAGTGAAGTGAGAGCTATTGTCATTCATGGAGAAGGTAGATTTTTCTCAGCAGGTGCTGATATTAAAGAATTTACGACCTTGCAGGAAGAGTCTGATTATGCCAGCCTTGCAGACAGAGGACAGCAAGTGTTTGAACGAATTGAACAATGTCCAAAACCGGTGATTGCTTCCATTCACGGGGCAGCATTAGGCGGCGGGCTTGAGCTGGCGATGTCGTGTGATATTCGAATCGCAACAAAAGATGCAAAGCTGGGACTGCCGGAATTAAATCTCGGTATTATCCCAGGATTCGGCGGAACGCAGCGCCTGCCTCGCTACGTTGGATCAGCTAAAGCACTTGAAATGATGGGAACAGCTGAGCCAATTACAGGAGAAGAAGCATTTGCCTGCGGACTTGTTTCAAAACTTGCGGAAACAGAGGAAGAAGCGCTGGAAACAGCCAAAACATTGGCAGCGAAATTTGCAGCGAAAAGCCCTAAAACGCTTGAGTATGTGCTTGAGTTATTGAATGCGACAAAAGTGTACTCATATGATGGCGGAATGAAGCTGGAAGCCAAAAAGTTTGCTGAGGTGTTCCAGTCGAATGATGCCAAAGAAGGCATCCAAGCTTTTATTGAAAAGCGTAAACCGAATTTTAAAGGGGAATAAGGGATTAGTACGACACAAGGGGGAGAAATGAATGAATATTTTTGTTTTAATGAAGCGTACGTTTGACACGGAAGAGAAAATCTCTATTCAGTCTGGTGCTATTCAAGAAGATGGGGCAGAGTTCATTATTAATCCTTATGATGAGTACGCAATTGAAGAAGCGATTCAGCTTCGGGATGAGCACGGGGGAGAAGTAACGGTCGTGACAGTTGGCAATGAAGATGCGGAGAAGCAGCTTAGAACAGCACTTGCAATGGGCTGCGATCAAGCCGTTTTATTAAATGTTGAAGATGATTTGGAGGAGTGGGATCAGTTTTCCGCTTCTACGATTCTATATCACTATTTCAAGGATAAAGAAGCTTCCTTGATCTTAGCAGGGAATGTAGCGATTGACGGCGGGTCTGGACAGGTGGCCCCGCGTCTTGCTGAATTACTCGGTTTTCCATATGTCACAACCATTACAAGTATTCAAATCGACGGCGGCTCAGCTTCAATTGAGCGAGATGCAGAGGGTGATGTGGAAGTGATTTCTGCCGAGCTCCCGCTAGTGGTCACCGCGCAGCAAGGTCTCAATGAGCCTCGTTATCCATCGTTACCAGGCATCATGAAGGCAAAGAAAAAGCCTTTAGAAGAACTGGAATTAGACGATCTAGATCTAGATGAAGACGATGTGCCATATAAAATAAAAACAATTGAACGTTTCTTACCGGAGAAAAAAGAGGGTGGCAAGGTGTTGAGCGGTGAGCTTCAGGATCAGGTCAAGGAACTGACAGACCTGCTAAGAAATGAAGCAAAAGTCATCTAAACATCCACTTTACGATATCACGAGAACAAGGGGGAGCTTATAGGATGAGTAAAAAAGTTGTTGTACTTGGAGAAAGTCGTGACGGTAAATTAAGAAATGTGACATTTGAAGCGATTGCTGCCGCTCACGAGGTGGCTGATGGCGGTGAAGTGATTGGCGTTTTAATAGGGGATCACGTCAAAGATCAAGCGGATGAACTGCTTTATTATGGAGCGGATCATGTGATGATCGTCGAGCACCCGCATCTTTCTTATTATACGTCTGATGGTTTTGCGCAGGCGCTTCAAGCAATATTAGATCAAGTCAATCCTGATGCAGTGCTCTTCGGTCATACATCGATCGGAAAAGACTTGTCACCCAAAATAGCTGCACGCCTGCAAACTGGCTTAATTTCAGATGCAATAGATGTAAGCGTTACCGGTGAACATCTTGTTTTCACTAGACCGATTTATTCAGGAAAAGCTTTTGAAAAAGTCATTTCAACAGATCGTCTGCTTTTGGCTACTATCCGTCCAAACAACGTGGCACCGCTGGAGCGTGATGCGTCACGCAGCGGAGAAGTGACGCCAGTTTCTGTCGATATTCAAAACCTAAGAACGATCGTGAAGGAAGTCATTAAAAAAACATCAGAAGGTGTAGATTTATCTGAAGCGAAGGTTATTGTCGCAGGAGGCAGGGGGGTCAAGAGCAAAGAAGGCTTTGAACCGCTGAAAGAACTTGCCCAAACGCTTGGCGCAGCAGTCGGTGCCTCGCGTGGTGCATGTGACGCTGACTACTGCGATTATGCCCTGCAAATTGGTCAAACCGGTAAAGTCGTCACACCTGACCTTTACATTGCCTGCGGGATTTCAGGGGCTATTCAGCATTTAGCCGGTATGTCCAACAGTAAAGTCATTGTTGCGATCAATAAAGACCCAGAAGCTGAAATCTTCAAAATTGCCGATTACGGAATTGTCGGTGACTTATTCGAAGTCGTTCCGCTTTTAAATGAAGAGTTAAAAAACATGAATATCCATTCTTAACGCTCATACACTCAGAATGCCTAGGTATTCTGGGTTTTTTTGTATGTTATCACGAAACAAAGGAGCGGTTTATAAGTGAATGGGACAGTAAAAGTCAATGAAGTGATTGGAACCATTTCTAAACACATCTATGGACACTTTCAAGAGCATTTAGGAAGAGGAATTTATGACGGCATTTGGGTAGGGGAAGATTCAGAGATTGATCATGTTGAAGGGATTCGTACCGATGTGCTAAAGGCACTTCAAGCCTTACATATCCCGGTGCTGAGGTGGCCGGGCGGCTGTTTTGCAGACGAGTATCATTGGGCAAACGGCGTCGGGGATCTGAGTGAACGAAAGCCGATGGTGAATACTCATTGGGGTGGCACCGTTGAATCAAATGCGTTTGGTACACATGAATTTATGAGACTGTGTGAATTACTTGAATGTGAGCCTTATATTTGTGGAAACGTTGGAAGCGGTTCTGTTCAAGAATTAGCAGAATGGATTGAATATATCACATTTCCTAAAGGGACACCTATGTCGGATTGGCGGATTCAAAATGGAAAACAAGAAACGTGGGAGCTGACGTATGTTGGTGTAGGTAATGAAAGCTGGGGATGCGGTGGAAATATGACACCAGAGTATTATGCAGACTTATATAAACGCTACCAAACGTATGTGAGAGAATTTGCTGGTCAGCGCATTTACAAAATCGCATGCGGTGCGAATTCAAATGATGTGAATTGGACAAAAGTATTAATGGAGCGTGCAGCGCCGTGGATGGATGGGCTCAGTTTGCATTACTATACGGTCCCAGGAACATGGGAGAAGAAAGGGTCAGCGACCGATTTTGATGAGGATGAGTGGTTTACAACGCTGAAGAAGGCGTCTGAAATGGAGCGGCTTGTTGTAGATCACGGAGAGATCATGGATCGTTATGACCCAGATAAGCGAATCGGGATGATTATTGATGAATGGGGGACATGGTATGATCCAGAACCGGGGACAAATCCAGGGTTTTTGTATCAGCAAAACACATTAAGAGATGCTCTAGTCTGTGCCTTGCATTTTCATATTTTTCATCGCCATTGCCAGCGGATTCATATGGCGAATATTGCCCAGACCGTCAATGTGCTGCAAGCGATGGTGTTAACGCAGGACGAAAAGATGCTCCTGACACCT
Organism: Bacillus sp. UNC125MFCrub1.1; assembly: GCF_000701305.1. NCBI lineage: Bacteria > Bacillati > Bacillota > Bacilli > Caryophanales > Bacillaceae > Bacillus > Bacillus sp. UNC125MFCrub1.1. The sequence continues at coordinate 219,152 of NZ_JNIG01000012.1, forward strand.
ACCTATCATGTATTTCACATGTTTCAAGTGCATCAAGAAGAAGAAGCGCTTGAAGTAGAATTGAATGCGCCTTCGTATGAACGCCGGGGTGAAAAAATCCCTCGAGTCAGTGTGTCAGCCTCGCGGTCATCTGACAAGATGCATATTAGTTTATGTCATGTGAATCCCCATGAAAAAGCAGACGTATCTCTTGCGATAGAGGGAATCGATGCAAAAACGAAAGTCACTGGCCGTGTGCTGACTGCTGATCGGATGAATGCGCACAACACGTTCGATGATCCTCATTCCGTTCAGCCTGCAGACTTTCGGCAATTTGCTGTTAAGCACGGCGAGCTGACTATTGATCTGCCGCCTATGTCGGTTGTCATGTTGACCGTCGATCTGGCTTGATCGCATATTTCAATGTTTGATGAGAAGAATGTTGGGGCATCATACATTGTAAATGAAGCGGAAAGGGAGTCATGTCATATGCTTAGAACCATTCTGATGATCATTGGTGCGATTGTTGTTATTGGTGCGATTATACGGTTTGTTTTTTAATTCATTTCATAAAAAATGATTCGTAAGCATTTCATTCGCAAGTCACATTGGTAGATGCTATACTAAAAAGCATAATTTACATTGGAGGAATGAATAATGGCAATCGTAAAAGCTACTGACGCAACATTTTCACAAGAAACTGCAGAAGGTGTTGTTCTTGCAGACTTTTGGGCACCTTGGTGCGGACCTTGTAAAATGATTGCTCCAGTTCTTGAAGAACTTGATCAAGAAATGGGCGATAAAATGAAAATTGTAAAAATTGATGTGGATGATAACCAAGAAACTGCTGGTAAATACGGCGTTATGAGTATCCCAACACTTCTTGTTTTAAAAGACGGTGAAGTCGTCGAAACGTCTGTTGGTTTCAAACCAAAAGAAGCACTAGCTGAGCTTGTAAACAAACATCTATAAACCGATCTATGCCCGCGTGGCATGATCTCAAAAAGCGGTTCTCGTATAGTCGAGAGCCGCTTTTCTTTCATCGTGGTATAAAACAAATGTTCGTGATACACTAGAAGGAGTGAAAGCGGAAAACAAGGACGGATGAAAATATGAACAAATTGATCAAAGAAAAGCTGTCAGTCTTACCTGATCAACCAGGCTGTTACTTAATGAAAGATAGACAAAATACGATCATTTATGTGGGAAAGGCAAAGGTATTAAAAAATAGGGTCCGCTCTTATTTTACAGGATCTCATGATGCCAAAACGCAGCGGCTTGTCAGTGAAATTGAAGACTTTGAATACATTGTCACCTCTTCAAATATTGAGGCACTTATTTTAGAGCTGAATTTAATCAAAAAATATGACCCGAAATACAATGTCATGCTCAAGGATGACAAAACGTACCCTTTTATTAAAATTACGAATGAACGTCACCCTAAGCTGATTGTCACCCGCAATGTGAAAAAGGATAAAGGGAAATACTTCGGTCCATATCCGAACGTACAAGCAGCAAGAGAAACGAAAAAGCTGCTCGACCGTTTATATCCACTTAGAAAATGTGCGACACTCCCTGACCGAGTCTGTCTTTATTATCATCTTGGGCAATGTCTTGCTCCGTGTGTGTATGACATTTCTGAAGAAACGAATAAGCAGCTCGTTGATGAAATCACAAGATTTCTAAACGGAGGACATCAGCAAATCAAGAAAGAATTAACAGAGAAGATGCAAGAAGCGGCCGAACAATTAGAATTTGAGCGGGCAAAAGAACTGAGAGATCAAATCGCTTATATCGACTCAACGATGGAAAAGCAAAAGATGACGATGAGTGACTTATCCGATCGTGATGTATTTGCCTATGCTTATGATAAGGGCTGGATGTGTGTCCAAGTCTTCTTCATCAGACAGGGGAAATTAATCGAACGTGATGTCAGCCTATTTCCGATGTATCAAGACCCTGAGGAGGAATTTCTCACGTTTATGGGGCAGTTTTATGAAAAGAACAACCACTTTTTGCCGAAGGAAATTTTGGTGCCAGACAGCGTCGATCAAGAGATGATTGAGCAATTGCTTGAAACGAATGTTCATCAGCCGAAAAAAGGAAAGAAGAAGGATTTGCTTTTACTTGCCCACCAAAATGCCAAAATTGCTCTCAAAGAAAAGTTCTCGCTCATAGAGCGCGATGAAGAACGGACAATTGGTGCAGTGAAGCAGCTTGGTGATGCACTTAATATTTATATGCCATACCGGATTGAGGCATTTGATAACTCCAATATCCAAGGAGCAGACCCCGTATCCGCTATGGTTGTCTTCCAAGACGGGAAGCCGTATAAAAAGGAATACCGAAAATACAAAATTAAAACCGTTGAGGGGCCCGATGATTATGCTTCCATGCGTGAAGTCATTAGAAGGCGGTATACCCGGGTGTTAAAGGATGAACTGCCGCTTCCTGACTTGATTTTAATCGACGGAGGAAAAGGACAAATCAACGCAGCCATAGATGTGCTCGAAAATGAATTAAATCTGTCTGTTCCTGTGGCAGGTCTAGTGAAAGATGAAAAACACAGGACATCGAATCTGATGATGGGTGATACGCTTGAAATTGTTGCGCTCGAACGAAATAGTCAGGCCTTTTATTTATTGCAGCGTATTCAAGATGAAGTGCACCGATTTGCGATTAGTTTTCACCGGCAGCTGCGCGGGAAGAATGCATTCCAGTCTATTCTAGACGATGTCCCAGGTATCGGGGAAAAGCGCAAAAAGCAGTTACTTAAACATTTTGGCTCTGTGAAAAAGATGAAAGAAGCCTCTATCCAGGATTTTCAGGACGCTGGTATTCCGAAACAAACGGCTGAACTTTTAATGGAGGCATTAAAAAAATAGATTGTACTTTTTCCAAAAGTCTGTTAAGATGTGACTAATTTAATAAATGAACGTGTTGTTTGTTGAAGATAGAGGTGCGAACTTCAAGAGTAAGCCTTCAGAGATCGAGGGGATCTAGGAAGAGGGCTGAAAGGGGAGCGTCGCCGAAGTGAATAAAATCCACTCATTTTATTCGCTGGCTGTACATTGAAGAAATGTAGGGCTGTCAAGAATGTATTTCTTGGAGGGCTATCTCATTGTTTGCATCGTTTGATGATGATTTTAAAGCAATGGGAGATTTGTTCTCTCATTGCTTTTTTATTTGCAGTGCAGAGAGCAGTCTCGCAGCCTCTTCTCTCACACGTGATCTTTTGAAAAAGGGTGGTAGACATGGGACTAATTGTACAAAAATTTGGTGGAACATCTGTTGGATCGACAGAAAAAATTCGCAATGTCGCAGAGAGAGTCATCGCTGAACGCGAGGCAGGAAATGATGTGGTCGTGATTGTGTCTGCGATGGGCAAATCAACGGATGTTCTAGTAGACCTAGCGAAAGAACTCACAGATGATCCAAGCAAAAGAGAAATGGATATGCTACTGACAACTGGTGAGCAGGTGACCATTTCATTATTAGCGATGGCACTGCAAGCAAAAGGTTATGATGCCATTTCCTTTACAGGCTGGCAAGCTGGGATGAAAACAGAGAAGGTGCACGGAAATGCAAGAATCGTGGACATCGATGAAGCAAGAATCCAAGAAGAACTGAGTGCGGGAAAAGTCGTCGTTGTAGCAGGTTTCCAAGGAATTGCGGATGATCTACATATTACAACACTTGGACGTGGTGGATCAGATACGACAGCAGTGGCACTAGCTGCGGCACTCAAAGCGGACAAATGTGATATTTATACGGACGTACCAGGTGTGTTTACAACAGATCCTCGTTATGTGCCGTCTGCGCGAAAACTTGCAGGAATTTCATACGATGAAATGCTTGAGTTAGCCAATTTAGGAGCAGGTGTGCTGCATCCGAGAGCGGTCGAATTTGCGAAAAATTATCAAATCCCACTAGAAGTCCGTTCTAGTATCGAAAATGAATCGGGTACGTTAATTGAGGAGGAATCATCTATGGAACAAAATTTAGTTGTAAGAGGCATTGCATTTGAAGATCAGATGACACGCGTGACGGTATGCGGCCTTTCAAGCGGTTTAACAACGCTATCGACGATTTTTACGACACTTGCAAAGCAAAATATCAATGTCGATATCATCATTCAGTCTGTCACAAGCACCAATCAGACCTCCATCTCTTTCTCTGTGAAAACGGATGATTTGTCTAAAACAGTTGAAGTATTAGAAGAATACAAAGGTGCGCTTGGTTATGAGCAGATTGAGACAGAAAGCAAATTAGCCAAAGTATCTATCGTTGGCTCTGGTATGGTCTCAAACCCAGGCGTTGCGGCTGAAATGTTCGCTGTGTTAGCTCAAAAAGACATTCAAGTGAAAATGGTCAGTACGTCTGAGATCAAAGTCTCAACAGTCGTTGATCGTGAAGATATGGTGAAAGCTGTAGAAGCCCTTCATGATGCGTTTGAATTATCAAAGGTGAGCGCCGCTGCTCATTCATAAATCTTCAAAAGAGGTGTATTCCGTAAAAAGATACACCTCTTTTTTATATTGGAAATCATCAGCATATGAAGAAAGAAAAACATGCGTAAACCGGTACGCCAACTGTGCTATGATAGAAGGGTATATAAAAAAGGCGTGACACGAAGTCGTCGCCTTTCATAAACAGTGTTAGCTAGGGTCTCTTAAATCCCATTTAACGGTTAAAATGACTTTATCAGCACGCTTTTTTACTTGTTCATAGGATTCAGCCACGTGCTCATTGAGAAGCTGAATCTGTTCAGCGATAAAACCTGCTTCCATTTGAAAGCATGGCTCCTTTTGATAGCTGAGTCGATTCGATACAAGTGGACCTTCGAGCTCAAACTCAATTTCCTGTTTTTTAGAATGGACCATCGTGAGAGTTCCCCATCCGGCATCATGGAAAAATTCGGGGATCTTTTCCCATGACTCTTGAGGAAATTTACGAGCAAGCAGTTTACCCGCAAAATACATCATAGATGAATGATCCTGACCAAGAATGTCAGGCAGCAGAACTTCGCGTATCAGCTCGTAGGCAAATCCATTGACTTCAATTTCTTTTAGCTGTTCTAAGTTAGATTCGAATTTATTCATTGTATGGCTCCCCTCTTTCAACAATTTATTATAGCTTATGTGGGCATATGATGACAGAGTTTTCCCTGAAGTCTAAGAAATTCTTATTGTAGTAAAACGAATTTTGATTTAAAACTTTTAAATTTCGGAAAATTTTAATTTATGTACGCGGTTTCTTGACGCTTTTTTGACATAGGAGTAAAATGAAATTGTCAATAAATTTGAATAAAGTGCTTACAATTGAAAGAAGCGGGGGTAAGACAATTTTCAAGCAATTGCACTTTTTTTACTAGGGGGTAAAGTAATGTCGGGGAACAAAGAATTTTTTTATCGGAGATTGCATTCTTTGCTTGGCGTCATTCCGGTCGGTCTATTTTTAGTACAGCACTTAGTGATTAACCACTTTGCGACGAATGGACCAGAGGCGTTTAACAAAGCTGCACACTTTATGGAACAGCTTCCATTCAGATATGCACTTGAGCTGTTCGTGATTTTCTTACCACTGATCTATCATGCTGTTTATGGGGTGTACATAGCCTTTACGGCACAAAACAACACGTCTCGCTTCAGTTACTTAAGAAACTGGTTGTTCAGACTGCAACGGATTACAGGTATCATCACATTGATTTTTGTCACTTGGCACGTATGGGAAACACGCATTCAAGCGCAGCTTGGAGCTGAAGTAAACTATGACATGATGGCGAATATTTTAAGCTCTCCATTTATGCTAGGTTTCTATATTGTCGGCGTTTTATCTACTATTTTCCACTTTGCTAATGGCTTGTGGTCATTTGCTGTCAGCTGGGGAATTACAGTTTCACCACGCTCACAAAGAATCTCCACATATGTGACATTAGGTATATTTATAGCGCTTTCATATGTAGGGCTAAGAGCAATTTTCGCTTTTGTTTAAGAGGAAATAGATTAGTAGAAGAGGGAGAGGGGCTACAATGAGTAATTCTAGCATCATCGTTGTCGGAGGCGGCTTAGCTGGTCTCATGGCAACTATCAAAGCAGCAGAAGCGGGAACAGCTGTTAAACTATTTTCAATCGTACCTGTGAAACGTTCGCATTCTGTTTGTGCACAGGGCGGAATTAACGGAGCGGTCAATACAAAAGGTGAAGGAGATTCACCTTATGAGCATTTTGATGACACGGTATATGGCGGAGACTTTTTAGCTAATCAGCCGCCAGTAAAGGCAATGTGTGAAGCAGCGCCGTCCATTATCCACTTACTTGATCGTATGGGTGTAATGTTTAACAGAACACCAGAAGGATTACTGGACTTCCGCCGTTTCGGGGGAACACAGCACCACCGTACAGCATTTGCTGGTGCGACAACAGGTCAGCAGTTATTATATGCACTAGATGAGCAGGTTCGCCGCTATGAAGTAGCAGGGCTTGTGACGAAATATGAAGGCTGGGAATTCCTTGGTGCTGTCTTAGATGACGAGGAAGTATGCCGAGGCATTGTGGCGCAGAACTTGACGACAATGGAAATCGAATCCTTCCGTTCAGATGCTGTCATCATGGCAACAGGCGGCCCTGGTATCGTATTCGGTAAATCAACGAACTCCATGATTAATACCGGATCAGCTGCATCGATCGTTTATCAGCAAGGTGCTCATTATGCTAATGGAGAATTCATTCAAATTCACCCAACAGCGATCCCAGGAGATGACAAGCTGCGTCTCATGAGTGAATCAGCTCGTGGTGAAGGTGGACGTGTTTGGACATATAAAGACGGGAAGCCTTGGTACTTCCTTGAAGAAAAGTACCCAGCATACGGGAACCTTGTACCGCGTGACATTGCAACGCGTGAAATTTTCGACGTATGTGTGGAGCAAAAGCTTGGCATCAACGGAGAGAACATGGTGTACCTAGATCTTTCTCACAAAGATCCAAAAGAGCTTGATATTAAGCTTGGTGGAATCATTGAAATCTATGAAAAATTCATGGGTGATGACCCGCGTAAGCTTCCGATGAAAATTTTCCCGGCTGTTCATTATTCAATGGGCGGATTATGGGTTGATTATGATCAAATGACGAATATCAAAGGCTTGTTTGCTGCAGGAGAATGTGATTACTCTATGCACGGCGGAAACAGACTTGGTGCAAACTCATTGCTTTCTGCGATTTACGGCGGAATGGTTGCTGGACCAAATGCTGTGAAATACATTAGCGGTCTTGAAAAGTCTGCAGAAGATTTATCATCTGCAACATTCGACAGTGCCGTGAAGAAAGAGCAGGAGAAATGGGACAACATCCTTAGCATGGATGGCACAGAAAATGCATATGTGCTTCATAAAGAGCTTGGAGAATGGATGACGGACAACGTGACAGTCGTTCGTTACAACGAGAAGCTCTTAAAAACAGATCAGAAGATTGAAGAACTGATGGAGCGCTATAAGCATATTAACATCAACGATACAGCTTCATGGAGCAACCAAGGCGCTGCCTTCACGCGTCAGCTTGACAACATGCTTCAGCTGGCACGTGTCATTACGATTGGGGCTTACAACCGGAATGAAAGCCGAGGCGCACACTATAAACCGGAATTCCCAGAAAGAAATGATGAAGAATTCCTAAAAACAACGATGGCTACGTTCAAAGGGAAAAACCAAAAACCTGCATTCCACTATGAGGACGTCGATGTATCGTTAATTGCACCTCGTAAACGAGATTACTCGAAGAAAAAGGTGGAGAAATAAGATGAGTGAAAAAAACACGATTCAATTTATTATCACACGTCAAGATACAGCAGATGGCAAGCCTTATGATGAGGAATTCGAAATCCCATATCGTCCGAATATGAACGTCATTTCCGCACTCATGGAAATCAGACGTAACCCGGTCAATAAAAAAGGTGAAAAAACAACGGCGATCAACTGGGACATGAACTGTCTTGAAGAAGTATGTGGCGCTTGTTCCATGGTCATTAATGGAAAGCCTCGCCAGTCATGTACAGCACTGATTGATCAGTTAGATCAGCCGATCCGTCTTCAGCCGATGAAAACGTTCCCGGTTGTGAGAGACTTGCAGGTTGATCGAAGTCGTATGTTCAATTCATTGAAAAAAGTCAAAGCATGGGTGCCAATCGATGGCACATATGATCTTGGACCTGGACCAAGAATGCCTGAGAAAAAGCGTCAATGGGCGTATGAGCTTTCAAAGTGTATGACATGTGGTGTCTGCCTTGAAGCTTGTCCAAACGTGAATGATAAGTCTTCCTTTATGGGCCCTGCACCGCTTTCACAAGTTCGTCTATTTAACGCACATCCGACAGGTGCAATGAATAAGTCTGACCGTTTAGAAGAAATTATGGGTGATGGCGGTCTTGCAAACTGCGGGAACTCTCAAAACTGTGTGCAGGCTTGTCCGAAAGGAATCCCGCTCACAACATCAATTGCAGCACTTAACCGAGATACAACATTACAAGCTTTCCGTAACTTCTTCGGAAGCGATCACGCAGAATAACATCACATTCAGTCCTCCTTGCCAATCATGATGAGTGTTTACAAGAGGCTGGATGCAAAAACATAACAAACGCCTCTTCCAATACGGGAGAGGCGTTTGTTTGCGAATAAGGAGTGGATCAAATGAGGCTGCCGTCATATATTGAAGAACCGTTTGAAGAGTGGAGGGCATCGTTTCGATTTTATGTGGAAACAACCGTCCGTTTTTCAGAAACGGATATGTTTGGTCACATGAACAATGTCACCCCATTTGTGTATTTTGAAGAGGCGCGGATTGCCTTCTTTCAAAAAACGGGAATTGTAGATAAGCGAATGAAGCGCGCGAGAGAGACGATTACGGTCGTGGCAAACCTTCAATGTGATTACATCAAGCAAGTGGAAATCGGTGAGAGGCTGCGTGTGTATGTAAAGCCAGAAAAGGTTGGATCAAGCTCTCTCATCCTTCATTATTTAGGAGAAAATGAACAGCAAGAACCGTGTTTTACAGGCTCAGTCACGATGGTGCAAATAAGTAAAGACACCGGTGCCCCTGTACCGTTTACAGAAGAGGAAAAAGAGACTTTTCAGGCCCAGCGACATTAAAGAATCACGGTCACATGTTTCATTTTGTTATAATAAAAGAATCATAATGAAGAAGAAACAAAGGAGAGCACATGAAGATCTTTCAATACGACACCATTGATAGTACAAATAATGAAGCGAAAAGGCTTATTCAGCAAGGAGAAACCCCTTCATTTGCTGTATATGCCCGGCAGCAGACAGAAGGGAGAGGCAGGCTTGGCAGACCGTGGGAAACGCCTACAGGGAATGTGGCTGTCACGATGACAGTAAAACCGCCAGTAGATATCTCCACCCAATCAACGATTGCCCCGCTGACGGCACTCGCCATTTATGATGTACTCAAACCACTCATGAGAGCAGAGGATCAGCTGGCAATCAAATGGCCAAATGATCTATTGATTAATGAAGCGAAAGTATCTGGTACATTAATTGAAGCAGACCGCAGCGCCATTTACATCGGTGTAGGCATCAATGTAGAGACAAAGCCGGAGCACGTTCCGTATAAAACCGTTTGCCTATCAGAACTGACTGAGGTGAAAGCGGACCAGCTAGTGAAAGATTTGGCAGCGGCCTTTGAAAAATACCATGCACGCTGGCAAATGGAAGGATTTGAAGCCCTCACTGCCCTTTATAACAAACGATTATATCGGCTGAATCAACCGCTTCGTATTTCATTAGATCGTGAAAAGCAAACATGGCAGGAAGGAACTTGCTGTGGTGTGAACCGTTATGGTCATATTCAGTTAAAAGATGATCAAGGACATATAAAAGCCCATTCAGCAGGAGATATTGATGCACCGCCCAAGTAGACAATTTCTCGTTCGATGAGTGTGTATAAAACCGTTGCATTCGGTGTTAAAACGGATTTGCTTTAAGATCTTCACACTGAAAAAAGACAAAGAGCTAAAATCAGTTCATTTTAGCTCTTTGTCGACAAGATGACGTCTCATTTATGCTTCTCTTTTTATTTGAGGTTGAACCATATAGTCTTTTTTTGTAAAGACCACTCCATCTAGGATTTCTCTTGCGGTTCGAATGACTTTCACTCTGCTTTGTGAGATATCAATTTCAGTTTGCATAATACCAGCAGGATGACCAATACGGAGGGAATCATCTTTTCCTTGAAACAGCTGAGCTGGAAGCGTTTGATCCATGAAACAGCTGGCTGACACACAGACAGATCCGGTAATGGCAAGTGCTTGGTGCGGTCTTTGCATCGATAGCATCCGAACGATGATGTCCATATCTGCTGCTCTTCTCAATATTCCATTTGTATCTACATAATCAGCAGGCTCGCTGATGATCGCAAGCTTTGGAACAGCTGGAGACTGTAATGTGGCTAGTTCTTTTGGTGCAAAATGGCACATTTCAGCAGCGATGGAACGAATCTCTTCTAAATCATCCAGCAATTCGTCTGTAAACTCCTCAGGCAATTCAGTTCCTTTTAATTGAATATCTTTGGCACGGACAAAGGCGATTGGATTTGCAATGTCAACGATTGAGATCGGAATCTCTCCAAACTTTGTCTGGATCGTATCCATTTTGTTTCCAGTCGGAAAGGTTTTACCTGTGACAGCGCCTTCAGGTTTCTCAAAGGATAAATAAATGGGAGAACCTGTTCCTTTCACTCCTGGAATTTCTGCCTGTCCTTCAAATTTTACTTCTCCGTTCTCGACTTCTACCTCTGCCACAATGATTTTATTCGTGTTGGTATTCAGAATACGTACTGTTGTGACAGGCTCAACTGCTTGGACAAGTCCTTTAATGATGGCATACGGTCCAACTGCTGATGAGATATTCCCACAGTTTCCTTTAAAGTCGACAAATCTTTCATTGATGCTGACTTGTGCAAACGTATAGTTCACATCCACATCTGGACGAGTGGCTTTATCGATAATGGCCACCTTACTTGTTAAAGAATTACCGCCCCCGATTCCATCAACTTGCAGCCGGTCAGGGCTACCCATAATGTCTAATAGAAATGCTTCGAGCTCATCGTGTTCGTAAGGTGCATCATTGGCTTGAATGAAGACCCCTTTGCTTGTACCGCCTCGCATGATTGTGATTGGAACTTTTCTCATTGCTCTCACCCTCAATTGTTTAGTTACTATTTATCTAATCAAAATGGTAAAGTATAATAAGAAATAAGTTAAATACATTATTTTAAGATAAACTGATAAAATATTTTTATAATAAGGTCAAAAGGAGGGCACACAATGGATGAGAAAGATTGGCGGTTTTTAAAGGTGTTATATGAAGAGAAGAACATCACAAAAGCGGCAGAAAAATTATTTGTATCGCAGCCTGCCTTAAGTTATCGATTGAAACAGCTTGAAGAGGAATTTGACATGAAGCTTTTCTTTAAAAGAAAGCGAGGCATTGAATTTACATCAGAGGGCGAATACTTGGCTAAATACGCAAATGACATGCTCAAGCAGCTCCAGCAAACGAAAGATGGCATGCTCAATATGCAAAAAAAGGTCAAAGGAACGATCAGGTTAGGGGTGTCGAGTAACTTTGCTCAATATAAACTGCCGGAAATTTTAAGAGAGTTTTCTAAGCAGTATCCACATGTTCAATTTATGGTGAACACAGGATGGAGCACAAAAGTCATGGATTTATTAGGGACATCAAGTGTACATTTAGGGATTTTAAGAGGAGATTACGACTGGAATGGAGAGCGATTTTTGCTTGATAAAGAACGCCTTTGTATCATTTCAAAATCAGAAATACAGCTAAAGGACCTTCCGAAACTGCCGCTCATTGACTATCACACGGATAGTTCATTAAAACGATTGATTAACAGATGGTGGCAGGAGACGTTCACGATGCCTCCGCTTGTGACAATGGAGACAGACAGGCAAGATACATCAAAAGAGATGGTGAAGCATGGTTTAGGTTATGCCATTGTCCCGGAAATTTGCCTCAGACCAAGTGATGAGCTATTTGTAAAAGGTCTTTCGTATAAAGATGGACAGCCTGTTTTAAGAGATACATGGCTCATGTACCAGCCGGATTCCCTTCATTTGTCTGTTGTGAAAGCATTCATTGAGTTTTTAAGAAGTCAGCAAGGCTAATTATAAAAAAAATTTATTGAATAGACGAAAAAATCGATATTTTCATTATAAAAAAAGCTATTATATCCTTGAAATAGAAAGCGCTAACATTTCGGGCCGCAAGTGCAAAAGGGGCGCTTGTGGATCGTGTAAAGAAGAGGATGGAGGGATATGAAGTGCTAGCTATTTTAGGGATCTTGATGGTCGTGACTTTTACATTTCTTATTATGACAAAACGTATGCATCCGGTGGTGGCTCTAACCGTTGTGCCAATCATCTTTGCATTAATCGGTGGATTTTACAGCGGATTAGGGGACATGATGCTTGATGGACTCAAGACCGTTGCACCATCTGCTGCTTTATTGTTATTTGCCATCTTATTCTTCGGTGTCATGCTGGATGCTGGATTGTTTGACCCATTGATCAAACTGATTTTACGTCTTGTGAAAGGCGATCCGGTGAAAATTGCTTTTGGGGTAGCGATTTTGTCTATGCTTGTTGCATTAGATGGTGATGGAACGACAACGTACATGATTACCGTATCAGCTATGCTGCCACTTTTCTTAAGAATTGGGATGAACCCACTGATTTTAGGGACGATTTCATTATTATCATTAGGCATTATGAGTGGAATGACGCCTTGGGGCGGTCCAGCCACTCGTGCGATTGCTGCACTTGGTTTAGATGCAGCGGAATTCTTCATTCCATTACTCCCGACGATGATAGGGGGCGGTCTTTTTATCCTTTTTACAGCGTATGTTCTTGGAAAAAAAGAACGGAAGCGCATTGGGGTTGCCGAGATTCAGTATAAAGAAGAGGTCTCGATCTCTCCTGAATTGGCGGCATCAATTGAAGATGGCGTTGCAGATATGAAGAGACCAAACCTGATTTGGGTCAACTTCTTCCTGACGATTGCTGTCATGGTGACACTTGTATTGGATATCGTACCGATTCCTGTACTCTTTCTCATTGGCTTTGTCATTGCGCTTATGATCAACTATCCAAAAGTTGAAGATCAGCGTGAGCGGATTTTATCGCATGCAGGAAATGCCTTAACGGTCATTACCCTTGTGTTTGCAGCAGGAATTTTCACAGGCATTTTTTCTGGAACAAAAATGGTGGAGTCCATTGCTAACTTGGTCATTTACATGATTCCAGATTCATACAGCTCATTTTTTCCACTCATTGTCGCTTTGACGAGTATGCCATTTACATTTGTTCTTTCAAATGATGCGTATTATTTCGGGGTGCTGCCAATCTTAGCTGAGGCCGGCGCAGCTTACGGAATTGATCCAGTGGAAATTGCGCGCGCCTCTATTATCGGACAGCCTGTCCATTTACTGAGTCCGCTTGTGGCTTCAACATTACTGCTTGTGAGTATGCTGAATAAAGATATTGGTGATTTGCAAAAGTACGCACTGTTATGGACCGTATTAACAGCCCTGTTTACAACACTAATTGCTCTTTTAACAGGAGCCATTTCGATATTTTAACAGCTTGTTTGATCAAGGACGATGTCTCTATAGGGGACTCGTCCTTTTTTGTGCGGTTTGAAGGGGAGGAAATTGGACGCTCATCTGCGGGAATTCTCGATTTTAACGTCACCTACCTCAAGTACCCGGCATATGATATCTCGACTATACAGAATCCCATTCTATAGAGACTAGAGCTCTCACCTTAGCAAGGAGGGTTACAATACTTGAAGGAGAAAGAGTTTCAATCCAAGCCGCTATTAACCAAAAGAGAAAGAGAAGTATTCGAATTGCTCGTCCAAGATAAAACAACAAAAGAAATTGCAAGCGAGCTTTTTATTAGCGAAAAGACTGTTCGAAATCATATTTCGAATGCCATGCAAAAGCTAGGAGTCAAAGGTCGTTCACAGGCCGTAGTCGAGCTTCTGCGTATGGGTGAGCTAGAGCTCTAACGTCAGCCGGTTTTCCTTCCGCACCAGGGAGGAGCCGGTTATTTCTATATCGTTTCCATGAGTCTCTTCTTGCAATTTCATTGAAAAACGAGGAAAATAGGAATGTACGTTTTAATCAAAGTGAGATGCTATAGTGAGGTATCAATGAAATGGAAACGAATGAGTCAGGCCATGTTGCAGAAATTGAAAAATCATTGCGCCATATTGCTGCAATCATTAAGCAAAAAGGTAGAGAAATTCTGAATCAATATACGATTACACCTCCTCAATTTGTGGGGCTTCAGTGGCTTTATGAATTCGGAGATATGACAATAGGTGAGTTATCACAAAAGATGTATTTGGCTTGCAGCACGACAACCGATTTAATTGATCGAATGGAAAAAAGTGAACTTGTTGAACGGGTGAAAGATCCGTCTGACCGCCGCGTGGTTCGCATTCATTTATTGCCTGAAGGTGAGCGGATCATTCAAGAAGTGATTGTCAAACGCCAAGAATACGTCAGTGAACTTCTAGGGGCTTTCTCAGAAGAAGAAGCCATCGTTTTCAACCAATCTTTAACGAAACTACAGCAGCAAATGAAAAGAAAATGAGGCGATTTTGTTGGATCAACCAATCGGCGTGATTGATTCCGGCGTAGGCGGTTTAACCGTTGCGAAGGAAATCATGAGACAACTGCCAAAAGAAAAAATTATTTATGTAGGCGACACAAAACGATGTCCATACGGCCCTCGAGCAGAAGAAGAGGTTCTTCAATATACATGGGAAATGGCGCACTACCTATTAAGACATCACCATATTAAAATGCTAGTCATTGCGTGTAACACTGCGACGGCGATAGCACTTGATGAAATTAAAGCAACACTTGATATCCCGGTCATTGGCGTAATCCAGCCCGGAGCCCGCACAGCGATCAAGGTGACAAACAATCAGCATATTGGCGTCATCGGCACAGTCAATACGATCAAAAGTGAGGCCTATAAAGAAGCACTGCTTTCTTTAAAAGCAGGACTAACTGTTCAAAGTCTGGCATGTCCATTGCTTGTGCCATTTGTGGAAAGTGGTACGTTTTTAGATCATACAGCAGATGAAGTCGTAAAAGCTTCTCTTGAACCGATGAAAGAAACAGGCATTGATACGCTTATTCTTGGCTGCACGCACTATCCAATTTTAAAAGAACCGATTCAGCGCTTTATGGGCAGTGGCGTCAACATCATTTCTTCAGGAGACGAGACAGCGAGAGAAGCGAGCACCATTCTTTCATATAAAGGGCTGTTAAATGATTCGAAGGAAGAGCCTGTTCATACTTTTTATACAACAGGGCAGCAGCAAAACTTTCAAAACATCGCTCAAGACTGGTTCGGCTACCTGCCAGGGAAGGTCGAAACAGTTTCGCTTGAACACGTATATCAGCAATAACCTACTTCTCATGGAAGTGGGTTATTTTTTTATGAAAAGGGTCTAATCCTCTGAGGGAGCTCGTATACATACTAGTACAAACCACTAGAGGAGGGTGAAGTATGCTGAAAAAAGGAACTACAGCAGCTGTTACGTGTATTGCGTCAGCCATGCTTTTATCAGGATGCGGATTGTTTCAAACAGACCAAGCGAAAACAGAGATTGATCCACCACAAAATGTCACGTTTGTGAAAGAAAATAAAGAAGAGAAACAAACAGTGAAAGAAGGAAAAGAAGAGAAGCAAGCAGATACCGTCATGAGAGAATTATATTTAATTGATAAAAATGGGTATGTTGTCTCTCAATCCATTCCGCTGCCGAAAAACGAAGGAAGTGCGAAACAAACACTTGAATACCTCGTAGACGGGGGACCGATTTCTAATCTGATGCCAAATGGATTCAGAGCCGTGCTGCCGGCGGACACGAGCGTATCTGTCGATATTAAAGATGGCACTGCGGTTGTGGATTTCTCAAATGAATTCAAAAACTATAAAAAAGAAGACGAACAGCGCATTTTGCAATCAGTCACTTGGACATTAACGCAGTTTGATTCAGTAGCAAAAGTCAAATTAAAGATGAATGGCCATGAATTAAAAGAGATGCCTGTGAATGGAACACCGATTTCAGATGATTTAAGCAGAGAGGACGGCATTAATATTCAGCACGAGGCTGCGGCTGATATGACATCGACAAAACCTGTGACCGTCTACTATTTAGCTGAATCTGACAAACAGACGTACTATGTCCCGGTGACCAAAAGAGCACCAAAAGACGAGGATGATCCAATTACAGCAGCCATTGATGAGCTCGTCTCTGGGCCAAGCAAAACAAGCCAATTGCTGACAGACTTTGATCAAGATGTGAAGCTCAATGATGTCCCGAAAGTAAAAGACGGTCATGTGACATTAGATTTCAATGAATCCATTTTTGGCAGTGCAGATGAAAAGAAAAAGGTCATTTCACAAAAAGTTCTTGATAGCATTGTGCTGACATTAACAGAGCTGCCAGATGTGAAAAGCGTGTCTGTGAAGGTAAACGGAAAGGCAGAGCTTGTGAACGAAAAAGGAACAGAACTCACAAAGCCAGTTTCAAGACCAGAACAAGTGAATACAGGTAGTTTTTAACGTCACACATTGATATAATGGAGAAAAAGAGGCATGCACATTCGCTGCCTCTTTTTTATTCCAAGCGATTAGAACGGATCGAGGTTGTCAAAGTTAATAGGAGAACCCCGCTGACACCCGCGCGGAATGTATATTGTAACGGAGGTAAAACATGAGATTAGATGAAAGACAATACGACGAATTAAGAAAAATTGAAATACAGGCAGGCTACATTACGCACCCAGAAGGCTCTGTCTTAATCTCAGCGGGCAATACGAAGGTGATTTGTAACGCATCTATCGAGGACCGCGTACCTCCTTTTTTAAGAGGAGAAGGAAAAGGCTGGATTACAGCAGAATATAGCATGCTTCCAAGAGCAACGGCTCAAAGAACGATAAGAGAATCATCTAAAGGAAAAGTCACAGGACGTACAATGGAGATCCAGCGTTTAATTGGACGAGCTCTGCGCGCAGTCGTTGACTTAGAAAAGCTTGGTGAACGCACCATTTGGATTGATTGTGATGTCATTCAAGCAGACGGCGGAACACGCACAGCATCTATTACAGGTGCATTTGTGGCCATGACACTAGCGATTCAAAAGCTTCAATCAGAAGGCGTTTTGAAAGAAAATCCGATCACTGATTATTTAGCTGCGATATCCGTCGGAATTGATTCTAAACAGGGACTTCTGTTAGATTTAAATTATGAAGAAGATTCTTCAGCTGAAGTGGATATGAATGTCATCATGACAGGTGCTGGGCGCTTTGTTGAACTTCAAGGCACTGGCGAAGAAGCGACATTCTCAAGAGAACAACTAAACGGACTGCTTGATTTAGCCGAAAAAGGCATCAAAGAATTAATTGAAAAGCAAAAAGCAGTGACAGGAGAAGTTATCGAATAAAGAGAAGGGTTTGATCAGGATGAAAACTGCCATCATCGCAACGCACAATGCGGGCAAAGCGAAAGAATTCAAAGCCATTCTTGAGCCAAAAGGATTCACGGTCAAAACACTAGCGGACATCGGATTTACGGAAGAGATCGAAGAAACAGGACATACCTTTGAAGAAAATGCGATCATCAAAGCCGAGGCCATTCAAGCCAAAGCAGGTGAAATGGTGATTGCAGACGACTCGGGTCTGTCGATTGATTACCTTGGCGGAAAACCTGGCGTCTATTCAGCGAGGTATGCGGGTGAGCATAAAAACGATGCCGAGAACGTGGAAAAGGTGCTGAATGAGCTGCGAGGCATAGAAAAAGAAGACCGCACTGCTAGATTCAGATGTGCCCTGGCTGTCAGTATACCGGGCAAAGAGACTCAAACGGTAGAAGGATCAGTAGAAGGCTTCATCGCCGAAGAACCGATCGGCGAAAACGGCTTCGGATACGACCCGATTTTCATCGTCAAAGACAAAGACCAGACGATGGCCGAGTTATCACCAGAGGAGAAAAACAAGATCAGCCATCGAGCGGTTGCGCTTCAAAAGCTTTCATCACTGCTAGACGCAAATGAATAAGGGGGAATGAAGCCATGAAGATACTCATCATTAGTGACAGTCATGGACTCACAGACGAACTTCAAACCATTGCCAAACGGCATGCGGCTGAAGTGGACATGATGATTCACTGCGGAGATTCAGAACTCGAAACGAACCACCCAGCACTCGAAGGATACAAAGTCGTCAAAGGAAATTGTGACTTTATGGGCGATTTTGAAGAAGAGCTCCTGCTCCCACTGGATGGAGGCGGAAAACTATTTCTCACCCACGGACATCTGCATGGGATCAAACAATCCTTGCTCCAAGTCTACTACCGTGCAGAAGAGCTAGGCGCAGACATTATCTGCTTTGGCCACTCGCACATCCCTGGCAGTGAACTGCTAAGAGGAAAACTCCTCATTAACCCAGGCAGCGTGCACCTGCCAAGAGTGCGCAAAGAGCGCAGCTATGCTATACTGACACTAGATGGAAGCGAAGCAAACGTACAGTTTTTCACGGACGAAGGTCACGTCATACAAGACCTCGAAAACACTGTCACATTGGAAGGTATTTCATAAGGGTGCAGCATTTGCCCCTTATGAAAAAACTTTCGAAAAACCGTTGACTTTAAAGAACAATAGTAATATAATAAATCTTGTCGCTGAGGTAATACGCCAAAGCACACTACATAACAACATGTCCCAGTAGCTCAGCAGGATAGAGCAACGGCCTTCTAAGCCGTCGGTCGGGAGTTCGAATCTCTCCTGGGACGTACTTACCATACTTATATTTCAACCTTCTAAACCGTTTAGTGAAACGGTCAGTATAACGGTCGTGTAAGAAATTATTACATCGTTTATTGGCTATACATTTCGGTATAGGAGGTTTTTATTTTGACTAAAAGAACAGGATTGTTTGATGTTGGAATCGATGTTAGAGGGCTATTGGATGATATAAATGTTTCTGGTCCAGCTGCTTCAAAATCAAAAAGAATACAGCATAATGCAAATGATGATTCTAAGATGATTACTGATACATTGGACATGATTACAAGACAAATGAAGGTGAGTCACAATAGAAGCCGTACTATAAGCGATTATGTTCTTCATTTTATGCATTCGAAATGGAAGAGACATACAAAGTACCAGTTGCAAGAAATGAAGTATGGGAAAGCCAAAATAAAGCTTATAGTCTTATATAGAAGTATGAGTATGGATTTATAAGAGTAATTTTCGCTTTTTTCTGATCCTTACACCAACTTGATACAAATAAAATTCCCTTTGAGCCTTGAATGTATATATACAAAGGGTTAAAGGGCTTATTTTAGCTTTTGGGCGCTTTATCCTCAAATGGCATACTCCGCCGCATCTAGAATTGAGGAGCAATACAAATATCAATGTTTGTCGAAAAGGCATTCAACTTACAGACTTTCTATAGTAGAATTGTTATTGTTGAAATTTTTTAGAGCAAAAAATGCAAATGTGAAAATTAAGGAAGTGCAATTATGGCTAATAGAAAAATATCAGAGACTGAAACTGAATGGCTTTTTAAAGATTTGCTTCAAGAAAAAGGTTATTTTGATAACGAAGATATTATTGTTGAATTTAAAGATGCGACAGCTAATGAAAAAATAAAAAAGTTGCTTATAAATGCTAGTAAAAAAGGCACAAAACAGGGAATACCAGATTTTATCCTCAGATCATATCGGTATCCTGATATCATTTTCCTTGTAGAATGTAAGGCAGACACCAAATTTCATAGCAGTGTAACTAGAGAAAGGTATGCTGATTATGCAGTTGATGGAGTATTACTGTACTCATCTTTTGTTTCAAAGGAATTCGATGTACTATCTATCGCTTTGAGTGGAAGTGAAGACAATTATGAAGTTAGTGCATTTTGGCAGTTAAAAGGTACTGATGAAGTTCAAGAAGTGAAGTCGGAAAATCTTTTAACTTATGATAATTACCTAAGATTGATATTGGAATCAGACGAAGCGTTTCATAGAGATTATTCAAAACTACTAACTTACGCAAAGTTATTAAATAGCAATCTGCATAAGAAAAAAATCAAGGAATCCTACAGAGCCTTACTTATCTCTGGAATATTGGTTGCATTACAAAATGATGCTTTTAGGATTTCATATAATACTCATAAAACAGCTAATGCATTAATCACGTCTCTGTTAGGCGCAATTTCTACAGAATTAAGAGCAGATCCTAAAAAGGATAAAAATACGGATGTAGTATTAGGGGCATTTGATTTTATCAAAACAAACAAGACATTCTCTGACAGTAAAAAAGGGTTAATGGCATTAACGGAAGTTATCACATCAATTAAGGATAACGTTTATACGTTCTTAGATAAATACAAATATATAGATACGTTAAGTCAGTTTTATATTGAATTTTTGCGTTATGCAAACACAGATAAGGGTTTAGGAATTGTTCTTACACCAATGCACATTGCGCAGTTATTCGCCAAGATGGCTAATGTTAGAAAAGACACTACTGTACTTGATAATGCAGCAGGTACTGGTGGATTCCTTGTGGCTTCACTAGGTGAAATGATGATTGATGCAGGGGATGACGAAACAAAAATTGAGGAAATACGTGAGAAACAAGTTTATGGAATTGAATATGAATCCAGTAATTTAGCATTGCTAGTTTCAAATATGATTATACATTCAGATGGTCGAAGTAACATCATTTGGGGTGATACTTTTGACGTAGTTCCTAGTAAGTTAAAGGGTAAAAATTTAATTGATGTTGGCCTTCTTAATCCACCATTTAAGATGGATAAAGATGATATTTATGAATTTGAATTCATTTTTTCAAATTTAGATGCTGTAAAAGAAAAAGGGACTGTTATTGCACTGGTTCCTGCTAGTGTAGTTACAGATACATCAGGTGCGAATTACGAGTACAAAAAACGTTTACTTAAAAATCATACCCTTGAAGCGGTTGTTTCTTTACCTGAAGAGTTGTTTGCTAATAGTAAGACATCAGTAGTAACTGTTGGCATGGTAATCACAGCTCATGTCCCACATTCTAAGTATAAAGAAACATGGTTCGGTTATTGGAGAAATGATGGGTTTGTAAAAACTAAGAAATACGGGCGTGCAGATGTGAATAGGCAGTGGGACGGCGAAAAAGGATTAGAAAGACAATGGTTAAATGCATTTATAAACAGAAAAGAAATAGCCGAGTTTAGTATTAATAAGAAAGTGACTCCAGAAGATGAATGGATTGCAGAGGCATATTTAGAAACTGATTATAGCTCACTAGATATAAAGGCTTTTGAGAAAACTGTTCGAAAGTACCAAGCATTTAAGATGGAGAATGGCTTATGAAATTAGTTAGTGTTGAAGATTTATTTGAAGTGAAATATGGAGTAAATTTAGACTTAAATAAGCTAGAAGAAGTATCTATCCATTCTCCAAATGCCATTCCTTATGTTGGCCGTAGCGAAAAGCAAAATGGTGTTACAGCATTTGTTGAAAGGATTAATGTAACCCCTAATCCTCCAATGACTATCTCAGTTGCAGGAGGAGGCAGTGTTATGTCAAGCTTTTTACAGGAACGCCCGTATTATTCTGGACGAGACTTATTTTACTTAAAACCGAAAATAACTATGTCAAAACCTGTGTTACTGTACTACTGTACTGCACTATCAATGAATAAATTTAAATTTAGCTATGGAAGACAAGTAAATAGAACGTTACCAAAATTGTTAATACCAGATATTACAGAAATTCCACATGAAATATTAAATTACAGTATTGATGATAGTACTGGAATCCGACAATTTGAAAGCATAAATGGTAAAGTAAGCTCAATTGGCAATGTATTAAAAAAACAAGATAAAAATGATTTTGAAAAGTTAGAAGACATCTTTCACATGTTTAATGGGCTAGCTTCAAGCAATGTACTTGTTCAGCCTGAAAGGGTAAACGAATTTCTAATACCTTATATAAGACCATCTAAATGGCAATCTACAAGCTATGCAGGATATGTTGATATTCGTACTGTTCCTAAAAATAAGTTTTTCCCAGAAGGTACATTGTATGTTTCCACTGACGGGGCTGGAAGTCATACCTATTCCTATGTTGCCATCGAACCTTTTGTGCCGAATAGTAATGTTACTGTCTTAATTCCAAAAAAGGACTTTTCCTTAGAAAAGAAATTGGCTTACGCCACATTGATAACTGCTAATAGATTCAAATTCTCTTATGGAAGAAAGCCGAAAGGTGATAAGCTTAGTACAATTTTGCTGCCTGTATTATAATTTGGGGCCTCCTTTTAGGGGTCTTTTTTACTTTATGGTGATTAAGTAGTGATTCATATTAAATTGTTGAATTGCAAATCATGACCCAATATAATAGAAAATAAGTCAATCAGTCTAAGTTCGAAAAGTGACCGTTATACTAAAGGAATGAAAAATACAGTAAGTCCCAGTAGCTCAGCTGGATAGAGCAACGGCCTTCTAAGCCGTCGGTCGGGAGTTCGAATCTCTCCTGGGACGTACTAAATTAAAAGTCTGAAATCCTATATATTAATGGATTTCAGACTTTTTTTCTTGGAACATAAGATCGATTATTGCTTCAAATTAGGTTTTTGGGGGCGGATTGGCAGCCGATTTATTTTTAAGTAATTCCGTTCCCTGTTTTTGTATCAAAGAAGCTATCAAAATGGTGGTTGATTTTTGGTCAGCTTCTTCAATGACTATGAACGTAAAGGGATCAAAATCAAAAATGTATAAATTGAAAAATAGAGTTATATTTGAAGGTAGTGACTAGATATATTTAAAACAGAAACAAATGAAAAGCCCTTCTAATTTGAAGTGGCTTTTCTTAGTTATTCTCACTGTCCAATTCCCATATTCTTTGACCGTCTGCTATATAAACTGCACTTGGTGTATCTTCATAAAGAGAAATCTCAAACATAGTGTTTCCCTCAATTAACCAAGTATATAAACTGTCTTTTTCATTATTAAGGGGAGGAGATAAAATCTTATTTACTTGAAAGACTGTAGCGTAATATTCTTTATACTTGATGTCATCATCTTCTAGACCGTTATCGGTTTCAAAAAATGTATCAGTTCTACCAATTAGCTGTAATCCATTTTCATATTCTAATTTAAGGTCCCTATTTTTGTAGTTTAGTAATGTTTTGAATAAAGAATCAGGTTCCATGTCAATCCTCTTTTCTCATATTTAGGATGGTTGTGAAGGCACGAAGAAAGGGGGAGCAATTCACTTATAGAGTGAAACAAAGGAAACCCACTTCTGCTTGTGATCAAAACCAATTTAGACTTGCGTATATCTGTTGTTGTGGAAATTATTTTAATTGAACCTTTTGTGTAATAACATGTCTATGGTATACGAAGGGGTTAGGGCATATTTTAACGGCAATCGTAGTGGCTGTTATTGTGGGGATCATTGTATACGTTGCAGATGATCGTTTAAGCACGTTTCCGTTGATGCTGATTTTAGCGGTTGCGATCTATATCGTAACCATGATTAGCGAAACATTCATTAAGAAATATATAAAAGGAGATAGTTAATAACATAACCTCTCAATTGGAAGGGGTTTTTTCATTTAACCTTTTTCTCTTATATTCTTATCCCTTAGCTCTTTTGGAAAGATTAGATCTTTAGGGTGTAGATGGTTCGTCATTACCTGTACTCCTTAGTCATATCATCACCGTCCCAAAAATAAATAGTGAAATAGAAACTTTCTATAAATGAATCTGATGACACATGAAGCTGTATGAGAGAGAGAAAAGCAGTATGAATAATAGAGTGATTAATTTTACAAAAAGAGTAATAAAGATTATTTTTTGTTAAATAAATAAGACCTAAAATACCAAATTTATTCAAATATAAGATAAAGTGTATAAAAAAATTCCTGTATTTGTTAATATATTTCTAGGCCAATAAACTCTTGCGGATGCATCTGCTTTTGAGGAGAATTTTAAATGAAAAAACAACTTATTGCAGGAACACTAGCGTTGACTACTTTATTTTCAATTGTAGCCCCAGTTTCTACGTATGCAGCAGAGAACAAAAAAGCAAAAAATCTAGTTAAAGTTGAATTGCAGAGTACCGTTTTACAAAACGCTACAGTTCAAAATGAACTAACGAATACAATTAATAATACTGTGGTAAATGATCCTACACTAAGTACAAAAGGTTTGAAAAAAGACGGTTTAGTCTATGCATTAAGGAATGGCGGCAAACTTCTAGGAGATCTTCTGGAAATTTTGAGCAAGAAAAATGCAGATTACGTTAAAAAGTACTCCAAACAAATTGCCGATTTTCTTGACAGTGTTACAAACAGTATTGAAGCAAGGTTAATTGATTTCATGATCTTTGAATTGGGAATACCAGCATCTTCTGCTCGAACAATTGCGTGGGCAATTATGTTGATTATTGCATAATTAACAAAGGAGTGACACGATGGATTTAGAAAGAGAGATAGAACTCCTCAAGTATCAAAATTATTTACTTAAGACAATCATTGACGGAGATGACCATCCATTTTTCATGTTTGCTTTGGATCATAATTTGAGGAAAGAGCAAGTAGATGCTGTCGTTGAAATTTTGGGGATTTTCTCTAATCGTTTAAATGGAGAAGAAGAGTCTCTAGAAATCAAGAAAACATCCACAAATGAAAAATTGAAAGCGGTTGGGATTTCTGTTGAAGAAGTGATGAAAAATGAAGTGCCGACAAGAAAAGAATTTGATCATTATAAGGAGAAAATATTTTCTTCTGATATCAAAACCAAATACTTATTAATGAGCCTTCAAAGACAGCATATTCAGCCAACTGTATGTGAGTTCTTACTGAAAAATAATTAACTGCCAGCCCCTTCGTTTGATGAAGGGGCTTTTTTGTTTCATGAAACTTTAGAGATTTCACAAACTGACGCTTACAAAAACAGCAGCTCTCTTACAACTAAAAAATTAAAGTGGATAGTAGAAGGAGAAAATGAGCTGAGTATGGAGGAATTCGAGAATGTACAAAATCAAATCGAGTGATTTACTTTTAAATGAAGGTGAAAAAATGACCTTCAAACCATTCGGTTGAGGGTTAATTGCATTGTAAGCCTATAAATGAGAATTGTGATGAAGCTTGTCTTGTTACAGATTTTTTATTGACAGATAAAAAGGGAGACTAGAACTAAAACAGAAATAAAAGACAAAGCAGAGAAAAATACATAATCCCAAACGCCCCATAAAAACAATGAAAGGAATGAGCCCTTGTACAACATCGATCAACAAACTTAATGTTTGAAAATGGAGAGAACAAAAGCAGCCCTGAAGGTGATCAATTATTTGCTAAACAGTTAGGCCATATCGAGATCACGAGCGGTCATATCGTTGCCTGTGATCCTTTTTTTCAGAAGGAGGCCAACCTTTTACGAGGAAGGTTGCTCTAGGGAAATATCCTATTCTACTTGTAGTAAAGCAATTAGAAAGCAGTGACGAACGCGTCGCCTATGCAATGATCAAGTTTACAAACGAGCAAGCAATAGAATGGGAGCTTGCCACACGAGCAGGGCAGGAAACCAAACAATTAAAAGAAGATGAGTTCTTCGGCTACGGTGTGAATACGGGGATGGGCTGTTTTATGGATGTGGAAGCAGCACTGTATTTACAGGCTTATGAGGGATAGAAAAAAAAACGGGGAACCTGCTTGTCTTGTGACGGATTTTCTTATAATGGATTGAGGAGAAACCCATGAATCATGGGTTCTTTTATTTTTCTTTGATTAAAGTCTCATGCAATTTTTGATTGAAACTATTATTTTAAGCGACCCTTTAGTAAGTCATTTTTCCGATGGTTTTTTCTATTAATATCTCTTTAAAAAGATCAATTATTCTATAAAAATAAAAAAACACTCCGATAATGAGAAAGTAAGATAATGAAAAGGGAGTGTTATTTTTGAAAAAATGGATCGTTATGATGTTACTAGTAATTCTTTCATTTACGCAGTCATTTCAAATTGTACATGCGGCGAAGGATGAATGGAATCAATTAGCTGATTTGCCCACAGCAAGAGTGGGAGCTGTAGCTAATGCTGTGGAGGGGAAAATTTATGTAATTGGTGGGTTCAATGCGTCTAATGAAACGTTAGAATATGATCCATCTGTCGATAAGTGGACTAAAAAGAAAGATATACCTACTGGAAGAGGAGGAGCAGCATCAGTAGTAGTAGGTTCAAAGATTTATGTACTTGCTGGAAAACATACGGATGTTACTTATAATAAGTTTGAAGTGTATGATACAAAAAAAGATGAGTGGGAAACACTACCTGATATTCCCTTTGTTAGCAAATCAAAAGGCTCTTATAACGTTCAATCGGGTGTTATTGGAAATAAAATTTATGTCTTAGGGGGTAAAGAGTTTTTTAGTTATGATCTATCCAGTCAAACATGGAAAGAAGAAGCTCCTCTAAATGTTAAAAATAAAGGTGCAATTGGCCTAGTTTTAGACGATAAATTTTATATCTTTGGGAAAAATGATAAGGGTGAAGTTTTTGAATATAATGCATCGAAGGAAGTCTGGTCTGTCAAGAAAAAAGGATTTGTTAAAGGCTATCTAAGTGGCGTTACTTATAAAAATAACATGGTTTTTCCCGCTGCTGCAACAAGAGATTTATTCGTGTATGATTCTGAAAATGAAGGATTAGTCAATATAGCAGTACCTTATCATAATATGCGTATAGGTGCCTCAACAGTGGTTATTGATGATACATTATACGTTATAGGTGGTAGAGATTATAATTTGAATTATACAGAGACTGCAGACAAAAACTACAAATCTGTCATCTCTTTATCTTTGAAAGACCTAAAATTTCCAAATGACACTGAAACCCCAGGCGACAAAGACCCAGAACCAACCACACCACCAAAAGACGATGCAACCGATGAAGACGGCGATGCTCTTCTCATCATCACAATGGTCAATGGTTTGCAAAAAGAGTATGACCTCTCCATGAAAGAAGTCAACGCCTTCCTATCCTGGTACAAAAAACGTGATGCTGGCGAAGGTCCTGGGTTTTATGAAATTGACGAGCATGACAACAACAAAGGTCCTTTTGAAAGTAAAAAGGACTATGTGGTATTCAACAACATTCTCATGTTCGAAGTGAATAAATATAAAAAGTAAATAACAACAAAGCCATCTAGTCTAACTAGGTGGCTTTTGCGTTTGTTCGACAGCTTTCACCAATTTTAAGGCAAATTTAAGCTTCCATTTCATTTCAATTACATTAAATCTTTGTTACAATAAGACAGCTTTGCCCGAAGACACGTTCATACTTTGGACATCTTTTTTTCATCAATTCTTAAAATTTTTATGTTTTGATATGAAACTCTTTTGATGATCCATGCGTCTTTATAAGTGTCAAAAGAAAAGAGGTTATCAATATGCTATTCAAAAAGCTATCAGAAAATAAGTCTGTAAAATGGATAGGATATACAAGCTTTTACTTACTTATTTTGCTATTATTGTTCTTTATTTACGGATTCCATACAGCAAATACGGGATCATTCATTTACAACGATTTTTAATTGGAGATTAAACTATGAAACTATTACACACGATTCATGAATACCAACAAACGAAACCGACACAGCCAGCATTTGTTTCTCAACATGCTTCGATCACATATGATGAACTTTGGCGTCTATCAGACCAAATGGCTGGTGCGATCGATACAGTCGCAACTGACAGTGCACCTGTCATTGTATACGGTCATATGGAGCCAGAGATGCTGATTTCTTTCTTAGGTACTGTGAAATCAGGCAGACCTTATATTCCGGTCGACATCTCAATACCTGTCGAGCGCATCGTCTCAATCATTGAAAGCTCAAAAGCCAGTCTATTGATTTGTGCAAATGAGCAGAATGTATTAGATGTAGAAGAACACATTGAAGTGAAGAGTGCGGCATCGCTTTTAGCACTTGAAAAAGAAGCACCGCCATCCACGCAGTGGGTTCAACAAGATGATGTTTTCTACATTATTTATACGTCTGGCAGTACAGGAAAACCGAAAGGCGTTCAGGTAACAGCCAATAATTTAGAAAGTTTTACAGAGTGGATGTGCCGCGACTTCCCAATTGGTGAGGGGCGCACGTTCTTAAATCAAGCGCCATTTTCTTTTGACTTATCAGTGATGGATCTCTATCCAGCGCTTCAATCAGGCGGCACGCTTTACTGTTTAGTAAAAGATCTTGTCAATAAGCCAAAGGATATGTTTGCAGCACTTGGTCAATCTGACGTTGAAGTGTGGACATCAACACCTTCCTTTGTGCAAATGTGCTTAATGGATCCTTCCTTTACAGGGGAGCTATTACCAGAGTTGAAAGTTTTCTTGTTCTGCGGTGAGGCGCTTCCTGTAGCTGTAGCAAGTGCGCTTCTTGAGCGTTTTCCTAAGGCGCAGGTCTTTAATACGTATGGTCCAACTGAAGCAACTGTTGCGATTACATCGATTGAAGTCACGCAGGAGATTCTTGATCAGCACGATTCTTTACCAGTGGGTTATGCCAAACCGGATACAGAAATCGTCATATTAGATGAAGAAGGCAAGACACTCCCTGATGGGGAAAAAGGGGAAATTGTCATCGTGGGGCCAAGCGTCACGAGAGGCTACTTAGGTGAACAAGCCTTAACGGATAAAGTGTTCTTTGAATACGAAGGACGCCCTGCTTACCGCACAGGTGACGCAGGTGTGGCGCAGGATGGTTTGATTACGTGCCACGGTCGTCTGGACTATCAAATTAAGCTACATGGATACCGAATGGAGCTTGAAGAAATTGAATATCATGTAAGCGAGACAACGTATGTCAATGCTTGTGTGATTGTGCCATTCCAGCCAAACGGGTATGTGGAGTACTTAATTGCAGCCATTGTCCCAACTGAGCATTCCTTTGAAAAAGAATATCAGCTGACAAGTGCGATTAAGAAAGAAATGGCGGATTCACTGCCTGCGTACATGATTCCAAGAAAGTTTGTTTATCTTGAGCAGCTGTACATGACGCCAAACGGGAAGGTTGACCGTAAAAGAATCGCGAAAGAGGTTCTTCTATGATTCCGTTTAGTTCATTCTTTTTCTTCATTCTAATTGGTATTCTTCTTTTGCCGACGATGATTCTTGGTCTTCGCGGCAAAAGAATGCAGGGCTACAACATGTTTGCAACGGTTGTGGCACTTGCGCTTATTTTCTCAAAGGATGCACATGGCGCTTTGCTGCTGTTCCTGTTTACAGTGTGGCAAGTCTTGATCATCCGCCTATACCTTGCGTACCGGCTGAAGGCGAACCGTGCGTCTGTCTTCTATATGGCAGTGGTGGCATCGATTTTGCCGCTTGTGCTATCAAAGATTTTACCGTTCTTTTTAACTCATCAGCCGCATCAACCGCCGCCAATGAACTGGCTGAGCTTTTTGGGGATCTCGTACTTAACATTTAAAGGTGTTCAGTTAATTATCGAGACAAGAGACGGCTTGATTAAAAAGAAAATCCCGATTCACCGTTTGGTTTATTTCATCGTCTTTTTCCCGACGATTTCATCAGGTCCAATCGATCGTTACCGCCGGTTTGAAAAGGATATGGATACACCGCCTGAAAAAGAAGCGTACAGTGACCTTCTATATGCAGGGATTCATAAAATTTTTATTGGGTTCTTATATAAGTTCATTATTGGTTATCTCATTCACACGTATATTCTCATGAATATTCATCACATTAGCAGCAGTCACTTTGTTCAACAGTTAACGTATATGTATGCGTACAGTATGTATTTGTTCTTTGACTTTGCTGGATATACAGCATTTGCTGTAGGTGTGAGTTATATCATGGGCATTAAATCACCAGAAAACTTTAATAAACCGTTTATCAGCCGTAATATTAAAGACTTCTGGAATCGCTGGCACATGTCGCTATCCTTTTGGTTCAGAGATTATGTGTTTATGAGATTTGTGTTCTTTATGACAAAGAAGAAGTGGATCAAGAACCGGATGGCTGTATCAAATATTGGGTACTTTGTCCTCTTTCTATTGATGGGTGCTTGGCATGGTCTCGCCCTTCAATACATTATTTACGGACTATACCATGCAGTTGTGATGTCCGGTTACAATTTATTTGAGAAGTGGAATAAAAAGCACAAGTGGTGGCCGGATAATAAGGTCACAATGGTTGTGTCGATCATTATTACATTCCATGTGATTTGTTTCGGATTTTATATTTTTTCAGGAAAACCATTTCATCATTAATGATTAAGGGAGTAGAAAATTATGGAATTTAAAAATCAAGTATACGGTATTATTGCAGAGGTTTGTCAGGACGACGTTGTGAAAGAAAATCCAGAGATTGCAATTTTTGACGAAGGTCTTCTAGATTCATTTGGTACAGTAGAACTACTTATGGCAATTGAAAGTCAACTTGGAATTACTGTTCCGATTACAGAGTTTGATCGTGATGTGTGGGATACACCGAATCACATTGCTGAGCAGCTGGCAGAGATGAAGTAATGAAAAAGCGTTTTTTTGGGCCGCTTATTTTAGCGGCTGTTCTATTCATTGGTGTTCTTCTTGTACCAAATGCATGGCTCTCACATCTGATCCCAAAAGACAAATTACAAAAGTCAGCCACAGAATTAGATCCAGGGATGTTTCAAGGGCTTTATTTACAAGATGAAATGCTAAAAGATCCAACTTATTTGCCGATCTATGGATCTTCTGAACTTTCACGTTTTGATCCATATCACCCTTCGAATTTCTTTCATGAAAATCCTCAAGGGTTTACACCTTATCTTGTTGGAAAAGGTGGATCGCAATCATTAATTCATGCCATGAACTTTGCAGCGCATATGGATGAATTAAAAGGGAAAAAGCTTGTGTTTATCGTGTCCCCGCAGTGGTTTGTCAAAGGGGGATCAGACGAGAATCACTTTGCTCCTAACTATTCAGCGCTTCAGGCGCTTGATCTTGCTTATAATAAAGAAATTGATCCAGCTGTGAAAAAAAAGCTCATCAAAAGAATCATGAAGTTTAAGGCAGTAAAGAACGACATGGTCATCACAGAACTTTTTAAAGCAGAGCTTTCTGGGAACAAATTCGCTTATGGCGCGATTTCTCCAATTGCAAAAATGTATTATGGCATGCTTCAAAAGAAAGACATGTACTATACGTTCGGGTCTGGGCATGAGCGCAAGCTTCGTCCGTCTCCTTCAGTGAAAGGGAAAACATGGACTGAGCTTGAAAAAGAAGCGAGCGTCCTAGGATCTGAAAAAGCAGGGGACAACCCGTTTTATATTGATCAGAGATTGTTTGATCGAAAGCTGAAGCCGATCATGAAAAAGATGAAGGATTCTCGTCGTGACAATTCTTATGCAGCATCACCTGAATATAAAGATTTCCAGATCATGCTGGATATTTTAAAACAGGCAGGGGCGAAGCCTTTATTCGTGACGATTCCCGTCAACGGAAAATGGTATGATTACACTGGTTTTCCGAAAGAGGGACGTACAGATTATTATCAAAAAATCAATCGTCAAATTCGAGATAATGGGTATGAAGTCGCAGATTTGACTTCGCATGAGTATGACCCATATTTCTTTAAGGATACGATTCATGTGTCGTATAAAGGATGGGTATACATCGATAAGGCGATCGAAAAGTTTTACAAAGAGCAGTAGATTGCAGCAGCTTTCTGCTGCTTTTTGTTTGTCGAATGAGTGGATTTCTTGTATAAATAGGGTGGAAGGGCTATGCTGAATATGGAGGCGATACGATGAATCGTTCTGAGAAAAAAGAACTATTAAAGCGTTCAAAGAAGCATTTTAATGATCATGCCTTTTGGGAAAAGTTAAAAAAGACGGCACAAAAAGCTGGAGTTTCTCTTGTCTATGCTGTGTTATTACTTTATTATACATTGCAAAAACCCGAAGTACCGGTTAAAGCGAAAACCCTCATCATTGGGGCGCTAGGGTACTTTATCCTTCCGATTGATCTGATCCCTGATACATTGGTGGGGATCGGCTACACAGATGATCTAGGCGCCATCACATTTGCTCTGCTTCAAGTGGCAATGTACATTGATGACGATGTCAAAGGAAAAGCGAAAGACAGGCTGGGAAAATGGTTCGGTGAAAAAAGCGATACGTCTTTCATTGATCAAAAGCTTGAAGATGGCGGTATGCCGTCTGCTTAAAGAAAAGCCTCTTAAACGGAGGCTTCAGCGTGTAGACAAACCCTCGCATTCTTTGTCAGTCCTGCGCTTCGGTGCTCGTTCTTCCTAAACTTCAAGGGTTTTCAACTACGCTGAAAAAAAGACAAGGGGCTAAAATAAAGTTCATTTTAGCCCTTTGTCAACAATCTATTGCCTCCTAAACGGAGGCTTTTTTCATTATCCTAAAAATTTCACGCAAACCGGATGCGGAACGGTGATGTCTGATTGTAAGACAGTGAGTCGTCCCGTTTTTTTGTCACGTTTGTATAACACAAGGTTGCTAGATTCTTGGTTTGAGCCGACGAGAAATTCTTCTGTTGGATCAAGGACAAAGTCTCTAGGCCAATTTCCTTCAGATGAAGCAATTTCAACGAGGCTTAGTTTGCCGTCATCATCTGCTTTGAAAATGGCAATGCTGTCATGTCCACGATTTCCTGCATACACAAAGTGACCGTCAGAAGACACATGAATGGCACTGCCTTGATTATTCTCTGTGAAGTCATTAGGAATGGTTGCGATCGTTTGGATCTCTTCGAAATGACCATCTTCAAAGTAACGGAGTACAATGACCTCTGAGCTGAGCTCTGTCATGACATAGGCCACAGGTTTCGTTGGGTGGAATGTGATATGACGAGGGCCGCTGCCTGGTTTTGTTTCAAATGTATGGGCAAGCTCAAGTTTGCCGTTTTCTTTCTTATACGTATAAATACCGTCTGTGCCAAGGTCAACAGCCACCGCAAATTGTTCATCAGGCGTCAAACCCATAAAGTGAGTGTGCGGTTTTTCTTGACGGTCTTCGTTTGGTCCAGTGCCTTCATGCTGCGCCTGTGACAGCGTGCGGATCACTGAGCCGTTTTCAGCATCAATTTCGTACATCTCTGCTGTTCCTTTATGATAGTTTGCTGTAAACGCTGTTTTCGTTTGGCTGTCCACGCTGACGTGACAAGGAGAAGCCCCATCGGCAAGCTCTTGGTTGATGAAACGAAGTGCGCCGGTGTCGGCATCAATTTGATACGCAGCAAGACCGCCCTGTGCTCCTTCTTTCACAACAGCATACACAAACTTTTGAGAATCTGAGACAGTTAAATATGTAGGATTTTCAAGTTCTGCAGCCACTTCTACTTGTTCAATCTGCTGCTTGTCCGTATTTAAAGTAAAAGAATAGATTCCTTTGCTGTCTCCCTTTGTATACGTTCCGATATAACCTCTGATGTTAGCCATGTATTGCCCTCCTTCTATTAGATGCTCTCATTCTATCACAAATTCATAGGAAAACGCTTTAGAAAGGCATGCTGAAGGAAAAAACAAACGCAATGAAATCTCACAATATTCTTCAAAAACCGTGTGAAAAAATATTACAAAAGCTTGTTCAAAAGAAAACCGTTCATGTAGAGTAAATAAATTGAAGAAAAAATACAAAAAATTTTAAGTTTTTTCATTCCTTGTCTAGCAAAGGTGTAAGCGTATACATTTTATTTTGATTAGTCTAAATTGTCTAATAATTTTAAAAATGCTGTTGACACTGTATGGAAAGCGGCGTAAGATGGGTTCAACAAAAGCAAACAGACACGCAGAGTAAGCGTGAGACACTTCAATATAAAGTGTCTGAAAATTCAACTACTTTTTTGTTTGAAAGAGAGGGTGCTCACTGAAGATGGAAGACCAAAAGGAACAGTGGATCTTTTTAAACGATGAACTCGTGAAAAAAGAGGATGCGAAAATTTCAGTTTATGATCATGGCTTCTTATATGGTGACGGTGTGTTCGAAGGAATACGTGTATATAACGGAAATATCTTTCGAATGAAAGAACATTTAGACCGCCTGTATGATTCCGCTAGATCCATTATGCTGAACATTCCATATTCACTTGAGGAGCTCACTGAAAAAATGATTCATACAGTTGAAAGGAACGGCCTAAAAGATGCCTATATCCGCCTTGTTGTCTCAAGAGGAGCCGGTGATCTTGGCTTAGATCCAAACAACTGCGGGAGAGCCAACACAGTGATCATTGTAGAGCCTCTGGCCATCTTTCCAAAGCACCTATATGAAACAGGTATTGATATTGTGACAGTACCGACAAGGCGAAATCGTCCTGACGTACTAAGTCCAAAAGTGAAATCATTAAACTATTTGAATAACATTCTTGTCCGAATCGAAGCCCATATGGCCGGTGTGAGTGAAGCGCTGATGCTGAACGATCAAGGGTACGTGGCAGAAGGTTCTGCAGACAATGTGTTTATTTATAAAAAAGGTAAGCTCTATACACCGCCAGGTTATATCGGCGCTCTTGAAGGCATCACAAGAAATGCCATCATGGAGATAGCAGAAGACTTAGGCTACGAAGTGAAAGAAGAACCTTTCACAAGACATGATGTGTATACAGCTGAAGAAGTCTTCCTGACAGGAACCGCTGCCGAAGTCATCGCTGTTGTAAAAGTTGACGGCCGTATCATTGGCGAAGGAAAGCCAGGGTTCCACACAAACAAACTTCTTGAACAATTCCGCAAGCGAGTCGTTGAAGAAGGGGAAAAAGTAGTCTTTACCGATGAGAACATTCACGCAAGCTAAATAGATATCGATAAACGTTGAAGAGGACTAGTAGCTTTAGAGTCAGTATCTACAGAGAGCCGGTGCTAGCTGGAAACCGGTGTTACTTTCTAAAGTGAACTCACCTCTGAGTGTCTGCTTGAAATGATAGTAGGGCAGACCGAGTGACATTGCATCACTCGTTACCAAAATGGATGAAAGATGTCCATGAGACGGCAGCATGATTTGCCGTGAACAAGGGTGGTACCGCGAAAAACAAAGCTTTTTCGCCCCTTTGACCTAGTGAAAAGTAGTGTCATTGTGGGGTGAGAAGGCTTTTTTATATGGTCTCATATCTCTATCTTGAATGGAAAAGGGTGAAAGGACTTGACTGAAGCAAGACAAAGAGGAGGAAATCAAATGGGGACAAATGTACAAATGGAGACGGAAAAATCAAATGCACCACAAACGATGAACGGTGCACTCATGTTAATTGAAGCACTCAAAAGAGAAAAAGTAGAAGTCATTTTTGGTTATCCTGGAGGAGCCGTTTTACCGATTTACGATAAAATTTACGATTCTGGTTTATTTCATGTCCTGCCAAGACATGAGCAAGGAGCGATTCACGCAGCGGAGGGATACGCAAGAGTATCTGGCAAACCAGGCGTTGTTATTGCCACATCAGGACCGGGGGCAACCAACCTAGTCACAGGAATTGCAGATGCGATGATTGATTCACTACCTATGGTTATCTTCACTGGACAGGTGGCAACCTCAGTCATTGGATCAGATGCATTCCAAGAAGCAGATGTACTTGGTATCACAATGCCAATCACAAAACACAGCTATCAAGTGAGACGTCCAGAAGAGTTACCGGGTGTCATTAAAGAGGCATTTCACATCGCAACAACCGGCAGACCTGGTCCAGTCTTGATTGATATTCCAAAAGATGTCGCTGGCATTGAAGGGACTTTTGAATACGATCAGCCAATTGATTTGCCTGGTTATCAGCCGAAAATTGAGCCGAATTATTTGCAAATTCGCAAGTTAGTAGAAGCTGTAAGCAGAGCAAAGAAACCAGTTATTCTAGCAGGAGCTGGCGTTCTTCATGGCAAGGCGTCGGAAGAATTAAGGCAATATGTAGAGCAGCAGCAAATCCCTGTCGCTCATACATTGCTTGGACTTGGCGGATTCCCGGCAAAGCATCCTCTTTTCCTAGGAATGGCGGGTATGCACGGCACATATGCAGCGAACATGGCACTTCATCAATGTGACTTACTCATTTCAATCGGAGCGAGATTTGATGACAGGGTAACCGGCAACCTCAATCATTTTGCAAAACATGCGAAGGTGGCTCACATTGACATCGACCCAGCGGAAATTGGTAAAAACATTCACACTCATATCCCGGTTGTTGGTGATAGTAAGCTAGTGCTTCAAGAACTGATCAAACAGGACGGGAAACAAGGTGAATCAGATGAGTGGAAGAGCCAGCTAAATCAGTGGAAGGAAGAATATCCACTCTGGTATGTCGAAAACGAAGCTGAAGGCTTTAAGCCTCAAAAACTGATCGAATACATTCATCAATTTACAAAAGGTGAAGCCATTGTGGCAACTGATGTTGGACAGCATCAAATGTGGGCTGCGCAGTTCTATCCATTTGAAAATGCCGATAAATGGGTGACATCTGGTGGGCTTGGCACAATGGGATTTGGTTTACCGGCAGCGATTGGCGCGCAGCTAGCTGATCAAGAGGCAACGGTTGTGGCGATTTTAGGAGACGGAGGTTTCCAAATGACCCTGCAAGAACTTGCCGTTATCCGTGAGCTGAACCTTCCGGTGAAAGTGATTGTTCTCAATAATCACAGTCTTGGAATGGTAAGACAATGGCAAGAAATTTTTTACGAAGAACGCTACTCACATTCTAAATTTTCAGAGCAGCCAGACTTCGTGAAATTATCTGAAGCTTATGGCATTAAAGGGATCAGAATCTCATCAGACGAAGAGGCGCAAGAAAAGCTAGAAGAAGCATTAACGTCTAGAGAGCCTGTTTTCATCGATGTCAATGTAGCGAGAGATGAGAAAGTATTCCCGATGGTAGCACCGGGGAAAGGACTTCATGAGATGGTGGGGGTGAAACCTTGAAAAGAATTATTGTGTTGACTGTATTAAATCGATCAGGCGTACTGAACAGAATCACAGGCCTTTTTACGAAAAGACACTACAACATTGAAAGCATTACGGTCGGCCATTCTGAGATTCAAGATGTATCACGCATCACGTTCGTCGTCCATGTAGACCAGGAGAAAGACATCGAACAGCTGACAAAACAGCTGAACAAACAAATCGATGTCCTCAAAGTAACGGATATTACAAACCAATCAATCGTTCAGCGAGAGCTGGCTTTGATAAAAGTCGTATCTGCACCAGCATCTAGAATGGAGATCACTGGGGTCATTGAACCTTTTAGAGCTTCTATTGTAGATGTGAGCAGAGAGAGTGTCGTCATTCAGGTGACAGGTGAGTCTTCAAAAATTGAAGCACTCATTGAACTACTTAAGCCATACGGCATTAAAGAAGTCGCCAGAACTGGCACCACGGCCTTTGCGAGAGATAATCAGCAAAAGCCGCAAACAAATAAAACAATTTCAATTGTCTAAACAAAAGGAGAGAGTCAAATGGTAAAAGTATATTATAACGGTGATATTCAAGAAAACGTATTAAACGGTCAAAAGGTAGCTATCATTGGTTACGGATCACAAGGTCATGCACATGCATTGAACTTAAAAGAGAGCGGCGTAGATGTCATTGTCGGCGTAAGAAAAGGCGGATCTTATACAAAAGCACAAGAAGACGGTCATCAAGTATTCACAGTAAAAGAAGCAGCAGCACAAGCAGATGTCGTCATGGTATTACTTCCAGATGAGCAGCAAAAGAAAGTATATGACGAAGAAATCAAAGATCAATTAGAAGCTGGCAACTCTCTTGTATTCGCACACGGATTCAACGTTCACTTCCATCAAATTGTTCCTCCAAGTGACGTAGATGTGTATCTTGTGGCTCCAAAAGGTCCAGGACATCTTGTAAGAAGAACATATGAGCAAGGCGCTGGTGTACCTGCACTATTTGCTATTTATCAAGATGTATCAGGTCAAGCGAAAGACAAAGCACTTGCTTATGCAAAAGCAATCGGCGGAGCAAGAGCAGGCGTTCTTGAAACAACATTTAAAGAAGAAACAGAAACGGATCTATTCGGTGAGCAGGCAGTTCTTTGTGGAGGTCTTACTTCATTAGTAAAAGCAGGTTTTGAAACATTAACAGAAGCTGGTTATCAGCCAGAGCTTGCATACTTCGAGTGTCTGCATGAACTGAAATTGATCGTTGACCTTATGTATGAAGAAGGATTAGAAGGTATGAGATATTCAATCTCTGATACAGCGCAGTGGGGTGACTTCGTATCAGGACCACGCGTTGTGGATGCAAAAGTAAAAGAATCAATGAAAGCAGTCTTGACTGACATCCAAAACGGAACATTCGCGAAAGAATGGATTGTTGAAAACCAAGTGAATCGTCCACGTTTCAATGCAATCAATGCAAATGAAAATGAGCACCAAATTGAAATCGTCGGAAGAAAGCTTCGTGAAATGATGCCTTTCGTTAAACAAGGAAAGAAAAAGGAAGCGGTGAGCGTCGGTGCGAAAAATTAATTTTTTTGACACAACACTTCGAGATGGAGAGCAATCACCAGGAGTGAACTTAAATGCACAAGAAAAGCTAATCATTGCTAAGCAGCTTGAGCGCCTTGGGGTTAATATTATTGAAGCGGGTTTTCCCGCTTCATCCCGAGGGGATTTCTTAGGCGTACAAGAAATTGCAAGAACGATTAAGAACTGTTCAGTTGCAGGACTTGCACGATGTGTGAAAGGTGACATTGATGCTGCATGGGACGCATTAAAAGATGGAGCTCAACCAAGAATACACGTCTTTATTGCGACGTCTGACATTCACCTCAAGCATAAACTAAAGAAAACACGTGAAGAAGTGGTTGAACAAGCTGTTTCAATGGTGAAATATGCGAAAGAGCGCTTCCCAGTTGTTCAGTGGTCAGCAGAAGATGCATGCCGGACAGATCTTTCTTTCCTAGCAGAAATTGTAGAAAAAGTGATCGACGCAGGCGCAAGTGTCATTAACTTACCTGACACTGTTGGATACCTAGCACCAAAAGAGTACGGAAATATCTTTAAATATATGAAGGAACACGTTCCAAATATCGATCAAGTCATCTTGTCAGCACACTGTCATGATGATTTAGGAATGGCTGTAGCGAACTCACTTGCTGCCATTGAAAACGGAGCAGATCAAATTGAAACAGCTGTCAACGGTATTGGAGAGCGCGCAGGAAATGCTGCTTTAGAAGAAATTGCAGTTGCCCTTCATATTCGCAAAGACTTTTACCAAGTCGAATCAACCATTCAGTTGAATGAAATTAAGCGCACAAGTGATGTAGTGAGCAAATACTCAGGTATGATTGTACCGCGTAATAAAGCAGTCGTTGGAAACAATGCATTTGCCCATGAATCAGGTATTCACCAAGATGGATTCCTCAAAGAAAAAACAACCTATGAAATTATCTCTCCAGAGCTTGTAGGCGTCACAACAGATGTGCTTGTCCTTGGTAAACACTCCGGAAGACACGCGTTTAAAGACCGCTTAAAAACACTCGGCTTTAAATTGACTGAAGAAGAAATCAATAAGTTCTTCGAGACATTTAAGAACTTAACAGAGAAGAAGAAAGAAATCACAGATGATGATTTGATCTCTATTATATTAGAAGAAAAAGTAGCAGACCGGAAAATCGGCTATGAATTTGAAAGTCTTCAAGTTCACTATGGGACAGAGCAAATGCCGACAGCAACAGTCTCTCTTAAAAATCAAGAAACGCAGGAAGTCATTCAAGAAGCAGCTACAGGTGCAGGCAGTGTAGAAGCTGTGTACAACACGCTTGAGCGCTGTATGGAGGAAAGAATTCATTTGCTAGATTATCGTATTCAATCCAATGGAAAAGGCAGAGACGCACTAGCGGAAGTATATGTCACTGTTTCAATAGAAGGAAAAGAAACAGCAGGACGCGGTGTAGCACAAGATGTGCTGGAAGCATCGGCTAAAGCTTACGTCAATGCAGTGAATAGACATTTAATCTTTAAATCAAACCTAATAGAAATTGAGAAACATCACGCCATCTCATAAGAAAGGAGGAAGGGACTCATGAAAAAGAAAATTGCACTTTTGCCCGGCGATGGAATCGGACCGGAAGTCGTCACATCAGCCGTCGCTGTCCTGAAAGAGACAGCGGCTCAATTTCAACACGAATTTGAAT
The DNA here is from genome assembly GCF_000701305.1 of Bacillus sp. UNC125MFCrub1.1. NCBI lineage: Bacteria > Bacillati > Bacillota > Bacilli > Caryophanales > Bacillaceae > Bacillus > Bacillus sp. UNC125MFCrub1.1. The sequence goes on from NZ_JNIG01000012.1 coordinate 259,400, forward strand.
TCGAAACAGCTCTCATTGGCGGTATAGCGATAGATGAAAAAAACAATCCGCTCCCTAAAGAAACAGTAGAAGTGTGCAAAAGCGCAGATGCGATTTTATTAGGAGCCGTTGGCGGACCAAAGTGGGATCAAAACCCGCCAGAACTTCGCCCAGAAAAAGGCTTGCTCTCCATTCGCAAGCAGCTGGACTTATTTGCGAACATCCGCCCTGTCAAAGTATTTGATAGCTTGAGTGAGGCTTCACCGTTAAAACAAGATCACATTAGCGGAGTAGATTTCGTCATCGTTCGTGAATTAACTGGAGGCCTCTACTTTGGCGAACCAAGTGAGCGCTACATGGATGATGAAGGAAAAGAAGCTGCGGTTGATACACTTCTTTATACAAAGGAAGAGATTGTTCGTGTATTAAAAGAAGCGTTCGACATGGCGTTAACGAGACGGAAAAAAGTAACGTCTGTGGATAAAGCAAATGTTCTCGCTTCGAGTAAACTATGGCGGGATGCGGTAGAAGAAGTTGCATCACAATATCCAGATGTCGCATATGAGCACATGCTCGTCGATAATGCCGCGATGCAGCTGATTTATAAGCCCGCTCAATTTGATGTCATCGTGACAGAGAATATGTTTGGTGACATTTTAAGTGACGAAGCATCTATGATTACTGGCTCACTCGGCATGCTGCCATCTGCTAGTTTATCAAGCACCGGCCTTCATTTATATGAGCCGATTCATGGTTCAGCACCCGATATTGCGGGGCAAAATGTCGCAAACCCTCTGGCTACTATATTGTCAGCAGCCAGCTTGCTTAGAACATCCTTTGCTTTAGAAGAAGAATCGGCCGCAATTGAAGCAGCTGTGGAAGCCGTCCTTGCCTCTGGCAAACGAACAAAGGACCTAGCATCAAAAGAGGGAACGTATGAAACGACTGATGATATCACGAAAGCCGTTGTAGATGCACTCAAACAACGGGCGAAAACCATTGTATAAATAGAAATCTTGTTGAATTAGGTAGAGGGAGGAAAAAGGGTTATGCCTCGAACAATCATCGAAAAAATATGGGATCAGCATGTTGTCAAAAATGGCGAGGGAAAACCAGACCTTTTATATATTGATCTGCACTTGGTGCATGAGGTGACGTCACCTCAAGCATTTGAAGGATTAAGACAAAAAGGGCGCAAGGTGCGAAGACCACAAAACACATTTGCGACGATGGATCACAACATTCCGACTGTGAATCGATTTGTGATCAAAGATGAGATTGCGAAGAAGCAAGTCAGTGCTCTAGAGCGCAACTGTGCTGAATTTGGGGTCCGTCTAGCTGACCTTCACAGTGTAGACCAAGGAATCGTTCATGTCGTTGGACCAGAGCTTGGTTTAACACTTCCGGGGAAAACAATCGTGTGTGGAGATAGTCATACATCTACTCATGGCGCATTTGGTGCACTTGCCTTTGGGATTGGCACAAGTGAGGTTGAGCATGTGCTTTCCACACAAACACTTTGGCAGCAGCGTCCGAAGACACTAGAAATTAGAGTAGACGGAACGCTTCAAAAAGGGGTAACAGCCAAAGATGTCATTTTAGCAGTCATTGGTGCACATGGCGTGAAGTTCGGTTCAGGTTATGTCATTGAATACACTGGGGAAGTATTCAGAAACATGTCAATGGATGAGCGGATGACCGTTTGTAATATGTCAATTGAAGCAGGCGCAAGAGCAGGATTGATCGCACCTGATGAAGTGACCTTTGAATATTGCCGCGGACGCAAATACGCACCGCAGGGTGAAGATTTTGAAGCAGCGATCAAAGAATGGAAAGAACTAAGAACAGATCCGGGTGCGACCTATGATAAAACCATTGTTTTAGATGGAAATCATATTTCACCAATGGTCACGTGGGGAATTAACCCAGGAATGGTGCTCCCTGTGGATGCGGCAATTCCAGGACCTGAAGATTTTGCACAAGAAGATGACCAAAAAGAAGCAAAACGTGCTTATGAATACATGGGGGTTCACCCGCATCAGCGTATTGAAGATATTACGATTGAGCATGTGTTTATTGGCTCATGTACGAACTCAAGAATGACTGATTTACGCCAAGCCGCTTCTATGATTGAAGGACAAAAAGTAGCTGATCATGTCAGAGCGATTGTGGTTCCTGGCTCACAAAGTGTCAAACTGCAAGCAGAAGAAGAAGGTCTTCATGAAATTTTCCTAGAAGCAGGATTTGAATGGAGAGAATCTGGCTGTAGTATGTGCCTCAGTATGAATAACGATGTGGTCCCAGAAGGTGAACGCTGTGCATCTACATCAAACCGTAACTTTGAGGGACGTCAAGGGAAGGGTGCAAGAACGCATCTAGTCAGCCCGGCAATGGCTGCGATGGCAGCCATACATGGCCGATTTGTCGATGTCAGGAAGTTTAATCAAGAGAAAACAGTCGTGTAAGGAGTTGTGTCATAGATGGAGCCTTTAGTCACTCATAAAGGAAAAGCCGCTGTGCTTAACCGTATAAATGTAGATACAGATCAAATCATTCCGAAACAGTTTTTGAAAAGAATCGAACGAACAGGATATGGCCGATTTGCCTTCTTCGACTGGCGATATTTAGCAGATGGCAGTCCGAATCCAGATTTTGAACTCAATCAGCCGATTTATGAAGGAGCCTCTATTTTGATCGCAGGCGAAAACTTTGGCTGCGGATCATCAAGGGAACATGCGCCTTGGGCACTTGATGATTATGGTTTCAAAATTGTCATTGCCCCATCTTTCGCCGATATTTTTCATCAAAACTGTTTTAAAAACGGGATGCTTCCGATCCGCCTTGATTATGATGTGTGGAAAACGTTTGCTGCATCATATGAAAACAAAGGATATGAGATGACAGTTGATCTGGAAAAACAACAGATTCAAGACCATGAAGGGAATGTTACTCCTTTCGATGTAGATCCACACTGGAGAGAAATGCTCCTGAATGGCTATGATGAGATTTCATTAACATTGTTACTAGAAGATGAGATTCAAGCATTTGAAGAAAAACGTAGCAGCTGGCTGCGTGCATAAACAACGAGAAGCCGTCCCCGTGGTGTGACGGCTTCTTTTTTGCATGAAAACCTCTCGTTACTTGTGTTTACTAACCTTCGTTGGTAAACTGATAAAAAATATGCGCCCGAAAGGAACGTAAGCATGAAACATGACAAGAAGAAAGATAATGTCATTTTGTTTCCTGGTCTGAAAGAAAGACTGATTGAAAAAGGAATGGCAGCATTAAAAGATAAACAGTATCAAGAGGCGCTTCACTTATTTTCAGAAGCGAAATCGTATGATGACGATGAAGAATCCGATATTCATCTCGGTATGGCGATTTGTTTTCTAGAGCTTGGTGAGCTGCAGGATGCAAAGCGAGTCTGTGAAAAGATGCTACATGAAGGATATGGCCACTATTTCACTGTGCTTCAAGTATATATGACCATCTTAATTCAGCTGAAAGAGTACGAGGAAGTCAAACAAACAATTGAGGCTGTCCTTGAAGAAAATCACCTTCCAGCAGAAAGCGCGGAGCATTTTTATAAACTGCTTGAATTTAGCAGAAAGATGATTGAATCACCAGAAGAGATTTTAGATGAAGACGAGGAAGGCAGCGGAGAAATCAATATAGATGAAATGCTCGAGCGGCCAGAAGAGCAGGTGCAGTTCATCCATTCGCTGAAAGACCGAAACATCACGCCGCATATGGGTCTATTAAATACGATCCTACAAAAGCCTGATGGAAACCCTTTGGTCAAATCATTGATCCTGCAACTTCTGTCAGATCATGATGTGGCAAAGCCGGTTCATGTGACGAAGTTCGGTGATTCTTTAACGCTTGTTCCTTCTGGGGCTGTCAAGCCAGAGCAAATGCCACTGCTTCAGCAAGTCCTTCGAAAGCTCGATGACACTCTCGGCAATGAGAACCCAACCCTTTACCAAGGGGTTGAAGAGTTATGGCGCCGGCACTTATTTGTGCTATATCCATTTCTTCCTAAATATACGGATCCGAATCTTTGGGCTGCGGCACTTCATAAAGTCGGCTATGAAATGCATGGAATCGAGATTGACCTCGAAGAATTGCATTTATTGTATGATTTTAACGAACGAGAGCTGAGAGAAGCTTGTACAATGCTGAAAGATATTGAAGAAATTTCTTATTTGTAATTTGTCGATTTAGTTGAAAGACGGACTTGTTATGTTATAATATAATGGTTGTATTTGTGCATATATCGTGCGGTTGTAAGATTCCAACGGTTGAAAGACGTTATGTATAATCAAGTCAAATGTTGTATACATAAGACCGCTTCTTTAGCGGAGTGCGTGGTTTTTGATTGGACGAAGTCTTTATGATGCTTTAGAATGTAACAACGCACAATCTGAATAGATTTTTGGAGGGAAACACACATGTCAGTAAAATGGGAAAAACAAGAAGGTAACGAAGGTGTCTTAACAGTAGAAGTTGACGCTGAAACATTTAACAAAGCACTTGATGATGCATTTAAGAAAGTAGTTAAGCAAGTATCAATCCCTGGATTCCGTAAAGGGAAAGTACCACGTGGTCTTTTCGAGCAGCGTTTTGGAGTAGAATCTCTTTATCAAGATGCACTAGATATTCTTCTTCCAGTTGAATATCCGAAAGCAATCGACGAAGCTGGTATCGAGCCGGTTGACCGCCCTGAAATCGATGTTGAGAAAATCGAAAAAGGCGAAAGCTTAATCTTCACTGCAAAAGTAACAGTGAAGCCAGAAGTAAAACTTGGTGACTACAAAGGTCTTAACGTAGAAAAAGACGACACATCTGTATCTGATGAAGATGTCCAAGAAGAGTTAAAAGCTATGCAAAACCGTCAAGCTGAGCTTGTTGTCAAAGAAGAAGGCGCAATCGAAAACGGCGATACAGTTGTTCTAGATTTCGAAGGATTCGTTGATGGAGAAGCATTCGAAGGCGGAAAAGCTGAGAACTACTCTCTTGAAGTAGGTTCTGGTTCATTCATCCCTGGTTTCGAAGAGCAATTGGTTGGTCTTGAAGCAGGTGCAGAAAAAGACGTTGAAGTGACATTCCCAGAAGAATATCATGCTGAAGACCTTGCAGGTAAACCAGCTGTATTCAAAGTGAAAATTCATGAAATCAAAGCAAAAGAACTTCCAGCACTTGACGATGAGTTCGCTAAAGATGTTGATGAAGAAGTAGAAACGATTGCTGAATTAACTGAAAAAACGAAGAAACGTCTTGAAGAAGCAAAAGAAAACGAAGCAGAAGGCAAACTTCGTGAAGAACTAGTAGCAAAAGCTTCTGAAAATGCGGAAGTTGACGTTCCTCAAGCGATGGTTGACACTGAGCTAGACCGCATGATGAAAGAATTCGAACAACGTCTTCAAATGCAAGGGATGAACCTTGAGCTTTACTTCCAGTTCTCTGGACAAGATGAAGATGCGCTAAAAGAGCAAATGAAAGAAGATGCTGCTAAACGCGTAAAATCTAATCTTACTCTTGAAGCAATTGCTGCTGCAGAAGACCTACAAGTGTCTGATGAAGAAGTGGAAGAAGAACTTTCAAAAATGGCTGAAGCATACAACATGCCAGTTGAAAATATCAAACAAGCGATCGGTTCTACTGAAGCAATGAAAGAAGATTTAAAAGTTCGTAAAGCAATTGATTTTCTTGTAGAAAACCGTTAATATGGTGCATAATAATAAAACAGGGCGCGAGTGACTCGTGCCTTGTTTTGTACAATTTTTGACTTATCATCGCTTCTTTTGGAAACGATAGTGTAAGTCGCATCTTTCTGTCATACATATCTCAATGTGCAGTGTTACAAACACATCATTACCGTCTTTTAGGAAAGTATGGTAAAATGCATACATACTGGACCCAGAAGGGTAGCTGACTGTTAGCTACAGGCAAGTGAAGAAGAATAAGGGGTGAAAGAATGTTTAAATTCAACGAGGAAAAAGGTCAATTAAAATGCTCGTTTTGCGGAAAAACGCAAGATCAAGTGCGTAAACTGGTCGCAGGACCTGGCGTATATATATGTGATGAATGTATCGAGCTTTGCACGGAAATAGTTGAAGAAGAGCTCGGTACTGAGGAAGAAGTTGAATTCAAGGATGTTCCGAAACCTCATGAAATCCGGGAAATTCTTGATGAATATGTCATCGGACAAGAGAATGCGAAGAAATCCTTAGCTGTAGCGGTTTATAACCATTACAAGCGGATTAATTCCAACAGTAAGATTGATGATGTTGAGCTTTCGAAAAGTAACATTTCTATGATTGGACCTACAGGAAGCGGTAAAACATTACTTGCTCAAACGCTTGCACGTATTTTAAATGTTCCATTTGCGATTGCAGATGCGACGTCTTTAACAGAAGCAGGTTACGTTGGGGAAGACGTAGAGAATATTTTACTAAAGCTGATCCAAGCAGCAGATTATGATGTAGAAAAAGCTGAAAAAGGCATTATCTACATCGATGAGATCGATAAAGTAGCAAGAAAATCAGAAAACCCTTCTATCACTCGTGATGTATCTGGGGAAGGTGTACAGCAAGCCCTTTTGAAAATTCTTGAAGGAACAGTCGCTAGTGTACCGCCTCAAGGTGGACGTAAGCATCCTCATCAAGAATTCATTCAAATTGATACAACAAATATCCTCTTCATTTGTGGTGGAGCCTTTGACGGCATTGAGCAAATCATCAAACGCCGCCTAGGTCAAAAAGTCATTGGATTCGGTGCGGAAAATAAAATTGAAGATCTTGAAAAAGAAGTCCTTCTATCAAAAGTTCTGCCAGAAGACTTACTTCGCTTCGGTTTAATCCCAGAATTCATCGGTCGTCTTCCGGTTATTGCAAGCCTAGAGCCGTTAGATGAAAAAGCACTTGTAGAAATCTTGACGAAGCCTAAAAATGCGCTCGTTAAGCAATATACAAAAATGCTTGAGCTTGATGATGTTGAGCTTGAGTTTGAAGAAGATGCTCTTAGCGAAATTGCGAAAAAAGCAATTGAGCGTAAAACAGGAGCTCGTGGTCTTCGCTCCATCATTGAAGGCATCATGCTTGATGTGATGTTTGATCTTCCATCTCGTGATGATATTGAGAAATGTGTCATTACTGGTGAAACGGTTGCTGATGGTGAGCCGCCTCGTCTTGTCTTAAAAGACGGTACAGTCGTGAATAAAGATACAAAAACATCGGCATAAGCCCGTTTGATGACTCCTGAATCGTTTGATTCAGGAGTTTTTTATTTATCGTGGAAGTTGTGTTTATTCCGTCCAGCTCTAGGAAATACTAGCAGACAGAAACCAATACATAACGATAGATGAAGGAGGGAGCACCGATTGAGCTGGACAGGAATCGTATTATTCATACAACTGTTCTTTGGTATCGTCATCGGGTTGTACTTTTGGAACTTACTGAAAAATCAGCGCACACAAAAGGTGACGATCGATAAAGAATCAAAAAAAGAAATGGAAGCACTCAGAAAGATGCGATCCATTAAACTGAGTGAACCTTTATCAGAGAGAGTCCGGCCAAAGGGGTTTCAAGATATTGTAGGGCAGGAAGATGGTATACGTGCACTTAAAGCTGCCCTGTGTGGACCGAATCCGCAACATGTCATCGTCTACGGGCCGCCTGGTGTTGGAAAAACAGCTGCTGCTCGTCTAGTGATGGAAGAGGCGAAGCGTCACGCTGATTCACCATTTAAAAAAGATGCAGTATTTGTTGAGCTTGATGCCACAACGGCAAGATTTGATGAACGAGGCATCGCAGACCCCTTGATTGGTTCCGTACATGATCCCATTTATCAAGGAGCAGGGGCCATGGGACAGGCAGGCATTCCGCAGCCGAAACAAGGAGCCGTCACACATGCTCATGGCGGCGTTCTCTTTATCGATGAAATTGGAGAACTGCATCCGATTCAAATGAACAAAATGCTCAAAGTGCTAGAAGATCGAAAAGTGTTTTTAGACAGTGCTTATTACAGTGAAGAAAATACGCAAATCCCGAATCACATCCATGATATTTTTCAAAATGGGTTACCCGCTGATTTTCGACTGATTGGCGCCACGACAAGAACACCAGACGAAATTCCGCCGGCTATTCGATCAAGATGTTTGGAGATTTTCTTCAAGGATTTGGATCAGCATGAGCTGAAAATTGTTGCAGCTAAAGCAGTCGAGAAAATACAGAAGGAATTAAGTGACGAAGGACTGAACCTGTTAACATCTTATGTGAAAAATGGACGTGAAGCGGTCAACATGGTACAGATCGCCGCAGGTATGGCTGTCACTGAAAACCGAAAAGATATTACGATCGCCGATGTAGAATGGGTCATTCATTCAAGCCAGCTGACACCAAGATATGAACAAAAAGTACCGGAAAAGCCAAAGGTAGGAGTAGTAAATGGTCTTGCCGTGTATGGACCGAACAGCGGGGCTCTGCTTGAAATTGAAGTGAACATTTGTAAAGCGCTTGAAAAAGGCAGTATCAATATTACAGGTATTGCGGAAGAAGAAAGCATCGGCAATCAGTCTAAATCGATCAGACGGAAAAGTATGGCGAAGGGCTCAGTTGAAAATGTCTTAACCGTGCTTCGAAACTTAGGCATACGAACAAATGAATATGATATCCACATTAATTTTCCGGCTGGTGCCCCGATTGATGGGCCGTCTGCTGGAATTGCGATGGCCACAGCCATTTTCTCAGCCATTCATCAAATCCCGATTGATCATTTAACGGCGATGACCGGTGAGATTGGATTACAAGGTCAGGTGAAGCCGATTGGCGGTGTCATACCAAAAATCAAGGCAGCCAAACAAGCGGGTGTCAAAACAGTGATCATCCCTTATGACAACCAGCAGTCGATCTTAAAAGAGATTGAAGGGGTGACGATTGTGCCTGTGAAGCATTTCCAAGAAGTGCTGGATCAGTGTTTGGTCAATCCGCCAGATGAGAAGAAAGATGGACTAGAAGAAGAAATGAAAAGGAAATCTGTTTAATCCCCATCTCATATGGGGATTTTTTAGTGAAATAGATCTTTTTTTCTTTTTCAAGATAAAAAGAAAGGGTATACTACGGTAAGATCATCATTTCTCAAGTCTTTTACATTGTACAAGACTGAAACAGGTATATTATAATGATTCATACTAGTGACGGAGGTGTCTATCAACATGGCAGATGAAATCAAAAAGAATGTTCCGCTCCTTCCACTGCGAGGCTTGCTTGTTTATCCAACAATGGTCTTGCATTTGGACGTTGGGCGCGAAAAGTCTGTTCAAGCATTAGAACAGGCCATGATGAACGATCATATGATTTTTCTAGCAACACAGCGGGAAATTTCAATAGATGAACCAGGTGAAGAGGAAATTTTCAAAGTCGGCACCTACACAAAAATTAAACAAATGCTGAAGCTGCCAAATGGAACGATCCGTGTGCTCGTCGAAGGCTTAAATCGAGCGCAGATCGAATCCTACATGGAGCTAGAAGACTATACGTCAGTCGATATTAAAGAGTTGACAGAAGAAGAATTAAAGGACGCAGAAGCAGAAGCACTCATGCGCACTTTGTTAGATCACTTTGATCAGTACATAAAAATTTCAAAAAAAATCTCAGCTGAAACATATGCAACGGTGACGGATATTGAAGAACCTGGAAGAATGGCGGATATCGTCGCTTCCCACCTTCCTTTGAAATTAAAAGACAAGCAAGAAGTGCTGGAAACAGTCGATGTCAAAAAACGGTTGAATCGGGTCATCAGTCTCATTCACAATGAAAAAGAAGTGCTAGAGATTGAAAAGAAAATTGGCCAGCGTGTCAAACGTTCAATGGAGCGAACGCAAAAAGAATATTATTTGCGCGAACAAATGAAAGCTATTCAAAAAGAGCTTGGAGACAAAGAGGGGAAAACAGGCGAAGTCAGTACGCTTATGGCTAAAATTGAAGAGTCCGGCATGCCAGATTCCGTTCGTGAAACGGCTTTAAAAGAACTGAACCGTTATGAAAAAATCCCTTCAAGCTCTGCTGAGAGTTCTGTCATTCGCAATTATATTGATTGGCTGATCAATCTGCCGTGGGGCACTTATACAGAAGATCGTCTAGATTTAAAGCTTGCAAGCGAAATTTTAGATGACGAGCACCACGGGCTTGAAAAAGTAAAAGAGCGGGTACTCGAATATCTTGCTGTTCAAAAACTAACAAATTCATTAAAGGGACCGATTCTTTGCTTGGCAGGACCTCCTGGGGTAGGGAAGACGTCACTTGCTAAATCCATTGCCAAATCACTCGATCGAAAGTTTATCCGTATCTCTCTTGGCGGTGTACGTGATGAATCTGAGATCCGTGGTCATCGAAGAACCTATGTAGGTGCAATGCCTGGCCGTATCATTCGCGGGATGAGCAAGGCGGGCACAATGAATCCGGTCTTTCTTTTAGATGAAATTGATAAAATGTCTTCTGACTTTAGGGGAGATCCGTCTTCTGCGATGCTTGAAGTGTTAGATCCAGAGCAAAATCATAACTTTAGCGATCATTATATTGAAGAGACATTTGATTTGTCTCAAGTCTTATTTATCGCAACTGCAAACAATTTAGCAACCATTCCAGGTCCACTTCGTGATAGAATGGAGATTATCACGATTGCAGGGTATACGGAAGTTGAAAAAGCAGAAATTGTGAAAGATCACCTTCTGCCGAAGCAGCTAAAGGAGCACGGATTAAAGAAAGGGAACTTGCAGCTTCGTGAAGCAGCGATTTACGATATGATTCGCTATTACACGAGAGAAGCAGGAGTCCGCGGGTTAGAGCGTCAGCTTGCGGCGATTTGCCGAAAAGCGGCAAGAGCAATTGTGGCTGAAGACCGCAAACGCATCACAGTGACGGAAAAGAACTTATCTGAATTCCTCGGAAAAAGACTTTACCGTTATGGTCAGGCGGAAACGACAGATCAGGTCGGCGTTGTCACAGGCCTTGCATATACCACAGTTGGCGGAGACACCTTGTCCATCGAGGTCTCACTCTCGCCTGGTAAAGGCAAGCTTTTGCTAACAGGTAAGCTCGGTGATGTCATGAGAGAATCTGCGCAGGCGGCATTCAGTTATATTCGTTCAAAAGCAGATGAACTGAACATTGATCCTCAATTTAATGAAAAGCACGATATTCATATCCATGTTCCAGAGGGTGCGGTTCCAAAGGACGGGCCATCAGCTGGTATTACCATTGCGACGGCTCTTGTATCAGCACTCACAGGACGTCCTGTTTCAAAAGAGGTTGGTATGACAGGAGAAATTACGTTAAGAGGAAGAGTGCTTCCGATTGGCGGATTAAAAGAAAAAGCATTAGGCGCACATCGTGCAGGACTGAAAACGATTATTCTTCCAAAGGACAATGAGAAGGATATTGATGATATTCCTGAAAGTGTGAGAGAAGGATTAACTTTTATTCCGGTTTCACATTTAGATGAGGTGCTTGAGAAAGCGTTAGTAGGAGAGGGAAGATGAAAGTAACAAAATCAGATATCGTCATTAGTGCGGTGAAACCAGAGCAGTACCCGAGCGGGGGGCTGCCTGAGATCGCACTTGCTGGACGATCAAATGTTGGAAAGTCCTCGTTCATTAACTCATTGATTAATCGGAAAAATTTAGCGCGTACGTCTTCTAAACCAGGAAAGACCCAGACGCTTAATTTTTACATTATTAATGATATGCTCCATTTTGTGGACGTCCCAGGTTATGGCTTTGCAAAAGTATCAAAAACAGAGCGCGAAGCATGGGGGAGAATGATCGAAACGTATATTACAATGCGTGAAGAGTTAAAAGCAGTCGTCCAAATTGTGGATCTGCGTCATAAGCCATCCGCAGATGATGTGAACATGTATGAATTCCTTAAATATTATGGAGTTCCTGTGATCATTATTGCGACAAAGGCCGATAAAATTCCGAAAGGTAAATGGGAAAAGCATGCGAAAGTCGTCAAACAGACACTCGACATCGACCCATCAGATGAATTAATCCTTTTCTCTTCTGAAACAAAAAAGGGAAAAGATGAAGCATGGAATGCGATCCTTGCGAAGATTAACAGCTAAAAAAAGGCATCTGCTATATGCAGATGCCTTTTTATTGTATAAGTTATTTCCTTTTTAAAAATAATAAGAGGAGACTGACGGCAATCAATACATATGGCCAGTACAATTCAAAACCGGAAGTAGGGATCGAAAGTGTGCTAAGTTGCTTCGTAATTTGTTGAAAGAAATAAAGGAATAGACCGAGTGCAATGAGAACAACACTTTCTATTCGATATTCCTTTTTCTGTGATGATTTCATCAAAAGTGCGAGGCCGATGATGAACACAATCATCGTAAATGTATCTGGCCAGTGTTCTAATTTCGGCTGAAGGATAAAGTGTAGCGCAAGGCCTGTCATGAGCATACCGATAAACACATGAGAGGTTTCCTGCTCCTTCTTTCCTTGATATAAGAAAGCAAGGCCAAAAAGCAGTACAAGTGTATACCATTTCTCCTGATCTTTCCAAATGTCAAATTGATCTCCTGAGAGAATGGCATATAGTGCTACAGCCAGCAAAGTGAGCGGCAGCAAAATAGATTTCTTCTTCAAAGATGTCACCTTCTTATAAGCAGATCATTTGTCCGCACGCGCCAAATCTGGTAAATTGCTTGAAGTGATGATATGGCATTCGATGTCGAACATTTTTCTACTATATCACAACATTTTTGAAATCTGTTCACAATTTTTATCCAGTTAAAAATGAATATATGTTATAATCATTATAAATAATAAATTCTATATTGTAATTATTATAAATTAGACAGGGCGTTGGGGGTGCAAGCTGAAGTTATGCATATTCTTGTTGTGGGTTTAGATTATAAAACAGCCCCTGTTGAGATACGGGAACAGCTGAGCTTTGAACCGAGCGAGCTCGGAACAGCGATGTCCAAGCTTAAAGAAGAAAAAAGCATTCTAGAGAATATCGTCATCTCAACATGTAATCGAACAGAGATCTACGCAGTTGTAGATCAGCTTCATACTGGTCGGTTTTATATAAAAAGATTTTTAGCAGATTGGTTCGGTTTAGAAAAAGAAGATGTCTCTCCATATTTGAAGTTTTATGAAAATGATGGAGCGGTTGAGCATTTATTCCGAGTTGCCTGTGGACTTGATTCTATGGTCATTGGTGAAACACAAATACTCGGTCAAGTGCGCTCAAGCTTTAAAGTCGCTCAAGAGGAGAAGACCATTGGTACCGTTTTCAATTATTTGTTTAAGCAGGCGGTAACAGTTGCGAAACGCTCTCATGCGGAAACAGATATTGCGTCTAATGCTGTATCTGTCAGCTATGCGGCAGTGGAACTTGCCAAAAAAATCTTTGGACGTCTTTCTGATAAACATGTCCTTATTCTTGGTGCGGGTAAAATGGGCGAGCTGGCGGCTCAAAACCTTCAAGGTCAAGGAATTGGCCAGGTAACAGTCATCAATCGAACGTTCGAAAAGGCCAAAGAACTGGCCGGCCGTTTTTCAGGAGAGCCTAAGAGCTTGAATCAATTAGAAAAAACTTTATCTGAAGCGGATATTTTAATTAGCTCTACTGGGGCTAAACAATTTGTGATCACAAAAGAAATGGTCGAAAAAGCGAACAAACAGAGAAAAGGCAGACCTCTATTCATGGTGGATATTGCAGTACCACGTGATTTAGATCCAGCTATTTCTGAAGTAGAAGGTGCTTTTTTGTATGACATTGATGATCTTGAGGGTATTGTGGCAGCCAACCTGAAAGAGCGACGTGCAGTAGCTGAAGAGGTGGAGCTTCTCATCGAAGCTGAAATTGTGGAATTTAAGCAATGGCTTAATACGCTCGGAGTGGTTCCTGTGATTTCTGCTTTAAGAGAAAAAGCACTCTCGATTCAAGCGGATACGATGCAAAGCATCGAACGAAAGCTTCCAAACCTCACAAATCGTGAAATGAAGCTGTTAAATAAACATACGAAAAGCATCATCAATCAAATGCTGAAAGATCCTATCTTAAAGGCCAAAGAAATTGCCGGGGAGCCGAATGCAGAGGAAAAACTTTTACTCTTTAAAGAAATCTTTGATTTACAGGTTGAAGATGAAGAGCAAAAGGCAGAGCCGATGCAGGTGGAGCAAGGGGCATTTCAGCTGTTTAAAACAAATATGGCACAAGGCCTTGCTACAGTTGCCAGTGAGTGATTAGGCGATGATGGAATCCATTGTAGCGAGACTAGGTGAAGCGACGATCTTGATCTATGCACTCAGTGTCTTGTTCTATTTCATAGATTTTCTTCAACACAACCGGAAGGCTGGAAAAATGGCTTTCTGGTTGCTTTCTATTGTCTGGCTGCTGCAAACAGTCTACATGTTTTATATTATGATGGAAACAGACCGATTCCCTGTGTTGAATGTAGCAGAGGGGTTATATTTTTATACGTGGGTGCTTGTGACATTGTCACTTGTTTTGACAAAAGTATTACGTGTTGAATTTATTGTGTTTTTTACAAATGTGATTGGTTTTTCCATGATGGCGATTCACACCTTTACACCATCCGATCTTCATTCTGCCGAACTGACGGGAAAGCTGACGAGTGAGCTGCTCGTCATTCATATTACGATGGCCATTTTATCATACGGCGCTTTTTCACTTTCATTTGCTTTTTCACTCCTCTATCTATTTCAATATCGTTTGCTGAAAAAGAAAAAGTGGGGAAAATGGCTTTTGAGAATTGAAGACTTATCAAAGCTTGATCACATGGCGTATGTCTTAAATATTATTGGCGTGCCGATGCTCTTGCTTAGTTTAATTCTTGGCATTATATGGGCATATATCTCGTATGATACGTTGTACTGGACAGATGCAAAGGTGCTCGGTTCGTTTATTATGCTGTTTTTATACGGCTTTTACTTATACATTAGACTGGTGAGAAATATGCAGGGCAAAATCGTGGCGCGATGGAATGTCGCTTCATTTCTTGTGCTGATGATCAATTATTTTCTGCTTGGTAGCTTATCAACCTTTCATTGGTTTCAATAATGATGAGTCTTAAGGGCATTGTCGGGAGGAAGACGTAATGCGTACAATTAAAGTAGGTTCTAGACGAAGCAAACTTGCGATTACACAAACAAAATGGGTCATTCAAAAGTTGTCTGAACTAAACCCTTCTTATTCTTTTGAAATTAAAGAGATTGTGACAAAGGGTGATCAAATTTTAGATGTGACCTTATCAAAGGTTGGCGGAAAAGGTCTGTTTGTTAAAGAGATTGAACAAGCAATGCTGAACCATGATATCGATATGGCAGTACACAGCATGAAAGATATGCCGGCCTCTCTTCCGGAAGGTTTAGTCATCGGCTGTATTCCTGAGCGTGAAGATGTGCGGGATGCGTTGATTTCAAAGGATCATCTCCGTCTTCATGAACTACCAAAGGGAGCGGTTGTGGGAACGAGCAGCTTACGGCGCAGTGCCCAGCTTCTTCAGAAGAGACCAGATCTTGAGATTAAATGGATCCGTGGAAACATTGATACGAGACTCGAAAAACTGAAAAATGAAGAGTATGATGCGATTATTCTAGCGGCTGCCGGATTGTCTAGAATGGGCTGGAGTCAAGAAGTCGTGTCGGAATTTTTATCTCCTGATACTTGCCTTCCTGCTGTGGGGCAGGGCGCATTGTCGATAGAATGTCGGGGAGATGACGAAGAGCTCTTGCAGCTGTTAGCTCAATTCACAAATGAGTATACAAAGAAAACGGTCCTTGCTGAAAGAGCCTTCCTTAAGCAAATGGATGGAAGCTGTCAAGTGCCGATCGCTGGTTACGCAACGATGAATGAGCGTGATGAAATTGAATTGACAGGTCTTGTGGCATCTGCGGACGGCCATACGATTATTCGAGAAACCGTAACAGGTACTGACCCTGAGGCAATCGGAACAGCATGTGCGAAGCAAATGGCGGATAAGGGAGCAAAAGATTTGATCGACAAGGTGAAAAAGGATCTGTCTTCCCAATGACGATAGCCAAATCGCTTTACGGACAGACGGTGCTTGTCACTCGAAATGAACGTCAAGCGGGTGCGTTTCAGCAGAAAATTGAAGCGCTGAACGGCCATGCTGTTTTAACCTCTCTTATCAGGTTTGAACCAACGCTGACAAAAGAAAAAGCGAAGGCATTTTTAGAAGACTTAGAAGCAAGCCATTGGCTTGTGTTTACGAGTGTAAATGGTGCGTCTTTTTTTCTCAGTTATATAGAGAGGCATCAATTACATCAAAGCTTATCCCACTTGAAAGTGGCGGCCGTAGGTGAAAAAACATCTGCCTATCTGATGCAGCACGGCTTAAAAGTGGATGTGGTTCCAGAACGTTTTATAGCAGAAGAACTGGCAGATGCTTTAATTGAACATGTACACCCAGAAGAATGTGTCTTTGTAGCAAAAGGTCACCTGTCACGAGATGTGGTGAAGAATACCCTCGTTCCGCTTGGCATTGACGTAAAAGAGTGGATTATATATGAAACAGTGAAGGATGAGGACGGAATTATCGCACTCAAGTCGGCAATGATGGAGCAATCATTTGATTTTATTACATTTACAAGCTCCTCCACTGTTCATTCTTTTATGCACGCTATGGAGGCTGATATCGATAGATTAGCTGCATCAGACACATGTTTTGTGAGCATCGGTCCTCTTACACAAGAGGCACTGCTTCAATACGGGATTTCTTCTGAAACCCCAGATACTTATACGATAGACGGGATGCTTGATTTGATGTGCCGTTTATCTGAAAGGAAGTTGAACCAATGATGAAATTTAACAGACACCGCAGATTACGTACAAGCGCAGGAATGAGAGAATTGGTGAGAGAAACATTTTTAAGACCCTCTGATTTCATTTATCCCATCTTTTTTGTAGAGGGAGAGAATGTCCGGAAAGAAGTCCCTTCAATGCCGGGTGTCTATCACATTTCAGTTGATCTTGTGAAAGAAGAAGTCCAAGAGCTTGTTGACCTTGGGATTAAATCTATCATTGTTTTTGGGGTACCAGACCATAAAGACCATGTAGGCAGTGAAGCTTATCACGATCATGGGATTGTTCAAAGAGCAACGCTTGAAATCAAAAAGCATTTCCCAGAGCTTGTGGTCATTGCTGATACTTGCTTATGCCAATATACAGATCACGGACATTGCGGAATCGTTGAAGATGGAGAAATTTTAAATGATGAATCTCTTCAGCTCTTAGCGAAAACCGCTGTCAGTCAGGCTCGTGCAGGTGCAGATATCATTGCTCCATCAAATATGATGGATGGCTTTGTTATCGCAATTCGTGAGGCGCTCGATGAGGCCGGCTTTGTTCATGTGCCTGTGATGTCATATGCTGTGAAATATGCAAGTGCTTTTTACGGTCCGTTTCGTGATGCGGCGCATAGCACACCGCAGTTTGGAGATCGTAAAACGTATCAAATGGACCCTGCAAACCGCTTAGAAGCACTGAGAGAAGCGCAGTCTGATGTAGAAGAAGGCGCTGACTTCCTGATCGTGAAGCCGTCACTTTCATACTTAGATATCATGCGTGATGTGAAAAATGAATTTACACTTCCTGTTGTTGCGTACAATGTGAGCGGAGAGTATGCAATGGTGAAAGCAGCAGCTCAAAATGGCTGGATTTCTGAAAAAGAGCTTGTTCTTGAAATGCTGACTAGCATGAAACGTGCAGGCGCAGAATTAATCATTACGTATCATGCAAAAGATGCAGCAAAATGGCTCTCAGAATAAAGAACGGATAGACAGGAGGACATTGAAATGGGACGTAGCTATGAAAAGTCAAAGCAAGCATTTAAAGAAGCGCAGCAGTTAATGCCGGGTGGTGTGAACAGCCCTGTGCGCGCATTTAAATCAGTCAATACAGACCCGATTTTTATGGAACGAGGCAAAGGCGCAAAAATATACGATATTGACGGAAATGAATATATTGATTACGTCTTATCATGGGGACCGCTTATTTTAGGGCATACAAATGACCGTGTGGTTGAAAGTATTCAACGAGTAGCTGAACATGGTACAAGCTTCGGTGCTTCTACTTTAGTTGAAAATGAATTAGCTAAGCTTGTATCAGAACGAGTTCCTTCTATTGAGGTCATTCGTATGGTCAGCTCTGGAACAGAGGCGACGATGAGTGCGCTTCGTCTAGCACGTGGTTTTACAGGCAGAAACAAAATTGTGAAATTTGAAGGCTGTTATCATGGCCACGGTGATTCTTTGCTTATTAAAGCTGGTTCGGGTGTGGCAACGCTTGGACTTCCGGATAGCCCTGGTGTCCCTGAAGGTACAGCAAGCAATACGATCACCGTTCCATACAATGATTTAGAAAGCATCAAAGTCGCTTTTGAAGAATTTGGAGACGACATTGCAGGTGTCATTGTAGAACCAGTTGCAGGAAATATGGGGGTTGTCCCTCCGCAAGAAGGTTTCTTGCAAGGATTGAGAGACATCACCGAGCAATATGGCTCTTTACTCATTTTTGATGAGGTCATGACAGGCTTCCGTGTGGATTATCATTGTGCCCAAGGCTATTTTGGCATTACGCCTGATCTGACATGTCTTGGTAAAGTCATCGGAGGCGGCCTGCCAGTTGGTGCTTATGGCGGTAGAGCGGACATTATGAGACAAATTGCGCCAAGCGGCCCGATATATCAAGCAGGAACGTTATCCGGTAACCCGCTTGCGATGACAGCAGGTCTTGAAACATTAAAACAGCTGACACCTGAGTCTTATGAAGAGTTTAGACGCAAAGGAGATCGTTTGGAAGAAGGCATTTCAAAAGCGGCGAAAGCACATGGGATTCCACTAACATTTAACCGTGCAGGTTCCATGATTGGATTCTTCTTTACAAACGAACAAGTCGTCAATTACGATACAGCGAAAACAGCTGACCTCGCTTTATTCGCTGAATTCTACAAGGAAATGGCTGATCACGGCATCTTCCTTCCACCTTCACAATTCGAAGGGCTGTTCCTATCAACTGCTCATACGGATGAAGACATCGAGTATACGATTGAGACAGTTGAAAAGGTATTTCAAAAATTAGCTCAGTAACCAAAAGCCGATATGGAGACATATCGGCTTAGATCGTTGACAAAGGGTTAAAATGAACTTTATTTTAGCCCTTTGTCTTTTTTTCAGCGTGAAAGAAAACCTTTGCAGTCTAGGAAGGACGAGTACTGGAGCGGAGCGAATTTGACATTCGTGAGCACCAGCGCGCAGGACTGACACCGAATGCGAGGGTTTGTCTACACGCTGAGCCGATATGGAGACATATCGGCTTTTTGCTTTGCATAAAACCAATCATATTTTCACCGCCTTCTTCATACACCTGTATTGACATCTAATTTTATTTTGAAGGATTAGATGAAAGGAGGACACCGACTTGTCTCAAAACAATCGATTACAGTTTTCGGTAGAAGAGTCCATTTATTTCAAAAACGGACAGGAAGTCAGTGAGCTACTGTCAATTTCTCTCGATCCTGACATTCTCGTTCAAGAAGTGAATGATTATGTTTCCATTAGAGGTTCACTCGAGCTAACAGGAGAATACAACATAAATCAAGAGGAGCTAATGGGTGAATCCAGTTCCTATGCATCATACAGGCAGGCTGATGAGGTGAAGGTAAGAGAGGACGGAACGGCGGAGCTGCTGCATCAATTTCCGGTGGATATCACGATCCCCAAGAACAAAATTAGTCATTTAAATGATGTATTTGTGTTTATTGATGCATTTGATTACCAGCTGACAGAAAGCCGTTTGCTCACGATTCAGGCTGATTTGGCCATTGAAGGTCTGTTAGATGAAGGAACGCCTGAACCACTTGTAGAAGAGCCATATGAATTTGTCCATCGTGCTGAAGAGGAATATGGCGATGTCACCTATGAATATCAGGCGCAGCCTGAATATGAAGAGCATGAAATGCTGCCACGTGAAGAGCATGAAGAAAATGCAGAACAGCAGGCCGCTTTGCAACATGAAGTGCGAACTGAACAAGAAGAGGATGAAATAGACATCGAGACGGTGATGGTGGAAGAAACAGAAGAAGAGGAGGAAAATGAGGAAGAAGAAGCCGTGGCGCTTGGGTATCGTTCCTTCCCAGAAGCTCAAGTACAAGAGCCGCCATTCTTTGACCCGCCTAAGCTGTTAGAAGAAGAGGAGCGGGATGAGACGTTCTTTGAGGTGGAAGTGAGGAAAGACCCTGAAGCAGAGAGCAAGGAAGAAGAAGAGCCGCCAGCTTATCCAGCCTTTGAATCACCTGCTTATCAGATGGAACAGACGCATGAAGAACGGGATGACAGCTATCAGTTCGAACGATTATATGAACGTGAAGCACCAAAGGTGTATGAATCAGCTCAAGAAGCTGAGGAGTTTGAACATGACCAGAGAGAAGCGTCTGGCAGTGAGAATTCTCTTTATTTAACGAAGCTGTTCGCTAAGCAGGAGGAGGAAGATTTTTCTCGCATGAAAATATGTATAGTTCAGCAAGAAGATACGGTCGATCGTATTTGTGAGCGATATCAGTTGAATGTACAGCAGCTCCTTCGAACGAATTCATTGTCAGTGGATGCAGAGCTTGAAGAAGGGCAGATTCTTTATATTCCTGAATATCAAAAAAGCAATGCATAGTATGAGATGATGGACCGAGAAAATGTGGTGAGAGAACGTGGATGAAATCCAATCTGTCCTATACGAATACGGGCTTGAGGCTGAATATATCGAACCTGTCAGTCCAGCTGTCGTTAGAGTGTATACAAAGCAGGGCGTATTTGCACTAAAGCGGGTAAAGCCCCATCGACACATGCAGTTTACAGAGCAAATGCTTGAACTAGAATCAAAAGGCTATCGCTCGTTTGTGCCGATTTATCGCACGAAGAGCGGTTCCTTTTTCTCTAATCATCGAGAAAGCCAGTACACGTATTATCTCATGCCATGGCTGACCAATGAAAAGAGAGAAGAGCAAGACGATAAACATGAATATTTATTTCAAGAGATTGCAAGACTTCATAAACGAACAGAAGTCATGATGGACATTACTGAGCAGGAAATAGAGGCTCACTACACCCAAATGAAAAGCAAATGGGAAACAGAGAAAGACATGTATGAACGATTTATCGAGCGGGCAGAACAAACATGGTATATGTCGCCATTTGAGCTGGCTGCTGCTATGTATTTTTCAGAAGCGATGTCTGCAAGTGAATTTGCACTTGAACGTTTAGAGGATTGGCATGAGGAAATGAAAGACCAAGAGACGACACGTATTGTGTTAAACCATGGGCAATTGTCGATCCATCACTTTTTGTACAATGATGTAGGTACAGGACATTTCACCAATTTTGAGCGGTCCAAAAAGGCTGCCCCCATTTATGACCTTTTGACCTTTTACTATCGTACATTCAAAACCTACCCTACTCCTTGTCCTGAATGCACATCTTTGTTTTATACGTATCAAAAGGGAAATAAACTTCGTGAGGAAGAGATTCATTTGTTCTTGAGCTACCTCGCTTATCCGCAGAGTTTGTTTGATACGGTGAAAGCCTATGAAGCAGGCGGACAGGATGAGATGGAAAGTTGTCAGGAGCTGTTAAGGGCGTATTGGCAAATGAAAAATTCTGAGCCGACCGTCATGAAAATACATGAAATTGAGCAGGCTAGACGCCTTGAAGAAGAACAAAATGCCTCGTCATCAGAAGAGTGACGAGGTTGTTTGCTGTTGCGCTATGAAATGTCTAACGAGGGACCTATACATAAGAGTGAGCCTGCAGCTTTCAGCTCTCTTAAAACCAATCAAGGTGAAAGGCACAGGCAAGAAATATAAGAATTCCTAAGATGAGGACGTCAAATGTTGTGGGAAAAATGATCGTGCGAAAGCCTTGAAATATGGCAATCGGGAGAACGACTTGGGAGGCAACTGCCCGAATTTGTCTAAGCCATGGGGGGAGTGTGTAAGGATTGATCTTTTTCAAAATAAAACGCCCTCCTTCTTTATTTTGTTATTATCATATGGGCAAAGAGGCAAAGGGTGCCTGCCCAATTTGTATAAAGAAGAAGAAAAGCGGAAAAGATGATTGACGAAAACAAAAGGCATTTAGTAATATTAATAAAAGATGAGTATAAGCTGATGAACGTGATATATCGTAAGCGTGGATCAGGAAGAGTACGAGCAAGACCCTAAAGAGAGGGAAACCAATAGCTGAAAGGTTTTCTAGGATGCACTTGTTTGGAAGGTCGCCTGTGAGCTTAATTTCTTGAAACATGTAGTAGAGAAATTCGGGAGATCCCCGTTATCCTTTAGAGAGTACGGGACACGTCTAAGTGTTTCGTGAAAAAAGGTGGTACCGCGAAAAAGCTTTTTCGTCCTTTTATAAGGATGAGAAGGCTTTTTTTATGTTTCATCAGCCGAAAAAATGTGGAGGTAACACAAATGGAAACAAATAATCAAGAAATGCCAACAAAGTACGATCCAAATGCGATTGAAAAAGACCGCTATACGTACTGGCTTGAAGGGAAATTCTTCGAAGCACAAAATGACAAAACGAAAGATCCATATACAGTCGTCATTCCTCCACCAAACGTGACAGGAAAATTACACTTAGGGCATGCTTGGGATTCAACCCTTCAAGACATCGTGACTCGTATGAAACGGATGCAGGGCTATGATGTTTTATGGCTGCCAGGAATGGATCATGCGGGTATTGCAACACAAGCCAAGGTAGAGGCGAAGCTTCGCGAAGAAGGTGTGAGCCGCTATGATCTCGGACGTGAAAAATTTGTAGAAGAAACGTGGAAGTGGAAAGAAGAGTATGCCGATTTTATTCGTAGCCAGTGGGCGAAAATGGGGCTAGGTCTAGACTATTCGCGTGAGCGTTTCACATTAGATGAAGGCTTGAATAAAGCGGTCCGTCAAGTGTTTGTTCAATTGTATGAAAAAGGATTGATCTATCGCGGAGAATACATCATTAACTGGGACCCAGCAACAAAAACGGCCCTTTCTGATATTGAAGTCATCTACAAGGATGTGCAAGGTGCGTTTTATCACTTGAGATATCCGCTTGCAGATGGATCCGGTTCGATTGAAATTGCGACAACAAGACCTGAAACGATGCTGGGAGATACGGCAGTCGCTGTACATCCTGAAGATGAACGCTATCAGCATTTGATTGGGAAAACAGTTGTTTTACCAATTACAGGCCGAGAGATTCCAATCGTCGGGGATGACTATGTCGATATGGAATTTGGATCAGGAGCTGTAAAAATAACGCCGGCTCATGACCCGAATGACTTCGAGCTTGGAAACCGTCATAACCTAGAGCGCATTCTTGTGATGAATGAAGATGGCACAATGAATGGAAACGCACTTCATTACAAAGGAATGGACCGCTTCGAATGTCGTAAACAGCTTGTGAAAGATCTTCAAGAAGAAGGCATTTTGTTCAAAATTGAGGACCACATGCATTCAGTTGGTCATAGTGAACGTAGTGGCGCTGTAGTGGAGCCATATTTATCAACACAATGGTTTGTGAAAATGCAGCCGCTCGCAGATGAAGCCATCAATCTGCAAAAAGGTGATGAGCAAGTTCAATTTGTTCCAGACCGATTTGAAAAGACGTATTTACACTGGATGGAAAATATCCGTGACTGGTGTATTTCTCGTCAGCTATGGTGGGGCCACCGCATCCCGGCTTGGTATCATAAAGAAACGAAGGAAGTATACGTGGGACTTGATGCGCCAGAAGATATTGAAAACTGGGAGCAAGATAACGATGTACTTGATACATGGTTTAGTTCAGCGCTTTGGCCTTTCTCTACAATGGGCTGGCCAGATGCAGAAAGTGAAGACTTCAAGCGCTACTACCCAACCAATCTGCTTGTAACAGGCTATGACATCATCTTCTTCTGGGTATCTCGTATGATCTTCCAAGGTCTTGAATTCACAGGAGAAAAACCATTTAAAGACGTCCTCATTCACGGTCTTATTCGCGATGAACAAGGGCGTAAAATGAGTAAGTCACTTGGCAACGGAATTGATCCAATGGAGGTCATCGACAAATACGGTGCGGATTCACTGAGATATTTCTTAGCGACTGGAAGCTCTCCAGGTCAAGATTTACGTTTTAGCTTTGAAAAGGTTGAATCCACTTGGAACTTTGCGAACAAAATTTGGAACGCATCCCGTTTTGCTCTCATGAATATGGATGGTTTAACGTATGATGAGCTTGATTTGACAGGAGAAAAATCAGTTGCTGATCAATGGATTTTAACACGCTTAAATGAAACAATTGAAAGTGTCACACAGCTTGCTGACAAGTATGAATTCGGTGAAGTGGGCAGACATTTATACAACTTCATTTGGGATGATTTCTGTGATTGGTATATTGAGATGGCGAAGCTTCCGCTTTACGGAGAAGATGAAGCAGCGAAGAAAACGACTCGTTCGATCCTTGCGTATGTATTAGATCAAACGATGAGACTTCTTCATCCATTTATGCCGTTCTTAACAGAAGAAATCTGGCAACATCTACCTCATGAAGGTGAGTCCATTACTGTAGCGGCATGGCCTGAAGTGAAGCCGGAGCTTTCAAATGAACAGGCTTCTGCTGACATGAAGCTGCTTGTTGAACTGATTCGTTCTGTTCGTAACATTCGCAGTGAAGTCAACACACCAATGAGCAAACAAGTGGAGCTATATATCAAAGCATCCACATCTGATGTACAGGAACGTTTAGAGAAGAACCGTTCATATATTGAACGCTTTACGAATCCAAGTGTGCTTGAAATTGGCACGGATGTTCCTGCTAGTGATAAAGCGATGACAGCAGTTATTTCTGGAGCAGAACTCATTCTGCCGCTTGAAGGCTTAATAAACTTAGACGAAGAAATTGCCCGTCTGCAAAAAGAGCTTGATAAACTGACAAAAGAAGTGGAACGAGTTCAGAAAAAGCTTGGCAATGAAGGCTTTATGAAAAAAGCGCCTGAAAGTGTCGTAGAAGAAGAGCGTGCGAAAGAACGTGATTATGTCGCAAAACGCGAAGCTGTTCAAAAGCGTATTGAAGAGCTGAAAGCATAATGTTGAAAAGACGGCTCCTAACGGAATGGAGTCGTCTTTTTTGAAAATTCCGTATGAAATGAGAGATGACATTGTTTACAACCTATCATGAAGCCATTGAATGGATTCATAGCAGACTCGCTTTCGGTGTCAAACCGGGACTTGAACGAATGAAATGGCTGATGGACAGACTAGACCATCCTGAACAAAAAATAAAAGCGGTGCATGTGGCTGGAACAAATGGAAAAGGATCAACGATTGCATTTACGCGATCCATTTTACAGTCAGCGGGCTATTCAGTTGGAACCTTCACCTCGCCATTTATTTTAACGTTCAATGAACGAATTAGTGTTAATGGGGAGCCGATTTTGGACGAAGAATGGCTGAGTTTGGTGAACGACATCAAGCCTTTAGTTGATGAATTAGATGATACAGAGCTTGGTGCAGCAACAGAGTTTGAGATTATTACAGCATGTGCGTTTGCTTATTTTGCCCATGTGCACCAAGTAGACTTTGTCCTCTTGGAAACAGGGCTTGGCGGAAGACTTGATTCTACAAATGTGGCAGCGCCCATCTTAACAGCAATTACGTCGATTGGTCACGATCATATGGCCATTTTAGGCGACACACTTGAACAAATTGCAGCTGAAAAAGCGGGCATTATCAAAGAGGGTATTCCAATGATCACGGCAGTTCACCAGCCTGAAGCTCTTGCTGTCATTCAAAACACAGCCAAAGAAAAGAATGTTGAATGTATTTCATTACATGATACTTGTAGCTTTGATGAGCAGCAGCCGACAGAAACAGGTGAACGTTTCACGTTACGCACATCAAAAAGGCAGTATCCTCAGCTTGAAACAGGATTAATTGGAACGCATCAAAGGCAAAATGCTTCCCTTGCTGTTTTACTCATTGAATGGCTGGAGCAAGAAGGCTATATTAGCGTGACAAAAGAGCAAATATATGAGGGCATTCGGCAGGCAGTTTGGGCTGGGAGATTTGAAAAAGTCAAAGATCTTCCTCCAGTGTATTTAGACGGCGCTCATAATGAAGAAGGGATCGACCGTTTAACTGAAACTGTACAAGCTCATTTTTCTAATAAACAGGTGCATGTATGTTTTAGTGCTTTAAAAGATAAGACGTACAAGCAAATGATTCAAAAGCTTGAATCTGTCAGTTCTTCTATCCATTTTGTTTCATTTGATTTTCCAAGAGCCGAATCAGCTGAAAAGCTTTATGTATGCAGTCAGTTAGACGCAAAGTCGTATGATGATGACCCTCGTACAGTGCTTGAGTTCATTCAGAAAAAAAGTGATGATCCTTCAGCGGTGATTCTTGTGACTGGCTCTCTTTATTTTATTTCAGATATAAGAAATCGTATTTTAAGATAATCAAAAGACGCAATTGCTTTTATGCAATGTGCGTCTTTTTCTTTTGAAATGTAAAGAGCAAGTTTACTAGGTACTCAAGGCATCATGAGCTATTTCCCCATGTCACTCAAGCATTGTCCTCATGATGAAAAGCCGCGAGAACGATTTTTGAAATATGGTCCAAATAGTTTGTCTGTTGCGATCCTTTTTAGGAAAGGCACAAAAAAGGAATCAGTTCTCCAAATTTCCGCAAGACTTCTGCAAACATTTGGCGGTCTTCGTTCTGTGAAGTCAGCTTCTATTGAAGAACTTTCAAAGATTCGAGATATGCTATTCATCTACTTTAGATAAATGGCTAGATAATGCTTTTTATTTTTGGGGATATATGAACAATTATAGTTATTTCTTTTGTTTACTAAATTTGGACTTAAATCATGTATTATAGTTACCAATGTTCGTTTTACAGTTTCTATCGCTTCTTGATCGTAATTGTATAGAATGTGTTTTCTTCGCAATTTTAAGTATAAAATCACTCTTAGTAGGTATTGTAGTTCATTATAGGCTAAAGAGACAATGGGTATCAATATTGTAGATGAGGAGTGAGCGAGCATATTATATTTTGTGAACAGTACCTTCTTTTTCCTTATAGTGTTTTTATAGATATTTTTCATCAGATACTATATATGCATATTTCATGTTTTTGAGACAATACCTCTTTATGGAAAGTTTTGATTTGATCAATCAAAAAAGAAATTTTTAGAAAAGAATATGTAATTTTATGGCGTAAAAGTAATAAAAATGTTAATATGTTGATGAGAATATTGATATGTGTTTAAAAAATACATGTTTTTATTAGATTTTATAATATATCCTATAAAAGCATTGAAATATTTTCAATGCCTATTTCTAAGATGATGCTTCTTTATGTATTTGGATTTTTACCAAGAAATGAAAGGCAAAGAAAGTTATTAGGGCAAATGTTTAATAAGATTTATTATTTGATCAGTCTGAGTGTTACATTAAATTCTTTTACTATAAGGTTTACAGACAGTATTCAAATCTTGAATAAAGCAGGAGATATGTAAGTAATTTTCATATTTACCAATATGAGGTTGACTCTGGCTATAAGTTAGCACTCGAAAATTCTAGAATGATGGAAAAGTTAAAGTAGTTTAACGTGAAAAAAGCTATTCTTTTTACTGAAATTCCATTAGTGGAGGTTAAATTGAGGAAGGAGTTAATTTATTTATGATTTCATAGGCAGAATATGCATATTGATCATCATCTGTGTACAGAAAATGGAGAAGAGGGTTTTCTAATAATATTGGGGGTGTATTTTTAGAGCTATCATGTATTCATTATTGATGATAAGTATAAAGAAATCACCAGTATCATAAATTAAATAATGATAGGATAGGCAGAGTTTAAATATCTTTTTAAAGATATATTTCAAAATTAATAGTTTAGATGATAGGAGCTGTTTTTAGTGTCTGCTAGTACAAATAGTAAGAAATTTCCTTTATCTGAAGGTCAAAAATCATTTTTTTTCCATTATCAATCTAATCCTAAAAGTTCGTTATATAATGAGCGCTTTGCATTCTTTATTAATTCCCCGGTAAATATAGAGATTTTAAAAGCAACTCTGAAAAAAATTATTCAACGACACGAATCTTTTAGAACTGTATTCACTACGGAAGAGAAAGAGTTTGTGCAAATAATTCAAGAAGGGGCTGATTTGGACTTTTTTCATTTAGAAGCAGAAAAATGGACGGAAGATGAAATAAAATATTACGTATCAAAGGAATCACATAAGCCTTTCAATTTAGAAGAGGGCCCTGTTGTAAAGTTTAGGCTAATTTCAATTGATGATAATAAGTTTATTTTTCTTTTAATGTTTCATCATATTGTCTTTGATGGATGGACCTTCTCTATATTACTAGATGAAATAGGAAGAATATATGATGGATTATTAAATAATAAGAGTTTTGATCTCCCATTAATTCAAAGTGATTATTCGGAATTTGTTTCTTGGCAAAATGAGATCATAGAGAAACACTCAAAAGCAACAAAAGAATTTTGGAATGATAAATTGTCTGGTAGCCTGCCAATTTTAGATATGAATCCTGATTACATGCGGCCTTCATTACCAACAAATAATGGAGGATTATTTGGATTTAAATTCAATAAATTTATAAGTGAAAAAATTTTTGAATTCTCAAAAAAAGAAAATGCCTCTTTGAATTCTGTTCTCTTTTCGCTTTACTCTGCATTCTTGTCTCGCTATTATTCACAAGAAGATTTAATAATAGGTACACCTATATATGGAAGGAGTAATAATAAATTCCATATGACAACAGGATATTTTGTAAATATGTTACCCCTCAGATTAAATATATCAAGTGATACAAATTTTAATCAAATTGTAAAAAAAACTCAAGAAGAACTAAATGCATGTAGAAAACATCAAGATTACCCATTTTCTTTGTTGGCGGAGGAAATATTAAAAGAAAAAGATGGTGCTTCAATATTTCAAGCAGCTTTTGTAATGCAAAAGGCTTGGAAACAGAATGAAGCTATATTTTTAGGGAATTCTACTAATGAAATTGATTTATACAACTTAAAACTTAGACCTTTTAATTTAGAGAAAAAAAATTCGAAATTTGATTTAACTCTATTTGTAGAGGTAGATACTAATCATATTATTAATGCTAATTTTGAATATAACGGAGATATCTTTAAAAAGTCTACTATAAAGAATATAACAACAAATTTTCAAAGTTTTGTATTAAATATTTTGGAAAATAATGAAGAGAAATTATCTTCTATTGATGTAATAAATTTAGAAAATAAATTTGAACTACTATCCAGTTTGAATCAAACGAATGTTGAATACCCTCAGGATTTATTAATTCAGGATCTATTTGAGTCTCAAGTTCAGGAAAATCCAGATGCCATCGCGGTAGTATATGAAGACGAAGAGTGGAGCTATAAAGAGGTTCAGGAACAAGCTAACCAATTAGCTCATTATCTTCAAAAACGAGGAGTAGGTCCAGAATCCCTAGTGGGATTATGTGTGGAACGTTCTCCGAAAATGATTGTTGGATTACTAGGGATTCTCAAAGCTGGAGGCGCTTATGTCCCACTAGATCCAGCATATCCGGAGAAACGTCTTCAATACATTCTTGAAGATGCAGGTATTCAAATATTGGTGACAGAATCGCATCTTACAGAGTGGGTATCATCGGATGTTGAGAGGATTTGTTTAGATGAAAATTCTCATGAAATCAGAAATGAGCCTATCACTACACCTGTTCATGGAGTAACACCAGAAAACTTAGCGTATGTTATCTATACATCAGGTTCTACTGGAAAACCAAAAGGGGTAATGGTTGAACATCGTTCATTATTGAACTTAATCTTTTGGCATCAAAAAAAATATCATGTGACTAACAAAGATCGAGCAACTCAAATTGCTGGAACAGCATTTGATGCATCGGTATGGGAGATATGGCCGTATCTAAGTGTGGGAGCAAGTTTATATTTACCAAATAACCAAATTCGTACAGATGTGAAGGCTTTAAAAGAATGGTTTATTAAACAACAAATTACTATTAGTTTTTTACCAACTCCGCTAACCGAAAGAATCTTAAAACTTTCTTGGCCACAAAGTGTCGCCTTGAAAGCTTTGTTAACAGGTGGAGATCAATTAAGGGTGTTTCCTTCAGAGAATCTTCCATTTGAGGTTTTTAATCACTATGGACCAACTGAGAATACTGTGGTAGCTACAGCTAGTGAAGCTTTAAAAGATGATGATATAAGCGGAAATCGCCCTGCAATAGGAAAACCAGTGTCTAATACACAGGTTTATGTATTAGATAAAAATTCCCAACTGATTTCTAAAGGGGGAGTGGGAGAACTTTATGTAGGAGGATCTGGCTTAGCACGTGGTTATTTAAATCGACCTAAGTTAACAGCTGAACGCTTTATACCGCATCCTTTTAGTGATGAACCAGGAGCTCGTTTATATCGTACAGGGGATCTAGTACGTTATCTTCCAGATGGTAATTTAGAGTTTGTAGGCCGAGCAGATGATCAAGTGAAAATTCGAGGTTTTCGGATTGAATTAGGAGAGGTAGAGGCAACCTTAAATGCCCTCCCTTCTATTCAAGAAGCTGTAGTAATTGTTCGAGAAGATGAGCCAGGTGAAAAACGTCTAGTAGCTTATGTAGTAGGTGAGGGAACTACAAAAGAATGGCGAAAGGCTCTAAAAGACAAGTTACCAGGTTATATGGTACCGGCTCATTTTATCAAAATGGAAGCTTTACCTATAACACCAAATGGAAAGATAGACCGTAAGGTCTTACCAACTCCAATTAATGATATACAGGAAAAAGTGTTACAAGAAGGCCAAACTCCTTCCGAAGAGTTGGTGGTGACGGTTTGGGAACAAATATTGGGAATAAGAGGTATTAAACGAGATGATTCCTTCTTCGATTTAGGGGGGCATTCATTATTAGCAACACAAGTTATATCTCGTTTGCAAGAAGTGTTTGGAATGTCCATCCCATTAAAGGAACTATTTGAGCATTCTACAGTGGAAGAACTAGCCAAACGTTTAGAGGATCTTCGTGGAAGAAGTATCTCTAGTGAGATTCCATCGTTAATTCGAGTAGAGAGAGGATCTGTTGTACCGTTATCCTATGCTCAACAGCGTTTATGGTTTTTTGATCGCTTAGTACCTAATAGTTCATTGTATAATATTCCGGCTGTCTGGCGTTTACAGGGAGAGTGGTCTCCGCGTGCGTTAGAAAATAGTTTAAATACTTTAATCAGTCGTCACGAGATTTTACGTACCACTATCACAGAAAAAGATGGAGAAGCTTTTCAAAATATTGCTTCTTCTCATTTAAGAACGTTGTCGAGAACAGATTTGGTACATCTTTCGAAAGAAGAGAAAGAGCAGACGATGCAAGAATTGGTTCAAAGAGAAGCTGAGACACCGTTTGATTTAGAGACAAGTCCTCTATTGAGAGTCCAACTAATTAAAATGCAAGAAAACGAATGGGTTTTAGCCTGTATCATGCATCATATTATTTCAGACGGATGGTCCATGAATGTATTTTTAAGAGAGTGGATGATGTTATATGAAGGAGAAGTAAAAGGTCAACCTGAAAGGTTACCGGATCTTCCTATTCAATATGCAGATTATGCGGAATGGCAGCGGAAGTGGCTTGATAATGAAGTGTTAGATAAACAGTTAAGTTATTGGAAGGAAGAGTTAAAAGGAGACCTGCCGGTCCTCCAATTGCCAACAGATCGGCCACGTCCATCTGTTCAAACTTATGCAGGAGCAATGTATCAATTTATACTACCAACTGGAGTGGTAGAACAAATTGAGGCCGTAAGCCGCCAAGAGGGAACGACAGTGTTTATGACCTTACTCGCTGCATATCAAGGTTTCCTATCTCGTTATACTGGTCAGGATGATATATTAGTTGGAAGTCCTATTGCTAATCGACATTATAAAGAGACCGAAGGGCTAATTGGCTTCTTTGCCAATACGTTGGTATATCGAACTCAATTTGATGAAACTTCTACATTCCGAGATGTTTTACGGACAGTAAGAACTAAAGCATTGAAAGCTTATGAACACCAAGATGTACCATTTGAAAAAATAGTAGAAGAAGTACAGCCGGAACGAAGTACTAGTCATTCACCACTTTTCCAAACTATGTTTACGATGCAAAATGCTTTTGAAACTTTTGATATCCGGATGTCTAATCGACATATTGAAAATATAAATATTCATACATCTGTATCGAAATTTGATTTAACAGTAACAGTTGAAAAACAGAAAGAAGGCCTTTTAACGGCTTTTGAGTATAATACAGATTTATTTGATAAGTCTACAGTTGAACGGATGGCTAATCACTTTAAATATTGGTTAACTGAAATTACACGTTTACCAGAGGAGCCATTAAGCAACCTTTCACTCCTTTCCAAAGAGGAACAAGATGAGATAGTTATAGAATGGAATCAAACAGATGCAGATTATCCGAAAGATAAGGTTATTCAAGATTTATTTGATGCTCAAGTTCAAG
>NZ_JNIG01000013.1:0-277184 GCF_000701305.1 Bacillus sp. UNC125MFCrub1.1
CTAGCTAATGCGCCGCGGGTCCATCTGTAAGTGACAGCCGAA
The DNA here is from genome assembly GCF_000701305.1 of Bacillus sp. UNC125MFCrub1.1. Lineage (NCBI taxonomy): Bacteria > Bacillati > Bacillota > Bacilli > Caryophanales > Bacillaceae > Bacillus > Bacillus sp. UNC125MFCrub1.1. Next base: position 43 of record NZ_JNIG01000013.1, read on the forward strand.
ACCGTCTTTCATCCTTGAACCATGCGGTTCAAGGAACTATCCGGTATTAGCTCCGGTTTCCCGGAGTTATCCCAGTCTTACAGGCAGGTTACCCACGTGTTACTCACCCGTCCGCCGCTAACATCCGGGAGCAAGCTCCCTTCTGTCCGCTCGACTTGCATGTATTAGGCACGCCGCCAGCGTTCGTCCTGAGCCAGGATCAAACTCTCCGAGGTATGCAGGATGCATATCACACATGCGTTGCTACACGATGTAGCGAACTTAGCATGTGATCATTTCCTGCCTCGTCAGTCTGACTGACTACCTATGATGTATCATAGGATTTTTTTATAAAAACTCGAATTAACAGGTACGTTTTGTCTTGTTTAGTTTTCAAAGATCATCTTCATTGTCGCTCAGAGGCGACTTTCTTAATATAACATTTGAGCACCGTGTGCGTCAAGTGTTTTTCTGAATTTCTTTTTGTCCGCTTTTCTTTCAAAGCAACTCGGTTGCTCATTAGCGACGTTTAATAATATACCATCATAATATTCATGCGTCAATATCTTTTTTAACAAAATATCCTCGGTGATAGATTTTTTGCCCCTTCGTCTCAATTGGCTCTACTAGCACAATTCCTTTTTCCACAAAGAAATCAATCATCACACTAAGATCAGGTGTGAAATGCTTGAGATCAGGATGTGCAAGAAGCTCGCCAAACAGCCAAATTTCCTGCTGTTCCATGACTTGACGCAAATGAGCCGCACCAATTTCTGCTTTTGAATGAATCAAGAAATCATTCGCTAGGAATAAAAGTTCTAACCGCTTATGAAGACTTTCGTGGCTTTCAATCAGCTCTGAATAAAGTTTATATACTTCCGGCTCCATATGACGTACTTGGTTCCAAACGGTCACTTCTGGGTGGAAGCCTTTATCAATCACTTCAATACGCGCCAGATGATGCAGGGCATGCACAATGGAATTATATGCATCGAGGAATTGATTTGATTCAAAAAATGCTTTTCCTTCTATATATCTGCGAATGAGCTTGCCATATTCTAAACCAATTTTGAGCTTGCGGTTAGAAAACGGGAATGTACTCAGTTCATCAATAAAGTTGAAAATATATTCATTTCGATCAAACAGGACTTTTCCGTTTAAAATCCAATCAATAATCCGTCTGTTGGTACCTAAGGTAATCCATTCTTTCAACTGATCATCTGTGACAACATTTAAAGAAGCTGTTTGGTGATCGGATTCATAGTGCTTAATAAATAACGGTTCTTCCGCATCCTTTACGATGACTAGAAGCGCTGCATCAAAGTTATCCGTCTCAGAAGATACTTTATGTCTTCTTTCTACTATAATCACAGCTAATGTATCTGGATGACTTGCTCTCTCTTGATAAATAGGACGGAGAAGATTTTCCATAGTGATTCCTCCAATACTCGGGTGTAAGGTTCTTCTCTAATGCTATGTATTTCTCCTCATAGAATCAAAATTCCTTCAATACATGAAAAAAGATCATTGAATCATTATAAGCAATTTATTCACAAAACTCTATAACTAATTCAAATAGAAAGGTAAAATGTGCTATATTGGAGATAAGGGGGACTAGGGATGGCGAAATACTCCAGTAAGATTAATAAAATCAGAACATTTGCACTTAGTTTGGTTTTTGTTGGTTTTTTGATCATGTATATCGGTGTGTTCTTCAAGGAATCGGTCTGGCTGTCGACCTTCTTTATGCTACTCGGCGTGTTATCGATTGGATTGAGTACAGCCGTTTACTTTTGGATCGGTATGCTTTCTACCAAGGCTGTACGAGTAATTTGTCCAGGCTGTGAGAAGGAAACAAAGGTGCTCGGACGAGTGGATATGTGCATGCATTGCCGAGAACCGCTTACACTTGATCCAGCATTAGAGGGTAAAGAGTTTGATGAATCCTACAATCGAAAAAAGTCATAAAAATAAGCTGACCATTCAACTGGTCAGCTTTTTCATTAATGATTTTCTTTTTTTGCACATTCTTGACAAGTGCCATAGATCTCCAAGCGATGATGACTTACTGTAAAGCCTGTCACATGGGATGCAAGCTGTTCTACTTCATCAAGGCCAGGATAGTGAAAGTCAACGATCTTTCCGCAGTTTTCACAAATCGCATGGTAATGGTCAGATGTCGCAAAATCAAATCGGCTTGAGGAATCCCCATACGTTAATTCTTTTACTAATCCAGATTCCCGGAAGACTCGTAAATTGTTGTAAACCGTTGCTACACTCATATTAGGAAATTTCCCTTCAAGTGCCTTATATATATCGTCCGCGGTTGGGTGTGTCATAGAATTTACGAGAAACTCCAAGATGGCATGGCGCTGCGGAGTAATTCGAACACCGGTTTCTTTTAGAGCATCTAAAGCGGCTTTTAGTTCGTGAGCAGCCATTTCATCATGCACCTCTCTTTTCAAAAATATTCTTATATTATAATCTTTATAAATAGTGTACCCCCAGAGCCGAAACTTTGTCAATTACAATCCTCTTTTTTACCTATTCTTCTATACAAAAAAGACCGGCACGACTGCCGATCTCATCTCGTCAACATATTAAGCGTGAGCTTTCAGTTCCTCAAGCGCTTCTTCCACATGATCTTTCACCTTTACTTTACGCCACTCTTTCACAAGTTTTCCTTCTTTATTAATAAGAAACGTTGAGCGTTCAATTCCCATGTATTCCTTACCAAAGTTCTTTTTCAGCTTCCATACACCGAAAGCTTCAGACAATTTTTGTTCGTCATCTACAAGAAGCAGGAAAGGTAAGTCATGTTTTTCTTTAAACTTTTGGTGCTTGTCTTGACCGTCTGGGCTTACGCCGATGATGACAGCATCTAATTCGGCAAAGCTTTGATGGCGGTCACGGAAATCACAGGCTTCCGTTGTGCACCCCGGCGTCATATCTTTTGGATAAAAATAAAGGACAATGTGTTTCCCTTTAAAATCAGAGAGCTTTACTTTCTCTCCATTATCACCAAGTAATTCAATATCAGGTACTTGCTGCCCCACTTCGATTGTCATGATACAATCCCTCCAACCTATTTTTTCATTAGCCTATCCAATTTCGAGAAGATATTCAACTAAATACGCTTGCATCGGCATGTTAAAATAATGATAGACGACGTGATACGTTGAGATAGGAGGCTATTTATGAAATTCACCGAATCAGAAAAATTACATCAAGAGGCGCTGGAGCATATTGTTGGAGGGGTTAACAGCCCATCTCGTTCATATAAAGCAGTGGGCGGCGGGTCACCTGTTGCAATGGAAAAAGGCGAAGGCGCTTATTTTTGGGATGTTGACGGAAACCGTTATATCGACTATTTGGCAGCATACGGTCCAATTATTACGGGACATGCTCATCCTCATATTACAAAAGCCATCACGAAAGCAGCCGAGACAGGTGTCCTTTACGGAACACCAACGAAGCATGAAGTCACTTTTGCTAAGATGCTGAAGGAAGCGATGCCTGCTTTGGATAAAGTTCGTTTTGTCAATTCAGGTACAGAAGCTGTGATGACGACAATTCGTGTCGCTCGCGCTTATACAGGCAGAACAAAGATCATTAAGTTTGCCGGATGTTACCACGGTCATTCTGATCTTGTGCTAGTTGCGGCCGGCTCTGGACCTTCCACTTTAGGAACACCAGATTCAGCGGGCGTGCCTAAAAGTATTGCCAATGAAGTCATTACCGTTCCATTCAACGATATAGACAGCTACAAAGAAGCATTAGACCGCTGGGGTGATGAAGTAGCAGCTGTTCTTGTTGAGCCAATTGTCGGGAACTTTGGCATCGTAGAGCCTAAAGACGGTTTCCTGCAGCAGGTTAATGACCTGACTCATGAAAAAGGGGCTCTAGTCATCTATGATGAAGTCATTACAGCTTTCCGCTTTATGTATGGTGGTGCACAGGACTTGCTTCAAGTAAAACCTGACCTCACTGCATTAGGTAAAATTATCGGCGGCGGTCTTCCAATTGGCGCTTACGGCGGCAAAAAAGAAATTATGGAGCAAGTCGCCCCGCTTGGACCAGCCTACCAAGCTGGTACGATGGCAGGTAATCCCGCCTCCATCCTTTCTGGTATTGCATGCTTGGAAGTGTTAAAAGAAGACGGAGTCTACGAACGTCTGGATCAGCTCGGGGCAATGTTAGAAGAGGGAATTTTAGCCCACGCAAAAAAACATCAAGTAGATATTACAGTGAATCGCTTAAAAGGTGCTCTCACCATTTATTTTACAAAGGAAACGATTGTGAACTACGAGCAGGCTGAAAATACGGATGGCGAAATGTTCGCCCGTTTCTTTAAATTCATGCTCGCACAAGGTATTAACCTCGCTCCTTCTAAATATGAAGCGTGGTTCTTAACCATTGCACATACTGAAAATGATATTTCTGAAACGCTAAAAGCAGTAGATCATGCGTTTGAACAACTGAAACAATCATAATGAAGAGAAAAACAGACGTAAATTCATGCGTCTGTTTTTTTATTTACCAGCTCTTGATTGTCAAAAGCGAGTGAATCTGTTACATTTTTTCTCAATACCTTCTTTTGATGTTTTCATGAACTTTCAAAAATCACTTGAATATTTCGGAAGACCGCTGTATATTACTTAGTTGTTTCATCAAAATATTTATGATATATGACAAGTGGTCATCTATTATCGAAAAGAAAGGAATGCAGGGACAAAACCAATGAAACTTGGAGCCCGTATTTTAAAAACTGGTATTGCCATTGTACTCGCGCTTTACCTGGCAACATGGCTTGGGTTGCCGACACCCGTCTTCGCGGGAATTGCAGCTGTATTTGCTATCCAGCCATCTATTTATCGATCATTTTTAACGATTGTTGATCAAGTGCAAGCCAATATTATTGGAGCAGCACTTGCCATTACGTTCGGTCTGCTTTTTGGCACAGGACCAGTCATCATCGGCTTAACTGCCGTCATGGTCATTGCGATTAATTTAAAGCTGAAGATTGAACACACGATTCCGATTGCACTCGTAACCGTCATCGCGATTTTAGAAAGTGCAGGGGATCATTTCCTTTCCTTTGCCTTAATTCGAACAGCAACTGTGGTGTTAGGCGTACTTTCTTCATTTTTAGTGAATTTGATTTTCCTGCCGCCAAAGTATGAAACAAAGCTTGTTCATCACATTATGGAAAATACGGAGGAGATTTTAAAATGGATCCGTCTGAGCTCCAGACAGTCAACTGATCATTCCACTTTAAAGGATGACATCGATCAAATAAAAGAACGCATGATCAAATTAGATCACATTTACTTGTTATACAAAGAAGAACGAAGCTATTTAAAGAAAACAACTTATGTCAAATCTAGAAAGCTTGTTTTATTCAGACAGGCAATCATGACGTCTAATCGAGCGCTGTACTTGCTGAAAAAGCTTCATAAGTTAGAAAATGAAATTCATTTGATGCCAGAGCATTTCAGAGAGAGCTTAACAGATGAGATTGATTATTTGCTTTATTGGCATGAACGTACCTTGATGAAGTTTGTTGGAAAAATGAAACCGCAGGACGATGAATTTCAAAATGAATGCTCTCTTCGTCTTGAAGCATTAACGAAATCATTTATTCAGCACCAGCAAAATCAAGAAAACGACTTGCTGGATTACAATATGCTGAATGTGATGTCGAGTATTATTGAATACCGTGATGAATTGGAGCATCTAGATACTTTGATTACAAGCTTCCAAACGTATCACCCAAAAGATAGTGAGATTGAGACAGAAGAAAAAGAAGCTTAAATAGAAAAGACCGATTCTTAGAATCGGTCTTATTTTATTTTCTTCATTTTAGGATCAAGGGTGTCTCTTAATCCATCTCCCATCAAGTTAAAACCAAGAACCGTCAGCATGATCGCAATCCCCGGGAAAAATAAAGTCCATGGCGCTTGTACGAGATAAGGTCTCGCATCGGCAAGCATTTTCCCCCACTCTGGACTTGGCGCTTGTGCACCTAATCCTAAAAATCCTAAAGCCGCCGCTTCGATAATGGCAGTACCAATCGCAAGCGTCGCTTGAACGATGACCGGCACCATACTATTTGGCAGAATGTGACGAAGAACGATGCGGCGGTGTGACATCCCGACTGCCTTTGCTGCTAAAACATATTCTTCTTGCTTAATGCTCAGCACCTTTGAACGAACCAGCCGCCCAAAAGTCGGGACGTTAATAATCGCTATGGCAATAAGGGCATTTTGTAAGGAAGGGCCTAAGATGGAAACGATCGCAATCGCTAATAGAATGCTAGGAAAAGCGAGTAAAATATCAAATAGTCTTGAGATGACAGCATCCAGCAATCTACCGCCGTAACCTGCCATCAATCCGAGCAATGTTCCTAAAATAACCGACCCGAGAACGGAGAAGAAACCCACCCATAATGAAATTCGAGCTCCATGCACGACTCTAGAAAATATGTCTCTCCCGAAATCATCCGTACCAAACCAATGCGCAGCTGAAGGGGCACTAAATCGTTCGCCTAGCGACTGCTCGTTGATTCCATAAGGAGCAATGAGCGGTGCAAAGATTGCTAGGATCAGAAATAAAAAGACAATCACAGTGCCAATGACCGCCAGCTTGTGCTGAAAGAACAGTTTCATCGATTCAAGAATCAGTGATTGAGAGCGTTCTTCCTTTTGTTCAGGTGCTTGAAGCTCTTTTTGCGCTTCCATGTCGTCACTCTCCCTTCTCTAGTATTTAATCCTCGGATCAATGACTGCATACAAGATATCCACAATGAAATTGATCAGCACAAATATGAGCGCAACAACAAGAATGCCAGTTTGAATGACAGGATAATCACGATAGCTAATGGCATCGTAAATATATCGCCCAATTCCCGGCCAAGCAAAGATCGTTTCTGTTAAAATGGCTCCGCCTAGCAAGAGACCTGTTTGAAGACCAATAATCGTTAAAATCGGAATGAGCGCATTTTTCAGCCCATGCTGATAAATGATGAAAAATGAACGTACCCCTTTTGCTTTTGCTGTTCGTATAAAATCTGAATGAAGAACTTCCAGCATACTTGCCCTCGTAATCCTTGCAATAATCGCAGCAGGAATCGTTGCGAGAGCGGTACTTGGTAAAATTAAATGCTTGATGCTGTCAAAAAATTGATCAAATCGTCCTTGCAAAATCGTGTCCAGCGTATGGATATAGGTGATCGACTCTACCGGATTTCTGACGTTTTCTCGTCCTGTAGTCGGCAAAATACCTAATTCAATCGAGAATAGCCACTGTCCCATTAAGCCTAACCAGAAAATCGGCATGGACACCCCAATGAGCGCAATAAACATGGCCACATAATCAAAGAAAGAATGTTTAAACCACGCACTAATGATTCCGGCATTCACACCGACAATAATCGCCAGCAACATAGCGAAGAAAGTCAATTCTAATGTAGCAAATAAGTAAGGCTTCATTTCCTGGGCAATAGCCGCTCCTGTTCGTATGGAAGTCCCTAGATCGCCTTTTAAAAGCCCCAGCATGTAGTGACCATATTGTACGTACCACGGCTGATCTAAACCAAGCTGAATCGTCAATTGCTCTACTGCTTCTTTCGTTGCCCGCTGTCCTAAGATGACCTGCGCCGGATTTCCAGGGATAAACCGTATAATAGAAAATACAACTAAGGTCATTCCGATCAGTACTGGAATGAGCATTCCTGCTCGCTTCATACAATAAGCAAACAAACAGCTTTCACCGCCTTTTCATTGTTTGGATAAGGGAGATCGAACAATCTCCCTTATTTGCTTATTCGAAATATACGTCAGTCAATGCTTCAGAACCAGTCGGATGCGGCTGGTAGCCTTTTAAATCTTTAGATGCGGCAAGCATTGGAATTGAATGGACTAATGGAATCCAAGGCGCTTCATCATGAATGATTTCTTGAGCTTCTTGATATAATTCATTTCGCTTCTTTTGATCCGTATCGGTCTGCGCTTCAATGAGGATGTCATGCATTTTATCGTTTTGGAAGAATGTATAGTTGTTACCGCCAATACTGTCTTTATCTAATAATGTATAGATGAAATTATCAGGATCGCCATTGTCCCCTGTCCATCCTAATAAGAACACATCTGCTTCGCCTTTACTTGCTTTATCTAAATAAGTCGCCCAATCATATGTGACGATTTCGGCTTTGACACCAACTTTTTCAAAGTTTGACTGAATGACTTCAGCTACCTTCATCCCGTCTGGCATATATGGACGCGGCACAGGCATTGCCCAAAGCTTGATGCGAAAACCGTCAGGGAAGCCTGCCTCTTTCAATAGTTCTTTTGCTTTTTCCGGATCATATGGATATGGCTCAATCTCGTCATTGTAGCCTTCTAATGACGGAGGAAGTGGATTTTTTGCTGGTTCAGCAAGCCCTCCATAAAACGACTCGATGATTGATTCTTTATCAACTGCATAATTGAGTGCCTGACGAACCAACTTGTTATCAAGCGGCTTTCTCGTCACTGTCAGCCCGATATAACCTACGTTCATGGATGGTCTTTCAATCAGCTGGAGCGCTTTGTCTGTTTTAATGCCATCTAAATCGGACGGATTGACGCCATCCATTAAGTCGATTTCGCCTGTTTTAAGCGCATTTAAACGAGCAGAGTTTTCAGGAATAGAGCGGAAGATGATTTGTTTCAGTTTTGGTTTATCTTTTTGCCAGTAATCTTCGTTCTTTTCTAAGACAATACGGTCGTTCTGCTTCCATTCTTTAAACTTAAATGGTCCTGTGCCAACTGGGTTTTCTCTAAATGAATCACCGCTTTTTTCAACTGCTGCAGGACTAGCGATACCAAATGGTGACATGGCGATGTTTTTCAGAAATGTTGCTTGCGGGCGTTTGAGTTGAAATTCAATTTCATGCTCTCCTTTAACGATGATGTCTTTAATGACATGCCCTTTATCTTTTTTATAGCCGCCAAACATGCCGTAGTAAGGAAATTTTTCGGCATCTCCATTCATCCAGCGGTCAAAGTTGAATTTCACTGCTTCTGCATTAAAGTCTGTGCCATCGTGAAATTTCACACCTTCTCTTAAGTAGAACGTGTACGATTTTCCGTCCTTTGCAACATCCCATTCTGTTGCGAGGCCCGGATGGATAGTCGTGTCTTTTTCACCGTAATTCAAAAGCTTTTCAAACATATTCTCTGTGACCTTGAAGGTTTCGCCTTCTGTTGTTGTAATCGGATCAAGTGACGTAGAGTCCCCTCCTCTGCCGAATACGAGAGTGTCTTTTGTGGCTTTTTCTTCTGATGTTGATGAAGATGAACAGCCCCCTAAAAATAACGCAAGTGCCAGCACAAAAATGAAACTACTGAATAACCATGTCTTCTTCATTGTGTTCCTCCTTTTGATATAAATAGCACGCAGCTGCATGACCTGTTTCCTCCTCATACAAAGGCGGAACAGCTTGCAAGCATTGCGCCCACCTTTTTGGACATCTTTTATAGAAAGGACAGCCATCTTCTGACACCAGGGTGGATTCTTCCGCTGACACATCCTGCGTTTCCAGCACGTGATCCATATGTGGAATGGATGTCAGAAGAAGCGATGTATAAGGATGAAGCGGCTTGTGAAATACGTCCTCCGCAGGACCCATTTCTACAATACGGCCAGCGTACATCACTGCAATTCGGTCGCTCATATACTTGACAACGCCTAGATCGTGAGAAATAAACAAGTACGTCAGAGAAAGCGTCTTTTGCAATTCGAGCATTAAATTCAAAATTTGCGCTTGAACCGATACATCTAAAGCGGAAACTGGCTCATCGGCAATCACAAGACTTGGATGAGTAATCAGCGCCCTAGCAATTCCAATACGCTGCCTCTGACCGCCGCTGAATTGGTGCGCATATCGATCTCCATAAGATGGGTCAAACCCAACAATGTGCAGCATCTCTTTTACCCGCTTTTGTCTTTCTGCTTTTGTTCCATGTTTATGGACAATGAGCGGTTCTTCTAAAATGTCTTTGATTTTCATTCGTGGATTTAAGGAAGCGTATGGATCTTGGAAGATCATTTGAATGTCTTTTCTGAAGGAACGCATGTCTCGTTCTTTCAGAAGCGTCACTTCTTGTCCTTTCATTTGGATTGAGCCAGAAGTCGGTTCGATTAATCTCATTAAGCTTTTGCCAAGGGTTGATTTCCCGCAGCCAGATTCGCCCACAATGCCGAGCGTCTCTCCTTCTTTCACGTGAAAGGACACTTGATTTAAAGCCAAAGTCGTCTGTTTGTGTTTAGAAAAAAATGCCGATGTGTCATAACGCTTCGTCAGTTGATTCACTTGCAACAGTGGGTGATTCAGTGTCTTCTCCTCCTTCCATTAGAAAACATGCGACGCGGTGATTGTGTGAAATGGATTGTAAAGATGGGTCTTTTTCAAGACATTGCGTCATTTGATATGGACAGCGTGGTGCAAATTGACAGCCGGACCGAATAGCTCCTGGCTTAGGTACATGACCCGCAATCGACATGAGTTTTTCTTTTTTCTCTTTAAATGATGGAACAGAGGCGAAAAGACCTTTCGTGTAGGGATGGAGAGGTTTTTGAAAAATACGGTCAACGGTTCCTTCTTCTACGATTCGACCGGCATACATAATCATGACACGCTGGCATATTTGCCGCACGACGCCTAAATCATGAGTAATAAATAAAATAGCGGTGTCCATCTCTTCATTTAACTTTTTGAGCAAACGAAGAATTTGTGCTTGGATGGTGACATCAAGTGCAGTCGTTGGTTCATCTGCAATCATGAGCTTTGGGTGACACAGCATCGCCATCGCAATCATCACACGCTGACGCATGCCGCCCGATAGTTCATGTGGATATTTTTTGAGTAATGACGCTGCTTGTTTCAGGCCTACCGTTTGAAGCAAATCTACCGCCTTCACTTTTGCTTCTTTTTGGCTGATAGTCTGATGTGTAAAAAGGGCTTCTGCCATTTGCTTGCCGATGGTCATGAGTGGATTGAGAGAAGTCATGGGTTCCTGGAAAATCATTGAGATGTCATTCCCTCTGACCTCTCGCCATTGTTTCTCCGACAGTGACAGCAGGTTTTGACCTTCAAATTGTATGTGACCTGTTGTTTCTGTTTGGTGATTCAGCCCCATTAAAGACATCGATGTGATGCTTTTCCCACAGCCAGATTCGCCCACAATACCTAAGGTTTCTCCTTTTTGAATAGAGAATGAGATGTCATGGACGATCGGTACTCTCTGCTTTTTTTGCTGAAAGGCAATGGACAGCTGTTTGACATCTAGCAATACTTCTTGTTCTTTCACATCTTCACCACCCCGTCATACTTTTTAAAATTGTATTGAGACAAGCTGGGAAATATGTCATGTTTTTGACAAGCATAAAAAAGCCTATCCGCTAGAATCGGATAGGCTTCTACTAATTTAATGTTTGAATGGTAAATAGATGGCGATAGTGGCTGTCTCGGTTCATTAATTCTTCATGTGTTCCTTTTTCCACAATCTCGCCTTGTTCCATGACCACAATGAGGTCCGCATGTGTAATCGTTGATAAACGGTGCGCAACTATAAAAGTTGTGCGATCTTTTGCCAGCTTTTGCATCGCTTCTTGAATGTAATGTTCACTTTCTAAATCAAGTGCAGACGTCGCTTCGTCTAAAATAAGCAGCGGTGGATTTTTAAGAAATACCCTCGCAATTGAAATTCGTTGTTTTTGACCGCCTGATAGCTTTACGCCACGTTCTCCTACTTTCGTGTCATATCCTTCAGGAAGAGACATGATAAAATCATGCGCATTAGCCGCTTTGGCAGCCGACACAATTTTCTCAAAGGATGCTTCGGGGTCTCCTACAGCGATATTTTCTTTAATGGTGTCACTGAATAAGAATGTATCTTGGAGCACCATCCCGACTTGATTCCGCAGACTTCTTGCCTTGTACTCTTTAATATCAATGCCATCAATTTCGAGTGATCCGCTTGTGACATCATAAAATCTTGGAATTAAACTGACGAGTGTCGACTTCCCTCCGCCACTCATTCCTACAAGCGCAACGGTTTGACCTTTTTCTACTTTCAAGGAGATATTATGTAAAATCTCTTCCTGTGTATGTTCATAACGGAACGACACATCTTTAAACTCTACCTCTCCTTTTAAGTGATTGGCTTCTTTTGCATTGGGCTTGTCTGTTACTTCATACGGTTCATCAATAAACTCAAAAATACGATCCATTGATGCTACTGACTGAGTTAACGTCGTCGATGAGTTAATGAGACGACGAATCGGGTTGTACATCCGGTCAATGTAGCCGACAAAGGCAATCATTGTCCCAATTGAAAGCGACCCGTTAATGACGGTATAGCCAGCAAAAGCAATGATGAGCAGCGGCGCAATGTCTGTGATCGTATTGACGACGGCGAATGTTTTGGCATTCCAATTCGTATGATTGATCGCTTTGTTTAAGAAATTTTTATTTTCATCGTGAAAATTCTCTTGTTCGTATTCTTCAATCGCAAAGCTGCGAATGACAGGCATTCCTTGTACTCGCTCATGCAGGTGCCCTTGTACCTCAGCCAGTGCCTGCGACCGCTCTTTTGTCAGCTTGCGAAGCCGGCCGTAAAAATACTTCACTGCTAACGCATACAGCGGAAAAATAATGACAGACACAATGGTGAGTTTAAGATCCAGTGTACACATAATGGCTATCACAATCAGGACGGTCATCAAATCAAGCCAAATGTTCATAAGCCCTGTGATGACAAATTCCTTTGTTTGCTCCACATCGTTGATGACCCTTGAAATAATTTCCCCTGTTCTCGTGTTGGCGTAATAACGAAGGCTTAGCTTTTGAATGTGCGAGAACAGTTTTTCCCGAATATCAAATAATACTTTACTGCCTGTCCACTGCGCATAGTATTGTCTGTAGTACTCAACAGGCGGTCTCATCACTAAAAATAATACAAGCATGATTCCCATAATAATAAAGAGAGTGGATGTTTTTTCTTCAGCCGATCCAGAGCCTTGAATGACATCATCAATGACATACTTTAAAAGCAGAGGCAATGTTAAGGGGATCGAGAACTTAATCATTCCGATCACCATTGTCAATGCAATCTGTTTTTTATACGGTGTTACAAAAGCCATGTAACGTTTTATGACCCCCATGTAAATCTCCTTCCCAATCTATCAGTGCCTCTTATCCGTACGCAGTCAAAAACCTGTTGGCTTTGAAAAGCCAAACAGGTTTTAGCTGCTGTTACTTATTTTGTATAACGCAAAAAACGTTCATACCACATATCCACAAATTCTGGAGCAAACGGTCCCTTCCGCTGGTGAATCCAATGCAGTAATGTATTTAGATGCTCTCGTAAGATACTATCGATTTCTTTTGGATAATTCATCTGCCTCTTATGATCTGCATATTCATCCTCATCCAAAATATTATATGTCATGTCCGGAAAGACTTTGACATCTAAGTCGTAATCAATATACTTAATCGCCTCTTCATCTGTCGCAAAAGGAGAGCTGATGTTGCAGTAATAATACACCCCATCATCTCGAAGCATCCCAATGACATTAAACCATTGTTTTGCATGAAAATAGCAAATAGCCGGTTCTCTTGTCATCCATGTTCGGCCATCGGATTCAGTCACCATTGTTCGATCGTTTGCACCAATGATACACAATTCCGTTGCTTTCAGAATGGTGGTTTCATTCCAAATCCTGTGGATCAAGCCATTATGTTTATAGCTTTGAATTTGGATGGTTTCTCCTTCCTTGGGATAGCCCATATTTTCTCCCCTACTTTCTATAACAAACAAACCTAACAGTCCAAAGACCTAATTTCCCAACTAAACATGTCTCTATTATATTATACCGTTACATCATTAAAAAATGAAATGAAAAAGCCATTCAACCCAATTGAACGGCACACTCTTTTACATCACGGTTGAGCTCTTCTCCATTTGTTTATACGAATTGATGACTTGTTTAGTCTGTTTTGTAAATAGTGTCTGGACTTTTTGCAGTTCCTCTCGTTTCTGTTTGATTTGATCATGAAGCTTATGCCGCTCTTCCTTTTTTTCACCTTGCAGCAATTGTTTTTCTGTCTCTAAGTACAGATCAAGTTCTCCTTGTACATCGAGCAGCTGATCCATAAGCTGCATTTGTTCTTTGACAAGCTGATCGAAATCAGACATCTAACTCCTCCCTTTCCTTCGATTCCACTTTTTGTATCTATACCATTTCTTGAAAGAAGGAAGAAGTCCTTTGACTGTTTATGTAGAGGTTTTACAGGTTTTGTCGGATGGTGGAAAGAGGCAAAAAGAAAAGCACTTCATTCGTAGATGAAGTGCTTCCCTTTGTTTCAGTGATTAGCTGTTTTGTTGTTTGTTTTGCTCAGCTTTTTGGTTGTATTTTTTTACGTGCTGTGCGTCAGTCTCGCTAGCAAATTCAGTGCCATATTGACCGCCTTGTGCAGCAGCTTGGTTTTGTTTTTTCACTTGTTGTGCGTTTGTTTTGTTTTGTTGTTTATCCATCATTATCACCTCCACGCACATTAATTTGTGCAGAAGGTGTACATCTTATTCATCATTTTTTTAAACAAGCAAAGAACGTCCGCCATCGACGATAATCGTCTGTCCTCTAATCATATCTGCTTTGCCTGATACAAGGAATTCTACACTGTCGACCATGTCTTTAATTTCCACCATACGGCCTGCTGGTGTATTTTTCTTAGCGTCTTCTAATAACTCTTCACGATTTGGGAAGTGCTTGAGTGCATCTGTATCAATGGCGCCGCCTGATACGGCATTTACGACGATATTTTTTTGTGACAGCTCAACGGATAGGTAGCGTGTCAAAGCTTCTAGTGCTGCTTTAGATACACCGACCACCGTGTAGTTTTCAAGGTAGCGAATAGAGCCTAGTGAGCTAATGCTGACGATATGTCCGCCGCCGTTTTTCTCCATTAATTTGGCTGCTTCTTGTCCGCAGAATAACAAGGCCTTCGCATTGATATTCATAGTCCAGTCCCAATGATTTTCTTCAAGATCCATGATTGGGCGCTGAACGCCAGATGCCGCATTGTTCACAAATACGTCTAAACGGCCAAACGTTTCGTCAATTTGCTGGAACATGTCTTTGATTTTCTCTGGCTGACCAACGTTGGCTTTGACAACTAATGTTTTAACACCCATCGCTTCAATTTCTTCAGCTGTTTCAAGTGCTGCTTTTTTGCTTCTTGCATAGTTAATGACAATGTCATATCCTTTTTCAGCCAGGCGAAGGGCTACTTCTTTCCCGACACCTCTACTGCTGCCTGTAATTAGTGCACATTTACGCTTGTTCATTATGGTTCATCTCCTGATTTGAATAGTTTTCGTCCATTCGCTTCACACTAATAGGAAAGTTCCTATTAGGAGGTTACATTCATGTATGTCGGACGCGATTTAAGCCAGCTTGGCATGATGTCAAAGGATCAATGGAAAGATACTGAGCTTGCATTTTTTCATCATGCTTTCCAACAAATTTTACCTTATTTAAACGAAGAAGGGCAATCTAAGTATCGAGAAATCATTTCTGAAATTGAAAACCGCGGGGGTCTGCACCGAAATGAAGCCGATTATACCCATGGTACAACGGTTAAATATGACTAGGCTGTTCAAGTGCCATCTTCCATATTTTTTGATGTGAGACTGGCAAAGCATATGCCTCAAATTCTTCTGTTGTGACTTTTTTCAGCATCGTGTCATCTGATACAGAGGTCACACGTCCAAAGAAAACAGAAATATTCCAGATGAGGTGGGTAAATACATGTTGAATGGTGCCTTCTAAATCACCAAGTTCTGCTTGTACACCCGCTTCCTCTTTTAAGAAATCAATCAGCTGCTCTTTTTCCGTTTTTCTTCCCTTCATTGTTTCCATGTTTGGGAACTCCCATAAATTCGCAAGCAGACCTGTACTTGGACGCTTATGAATATAGAGGTGGCCTTCATCATCAAATAACACCACCGCTGCCATTGATTTCGCAGTCGGCTTTTTCTTTTTACTTTTCACCGGCAGCTCATGCTGAACGCCTTCCTCAAGTGCCGAGCAATGCATGTTTACAGGACACATGAGGCATGCAGGAGAGGTTGGGGTGCAAATAAGCGCACCTAGCTCCATTAGCCCTTGATTGAATTCTGATGGCTTTTCCCGGGAAATGAGTTGATCGACCGCAAATTCGAAAATGTTTCTCGTTTTTGGTTTTGCAATATCATCCCATATGGACAAGATACGGGAAATGACCCTCATCACGTTGCCGTCTACCGCAGGGTATGGCTTGTTATAGGCGATACTCAGCACTGCGCCGCTCGTATACGGACCTACACCTTTCAGCTTTGAAAATTGCTCTTTCGTATCAGGGACAACGCCCTCGTAGGATTCATATACTTCTTTCACAGCAGCCTGTAAATTACGCACTCTTGAGTAGTAGCCAAGACCTTCCCATGCTTTCATGACCTTTTCTTCATCAGCTAGTGCGAGATCTTTCACCGTCGGGAATTGCTCCATAAACCGATTGAAGTACGGAATGACCGTATCCACTCTCGTTTGCTGAAGCATCACTTCTGATACCCAGACGCGGTATGGATCTTGATTTTCACGCCATGGAAGTGTCCGTTGTTCTTTTTCATACCAATCGATTAAATCATACTGAAAGCCCGCAATATCTTTGCGGTCCAGCTTTTCTTGAATGTCTTTCATCTCTATACTCCTTCTTATCGAACCGAGAGCTAACGTTCTGAAAAGAACCTTATTTGTTGTATACTGTTTGTAGATACGTTAACATGTTACATTAAATCGGGATAAAGCAAAAGTGATTTTGCACATAGTCTTGATGAGAAACGTATACTTTGTATGATTGTTCCTAAGCATGACAACTAGGAGGTAATCAATTGGACACTGGTACTCATGTAGTAATGGGCATTTCTCTTGGGGGACTTGCGCTTTTAGATCCAGCCGTCAGCGCAGATCCACACATGGCACACGCTGTGATGATCGCGACCATCGCCGGCTCCCAAGCACCAGACATTGATACTGTGCTAAAACTAAAAAATAATGCAGTTTATATAAGAAATCACCGAGGATTTACTCATTCCATTCCGGCTGTACTGTTTTGGTCATTGCTGATTCCGGCTGTGATTTTCCCATTTGTGCCGGGGGCAAATTTACTTCACCTTTGGTTATGGACACTATTAGCCGTCGTGCTTCATGTGTTTGTCGATATTTTCAATGCTTACGGCACGCAGGCCATTCGTCCATTTTCAAAAAAATGGGTAGCGCTTGGGATCATTAACACGTTTGATCCGTTTATCTTTTTTACACATCTTGTCGCCATTGTCGTTTGGGCGATTGGCGGGCATCCCGGCTATACGTTTATTACGCTGTATGCCGTGATTTTCTGTTATTATATCGTCAGAGTCATCATGCAGCTTCAGATTAAACGCCAGCTGCGTGCACGATTCGATGAGATTGAGGAAATAATCATTTCGCCTACAATGAAGTTTAGACAATGGCGTATTGCTGTGAAATGTAAATCCTCTTTCCATGTTGGACGCAGTATGAATGGTGAGATCATCATTTTAGACACCTTTAACCGTGTGCCGGTCCCTGATACAGAGATTATGAAAATTGCCAAGCAAGATGAAAACATATCAGCCTTTCTCTCCTTCTCCCCTGTCTACCGGTGGGAAGTGGATAAATACAAGGATCATTATGAAGTACGGTTCATTGATTTGCGCTACCGCAGCAAAGGTCACTATCCTTTTGTCGCGATCTGCCATATCGACATGGACCACCAAATCAAAAATTCCTATACCGGCTGGATTTTCAGTGAAGAAAAACTGCAAAAAAAATTAAGACTCGGCTCTGTGTGAGCGAGTCTTTTTTTGTGCTTACAACTCTTACATCTTCGTCATATATTCCACAATAAACTCCCAAAAGCCAGGTCCCTCTTGGTAAATCAGCCAGTCTACTTTTTCGATGAGTTTGATATAGAGTTCTTGTTCGAGGTCTTCTCTTTCTTGATATGCCGTGTTTTGTAGTTTCTTTTTGATCATGGGTGTGAAGGTTTCAATGAGTTCTTCCATTTCTCCATTGGTCATTTTGTCTTCGTGCACGGACATCTCCCCCTGTTTCTTCTTTTAGTTTGTTGAGCGCTTTTTTGTGGATGTTTGAGATGTTTTGTCTCGTTTCGCCTAGCCGGTCGGCTATTTCTTTCATTGTTTGACCTTCAACATAAATATTGGTTAAGACCATTTTTTGTTTGTCTGTGAGCTGCTGGTAGGCCTTGTACAATCTTGGGTCTTGCAGGTGCTCCCCTAAGTCTTGCTGGTTGAAGAGCACGGCTTCATACGTATCTGTTTGAACAGGATCTTTCACTTCTTGTGTATCGGGATGATCGAGTATGAGTGGAAAACGTTGCTGCTTTTTTTTCACTCGTTTATCAAAGTCGACTGAAAAGATGCGGATCATTGTGGAAATATACTTGATGATGCGGATTTTTTGATAAAACTGTTTGAACTCGGAATCTAGTTTTTTCGCATTTTCTTCGTTTGGCTCTTCCATGACTTGCCGGAGCAGCTGCTGGTTTTTAGGATTGCTTAAAAATTGCTGAATGAGCGGGTGGTCAACGATTTCCTTCCATTTTGCTTTCAATAACAGCCGATAATCCATGTGCATCCTCCCCTTTGTTCTCTCTACTTGCATTAAGTGGACAAAAGTTAAAAAAAGTAAACTTTTTGAAACGGGTCTAATGGTTCATTTTCTCCCCCTTTGATTTCCTATTTCTTCTTTCATACCACTTATAGAGAAGACGAGCATTCGCTGGGAGGTGAGACAAATGGAGACCTTTTTTTCGGAGGAATGGCTGAAGCAGCTTGGTCAGGCTGGTTTCCCTGCCATTTTAACGGTTTATTTGCTGACACGTTTTGAACGAAAGTTTGATGAATTAAGCAAGCTCATCCAACGATTGGTCGCTGTTCAAAAAAATGATGAATCAGATTGACATCTTCTTGATTCGTTTCACCTTATGAAAACGAGGGCGAAATGAAAGGCCTTTTGTCACCTCACACAATACGATGTTGAAAGGGGATTTTATCATGAGTGAAAAGCAAAATGGTGTACCGCAACCGATTCGAGGAGAAAAAGGAGCAACGGTCAAAATTCCACGTAATCTCGAGCGAGACAGACAAAACCCAGATATGCTCACGCCACCAGAAACCGATCATGGAACGGTTCCCAACATGAAATATTCTTTTTCTGATACGCACAACCGTTTAGAAAAAGGCGGCTATGCCCGCGAGGTAACGGTACGTGAACTGCCAATTTCTAAAAGTCTTGCCTCTGTGAACATGCGGCTAAAGCCTGGTGCGATTCGCGAGCTGCACTGGCATAAGGAAGCGGAGTGGGCGTACATGATTTATGGGGAAGCCCGAATTACATCGGTTGATGCAGAGGGGCGGAATTTTACAGAGGATGTGACTGAGGGAGATTTATGGTACTTCCCTTCTGGCTTGCCGCACTCTATCCAAGCACTTGAACCGGGAGCGGAATTCTTGCTTGTGTTTGATGATGGGTCTTTCTCTGAAAATAGTACGTTCCAAGTGACTGATTGGCTTGCCCATACGCCAGAGGAAATCGTTCTCCAAAACTTTGGAATGACAAAAGAACAATTTAACAAGCTGCCAGAGAAAGAAAAGTATATTTTCCAAAAAGGAATTCCTGGTTCCCTTGAGTGTGACAAGGTGCAAACAGAGCAAGGAGAGGTCCCGAATTCCTTTAAATATGAGCTGTTAAAACAGGAGCCAATTACGTCAAGCGGCGGACAAGTGTGGATTGCGGACTCTACCAATTTTAAAGCGTCTAAAACGATTGCATCCGCTCTTGTGAAAGTTGATCCAGGTGCCATCCGTGAGCTGCACTGGCATCCAAATACGGATGAATGGCAATATTTCATTTCTGGAAAAGCTCGAATGACGGTATTTGCTTCTGATGGACATGCAAGAACCTTTAACTATCAGGCGGGAGATGTTGGCTATGTGCCATTTGCGATGGGGCATTATGTAGAAAATACAGGTGACGAACCGCTTTATTTCTTAGAAATCTTCAAGAGCGACCATTATGCAGATATCTCGCTCAATCAGTGGCTTGCGGTCACACCGAAACAGCTTGTTTTGGATCATTTAGATCAAGGCGAAGAATTCTTGAAATTGCTTGATACAGAAAAACACCCTGTCATCGCTGCACCTAAAAAAGAGGATTAATTCCACCTTCCTGCAAAAAGGCTGTCCTTTTTGCAGGTATCTTCATGTAAGGGAGTGTTGTTTATCCATGCAGCAATCTATTCACGCTTTATGGCAAGGGGTGAAATGCCTGATAGCGCTATCAGCTGTCTGTTACATATTTTTGTTGTTTTGTGTACTGTTCTTTCATTTGACGGGTGCTTTTTATCAATCGGTTTTATCGTTGCTTCTGTTTATGGGCATCTACGTTGTACTCGGGATCTCTTTTGAACATCTGGAACACGTGCTCATGTGTTTTGTTCGTAAGTGTCGGTCCAAAAAACGATCCATTGTTTTCTATACCGTTTTATTTCACCTTTTGTTTATTTGGGGTGCTGTCTATTTATCAGACGAATTGGTTGACGGCATTTTGCTGACTACTTCTGAAGAAATTCTCTTTGCGCTAAGTCTTTGGCTATTTCATTTTTTGTTTGATTATGCGACGTTTTCGTTTGATAAGGAAGCTTCGTGAGGCGCTATCGTCTTTTTGTGGAGAGCGCTTGTTTGACCTGCTCCATATGATGAAGATCATGCTTAATCAAACCTTGAAAATAACTTGATAACGTCAGCTCGGTTTGACCGATCAGAAAGGGTGTAGTCCAGCGAGGTGCTTCGATTTTCTTCATTTTTTGAAGCAATTTTGTTCTAACAGCAATAAATCGCCCGATCGTCTCGCTTCTCTCTTCCTTTCTTGCTCTTTCGGCTGACTGCTGATTCATTTCATGCACATCAGGTGCCTGAGGTAACGCTTTATTGTTCCAAAATTCCTTTAGGCGATCGTGTAAAATAAATTCATCCCATAGAACGAAATGTGCGATGATCTCAGCAATGCTCCACTTTCCATCAGCAATGGTGCAACGCCATTCTTCTTCTGTTACTTCCGTTAGTGAATGTACCCATTCAAGGGTGTGTTCATAGTGTTTTATCACGGTGTCTTTGTTCATGTTTTGTTATCCCCTTCATGTTTTTAAAAGAAGTTGATCAGAAATTGGTTAGTTTCATTCTTGCGAAATCATTTATAACATATTATCATATACTTTAATTACCAAATGAAGAGGGGGAATTGTGATACGCTGTCCTATATGAAAAAGCTTATTTTTTTGCACTAAAATAAACCGACCGGTCTGTTTATAAAATAGGAGGGAAAATAATGAAATCTCAAAATGTGATCATTATCGGCAGTGGTGTAGCAGGATTGGCTACTTCTTTATTCTTAAAAAAGGCTGGAATGGAAAGTACGATTTATGAAAGCAGGTCAGATGAAGAATTAGAAACAGGAGCAGGTTTTTTACTGTCTCCGAATGGGGTAAAGATTTTGGATGAAATCGGGTGTAAAAATGAAGTGATAGCAAATGCAACCGTGATAAAGAAGATCCAGCAAATAAACAGTGAAAATGAAGTAGAAGCGATCTTTCACAATTATAGTGAAAAATATTATGATGCTCCTTTACTGAACGTCATGAGAGACCAAATCATCAAATCACTTTTAAAAGAAGTTCACCGTCAAGGAATAGAAGTGAAATACAACAAAAAGTTAACCTCGATCAAACAGCAGCCTCATTCCGTTCAGGTTCTTTTTGAAGATGAAACTGAGATAACAGGTGATATTGTAATAGGAGCAGATGGAACTTTTTCTAAAACAAGAGAGGCTATTGCGTTTAATGCTAAATTAGACTATAGCGGTTTTTGGGGACTACAAGGAGTATCGTTTGTGAAGGATTTTGTATTGGATGAGGCAACAAGTTATTTTTACAATGACGGAAACTTTCAATTCATTTTTGGAAAAGCGCATCCAACAAATAAAATGAATATTTTATGGCAAGCTTTCTCTCAGTGTCCTGAGAAGTTACCTACAAAACATTTTGAGAAAGCCAATCAAGAAACCATCCGACAGTTATTATATAAACAAATGGCACATTGGAACATTCCTAAACACCTTTCTGACATCATCGATCATACTAACTTGTTCTTTCCAAGAAGTATCTATGAAATAAAGGATTTTCCTGTGTGGTCAAAAGGACGTGTTGTTCTTGTAGGTGATGCGGTACATACGGCGAACCCTTTTGTTGGTCAAGGAGCATCGTATAGTCTAGAAGATGCCATGCTCATAGCAAAGATGCTAAGGGATCATGATTATCGAGATGCGTTCTATTATTATGAAAAAGATCGAAGAAAGAGGACAGAAGAATTGAATGCGCTATTTCAGCACATGAGTATTCAAAACGATATTGATAAAAAAATGAACGAATACACGATTGAATGGGATGAAGAAACTTACGTATGAGATGAAAGATAAAAAAACACCACTTATGCTAAAAAGTGGTGTTTCTTGTGTTTTCTCCATGCATATATAATCGCAGCGATCAAACTGATCAGTGAAATGAACGCTAGTATTCTGATATAAGGCGGATAGTAGGTTAGCACGATCTCGTTTTTGCCTTTTTCTATTGGAAAACCGATAAACGCATAATTGGCTTGTTCAATCTCGGTTTGATGGCCATTCACCGTGAGCTCCCAGCCTTTTTCATATGGAACAGGCAGAATCATATAATCATCGCCGCGCTTGTTCTCATAAGAAATCGTAAAGCGGTTATTTTTAAGCTTCACCTGCTGGCTGCCATCATCCTGTTTTTCTTTTTCAGATGCCCGCGCAAGGGTGCGGTAAGGCTCATGATACAGCTTTAATTGACTCAGCTCATACGTCCCTTTTGGCACTCGTATGGAGATATTCTTTTCCGCAGGGACTCGAATCGTCACGTCATTAACGCCTGTTTTGTAGATAGACGTATTGCTTTTGCGTGATGTGACGTAGTCATCCACAGATAACTGAAACCCTTCGTTTCGGTCGGTCCGCTTCACATAAAAACTCACATACACATCCCCCACGCGAGCGATATCATCTGGAAGGGTGATATTCAGCCCGCCCGTTTCCCCGTATACATCAAGCACGCCATTTTCGTATACCGCTTGTTCAGTATGAATGTTTGTATCCTTTATTCGATCAGGCGATTGGTCGATTTCAGCATTTCCTTTTTTGTTTAAGATCACACCTTGCAACATCGCATGTTCTTTATCAAGTGCTGACACATGCTCTAGTGACTTTTCTGAATAGACGGTACTCGTTGTTCTTGCAAATGGGAGCGGGCGTGTATTTTCATACACTTCATAATGTTCGCTTTCCAATATTGGCTTAAAATAAACCGGCGGTGAGAAAGACATCGATTTGTCTCTCATATAATACTTCCCGTAGGTCAGACTGTATAAATTCGCCCTGTCCCCCATTGTTGCATACCGGCTGACACTTTCCCGTCCCATATCAATTTGCAGGTCATTCCAGTAGAAATGGAGCAGATGCTGATTCAATATACTTGAATACGCACTCATGCCTTGAAAGCCTTCAAACAATGGGGTGTTGTTGCGCACGCCGTTCATCCAATCAATCCGGGCAAGCGGATCTTCTTTTGAGCGGCTTTGAATCTGCTGAATGAGCTTCATTTGCTCATGTCCAGCATACGCCTCACTATTCAGATACGTATCTGATACGCTCTTAATATTGCTTCTTTCAAATAAGTAGCCCTGCTGATACACGCCTGCTGTCAGTAAGCTCACAACGATGAGCACAGCTGAAAAGAGTCGAAGGTGCAGACGTTTTCCCACATGTATCGAGAGGAAGAACAAACTGATCACAAGCAGTCCTATTCCGGTAAATACAACAACATCCATATTTCCCTTTGCTCGTTCTGAAAGGGCGACTGCGAGAAGGAATACAAGCCAAGCGCCTAAAACCGCACGTGTTTTCCACTTCCACTCCATTTGCGAGAAATGCTTGATGGTGATGGCTACGGCTGCTCCAACTGTAAAAGCAAGAATATATTCAAATCTGTACTGCGGTGCAGAAAAACCATTAAACACGCTCGCCATCTTTGGACTGTAGTGAAAAATGATCAGCAGAACACTGATCGATGTGAACATGAAAAACCATCTGTTCCGGTAAAGCGGAACGAGGAACAGACAAATCAGAAAGATGACCGGCAATAAGTACACCCTGCTTGTAAACAGCAGATGATCATGCAGCTCGAACCAAGGAATTGCCTGTTCATACGGCGGTCTTACATTATTGAGAAAGCCGTAAACAGACGGGATAAAAAAGGCAGCACTGATCCCAAACGATAACAACGTAGAAATCGCAAGGGTCCAGAACACCTTCCAGCCTCGCTCCTCGCTTTGAAGCTTAATCATATATCTGAAGACGAGATAAATGGCTAAAAAGATAAAGTGAATGTAAGCAAAGTAAAAATTATTGATCAGCATGAGACTGCAAGCCGCAATAAACCATGCTGGCTTGCCTGTTTTGAAAATACGTTCAACCCCAAGCACAAGCAGCGGAAGCCACATCATGCTGTCGGTGAAAAACTCCCAAAACGTTTGATGCCGAAAGTACACAATAGACAGTCCGTAAATACCGGCACCTGTCAGCGCCCCCAGCCTATGCTGCACAATCGAAAGGAGCACACGATATGCGATGAACAGAATGACTGTCAGCTTGATCACACTCAGCCAAATTACAGCATTTGCCCAAAAGTGAATGTCTGTTGACTGTATAAGGTGAAGCGCATTTAACAGCCAGACAACAGCGACTGTGACCATAAAGACCATCGACGTTGTAAAATAATAACCTAATTGCGTATATGTACCGCCGCCTAGACCAAATTGATAGGAATAAAAGAAGTTTCCTTTGACGTATTCGTCATACAGTAGCTTTTTAAACGGGAGCATTTGCGAAATGCCATCCCCATCTCCCGTCATATATCGGTCTTGCGTATATTCATATAAGAAAAAGGAGTGGCCTAATAAAGCAAGAATGAGGCATATTCCAATGAGTATCCATCTACGTTTCATCATCTAAATCCTTTCTCCAAAAGATCCACTGTTCTTTGAAACAAAACAACCCAGCAAGCGATTCGTGCTTGCCGGTTATTTGACTCCACGTTATTTAAATAACTGCGTTAACACTCGGTCTTGTTTTTTTGAGCTTGTCTCTTGTTCCATGACATTTGATTCTTGAATTAAGTAATGCGGCCTCTTTTTCGTTTCATAGTAAATTCGGCCAATGTATTCTCCAATCACACCTAGACTCAAGAGCTGGACACCACCGAGGAAAAGCACAGCTGAGATTAAAGTGAAATAACCCGGTACCATGATGCCCGTTCTGACGATTTGAATAAAGGTCGCCACGATGTAAATCAAAGAGAGAAATAAGATCAAAATACCCGTATAAAAACAAATACGCAGCGGGCGGTTGTTAAAGGAAATGACACCATCAATCCCGTAGTTAAATAATTTCTTCAGTGACCATTTTGTATCACCATGCTGTCTTTCCACATTTTCATAATAGATGACCTTTTCTTCAAAGCCAATCCAGCAAAAAAGCCCTTTTGAAAAACGATTTCCCTCTTTCAGCTGAAGCAATGCGTCGATCGCTTGACGGGAAATTAAGCGGAAATCTCCTACACCATCACGCAAGTCCACTTCGACCACCTTGTTCATCACTTTATAATACATCGATGATAGGTAAGAACGAAGCTTGCTGTCCCCTTTACGGTTTCGTTTGGCAATGACTTGATGATAACCTTCTTCGTAGCCTCTAACAAAATCCTGAATCAAATACGTTGGGTGCTGCAGGTCGGCGTCCATAATGATCGCAGCTTCCCCTTTTGCATGCTCAAGACCTGCTAAAATTGCAGCTTCTTTCCCAAAGTTACGAGAAAAGGAAATGTATTTGACTTTTGCACTTTTGTGAGAGAGCTCTCTCATGTATTGAAGCGTATTGTCTTTGCTTCCATCATTCACAAAGATGATTTCAAAGTCATAATGAAAATCGCGAAACTCTTCCTCGAGTGCCTCAAAGATTCGTCTGATGTTTTCACCTTCATTGTAAGAAGGAATTATAACAGAGAGCAGTTCCCGTTCCATATCGCACCTTCTCTTCACTTTTTTCACATAGTCTGTTATGTTCATTATTCCTTTTTTGTCAGAAAACGAAACCCTTTTTTATTATCCATAAATTTCATGTATCCTTAATCGTTACATTATATCAGAGTTTTATTTCCAGTGATTTTCACCAACATGAATTTAATGTAATTTTAAGTTTATCCATTGTAAAAAGCCTGTAATTTTGATCACAGACTGGGTATTGTTTCATAAAATTGTTTGGTCATTTATATATTTTCCTGTTTGTTGAAAAAGATGAGTGGATGTGAAAAGGGCAACCCTTTTAATGAAGCAGCCCTTTGTCGTTTTGTTGCAGATGCTCATTTGCCTTCGATTGTTTATTTTGAAATAAATGCAGCTGAGCACCATAGCTTTCGATCCATTCTCGGACAATCCGTTCAGTCGTTTCCTGTCCTTTATATTTGCGGCCAGCCTTTGCATAGGTTGTTTCAAAATCACTCCAAAGGAGCTCTACCCATGTACGTGCTTCTTCATATGTGAGCATATTGTTTTTTTCCATTAGTTGTTCGGTTAATCGCTCAAAATATTGTTCCATACTGGTTCCTCCTTCATCTAGCAGAAAGTGCCTTTTTAAAAAAATCTCTTTTTTCATATACTACCCTTACGTCTTCAAAAGACGCAAATGATTTGTATTGTTTGGAGGGAATCAGTATGCGTAATAAAGCAAAGGGCTTTCCAAATCAAGTGAATCACAAGTTTGAAGGCGAACCAGGGGCCACAGATGCTTATGCATCTAAAAGGCCGAACGGTGAGACGAATACACGTCCACAGGAACGTATGAGGGCATCAGGGAAACGCTAATTTTTCCAAAGGGAGTGCTTGAGATATGAGTTCAAATGGGAAATCGTATATGGAAGACTTTGTTCAATTAAGAACAACCGCTTACCCTCAACCATGGGCGAATGCTAAACATTCTGCCTCTCAGGTCAACGGAGAAACGCAGCAAACGCAGCACGACATCGTACTTCAGAACAACGTCCGTAAACAACGTTCGAAGTAAAGAAAAGGACTGATCTCTAGGGATCAGTCCTTTTGCGTAAGCATTGAAATCGGTAGGGCATCTTCTTTATTTGGCGCTGATACTCTGTAGCCCCAAGCAAAAACACCATTTAAATACTCCACATAAAACTGCTCGTCTGTATCTTTGATGTGATAGGTCGTTTTCGTCTGAATAGCAGCTGGATCTAATAAATAGGCTTTCGCCATGTCAATTTTCCGCTCCAACACGGCATATTCATTCACAATGCCTAGCTGCTCAGCCTTTCTTGCTTTTTCAGAAAGAGCGGCAATCTCCTGCTTTAATTCGTATTCTGTCATTTCACTATAGCGTTTTTCCATCTGTCATTCCCCTTTGTCTAAAACGTGATCAATTGTATCAAGATCAAATCCTTTTCGGTAAAGGAATTGCTTCACTTTCATTTTTTTCTCAAATGATCCGTCATATCCTACCTTGCGTTTTGCCTTCTCAAGCATATAGTGAAGGGCTTCTTCTTCCTTTTCCTCTTCTTGTCCATCATAGGCTTCTTGAAGGGCTTTATCAATGATATCAAATGAAAATCCTTTTCGCTGAAGCTGCAATTTGATACGCTGTTCAATTTCTTTTGCGGACCGGTTTTTCTCTTTCTTAACCAGCTTTAGCACTTGTTTCACTGCTTCCTCTAGCTGCAAATCATTCGGATATTGCGATAGTGCTTGTTCGATGGTGTCATCGTCTATGCCTTTCAGCTTTAATTCTTTTTTTAGCACTGACGGGCCTTTGCTATTCGTTTTTCGGTGGGTGCTTACATACGCTTCTGCAAATTCAAGATCATTTACATACTTATAATGTTTTAATTTGTGTATAATTTCACTAATAGCAGGTGCTGGTATGTCTTTTTTCGTCAAGTAATCGGTGACTTCTTTCACTGATCTCATCCGATACGATAAATAATCGACGGCCTGCTGAAATCCTTTTTTTACTGCATCACCGAATTGAATCTCTATGATATCGGCTTCGTCCAGCTCTTTTCCCTTTTTCAAATCATGCTGGACGAGCACATCTAGATCAACGCTAAAAGCGTACTTTTCATCAAGAAAGATGTTCACGCGTTCTGTATTGTTTTGCTGAGCAGAGATTTTCGTAATATAGGGCATCCTGTGATCACTCCTTTTTTCAAACAGTCAGGATGTTTCTTCTGATTCAAAATCGTGAAAGATATAGGTATGTATATGAGAGGAGAAGATGTCAATTGAATATCGCCATTACCGGAGGAACCGGGTTTATCGGCCAGCATGTCACAAAGGTGCTCGCAGCTGAAGGACATCATCTATATATTTTAACAAGAAATCCAAAGGAATCCGAACAAAATCATTTACACTATGTGCAGTGGCTGACAGAAGGTGCTAAGCCTGAACATGAATTGCCTGCGATTGATGTATGGATTAACCTTGCTGGAAAATCCATTTTCACACGCTGGACGGACAAAGCAAAAAAAGGCATTCTCTCCAGTCGTCTTCAATCAACGCAAGAAGTAAGACGCATCATAGAAGCGCAGGAATCGAAACCATCTGTGCTCATTCAAGCAAGTGCTGTCGGTATCTATGGCACTTCCAAGACAGAGGATTTTACGGAGGAGGCCCCACCAGCCGATACAGACTTTTTAAGTCATACGTCAAAGCTTTGGGAAGCTGAAGGGCAAAAAATTGAGGCGCTTGGTATTCGCACGGTTTATACACGCTTTGGGGTGGTATTAGGAGAAAAAGGCACACTTCCTCTTATGACCTTGCCATACAAGCTGTTTGCCGGTGGAACGATCGGCTCTGGCTCGCAATGGGTATCTTGGGTTCATGTGGAGGATGTAGCACATCTCATTGCGTATGCCATTGAGCATGAACACATATCAGGTCCACTCAATGTCACGTCTCCAAATCCTGTTCAAATGAAGCAGCTGGGGCAAACCATTGCATCTGTCCTTCATCGCCCTCACTGGCTGAAGGTGCCGTCCTTTGTTATCAAAACCGCACTTGGCGACATGTCATTGCTTGTTCTAGAAGGCCAACGTGCTCTGCCGAAAAAGGCACTGCTGTCTTCTTATGAGTTTTTACACCCTGAGCTAAAAGAAGCGATTTTGCATTCAGAGGAATAAATTTTGTCAAAAACACCCATCCTATTAAAAATGAGATGAGGGGGCGATTTTGATGAAGAAAAAAGAACACCAGCCGACTTCAAAACTGAAGAAAACCCAGGAAGTTCTGTATCAGCAGGAATTCAAAAAAGCGGAAAGAGCAGCAGAAAAAAGAAACAAATAAAACGGATATTCCTCTTTTACAAGCACATAACTAAAGTGATCTTGTAAAGGAGGGAAAAGCTTTGAAAAAAGACCAACACAAAAAATCCAACCACCAGCTTGCGGCACAAGAGACGGATGGCGAATATGTTGAATTTTCCAAAGAACTTGCAGATCCGAATGACGTAAAAGCGATGGCACGTATGAAAGCAGCCGATCAGCGTGCCAAAAAACAATAAGTAAAAAAAACAGACCTTATCACAAGGTCTGTTTTTATTTGATTTCAGTTAGCAGGCTTGATGCCTTCTGACGTGACTTTTCCTCAGGCACCTCTTCTGGATAACCGATGTGAAGAATCGCGGCAAAGCGTTCGTTTTCCTTTAATCCCATATCCAGTTGAAACCCTTTGTCGTATAAGATACGGCCGCTCTTCCATACCATACCGATTCCTTGATCCCAAGCCAGCAGCTGGAAGTTTTGAATGAGCGCACTCACAGCGGCAAAATCATCATTTCTCACAACTGGATTTTCGTCTTCTTTTAGAACAACAAGTAAAAGTGCTGGTACTTTAGAAAAATAATCTCTGTACTGATTGATCTTTTCTTCTTTTGCGTCTGGATTGTTGCGTTTAAAGAAAGCAATAAACCGCTCAACAAATACCTCTTTCGCTTCATCCGTCACTGCATATAAAAAACGCCAAGGTTCCGTGATTTTATGATTGGGTGCATAGACTGCGTCCTCTAATAATGGCTGAAGCTGCTCAATGCTCACCGGCGTTTCTTTGAATTTTCGAATCGATCGTCTATATCTGACAGCGTCTCGAACCGTTAACGCTTCTGTTTGTTGTTTTGTTTCTGGCATATATGTCATCCTTTCAATCAACCTTAATTGAAATTGATTCTCATTCACATTATAAACATGATCATGTGTTGTTTGCAAATAGGACCTCACCTCTCTGCTAAAAAGTTGTTTGCCTTTTTCAAGTAATGTTACAATCATATTACGTTTTAAACAAATTTTGAGAAAAAAGCCAAGATGATGAAATGATTTCAGGTATTTCCACTTTGTCTCATGCGGCTATTTTTTCAAAAAGCTTTCAACCCATGATTGGAAGGGAGGCTTCTGAATGGAATGAAAATCAATATTGGGCAAATCATCAAACTCTATCGTTACAAACAAAATATGACCCAATCGGAGTTGGCAGAAGGAATTTGTTCTGTCTCTCATTTAAGTAAAATTGAAAATGGCTCAAAAGAGGCCAATCAAGATACGATCAATCTTTTGCTTGAACGGCTTGGAATTAGTCAAGAAACGCTGTCGCAAAAGGCGCGTCATCTGTTGTCATTACTCGATGAGTTTCAGATGAACATGTATTTCTATGCGCTCGATCAAGCAGAGCAAAATGCAGAAATGATCATTCATCACGAGGAACAGTTCTTTTCGCTAGATTTAGGGATTCAGTATCATTTGTCCTTATTTCAATTTTATTTATTAACAGAAAAACAGCAGCTTGCCTTAAAAACGCACCGCGTGCTTAAGAAGTTTGAAAAAACCTTTATTGACACTGAAAAAGAAACGTTTGAATATCTAGATGGCATCCACCAGATTAAAATCGGTCAGCTCGAAGAAGGATTGAAAAGACTTGAAAGCTGCTTTTCTTACGCTTCTGTTGAACAGAGTGACCTGTATTATCACTATGCAAAAGCACTTGGAGCTATGGGGCATCTCGGTGATGCGCTTGAGGCCACACATCAAGCAATGGATTTGTATAGACAAAAAAATAATTTCAAGCGGGTCATTCATTGTACACTCATTCATGGGGTCATCTCACTGGAATTAAAGGCCTTTCAAACAGCTAAAAGATATTTAAAAGAAGTGATTTTACACACGTCGCTTCACCCTGATGCTTATATTAAGATGACAGCTTATTTTTATTACGGGGTTCTCTTAAAACGCCAAGGAGATTTCTCATCCGCTGTGCCTTATTTACTAGATTCACTCAATTATTTTAATCAAGAACAGATAGAAGATCGTTACTGTGAAACGCTTTATGAAATCGCAACATTGTATGCGGAATATGATCGCAAAAAGGCGCTTCCATACATACACGAGCTGCTCAAACAGCCTCGTATTCAACCAAACTGTTTATATATGATTAAAATCTATAAATTGATGATTGAAGAGAATCCTCATGATTTGAAAACTTATTTAGTAGAAGCAGCGATTCCTTACTTTGAACACAATCAGCTCCACAATGAGTACTTATTTGCTCTTAGAACCTTGCTTTCCTATGCGGCTTCTGAGCTTGATAAGCGTGCATATATGTCTTACACAACGAAGCTGCTTGATCACTTAGCATCATTTATCCCATATTACAAAAAAGCATGACCTTCTGCCGATCGAAGGTCATGCTTTTTCTATGATTAGATGGTCTTTTGTTGATCTGTATCGGGACGGGTGACTTGTTCGACAGAATGAATGTACCGTTTTCTCGCAAAATAATCGTAAGCATGCTGCCCAAAGCCAAGCCAAATGCTGAGTACAATGAATGGGACCGTTCCCCATAATGCAGGGATATGACAAGCCATTCTCAGCCACGTATAAATCCCTGAGTTTTTTTGATTTTTCGCTAAGGAAATAGACACGATTCGTTTCTCTGCCTTCTCTTCACTAATTTTATTTAGTCTCAGCAGCTGTGAGTGTCTAAATGATTCAAAGTGAATTCGGTTTTTCCAATCGAGTGATTTCAACAGGTCAATTGCTTTTGCACATGAAGGACTTTGTCCGTCATAAAACACAAGCAGTCTGAGTGATTTGATGGAACGCTGTTCTCTTTTCTTTGATTCAGCGAGCTTCTTTTTTTCTTGATCGAGATAGATGATTTTTTTCATAAATTGATCGCCAGCCCTTTTCCTTCATTTATTTTTTTTAGTTCGTTCAAAGGAGATTACAACTAGATTACTATAGTTGCTGGGCCTCTTGTATTGGGAAAAAGCCATCCGACGTGCGTTATATGAGCCTTTAGATAAGGGCAAAATAGCTGATTTCATGGCATATATGAGGTTTTTCAACTAAAAGTGGTTGGGAAAATCGTGATGCTTTGCGGTTTTCTGCGGTATTTGATAGAATTCTGCGGTTTTTCTACATCTTTATGCGGTGTTTTGTAGGTGAAACGCAAAAACAAGATAAAAAAAGACTACTTCCCATTGCGGCGAAGTAGTCTTTTGGTTTATATTTTTGCCAAAACTTCTACTATTTCTTTCTCAATATCTTTCCATAAGTAACGATCTGTCGTATAGTGATGTGCGGCTTCTTTCGCAAACACTTTAAATGCTTCCTCAAAATCGGGTGCATCTTTATCCGGCTTTTTCTCGTCGACAAAGCGCTGAGCTTCTGCTGAGCGAGGTCCCCATTTCCCCACTTCTTTCCCGTCCTGATCAATAATGACGATAATCGGAATCGATCTTGCGGTCCCGTTCGTTAAATACTGATCCATCAGGTCTAGGTGCTCGTCCCGAATGAAATAGCGCGCATCAATCAGTGCTTCATTTGCAATACGCA
This sequence comes from Bacillus sp. UNC125MFCrub1.1, assembly GCF_000701305.1. Lineage (NCBI taxonomy): Bacteria > Bacillati > Bacillota > Bacilli > Caryophanales > Bacillaceae > Bacillus > Bacillus sp. UNC125MFCrub1.1. Next base: position 33,224 of record NZ_JNIG01000013.1, read on the forward strand.
TGAAAATAGGTACATTGACCATCGCATCGCCGCACCAATCTGCCGTGATCACAAGCGCTCTCAGTTTTTTCTTTTGAAGTTTTTGAAGCAGCTCTTTTTCCTTTTGATGAATTGCGTACTGGTTGTACACCGTGAGTAAGTTTTCACGATTTTTCTCCATGTTGTGTACATATGTACGTTCAGCTAATCCCTTTGTAAACCATTCATTTAGTGTCATGTGAACATCCCCCTTACCCTTCAACTTTACCACTTTTGCTATTCTTTTGTCTAAAAAAACCTTCACCTAGTGAAAGGTAAAGGTTCTTTGGACTTATGGACGCCGTTTTCGATTTGGGTCCATTCCTATCAGCTTAGTGACGAGCACCATTGTGACAGGCAGTGATGTATTCTTTTTATACGCTAAATATTTTCCGCGCCATTCTGGTTTATATTTCTGTTTAAACGACCTTAAGCCGCTGAAACTATACATATATCTGACGTTATTGAAGATGACACTCGCCAAACGTTCTGTCAGAAAGGACTGGTGGAACGTGCCAACATTCGATAATGGCGCCATTCCCATGTTAAAGGATGTGTAGCCTTTTTCTTTCGCCCATTGAAAAAGGTGGATAAAGAGTGCATCCATCATCCCGTTCGGTGCATCATGCATATGACGCATGAGGTCGATGGATATCTCTCCTTTTTGATACATCGGCATTAAGGACACAAAAGATATGATCTGCCCTTGTTCATCCTTTAAAATTGCAATCGGTGCTTTTTGAAGGTAGTCTTCATGGAAATAGCCTAATGAAAATCCTTTTTCTTTTTTCTTGCCCAGCCAGCTGTCAGAGATTTGTTTTAAGGTTGAAATCAATTCCTCTGAAAAGGGCGGCTCCAGCATTTCAAACGTATAGCCTTCTCGTTCAAATTTATTTGCGACAGCCCGTAAGTTTGATTTTTTCTTTCCTGACAAAGAGAACGTTTCTAAATTGACCATGGCTTCTTCCCCAAGCTTAAAGAAGTGAAAACCTAGGTCATGATAAAGCGCCATTCCTTCACGTTCTACTTGATAAAAAGCGACACGATAGCCTGCTTTTTCTGTCTGCTCCAAAAATTCTTCCAGTACAAGCGGATAAGAGGCTTTACGGCCAGAAGGATCTCCAAGCACAATAACGCAGCGGCCAATCCGGCCAAACTGAAGCATCGCCTCTCCATCACTTGAGAAAAACAGTTTTTTGTCTCCCAAAAAACCTAGATGACTAAGAGCATTGCCTCCCTTTTCTTCGAGAAAAGTTTTTAATTTTTCTTCATCTGCTTCTTCGCCGATTGGAACTGCTTTTTTATTAAAAATCAATTTGCTAATGAAAAAGAAAAGAGGGACGCCAATTAAAGCAATCATACTGGTCATCGTGATATGCCGTTCATTATGAACCAAATAGTCCTTGCTTAGGAAATGACCAATTTTCATCCAAATGAAGTTCCCAATGACATTATAGTTAAACAACACGAGTAAATATCCGGCGGCGGCGGCCACAAACTGATTCAAAGAATAAGGGGCCTGCTGCTTCACAAATTGATTTCGAAGCGAGAAAAATACCACCATGATGACCGGCAATATAAAGATCAAACTCAGGTTAAACCCTTTTAGTAAAGTAAACACAAAGCCGCCTGCTAGGGCAATCATTGTCAATAGATAAGACCGTTTCGTTCTTTTATACACTTCAATGGACAAAATCATTAAAATGATCCCGAACATTAAAGAAAGACCATTAAATCCTGATAACAAAAAGCGTGGAATGGTTGTGATCACACCTAAACGATCAACAGGAAGCACAACGGAAGCCATAATGAGCAAACCGCTTCCAAACGTTAAAATGGACAAAGATCCGTACAATAAACGGATGAGCAGCGCTCGGTGCAAAACAATTAAGACGTTTGTTGTTTCAATTGCAGGCGCCATTCTCGGATTGCCTTCAAGACGCCTGAGTGTTGTTCCAGTTAAATCGTATGCCGCTAGACAAAGTCCAAGAATAAACGGGAAAATGGAGTAAACGAAGCGGTACAAGACAAGCGCTGTCAGCACCATCTCTTTATCAAACCCAATGTATTGCATACTGAGTAAAAAGATCAGATCAAACGAACCAAATCCGCCCGGAACCATACTGATTAAACCGCCGATTGACGCAATCGCAAAGACGCCTAATACAATACGGACATCAACGTTCATCCCCATAGAGACAACAGCCATGTACATGACAAGACCAGCTGCCAGCCACTCTAAAAACGATGCACCAATATAAGCATAGATCGGGTGCTTCAGTCCGTTTTCACCGCTCTCAATCGAGCTTTTTCGAATGGACGCCATGATGATGTAAATGGGCACAATACAAGCAAAAATAATGACAAATGCCCATAACCACGGCTCCTGACTAATAATACTTTCAACTGGCAAGACCCTAACTAAAATCAAATCACTGAAAATAGATAAGCCCAGCAGAACAGAGGATGTTAAAAGGGCAATGCCTTTCAGCAGTTTTTTCGTATCTGTTATGTATTCCTTGTATAGGAGCGTTCTAAGCCCTGCTCCTGATAAACCACCGAATCCAAGTACACTATTAAAGGAGTTGGCGATCCAAGAAATTCGGATCGTTTTCCAGCCGCTGATGGGCATATCAAGGCTTTTTCTTAAAATAAAATCATATAAGGACATGGATAAAACAGCGACAAGTCCAAGAAAGACAAGAATAAACAAGTCCATTCGATTCAAGCTGTCAATAATATAAAACGTCTTTTTAATGGAAAGGCCGCTCAGCTCCTGCTTGGCGACAAAAATTAAGACAAGGATGATCACGATCGGAAAGAGCATTTTTAAGATCGTCATACCCGTTTTTTTGTTCCACATGTTTCTCCCAACTTTCTAAGTTGCTTCATTAATTTCAACTGACCATTATTATACAACAAATACCACTTAATTCATGCAGTTTAACATTCAAAAGCTTCATGATACTTTCAATTAGAAGTAAAAATCAGTAATATAAAGAAAAGAGCCGCTTAAAGGAAGTGAACAAGCGTGGAATATAATATTCATGACACCACCGTACTAAAAGAGGAAATCCTATCTCCTGAGGAAAAAAAGACATGGGTGCTGTATATGAAAGTGCTCACTGCTGCAGGACTTGGAGATGTTTCTGAATGGATGAAGCTGGATATGAGTATGCCTCAAATGAAGGTGCTCATGCTACTCAATAACCATGGCTCTCTTAAGGTGTCCGAAATTGCTGAAAAAATGGGGGCTTCTTTGTCCAATATGACAGGGCTGCTTGATCGGTTAGAACAATCGAACTTTGTGGAACGAAAGCATTCTGAGCGTGATCGTCGAATCATTGTCGTAGAATTGACAGAGGAAGCGAAAAATATTTTCAGAAGTATTTATCAAAAAGGGCATGAAAAAATTAAAAATTCCCTGCAACGGCTCAATGACGAAGAAAAAGAAAAAGTCAATGAAGGTCTAGCCATTTTAGAAAAAGCACTTCGTCCTGAACGTGGCTAAAAAAGGAAAAAAGACGGTCACTTGAGGTCCGTCTTTTTTCATTCTTCTTTTCCTTGTTTATCTGGCGTGAAAAGATATTGACGAATGACTTCCCGATCATCCCACAGGAGATAACCTAAACCGATAATGAGAAAAATGATGCTGATCCACGTACCGCCTGGGAGTATATCTTCCAGTTCCTCGATCGTTCTTACTGTGCTTACATTTCCACCATAACGAATCTCAAACAAAACGAATTTTGCTATATAAAACAATGCCGCCATGCAGATAAACATAGCGCCGACAATTCTTCTACTAGACATGTGTTGACTCCTTTACTTCCACTGATTTCTTTTGATTAATTCCGTGATATGGGCGAGATGATGCTGTGAATGCCAGACGTACATTCCTGTTGCATCATATAAGGACACCGTTTGTTGATCGGCCGGATGGTAATATGCAGCGTTGAAATCTTCCTCTGTCATCTCGCGAAGTAATGTGACCCACCGGCGATGCAGACTGCTGATTAACGGCAGTGATAGGCTGATAGGCGCCTTACTGTCAGGAAGTGAAGCAAATGCCTCCTGATCATATGGACGTATGTGCGGTGTTTCTTCTGTCAGCGCAAGCTTAAATCGCAAGTAAGCGTTCAGATGGCTGTCCGCTACGTGGTGAATGAGCTGACGAACAGTCCATCCACCTGGCCGGTATGGGGTATCCAGCTGATCATTTGTCAATGGGACAACTGCCTCTTCATACTTTTGAGGAATGAGTGCCAGCTCATCAATCCATGCCTCCAGCTGCTTTTTCGTTTGTTGGTCCACCCGTTCATATAAGCCAATCGGATATTGTAATGACGTCGTCATTTGCTGCCCCTCCTTAAAATCCTTCTAGAACAAATTTACCTATCATCTTCCCTTGTTCAAGTGTTTGATGTGCCTGCTTCAAATTGGTGGCATTGATGGGGCTGAGCACCTTTGTTAATGTATGTTTTAACTTCTTCTCTTCAAATAATGTACTCGCTTCTTTTAAAAGCTCATGCTGCTTCATCATATCCGAGGTTTTGTACATCGGCCGTGTGAACATGAATTCCCATACAAATGCAGCACTTTTATTTTTGAGTAATTGAATGTCTAAATGGTGCTGATTTTCAACAATGGTACAGATCGTCCCTTGAGGTTTAATCGCTTCTGCCATCCCTTTGAAATGGCCATCTGTATCATTTAAGCATAAAATGTACTCCACTTCGCCAATCCCTTTTTCCTGAAGCTGCGCTAAGAGCGGCTGGTGATGGTCAATGATATGATCAGCCCCTAATGAGAGACACCATTCATTTGTTTCAGGTCTTGATGCAGTGGCGATCACAGTCGCCTTTGCTAATTTGGCGAGTTGAATGGCGATGGAGCCCACTCCGCCTGCACCACCGATGATCAGCAAGGTCGAGCCTTCTGCATTCCGCTTCATATGCATTCGGTCAAATAGCGCTTCATATGCCGTAATTGTTGTAAGAGGCATGGCAGCTGCTTCGGCAAAAGAGAGATTTGCAGGCTTTTTCGCCACAATTCTCTCATCCACAAGCTGGTATTCACTATTTGAGCCTTGTCGCGTGATATCTCCTGCGTAATAGACGTGGTCACCCGGCTGAAACAACGTACACGCTTCGCCCACTTCCACCACCGTACCACTTGCATCGTAGCCAAGAATTTTCAATTCATCTTCTTTCTGATTCTTCGGTGACCTCACCTTTGTATCCACTGGATTCACCGACACAGCCTCTACCTTCACCAAAATATCCCTGCCAGCTGCTTTGGGCTTTGCCACCTCCTGATCGATCAAGCTTTGTTCATGCTCAATTGGCAAATACTCAAATAATCCAACTGCTTTCACTCGCTCGCACTCCCTTTCTCCATGCTTCTTTTCCACATTTTATCATACATTTCTAATGCTGATGGATCAGTCAGCAAGCGATTGCATATTTAGGATTTCTTCAAAGCCCTTCGTTCCCTCACGATGTAAGAAGGACGTGCCTTTTGTAAAGAGAGGACATAGGTGAACCAGCCGCTCGATTTAAAAAAGTACTGAACATAATAAAACTGAATGTGCTGCAAGAAAACGACGATGAACAGAAAAATTGTGAATAATAGCGTCACAATGTCTCCCTGCATCCATCCACTGATCAATACCATCACAAAACCGAGCATCATGAGCTGTTCGAGCCTCTGCATGATCTGGATAACGAGATGTCCCCGTTTGGTTAGGTCACCTGATTGACGCTTTCGAATGTTTCTTGATTTATAAAACCATACGATACTTGTCACTAGATGATGAATGATAAAAAGAGCGATCATGACCATCAATAAAGGAGTTGATTTAAAAAGGTCTTTTATAATGAATGGGATCACCAAAAAATAAAATGCGGTAAATGCGTGTCTAGCTGATAAGAGAAATAGTTGTTTTTCTATGTATCGCTGCATGTGTCTCACCTCTATATGTAGTACGTCTCATTTGTCATAAGGTTCCTTCTGCCTATCAAAAAAGGATGCCCTGAAAAAGGCATCCTTCATGAATCAAGCTTAAAATGCAGCACTCAGTACGACAGGGCCTTGCGGAAGCTTGTTATCCTTTTTTGGTTCAAGGGTGACAGCCACCGTATCCCATGATTCGTTTGCTTCTTTCTCAGATAACGCATAGGTGACGGTGCCCTCTCCTTTGCTATCTGTTTTAAAGGCACCGGCCGGAACGGGCTGATCTCCTTTAATGAGCCATACTTGATAAACAGCTGATGAATCAAGCTGGCCTTTTAATCCGTCGGCACTCACGACAAGCTCTTTTTTGCCGTGATGCTCAATCACTGAAAAAGCACCCGTTGTTTTTGCCGATTCAGCAGATGTCAGTGGTTTTGTCGCAACAACTTTGACAGGTTGTTCTGCTTGATCTGTTCCATTTGTTAAGAAATATACGTTCCCAGCTGCAGAAATGAGAAGTAGTGCGGCAACGAGAGGCAAAAGCCATTGATTTTTCTTCTTCATTGGCGGTTTCATCTCATTTGCATCACGCACTATTTTGAGATCTTGAGGCGGGTTCGATGTTGCAGCGATTGTTGTCTCTCGTATCTCTTCTTCAAATACTCTTGATAAAATGCGGTCTTTCATCCCTGCCGGAGGCGTTTCGTCCTCTGCTAGAAACGGAATATCAGACATGAGCGATGTCAGTTCTTCAAGCTCTTCTTTGCAATCCGAGCAATGTTTGATGTGTTCTTCAAATTGCGTCTTTTCTTCTCCTTGTAAATGCCCGTTAAAGTAATCAATGACTTGATGTTTACACTGAGTCATGCCTCTTCCTCCTTTCCTCCGCGAGACAGTTTCGTTCGTAAATGCTTCAATGACAATCGAACTCTTCCCTTCACCGTTCCAATAGGGATGCCTAGTTTTTCCGCAATGCTCTTTTGTGTCATTCCTTTAAAATAGACATCTTCGATGATGGTTTGCTGTTCTTTCGACAATGTTGATACTGCTTCACGTATGATTTGTTTTTCTTCGTTCCATTCTACTTCTTTTGACACATCTTCTTGATGATCTGCCAAGTATTCAATATGCTCATCTTCAAGAGCTGTTTCATTTCGGTGTTTCCTTAATAGATCGATTGCCGTGTTTCGTGACATCATAAATAACCATGAGGAAAATTTCCCTTTATCTGTATTGTATTCTCCTATGCCGCGCCAGAGCTTGATAAAGACTTCTTGAAGCACTTCCTCCGCCAGCTCACGGTTTCCAGTCATTTTATAAATAAACGAATATAACACACGTTCATAGCGATCGTACAATATTTCAAGCGAGGGCTTGTGTCGATCATGTTTGATCTTGTGATACAGCTCAAAATCCTTCAGTGTGTCCATGGTCATCTCCTTCCTTTTTCATGAGAAAGAGCATTATGCATTCATCATGAAATCTTCACGTATGGCTCATCACTCAAATTGCTGAGATAAGCCTCCTTTGTACTTTACTCTTTTTTCAAGGAGAAAAAAAGAGCGCTGAAAAAGGAAATGTGTTCCTCATGAGAATGTACTTACTAAACGGATGGATTGACCATTTGGATCACCCACCTCAAGGAAAGTCAAGAATCCATGTGTTTCATTCACTGTTCAGTTGATTTTAGCAAACTCTCGTCAGGCTCTCAATTTACATCAGGTAGAACACATCCTTTCATCATGTCATAATAGAACGAAACAGGAGAACTGGAGTGTCCGTCAATGATTGTAACGATTGTTCTTTTTTTATTAGCTGGTCTGGCTGAAATAGGTGGCGGTTACCTTGTCTGGCTGTGGCTGCGTGAAGCAAAACCCGTCAGCTACGGAATCGCAGGTAGCCTCATCTTGGTCGCTTACGGCGTCATCCCTACATTCCAGCAGTTCCCGACCTTTGGGCGGGTTTATGCGGCCTATGGCGGTGTTTTTGTCGTTCTCGCTGTGTTTTGGGGCTGGTGGGTCGATCGCAAAACCCCTGATTTCTATGACTGGTTGGGTGCTTTGATCTGTTTAGCTGGTGTCAGTGTGATGTTATTTGCCCCCCGCAGTTAATGGTCGGATGTTGATCACACGCTAAAAAGCCGGCAATATGCCGGCTTTTCCTCTTTTACATTCTAAATTGTGTTTCATACAAACGCCGGTACATCCCGTCCATTTCCAGCAGGTCTTCATGCCTGCCTTGCTCCTTGATGCCCTCTTTTGTTAAAACCACAATCCGGTCAGCATGCTGGATGGTCGCTAGGCGATGCGCAATAATAAACGTGGTTCGTCCTTCAGATAGTTCTTCAAGTGAGCCCTGAATAAAGGATTCTGTCTCCGTATCCAGAGAAGATGTGGCTTCATCTAAAATAAAAATTGGCGGATTTTTAAGAAAGATACGTGCAATGGAGATACGCTGTTTTTGTCCGCCAGATAACATCATCCCGCGTTCACCGATGATCGTATCAAGCCCATTTGGCAAGCTATTTACCAGATCCTTCAGTTGGGCTTTCTCCACTGCCTGCCACACTTCTTCATCAGATGCATCGAGTTTTCCGTATAAAATGTTTTCTCGGATGGTCCCATGGAATAAATAAATATCTTGCTGGACGACACCAATTTGTCTCCGCAGCGAAGGCAGTGTCATCTTTCTTGTCTCTATGCCATCAATTGTAATGGTACCCTCCTGCCATTCGTAAAAGCGTGGCAGCAAACTGCAAAGCGTCGATTTCCCAGCACCAGAGGGACCTACGACCGCAATGGTCTCTCCTTGTTTCACCTCAAGATTGATGTCATGAAGAACCGGTTTGTCTGATTCATATTGAAAAGACACGTGCTCAAAAACGATATCCCCTTTTAACTGATCAACTTCAATGGCATCATTCGCATCCTTTTCATCAGGTGATTGATCGATGAGTGATGCAAATCGTTTAAAGCCTGCTGCACCTTTTGGATACATTTCAATGACTGCATTGATTTGTTGAATGGGTCCTAAGAAGATGCCTGTTAATAGCACAAATGATACAAATTCTCCATACGTCATATTTTTTTGCAGCACAAACCATGCGCCGCATACAAGGCCAAACACTGTCACACTCTTAATAAGAAAATGACTGACAGCGGTATGCACAGCCATCATTTGATATGTGGTTAGCTTTGTCTTTCTAAATTGCTCGTTATGTTCAATAAATCGGTCCATTTCATGTGATTCATTTCCGAATGCTTTCACAACACGTATGCCACTAATATTGTTTTCCACACGTGAATGGAATTGACCAATACTCGAGAACATTTTATCAAAAGCAGCAGACATTTTTTTCGTAAAGTAGACGGATAATCCGATCAAGAATGGAACGACAATAAATGTGAGAACCGCCAGCTGCCAATTAATTGACAGCATCAAGCCAAAGGCACCCGTAAGTGTCATGATAGCGATAAATAAATCCTCCGGGCCATGATGCGCAATTTCTCCAATATCCATTAAATCATTTGTCATACGGGACACGAGTTTTCCCGTTTTCTTTTTGTCAAAGAAGCGAAAGGACATTCTTTGTACATGAGAAAATAGCTGATTCCTCATATCCGTTTCTATATTAATGCCTAATTTGTGCCCAAAATAGGTCACGACATAATGCATGGTAGAACTGATCACGTATAAAACGAGGAGCAGAATGCCCCAAAACCAAATGGCATCCCAATCACCGTTTGGCAGTAAATCGTCCATCACTTTACTGATGGCAAGGGGAAAGGATAATTCGAGTAAGGCTGCCAGTACCGCACAGGAAAAATCTAATATAAACAGCCCCATATATGGTTTGTAGTATGAAAAGAAACGCTTTAACAATTGACAGACCTCCTACCGATCAGACATTTCTGTCAATATGTAAGCAAACTCTTCCGCTTGATTGGCTACTGCAATCGGATCGTAAGGCCAGAAGAACTCTGTATCCATTTGATAGGTCTGCTCTTTTTTGACAGATTCTAGACTCTTCCAAATAGAATTGTTTTTATCAAATGTTCCGCCGTTGCTTTCATCAATGAAAATGTAGTCTCCTGCATATTCAGGAAGGGTTTCATAAGAAATGACTTCATACCCTGTTTTACTTTTTAAAATTGTATCTCTGACCTGTTTTGGCGGGTTTACCTGTAATTGCTGATATAATGCCTGCCCGCCTCGATAAATTCCGTTACCATATACATAGACATCATTTTTAAAAGCACCCATGATCGAGACCGTTTCATTCTCTTTTAAAGCAGACTTCACTTTTTTCCTAGCAGCCTCAATTCGTTGATCGAAGGCGGTGAGGAATGCTTTTCCTTCCTCTTCTTTATTTAAAATTTTTGCCAGCGTCGTTAATTCTTCATGTGCATCTTTGAAAGAACCGTAAGGATACACGATGGTAGGCGCTATTTTTTTGTACACATCATAGACTTTTTCATCCTGTACGGCTGTGATAATCAGATCAGGCTTTAAGCTAAGTGCTTTTTCAGCTGAACGCTCGTCACTGATGTCCTCTATTCCTTTTATCTTGCCCTTTAAGTGTACGTTCTTTAAATCCTGCGTTGTCGATCCAACAGGCTGAACGTCAAGTGCAATCACACTCCCTAAATATCCATCTACAAGAATTCGTTTAGGTTCAGCTGGAATCTCTATCTTTCCTTTCACTGTTTCAACCGTTTTCGTTTCTTGCTTTGATTCTGCTGTTTTGGCCTGTTCTTTATTGCCACAAGCCGTCAATATCATTAGAAGAATGACAGCACATATCCAATACGTCTTTTTCATCTCCAAATTCCTCCTTCATTTTCGCCACTACAAATGAGAATAGTTATCAATTACTAGTCTCATGTATTCTATCAACCTCATCTGTCGTGGTCTATGGAGGATTCTCGCAACTTACATATGGACAATTGTTGGATAGGCTAGCTGTGTCAACTGAGAGACAAACCGGTCCATCAAAAGAAGTGCACGCTCTCCTTCATCAAATCGAAACTCCTCCAGTTTTACTGGATAAAAGGTACCATTTTTCACAGCCGATAATTGACGAAGAACATCACTTTCTTCCATTCGCTTGTCCATTTGCTTATACCACCCATATTGGTCAGAGACAATAAAAAACATATGATCCGCCTCGTATTCTCCAAGTCTCTCTAAAGGAATGACTGTATGTTGATTAGGAAAAAGAACTTCTTCTAAAATGGCTTTTGGAGGTTTTAAGCCCAGCGTTTCGTAAAGATAGAAGGCACCTCTTGCCTCATAGGACCACATATACACTTTGTCATGTCCTCTCATTTCATAGATTGCAACGGTCTCGCCTTTTTCTCTAAAGGAAGACAGGGTGTTTCTTGCCTGTTGACTAAGCTGTTCAAATCGTTTCACCCAATCGTTTGCCTCATCTTCTCTTCCTAAAAGGCGTCCTATAGACAGTACATCTTGTACAGCATGATGACCGGCGTATGGCAGAACAAGAACAGGTGCGATTTGCTCCAATCGCTTGATCAATGCAGGTTTTGAATAATAATAGTTAGGGACGATGATGACATCTAATTGAAGTGATTTAAAGACGTCATCAGGCGTATGTTCATTTATGATAAGCGAACTAGCCAGTTGTTCTTTCAGTATATCTGAATGGAGATCGGTTTCTTCGTCAATACAAACAGGCTCAATGCCTATTGCAACCAATGACCCGACAAATTGAAAAGCTGCAATCCGCTCTGGTCTTCGGTTCATTCGAAACTGACTGGGCGTTCTTCCTGTTTTTTGACGGAACTTCCTGCTGAAATATAAACTGTCTGCATACCCGACTTGCCGTGCTATGATTTGAATTTGATCGTCTGTTTGTAAAAGACGTTTTTTGGCTTCGTCTATTCGAATTTGTGCAATGTATTCTGTCACACTCATCCCCATACTTTGTTTGAAAAAGGTAGAAAAGTAACTCTCATGAAACCCCATCTTATGAGCTAAGTCTTTTCTTGTTAGTTTTTGATCATAATGCTCAGCCATATACTGCAAGATCATGTTAATCGAATAATGCACTTTTTCGTTGTATGGCTTGGATTGTTTGCGGAAAATGAACATGATTTCTTCCAGCCATTTCGCCTGTTCTTGTATGATTTGGCTCGCCTGTATTTGTTTGATGTAAGAAAAAAGGACGGCAGAGCCTTTCACCACTTCCCCGTTATCAGGGAGATGATCGTGATTCACCTTATAGACCAATTCATTTTGTGCATCATGTGCCAGAGTGAATTGGTCAAATGTGACAGTATAGATCACTACTTGCTCGCTGGATAAAGATTCAACCATGACATCTATTCCTGAGCGGATCAACACACTGTCTTTGGCATTTAGCTCATATCGAATTCCTTCCATGTCAAGTCTCACCGCACCGTCCGTAGTCAAGAACATCAGTGAAGATGTTTGCCATGAGTCCGTTTGTTTCACAGAAAGAGATCGTTTACTGCTTTCTTTCATGCGAAGAATTGTATGAGTATAGGCGGTCATTTTCTCTTTCTCCTTCCATATAAAAAAGTGCTAAAATAAACCATTTTAGCACTTCAATGTCTGACTGAATGGTGATTATCGCGCTCCAGCCGTTTGTAATTCTTTGTTTTTCTCTTTAAAGCGTTCATTATGTGAAGACACGTACGCTACTTTTTCTGCTTCTGGTTCGATGTATAGCTTTGCGCTATTGAGTGCATTGACTCCATCAACAAACGTACCGGCAATTAAACGCACTTTACTTTTATGTGTGCATAAGTCGCCAACTGCATAGACGCCAGGTAAATTGGTTTCCATCTTTTCATTGACCTCGATGAGTCCCCACTCACCTTGCTTGAGTCCCCATTCTGATAGAACGCTTAAATCACCTTTCATGCCATGATTGACGATGACAGCATCGGTTTCGATTCGTTCGATGTCGCCTGTTTCTAAGTGCTGAATGGTGACGGCTTCAATTTTGTCACCTTGACCATGAAGCTCTGTGAGTTCATGCGGTGTGAGAATGCGAGCACTAGATGCTTTCATGTTGGCGACGTTTTTTTCATGTCCACCAAACATATCACGACGATGCACAACGGTCACACTTTCAGCAATTGGAACGAGGGCATTGGCCCAATCAACAGCTGAATCTCCGCCTCCAGAGATGACCACCCGCTTTCCTGCAAACGTCTTTAGCTCCTGCACGGTGTAATAAAGGTTTGTTACTTCATAACGGTCTGCATGCTCGATTTCAAGTTTTCGCTGAACTGGAATTCCGTGACCCATGGCTAAGATGAGGGTCTTTGTCAAATGACGATCGCCATTTTCAGCCGTCAGCAGGATATGACCATTCTCATCCCGCTCGAATTGCGTGATTTTTTGATTCAACGCAATCTCTGGTTCAAATGTTTTCGCCTGCGTTTCTAGCTGCTGAATCAGCTGTTCACCTCTTGTTGGCGGCAAACCGCCCACATCCCAAATGACCTTTTCAGGATACAGTAGGATTTTCCCGCCAAGGCTTTCGTTATACTCCAGTACCTTCGTCTTTAAATCCCGCATCCCACTATAAAAGGCGGTGTACATTCCTGCTGGACCGCCGCCAATAATGGTGACGTCAAACAATTCAAGTTGTTCTGTCATTTGAGTCCCTCCAGTTTTTCATCGATTGATCTATTTATAAGTGATATTGATTCTCATTATCATATGTACCTATTGTAGTCTACTCTGGTGAAGGGAATCAATAGCTTTCTGCAAAAAAAGAACAGGACGAGCGCTTTCTCGTCCTGTCATCCATCACACAATCGTTAATCCAAGGTCCTTTAATTCCAGCGAAACAAGTCTTGCAATCGCATCTGCCCCTTCTTTTGTAAAGTGCGTGCGATCCTCTATACCTGTTGACAGCATAAAGTAAGAAGTCGTTTTCTCTATGCCGGAAATTTGATAAAACTGGAGACTAACTGTATTTAAATCAACGAGAAGAACTTCTTCTTCATCGGCAAGTTCTTTCATAGCGGCACAGTAATCAGGGAAATCATTGATATATTCTCCGTCTTTTTCATGAAAGCGGCCGACTGGCGTTAATAAAAGCGGTGTAGCTCCTTTCGCTCTTGCTCCGTGAATATATTGAGACAAATAGCTTTTATACGTTGTGAAAGGATCTGTATGCCGTTCGGGCTTCTCCGTTGAAGCATCATTGTGCCCCATTTGTGTGAAAAGCCAGTCCCCAGGCTGAATGTCAGCCAATATTTTATCAAGCCGTCCTTCTTCAATGAATGTTTTTGAGCTTCTTCCACCGATTGCGCGGTTGTCGACGCTCACACCCTGCGCTGTGTAGCGATGTAAAAACTCTCCCCACCCTCCTTGAACAGGACGATCTGGGTAAGATGAAACGGTTGAATCACCAGCTAAATAGATGGTTGTCATGTTCATACGCCTCCTTTTTCATATAGCCACTCTAATAAGCGATGCGGACATCCAAGTGGCTGCTGAAAAGATATGAAACAATCAGCATCGCTACTTCATTCATTCTCTTTTTAATGATCAAAACCCTGCTTACCGGTAGATGTGAATACGTTAAATATGCGGCGGAAGTTCTACTTTTGTCTCAACGGCTTGCTTCAACGCCTGAAGTATATAGCCAATTCCTTTATATGAAGCCAGCGGATAAATCGCTGTCTGATGAGGAAGTAATAACGGATCGATCACCTTTCGATATTTCTTTCCACCTAGTATCACTAATTCATCATATGCAGTGAGATGTTTTTCATGAAATTGCTGACTTAGTGCTTCTCTTGTTATCTGATCAGTATGCGGTGTACCAAAAGCCACATCATAATTTTCATGAATAATATCATCTGCCTTTAAGAATCCATGCTTCGCTGAAATGATTAGGTAGTCTGAAAAGAACGTTCGGGCATAGCTTTTCGTACGCTGATGCAGCGGACTTAAATAAACGAGGTTCGCCGGCTGGCTCCCTGCCTCTGGATGGACGTCCCATATTTTCTTCGCCCCACATGGAATGATACAAACTCGCTTCACTTGATTTTCTCCTTCCTTCGTTGATACATCCGATACAACATACAACCTAGCGCTGTGCCAAGTGTATTTAAGAGAATATCATCTATATCGCTGCTTCTTGTAATCATACCAGATTGTGAGAATATCCATTGAAGGATTTCGATGATCGCTGACAAGATCAACCCAGCCAGCACCGCCTTTTGAAAGCGACATGTCCGAAAGGCTTGATATAGAAAAAAACCGAGCGGCACAAATAAGAGAATGTTCCCTGCCAAATTTAACAAGACAAGGTTTGGATAGCCATGCCGAAAGGCGTGTAGGTTTTGTTGAATGGAGTGGAAGGGAATCAGATTGACGCTCACTTGATCTTTTGGTGCTGAAAAGCGATTCGGAAAGACCGTTAAATAAAAGAGAACATTCGTATATACAAATAGAAAAGCAAGGACCATTTCTGTTCGTAAATAGATAAAACGTTGCTGTTTTTTTGCCAGCCTATATCTCATATTTAGATAGAACGGGACGAGCAGAAGAAAATAAGCCATTGAAAACATAGCACTGGATGTCATACAAATAGCTGCCCCTTTCTTACACCATGCTTGACCATATTACAGGTTATTCAAGCTTTCCTGTATCTATTCATCACTTATTCTCACAATTCATGCGATATTGACAAATCGTCATTTTTCCGCTAAACTGACTGACATTCAGTCATTTTAAGGTCGGTGATCCTGTGTCAAAACGAGAAAAAATTATGCTTGCTGCGATAGATGCCTTTAAAGAGAAGGGAATTGAAAAGACGACTATATCGGATATTGTGAAAACAGCAGGAGTAGCGCAAGGAACTTTTTATTTATATTTTCCTTCAAAGCTGTCTGTCATGCCTGCCATCGCTGAACATCTGATCGCACAGATGGTGCCTGCGATCGAAAAGGAATTAACTCAGCATGCAGATGTCCTCGATCAAGCAGATGCGCTTGTTGAATTCATTTTCGCTTTTACAAGGCAATACCGTGATGTTCTTGCCCTGACGTATTCAGGTTTAGCTGCCACCGAGCATTTAAAGGAATGGGAAGATATTTATGAACCGATTTACAAATGGGTCGCTTCTTTTTTAGAAAAGGCAAAGCAGGACAAAAGAGTACGTGCGAACTTGAACTGTCAATATGCTGCGAAATTCATTATCGGTTTACTTGAATCATCAGCTGAGCAAATGTACTTATTTACAGAAACAGATACAGAAGAGGTTCTGATTCAAAAGCGAGAGGTCAAGCAATTCCTTCTTTACGCACTCGGTATAGAGACACCTTAACTTAGTACAGCACTTGCTGTACGCTCTTTTTTGGCTTCAAAATGACGAATCGTCAGTTTTAAGGTTTAGGAGGAAATACGATGAAAAAAAGCTGGATGTATGTCGCACTCACATGTTTATTTGAATTACTTTGGGTGTTTGGTTTAAATAAAGCAGATGCTGTGTGGGAGTGGGCGATCATTATCTGCCTGATCCCGGTTGATTTTTATTTTTTAATGAAAGCTTGCGAGAAGCTGCCGACAGGGACCGTGTACGCCGTGTTTGCCGGAGTTGGAACGATTGGTACGTCTTTAATGGATTATGCGCTGTTCGGCGGTTCGTTTTCATTAGAAAAGCTCTTATTTATGGGCATTTTAATTCTCGGAATTATTGGACTGAAGGTGTCTGATGGAGATGCACATGAGCAGAAAGGAGAAGCGGTATAAATGGGCTGGTTTTTTGTACTGTTGGCCTCTGCCTGCGAAATTGGCGGAACCATTGGCCTCAATATGTTTAGTAAGAAAAAGCAACTCACGACAGGCATGTTATTTGTCGGCGGATTTGCCTTATCCTTTTTGTTTTTGTACGCCTCGTTCTCTTCCGTCCAAGTGTCCATTGCCTATACGGTCTGGATTGGACTTGGAACAGCGGGTTCTGTCTTGTTTAATATGATTCTATTTAAAGAGCCGAAAAACATGATTCGTATCCTCAGCTTGCTGCTGATTGTGATTGGCGTCGTTGGGCTGAAGTTATTTGCGTAATAGAAAAAGCAATGGAATAGATTATCCATTGCTTTTCCAGTTAATTTTTATACTTTTCTTGGTACGCTTTAAATTGTTTTTCGTATTTTTTCAACTTTTCTCCATCGACTTTTGAATTTAATTTCGGTTTTCGCTTTCCAATTACCATTACATCTTTATCTACAATAGGACTTGATAAAAAGATGTATGGTGCAAAACGATCACACTTCGTATTTGGAAGGGTGACGGATAATCTAGCGTATTCTTCTGTCGGGAATTGGTTTGAAATGTCAAGTTCCTTGAGTCCCTCTAATGCCGATATTGGCTCTAAAGACTCGTCCTTCACTTTTATATTTGATAAGCACAGATATTTTAAATTCTTAAGGTATCTTAAAGGTTGAAGCGTATTTAAATTTAATGTGTTCCAAATCCCACCTGACAATTGCAACCATTCTAAACCAGTGTTTTTTTGCAAAGGAGCTATGTCATTCAACTTTGAAAAATCTGTTAAGGATAAAGATTTTAAAAAAGTGTTTTTTGATAGATCCCATAAACTTTGTGCCTTTGTATTCCATTCAAGTGCCAATACCTCAACATCTTGAAGAGAACTGATGATTGATAAATCTTCTACTCTCAGTTCACGCATATAGAGCATTTTGGGATTAACTAAGCTCAAGATCGTATTGAATTCCTTTTGGCTCACTTTGTAAATCCACAATTTCGTCAGGTTAGAAAAAGAGTTCAACCTTTCAATATTTTTAATTTTACCTGTGATTACTAACTCAGTGGCATTTTCATCTACATCGGCTAAATCATGAACAGCTTCTGGTCGTGCATCATGACGAAAAATATATTCAGGGTCTTCTTTTAACATTCTTTTACCTCCACACCTACAAATGATGGATATCTAAATGAATTTTATCAGAGTTTTTCCGAAGAAACAGGGAAAGGGATAAAATCTAGATGGTCTTCTTTGGTCCGTTTAACCACAATCCGCCGATGATTACGTCTGTTTTCAATTCATTTTATAAAATCTTTATCATCTAAAATATGGAGCAACAACATATCAACGACTTCGCTTTCACTATACTCCATATATTCTGCACAGGTCTTGACGATAGCTTGTACTCTTTCATATAAACAAATAAAAGAACTCCAATTCATATACGAATTAGAGTCCTCATTATATGACTAATACAATTTTCCCACCTTAAAACCGAACCCGTTAATCAAAGCCCTTCCTTTTTTATTTCTCGTTTAATGTGGATCATGCTGCTCAAGCAAGAGATCCATTGCGTAAATCGATTCGCCTTTTTCATCCAATAAAAAGTATACAATCAAAGGCTCTCCAAAGGACCCTGTCTGCTGCGTGAACAAAACACATGTGAATTTTTCAATACCTATCGGAATCTTTCTTCTTAATAAAGGATGAAGAATAGGCGAAGTCCGAATTGTATCTATATCCACATCCCAACGTTCGTTTTTTAAAGTGGGATAATGCTCTACTAACAATTGGTGTAACATGTCGGTCGTGAACGCTGCTTTTCCATCAAACTCATCATCTATTATGTTGGTGTTATACATCCGACGGTTGCTTATCCTTTGAAGCATTGATTCGTATTCCTTTTAAGACAAATCGTTTCTGGCCATCAAGAGTACAAGTGATCAATGTCAGTTCATTTTTCCCACGATCCTTTAGTACATCAACATCCGTCGGTTCTATCGTAGCTGAGCTGACAATTTTGTATTCGTATGTTTCTGCTTGATGATGTAAGACGACTTTTTCCCCTTTAGGCACCTCTGGCAGCTGTCGGAAAAGCCGGTCGCCTCTATACCCTCTATGGCCTGCAATCGTGAAATTTCCTTCACCTGGCATTTGATGAGATTTGATTTGAGTCAGTGCAATACTTAAATTTTCTTTTGATGTAACAGGTAGCACTTTTTCATTTAAATCAATTGACGGGATCTCAAGCTCCATCGTATCTCGCAGGTCTTCTTCTGACACAGTTAAATGTGGAATAGAAGAAAGGGCATCACTGTCATTTTCTTCAATCATTTTCAATGCCTCTTCCATGGCTGCTGCCTCTTGAGACGTTCGCCACTCATATAGAAAAGGAACGGAGATAAGCATTAGTCCTGCGACCACCAAAAAGCTGCCTAATAAGGTTCTTTTTTTCATCAATACACTCGTTCCTTCCTTTTACTGAATGGTCCTTCTTCTGACTACAAGAAGAACAGTTCCAGACACTACTAGTAAAATCCCTGCATACATCAAATAACGTAGCCATTCTTCTCCCGTCTTTGGCAATTCACCGTTTGAATCATGAGGCGGATGTTGATCCCCTTGATCTGAGGCTGGGGGATTTGTGTGATCCACTTCATTCTTCATTGGAGCATTTTTCACAATCAATGTCTTGATCTCCACTTCGCCCATTTGAATTGTAAAAGCGATTGGTTTTTTTAACGCTACATAACCATTTGGAGCTTTCGTCTCTGTGAGTGTATATTCACCAGGTTTAAGCCCTTTGACAATGGCTTCTCCGTCTTTTCCTGTTGTCACAGATTTGATGATTTTCCCGGCTTTTGTACGAATGTCAAAGGCTGCACCTTTTAAGGTTCTATCAGTCTGCTGGTCTACCTTTATGATACGCAGACTTCCTAAAATCAAGTGATTCTTCGCTGTTACTTGAAGAGGCTTCTGCTGATTTTTCTCAATCGTAAACCGGATCGGCTGATCATCTAATTCATAGCCATGAGGCGCTTTCGTTTCAACGAATTGATATTCTCCCGGTTTTAGATCGTTGATGTGAAGCTTTCCTTTTTGATCCGTTACAAGTGATTTCTTCAGCGTTTTCCCGTCTTTACTCTGAAGAGCAAACTCTGCGTTTTCCAGCGTGTGTCCTTCAGCATCCACTTTGGTCAGTTCCACTGCTCCCGGCGTCAGTTTGTTGATCATTTCTACTTTTGCTGGTTTGTCTTGACCTAGACGAATCGTAAATGAGACAGGTGTCTGATCCAATTCATAGCCGGCAATGCTTGCTGTTTCGACAAATTGGTAGGTTCCTGGCTTCAGTTGATCGACTGTCAGTTGACCGTTTTTGTCTGTCTTTAAGTCTTTCTTCACACGCTGATCGTGCGCATCAATCAGGTCAAAGGTCACGCCAGCGAGCAACTGACCATCCTCCCCTTTTTTCTGAAGCTTCACAGCACTTGTCGTGCGAATATTTTCTTTTGTCACTTTCACCAGTTGATTTGGGTTGAAATCAATCTGAAAGTCTACTGGTTCTGCATCTAGTTTATGTCCAAAAGGAGCCTTCGTTTCAACCAATTGGTAAGCGCCTGGTTTCAAATCGTTGACAGTGATGATGCCTTTTTCGTTGGTTGTTAAACCTGACAGCAATTCTTTACCATTGTCATTGAAAAGGGTAAATTCTGCGCCTTTCAATCTTTCTTTTTCTTCCCCTATTTTAGTTAGTTCTACAGAACCTTTCTTGAGCTGATTGATTGCCTCCACTTGAATCAAGTCTTTTTGACCTAATTCAACTTCAAAGACAAGTGGTTTCGCACTCAATTCATAGCCTTCAAGACTCTTTCTTTCAACAAATTGATAGGTTCCAGGTTTAAGACCTGTGAAGGTAATCTTTCCATCCTGATTGGTTGTAATCCCTTCTCCTCCTGCCACTATCTTTCCTTTGGCATCAGATAGATCAAAGACAACCCCTTCTAATGATTTCCCATCTTCGCCTGTTTTGTGTAATAGCACTCCGCCAGTTGTGCGGCTATTTTCTTTTGTCACACTGACCAGCTTCTCAGGGTTAAATGGAATAGCAAAAGTGACAGGTGTTTCGTCAAGCTCATGACCGAATGGCGCCTTCGTTTCAACAAACTGATAGGTTCCAGGTTTCAGATTGTTGACGATGATCTTCCCGTTCTCATCTGTGACAAGACCTGTTTTTATCTCTTTTCCATTTGCATCTACTAGCTTGAATTCTGCTCCTTCAAGCACATCATTCTTTTCACCGAGTTTCGTGAGCTGGACAGCTCCAGTTTTGAGATCATTGATCACTTTGATTTCTGCCGGTTTTTTTTGTGCGATTTCAATGGTAAACGGATAAGGTTTATTTTTCTTTTGGTAACCATCAATACTCTCTGTCTCCACAAGCTGATATTTGCCCGGTTTGAGGTCATCGACCAACAGCTTCCCATCTTCATCTGTTGTCAAATCTTTACGCACGACTTTGTCATTTTGATCCAAGACTTCAAATCGAACACCTTGAAGCTTCTTGCCATCTTCCCCTTCTTTCATCACTTCTAATGCACTTGTTTCATAGAGGTTCTTTTGTGAAATGATGACTGGTTCTTTTGGATCGAGTGGTACTTCAAATGTGATGGGTGTTTCATCTAATACATAACCGTCTGGTGCGTTTGTTTCGATGAGCTGATACGTACCCGGTCTTAGTTCATTGATCGTGATCTTGCCATCTTTTCCTGTGACAAGCGCACCATTTAGCTCATGCCCATCTTGATCTAAGAGCTTGAACTGTGCACCTTCTAGTCTCTCTCCACCTTCACCTATTTTGCTCAATTCTGCAGAGCCTTTGATGATGTCATTTACTGCGGTGACAACCGTTGTTTCTGTTTGATTTTCTTTAATGGTGAACGGCCATTTTTGCTGATTTAATTGATAGCCTTTCGGTGCGTTTGTTTCAACAAAATAATAGGAACCTGGCTCAAGATGTTTGAAAAGGATTTCTCCTTTTTCATCCGTTTTCAAATGGGTTTGGACGGTATCTCCAGATTCATTTTTCAGTTCAAATTCTGCATTTTCTAATGCCGCACCCGTTTCTTTGTCTTTTTTCGTGAGCTTCACATGCTGGCGGATTTCTTGGTTTTGCACCGTTATGCTATTTCCTGTTTTTGCTTGATCTCCTGATTCGTAAGGCTGATCAATCGTGACATTGATCGGTTCCTTCGTTTTCAAATAACCATCAGGTGCTTTCTCTTCTGTCACGATATAGTCACCATACAGAAGACGATCAAATCGAAGAGCTCCTTCTTCATCTGTTGTCTTTGTTCCAATGACGATACCGCTCGCAGCATCAGTCAGAGAAAAGGTTGCTCCTTTTAGCGCTTTTCCACTACTCGCATCTACCTTATGAATGGTTAAAGCGCCAATCGCTCCTGTGCCATCTCCCATGCCAGCGGTACGTTTGACCACAATTGAGGCTTCGGATTCCTTTTTGATTTCTTTTACATTTTCACCTCTAAACGTTACTTCGTTTTGAAGTGTACTTCCCACCTTATCTAAAATGAGAGATTGGTATTCTAAAATATAGGGTCTCGTGATTTCTTCTTTAAATTTGATTTGAAAAGAATCTGGATCGAATTCAAGGTCTAGTTCATAATCCTTCCCTTTTTCAAGCTCTTCCTTTTTGGTCACTTGCCCCTTTTCATCTATTGTTGTCGAGTACAGATGAAATGAGTTTTCTATTATGGCTTGGTTACTGCTCGGATGGTCGATAATCGTCGCATCTTGGATTGTTGATTGACCAAAGTTGATATTCAGTTTCCAATCAATGACTTTCCCTTGTTGATTTCCTGATTTGCTCGTGTATTTCCCTCCATTTGGAATGGACACCACAGCATTCACGTCTGATTCTTTTGTCTTTCCATCATAAAGGGTCGCTTTATTTTCGTAGGTTTTCTGTACTAAATCCATTCCTTCAACACTTGTTTGATACGTGATTTTGTATGGGGAATCAATGGCATGTTTGAAAATGACTTCGAAGCCTGATTCTCCCTTTTCATTTTCAAGGAATTTGATGTCATAATGTTCTTTCGCTAATACTTCTTTTTCTTCCGCACCATTTTCCCCGCCTTGTAAATCAAGCGAGTAGACGATGATTGAATCTTTAAGCAAACGCTGATTTCCTTGAATGAAATCCTCGATTTTCGCCTCTTCTAGATGTTTCAAATTATAGTTCACACCGATATTCCATGTGATCTCTTTTTGCTTTGCATCATATGTTCCATTCTTGAACCCATTTGACTGCGTGTATGTGTCAGGCGTAAAGACAGATTGGTTTTCCTTCGTCAAATCCTTGCCATCTTTATTTACCCATTCAAGTTTTACATGGTTACGCAGGTTCTTTTGATCTTTATCTGCTCTTTTTTCATAATCAAAAGACGTTGTATATGTGATGGTATGTTCTGTCTTGATTTCTTTCGTAAATTGAATATCAAATCCATTTGCATGTTCAACGATTTGATAATCTGTGCCTTCTTCAAGCACTGTATTACCTGTCGTCACTTTTAAACTATCTTTTTGCAGCGTCAATCCTTCGTTGGTAAACGAATCTTTTAATATTACGTTGTTCATGGTTTGTTGATCTTTGTTGAAGATGATACGCCATGGAATGGTCTTGTTCTTGTAATCCGGTGTTCCGTGGTCTTTCGTTAGGATTTGCTGATCAATTCTTTGCTTCCCTTGTTCGCTCTCTTTACCAGCTGTTACAGTATTGATAATGTCTTCAGCTTCGAAAATTCGCTCGGTTGCTTTTGTTTGATATGTGATCAGGTAAGCCGATTGGATATCTTGATTGAATTGCAAGGTAAACCCGTTTTGTTCATCCTTTTTTTGAGGTTGAACCACATAATCTTCAAACGCTTTTGTTCCTGATTCTTTGCCATTCTCATCAATTGTGACTTCTTTGACTTGAATTGAATCAGATATTAGCGCCTGTGTACCGTTAAAGAAGTCTTCTATCAAAGCATCCTTTTGAGCCAGCTTTTTTTCGTTATAGTTATACCGAATTTCCCAAGTAATCGTTTGAGTGACTGGATCGTAGTGGGCGGCTTTTTTATTTAAAGGACTGCCTCTTGTCACATTCACGGTTCCTTCTGCTGAACTAATCACTTTATCAGCAGAGACAAGGGACGCTTTATTACGAAACGCAGACTGATCTTGATTCGTAATGTCCGTTTCATACATTAAACGGTAAGCGAGATGCACGTCATCTTTAAATTCGATCGTGAAATCTTGACCATCTGCTGTTTGGCCGATGGTGTAGTGGTTTTCGTCAAGCAGCTGTCCAAGCGATGTTTCACCATTTAGCTTTGTATCTACACGATAAAGCTTGATTGAATCTTTTTTTAACGCTTGACCTTCTTGAATCGGATCTAACAGTTTCGCTTGTTTCACATCATCTAAGTCCATATTAAAATCGACTGTCCATTGAATGGTTTCAGCATTGTAAGATCGATTGGGTTCTCCCTTTTTAGAGACATTTGGACCATTTGGAATGTATTGAATCGGGATCGATATCGTATCTTTGCCTTCAATCGGGGTAATCACCACTTCTTTTTCTTCAGTGATCACTGTTTTTTTATCTAATTGTGTCCATACTTGAAGTGTTCCTTGGATATTTGAATATTGTTTAATAAAATCTGTGAACTCGATGGAGGCATTTCCGCTTTCATCTACAGAAAAATAACCGATGATCGATTGATTAAATTTCATCTCGAGACGATCGATTTTTTCGTAAATCACTAATTCCTCTGGAACCTTGAAATGGAATTCATCCCCGCCATTATAGTTATGACCATTCGGGATGGCCCACTTATAGTTAATGGAAATCAGTGAGTTGATATCAGGCCTTTCTACTGAATTACCTTCCTGATCTTCAAAAATTAATTTCGCATCAGTAAGGAGATTTTCTTGTATCTGCATTTGTTTTGAAACACTTTGCAGCCCTACATGCTTAGACACGTTCACTTTGTTTTCTAGTAACTCCTCTTCATCGCTTTGTGTCTTTTGAACAGTTTCTTGATTGTTAGCAGTATTGTCTTTCTGCGATGAGGTTGAATCATCTTTTGAAAGATTTTCTTTATGCTCATTTTGCTTTGTTTTCTCTTTTTTCTCAGCTATACTGGTGACGTCAATATCTATAGATCCTTCTAAATTCGGATCAAGCTCAATATCCTCATTGAATGTGACAGTCACTTCATTTTGTTTTGAAACGGTATACTCACCAATTGGTATGTCATCGACAGTAATGAGTTCTTTCTGCTCCTTCTCTACCTGCATGACTGAAGGAAGAGAGAGAATATACGGATATTGCTTTTTGAGATCAATTCCTTTAATAGACCAATGCACAATGGCCTTTCTAACTTGCTGATCTTCTATGTTTGATAACTTGTTGCCTTCGCTATCAGCAAACTCAATATTCCCATAGATATTCTCTTGAATGTCTTTAGCTTGTGCCCCTGCTAAAGGCAAGATTCCTAATATACTAGACTGTATGACTAACACCGCAATGAGAGCCAATGACAATATTCTTTTCAATACATCCACCCTTTTCTACAATTAATTTTCAACAATGACAAAAAAATCAGTTGTATACTGTCAGATCGATCACTCCGCTTCTGATCAAATTTTTCTAAAAATTGCATCTTAAGACCCTATGAATAAAATGAGTTGATCAACCATGAGTTTGAAAGGTCATCATGAGTAGTAGATATAGTAGCTGGATAGGGGTCTATAGCAATGGGGAATAGTGAGAGGGAACATGAAAAGAATAAATGTGAATTTTTCTATTTATACTGGAATGAACAACAAATGATTAGTACATGCATATATAAGCATGTATTCACATATAGAACGTTCATATAAAATAAGCATGTATCATATGGTATGTATGGTGAGATAGTTCAGCATCATATAGATCGCATTCCTTCTACTCCCTTCCATATGGTAATCAAAAAGCCGATGCTTTTTATTCTTACTTTTACCGTTTGAGCAGCAAAAAAATAAACAAAATGATCCATTTTTATGGGATTCATGGCATACTTATCATCTTTTAAAAGAAAGATATGGAGAATTAGGGTATAACATTTGTTTTCGTCTAATTTTTTTCTCTTTTATCATGAAAAGTGAAGACAAAACGATTTAGCCTAAACATTAAAATCATTTTATGCCTATTTAGAAATTAAAATGTTCTTTAAGTGAACTTCATAATATAAAGGCAAGCCAAGGGAAGGAGTTAGTTGTTTAATGGAGCTCATTGATAATAAATCAAAGAGATGGATAAAAATTCTAAAACTGCTTGTATCAAAAGATAAGTGGTGGAGCCTTCAAGAGATATCGAATGAACAAATCGGTTCGGTTCGTGCCATTCAAAACGATTTAGAACAAATGAAGTCGTTCCAAACAGAGAACGGTGAGCCGTTAATCCGCATAAAGCCAAGACAAGGCATATCCATTTGTTATACACAGACGATACGAGTCGACTACTATATCAAAGAAATTCTAAAAGATACGATTGAAATTCGATTGATTGACGGCGTTTTCTTTGAACAAAACAGGTCTTTCTATGAATGGATGGACACGCTGAATATCAGTAGATCCACATTGTATAACACCATACATAAAATCAATTCGCTTCTTACCTCGTATGACATTGAGTTACGACCAGATAGTATGCAGTTCCATGGAAATGAGAAGGAGATTCGTCAATTTTTTGTGGAATTTTTGTTTGAAGTTTATGGAAGCAGGCTTTGGCCATTCGATGATATTCAAAAGCAAGAAGCAGTTGATTTTTTACAAAAGCTATTTCAGGTGCTCGAAGTCAATCTACCTGATGTGGCTTTAGATAAATTTTGCCTATGGCTCGCCGTTTCCATACACCGATTGAGGAAAAATTTTACCATACGACGCAATTATAGGTACTCAATGGATAAGGAAAAACAAACATCTACAGCTAAAGGTATCTATAAACAAATCAAAAACTTGGAAGAACACGTTTGCCAAATGACAAAGGACACTTTTGGTGTTACATTGGATCGTCACGAATTTGTCTTTTTATTATTGATTGAACCAGCTATTGGCCATTATAAATCAATTGAAACGGTCGAAGAAAAATTGACGTTCTTTCAATCGCATACACCACAGCTCTTTGAAGCCATTCATTCCTTTATCAATCAATTGGAGTTGATTTTTCATCAAGAGGTGGCTAATCGCAAGGCGATGACACTGATTCTTCTCCAATATTATGTGTATTCTAGGGAAATTACCGTAAGAGATGGATTCCTTTTCAAAAAGAAATCGAGTTATTTATCAGAGGTAAAAAAACAGCTTCCTTACTTCTATTCGAGGATTACTCATATCATCCAAGAGTTAAAAACAGACGATATACTCGCTTCTTTTGTGAAAAATGAACGAGAATTGATTCGTATCATTACTTCTAACTGGAGAGGGCTTGTTCATTTGGAAATGGATCGGAGAAACGTGTTGAACATTTTTGTCATTTCAACATTAGGTTATAATCATAGTTTGTTTATTGCGGATTTAATTAAATTAAGATTGCCTCCTCTCATTCATATTTTCACAAGTCCAGAAAATACATTAAATGAACTGACAATGGATCGACTTGGGATTGATATGATTGTGACCGATACTGAGCTTCCTCATCAATTAGGACGGTCTACGCTGCTGATCAGCTCTTTTCCAACAAAGAAAGAATTGGACAACTTGCAATCAAGATTGGTTGATATGACAAACTAAGTTTCACCAAAAAAGCTGCTGAGACATGCTCAAGCAGCTTTTTGGTTCTGTATTAATGAAGCACGATTTGTTCATTCATCAAATCAATGGCGTAAAGCGATTGCTCATATTCATCTAATAAAAGGTATACTTTGAGCGGGGCAGTGGTTTGATCTGTTTGCTGCGTGAATAGGACACAAGTGAATTTTTCAATCCCATCTGGCAGCTTGCTTTTCAGAAAAGGATGAAGAATAGGAGAGATTCGAAGGGTATCAACATCTTTCAGCCAAAGCTCATCTTGTAACGCAGGATAATGGTCAACCAAAAACTGACGAAACACTTCCAATGTACTCAAGGTAGATATCCTCACTTTCTTCTAACTTGGCTTCAAACTCACCTAAAAACAAACGGAACCAACTCATCATATGATCTCGGTACACGTATTTTCGCATACGGCTTGAGACACAATCACTCACTTTTTAGACATGAACTGTAGATCGACTGTACTGTCACGAATGTTTAATATGTATAACGTTTCCTATGTCATCTCATTGACTCCACCACGAATCCAAACAATGGACCTATGATCATATTCTTACCTGTTTTCTTTCGTGATGAAACGACAACTTCCTGCTACAATATTCCATTTTTCTGCAAAAAAGAGGGAGTTGGGACAAAAAAAGAACAGCTCCTCACTGTTCTTTTGGAAGTTATGAAAGGTCTGTCAAAGAGAACACTTCGCCGCTCACTGCATCAACGCCATCATGACAATCGAGCTTGCCGCATAAAACATATTGTTTTTGCACATCGTCATAGACATAGATAGGTGTAAGTTCGAGGCGTTCTCTCAATGTTTCAAAGGCTTGTTTCTGAGTTATGGTGATTTCACTAGCTGTTTGAGATGGATTGAGTATCCCACATACTTGAAACATCTCCTTTTTATCTATGTAATTAATGGCTTCAAAAGTGTTGGCATCAATGAAGACCTTGATTTTATCCATAAATCCACTGCCTTCTTGCTCATTCGTTTTTAATATCGCATGGATGTATCCATGATCACGTTGGAGTGTTTTTAGAACCCACTTTCCTGTATCCTTTGGATATTTTTGCGCCAAGAAGGTGCGGACTGCTTTGATACACTCATCCTGGTCTTCTTTTGATATCGGGAAGGAATCTGGTGACGGTTCCAATGAGAAAGCTTGTTCAGCTGAAATGTTCTCATGAATGTCCATTTCCTTTTTTTCAAAGGCATTGTTTATCGGTTCATTCCACTCAATGACTTCATTCATGTGTATACAATTTGTTTCTTCACGCCCAATTTCAAACGGAAGAGTTCCTGTTCCATCGTTCTTCACATAGATTTCTTCTAACGCATAAATAGAACGGATTTGAGTGTGCTCGAAGGAAGGCCATTGAAATAGCTGCACTTGCTGTTCAGCTAAGTTCCTCACCTGATCAAGGGAAAGCACATATTCCTCAGCTTTCAGTAATGTTTTAGCTAAAAATGGACCGTGGTGTGTAAAGTACATGAGCTGTCCATGTTCATTCCATTTCACTTCGATTCTGCCTGAAGGTGTAACTTTCACACCATCTATTGCTTCTTCGAAAGAAAGTTCCCCTTTTTCCTTCTGATGCATATGAAAATGCTCACCATAGATCAATCCTGTTTCTTGTTCGATCCATTGAATGACATGAGCTGGATAAGGTCTCTTAAACGTGACACCATGCTGCGCATAGGTTTTGTCCATAACAAAAATAACTGATTCGGTCTGTCCTGTATTCAAGTTCACTTCAATGACAGCTGTGCCGTCTGGGTTTAGATCATCGTCCTCGGGTTCCGTTTCATGAGAGGGAAACCATTCCATATTCAATGTATACACCGTTTCATTGAACATATTGACGTAGCGATGAAAACTGTGTCTTTTTAGATAGTAAAGATCTAAGCCAAATGTCACCTTTGTCTGATCGATCAGTTGTTGAATGTTTGCTTTCAATAAATTCACCTCAAAATGATGATGTTTTATGGAAGAATAAAAATAACGATAAAGATGAAAATGACGATTGCCATAAAAAATCCTAAAGCGATTGCCATTATATTTGACTCTTTTGTGTAGCCTGTTAATTCACCTACAGTCGATCGGTCAATTTTTCTAAAACGAAAAAGCATGCTTATATTTAAAATGGCTAGAACCATCAAAAACAAGAAAATGATCAATGCAGGATCGACGTCACTGAATGCATTATCCACATTTTGTAAAGTGAATGATTGAATAAACATAATGACACTCAATATGATTTTCCACACATGATCTAACCGTTTTTCTTTTTCCCACTCTTTCCCTAATTTCTCTTTTTCATAAATAGCTACCTGCTCTAAAATAGGGATGAAAGACTTTGTTGTTCCTTTTCTGATAAAGCCTAAAATGCCTTGGATAAGGATTAAAATTCCTAAACAAAAAAGGAAATGTGTCAGTTGGATTTTAACAATTTGAATCAACATAAAAAAAATGATGATCATAAGTCCGACAAATAAATTAGAGATAGCGATTTGTTTTGTCCTCATCTTTTTTAGTGCAGCTTGTTCCATGTGATAAACTCCTCCTCGTTTCAAATTTTTCTGATAAACGCTCTATCCTTATTACGATTTTAACGAAAAAATGTTTCAATATTTTCCCTTTCAATTGTCAATTCGGCTTTTTCACAAATGAAAAGACGCCCACCATTCAATGAACGTCTTATCCTTCTTCATGAAATCAGCACATCATATTTGAGCTGTTCTGTCTTTTATTTGCTGGGCTGCCAAGTGTTTAAAGTCATCAATAGACAGCAGCTTTGACATTTTTTCTCCATGTTGTCTGATGTTCAGTGTTTTTTCTTGCATTTCTGTATCTCCAATGACAGCGATATAAGGAATTTTTTGCATTTGTGCTTCTCTCATTTTATAGCCGAGTTTTTCATCCCGTTCATCGATTGTGACTCTAATTCCGATATTTCTTAATTGCTGCCGCACCTCTATGCAGTAATCAAGGTGAACGCTTGAGACAGGTATGATTTGTACTTGGATTGGTGCGAGCCATAACGGGAAGACGCCCGCAAAATGTTCAATGAGAATACCAAGGAACCGGTCAAGTGAACCAAAAATGGCACTATGAATGACAACTGGCCGCACCTTTTCATTTTTCTCGTTGATATATGTTAAATCAAATTTCTCTGGCATTTGAAAATCCAGCTGAATTGTGGCGCACTGGTGGCTCCGCTTTAGTGCATCTTGAATATGAAAGTCGATCTTCGGACCATAAAATGCCCCATCTCCTTCATTTAAGTAGTAGTCAATCTTTAACTGATCAAGCACATTTTTTAGCGCTTTTTCGGATACATCCCAAATAGCGTCATCCCCTAATGCTTTTTCTGGACGAGTGGATAGTTCGACTGAATACTCAAAACCAAATGTCCGATATACGTAATCAACTAATTGGAAAATCTGTTTAATTTCAGCTTCAATTTGTTCTTCTCTCAAAAAAATATGGGCATCATCTTGGCAAAATGTTCTGACCCTGAACAATCCATTTAATGCTCCGCTGAATTCATGACGATGCACCTGACCAAATTCAGACATTCTAATTGGAAGGTCTCTATAGGAATATAAGTTATTTTTGAACATGAGCATATGCCCTGGACAGTTCATCGGCTTTAAAGCAAAACTTGTATCGTCTACTTCTGAGAAATACATATTCTCATGATAATGATCCCAATGACCTGACTTTTCCCAAAGTTCTTGGTTCATCATAAATGGCGTACTTACTTCTTCATATTGCGCTTTTCCTCGCACTTCTCTAGAAAAGGCCATTAATTCATTTCTGACAATCTGACCTTTTGGTAAATAAAACGGCATGCCTGGCGCTTCTTCTGAAAACATAAAGAGGGATAACTGTTTCCCTAATTTCCGGTGATCACGTTTATTTGCTTCTTCCATGAAATGAAGATAATCAGCTAGATGATTTGGATGCTGAAACGCTACACCATACACTCGCTGCAAGACATCCTGATTGCTATCTCCCCGCCAATAAGCCCCTGCCACACGTGTTAGTTTAAATGCCTTTAAATACCCTGTAGAAGGTAAATGGGGACCGCGGCACAAATCGATAAATTCTCCTTGCTGATAAATCGTGATGGCTTCTTGTCGAGGGAGACTTTTTAAAATATCCAGTTTATATGGATCATGTGCAAACATCACTTCAGCATCTTTGTAAGAGACTTCCATTCTTTGAATAAGGTGATTCTCGTTTATGATGTTTTTCATCTCTTTTTCAATCATTGCCAAATCCTCTACGCTTAACGTTTGATTCAGCTTCATATCATAGTAAAATCCATTCTCAATGACAGGTCCGATCCCCAGTGTCACATTGTCATATAACCTTTTCACAGCTTGGGCTAATACATGTGTAGCTGTATGACGTAACACTTCCAGCCCTTCTTTTGAATCAAGTGTTAGAATCGAAACCCCCGCATCGTTGTTTAACGGATAACTTAAGTCCACTGTCTGATCATTGATCTTTCCCGCTACTGCTTTTTTTCTTAAACTTGGGCTAATATGGGAGGCAACCTCTGCGACTGTCGTACCTGCGGAGAACTCCTTGATCTTTCCATCTGGAAATTGAATTTTCACCATTTTTTCTCTCATCACTGACACACCTTTCTCTTTTTTGAAATAAAAAAACACACTCATCCCTCATAGAGGGACGAATGTGTAATCCGTGGTTCCACCCAAATTCCCATAACGCGTATTCGCTTTATGGCTCTGGTGCCGTAACGTGGCGTAGACGGTATTGGATACTGTAATGTTCCCCAATACAGCTCAAAGGTGGTAAGATAGCTTTTCTGCGTTAGGAAGATTTCACCGTGACTTCCCTCTCTGTGAACCGATAAAAGCTACTCATGTCCTTTTCAAAGCAATCATGCTATAAAAGTAAACAAAAAAAACACACCCATCCCTCATAAAGGGACGAATGTGTGATCCGTGGTTCCACCCAAATTCCCATAACGCGTTTTCGCTTTATGGCTCTTGGTGCCGTAACGTGGCGTAGACGGTATTGGATACTGTAATTTCCCCAATACAGCTCAAAGGTGGTAAGACAACTTTTCTGCGTTAGGAAGATTTCACCGTGACTTCCCTCTCTGTGAACCAATAAAAGCTGCTCATGTCCTTTTCTTCGCTTTTGATTTCTCCATATATTACATGATGATGGGGAATGATGTAAAGATTTATTTTGTATAGTGCTATTGAATTTTATTCACTAAATGAAATGTCTTGTCATTTCACTGGGGCTATATTCGACTTGATACTTAGGAGATAACGCATTCTTCACTTCTTCCGTTATACACTCCCCTGCTTGATTAAATTTCTTTTCCATTTCTACCCCTTCTGGCAGCAAGTCATCTGTTTCTTCATCAAACCAACAACCATACTGTATGGCCCAATTCCATATTTTAGAGAATAGTACATCGCTTATAGGTACATCATCTCTTTCTAAATGACATTGACAATGTCCGCATTGAAAAGGTTCGCCACCATAGGTTCCTTCAATTTTCACATAAGGTTGGTGCTCAAAATCACGACAACATACCCATTTTTTGAATTCCTGACCAAATGTTGTCAGTTTTATCGAGTAATAACGCATGGACGTTCGTTTTCCTTTCATAGCAAAAACACCTTGATCAATCAGCTTCTTTAGCCGATACTCAATAAAATCATCTCCGATATATTGTTCTAAATGACCAAGGACTTCTCCAATTAAGCGTGGAGTTACAATGTATTCCTCTTCTGGCTCGGACAGATGAAGCCGCTTAGCCATTTTTACTAAATAAGCATCAAATTCATCTTCTGGTACGTTAATTGTTTGTTCACTTCGCCATATCCGCAGCGTATGATCTGTTTCGGCAATGTGAAGCCACTCTTCTTGTAATCGTTCTCTTTCTTCCTTGGAAATGGTGTGAAAGTGATTTTTACTTTCATAAATAATTTTAAATTTTTCAGATGGGATTTCCCCAGTATGTCGAAGGTCCATGCGAAACGTCTTTGTATTAAAATGGTGATCATATGCAATCGCTGTATTGATGACAGACACGTCCACGTTTTTTCCTTTTAATAAATAGATGGCAAATCGTAGACCTATTTGTTCATGTGCATTGTTGCCTATCCATATCATTAAATGTGATCCATCTTTTATATCCTTCACTTGTTGAATCATTATTTGCTGATCGATGACCATATCATCAAATCTACCAAACTCATTGGACATGACATGACGAAGCCACTCAATACGAGTCTCTTGTCCTTGACGTTCATGTAAGTGTGTAAGTGGGCCAATGGAGTAGATATCATCAAAGGTGATGATGTCTTCCACTGGTTTTTGCTTCATTTCTCGTAATGCTTGTTTTAAACTACCAGCAGTTGCTGCCCCAAATACGATATGTATCATTATTCGTCTCCCTTTATCTTACATTTTATATCATCTTCGCCTATTCATGGTTCTTACGTCAATTCTATTGAGTCAATTTCATTCAAAAGTACGACGATGAGAGGATAAGATCTATATAAAGAATGCAGAATTGAGGAGACTAGATTTTTTATAAAAAATGAAAAACCCCACGAAATGGGGCAGTTAGTTTACTGAGTTAACTTTGAGACTTTCTTTCTAATGATCTATTGATAGAAATACCCTCCAAAAGGGGAAATTCAGTTTATGTACTTCTTCACAAGTTCCCCTTCACAATCGTTCTTTTGGCTTTCTTGACAATCCTCCTAGTTGCTTTTGTATCAGAATCCTTCAACCACTGTTCACACAGGTTTATGACCCAATTTGGTTGTGTTTTACTAGCGTCATTGAGCCAGTTTCCTACAGAATCTTGAACATATGTTGATGGATCAGATTTGAGCAAGTCTAGAATAGGCTGTGCCCTCATTGGCTCTTGTTTTAATGACTCAATATGCATTGTCCAAACACCTCTTGGGCGAATAGCTTCTACTGAGAATCGGCGAATATTTTCATCATTACTTTTAGCCCATGCTGTTAAATGTTCTATACTTTGATCGAGCTGATCCGTTAGGCTTTCTCTCACTGACATCCACGCAATTTCTCGAACTCCAAAATGAGGATCAGCTGCAAATGGCTGAATGTACGCCAATTTCTCTTCCAAAGTTGATAAACGGTGTTTGTTCATATAAGCAGCCCAACAGCGGACGCTATCAGATACATGGTGAGTAAACGCCTGTAGCACTTCCGTTTGTTTTTCCCCATTCTCTTTCTGTAACACTTCATCTAACAATTGACCGATGAGACGAATTGCTTTCATTCCAGACTCAGCCTTTTGTTGAGTGACATCAGATGATACATCGTCTAAATGATGGTCTAAACCAACGGATGGCAAAACATGACGTAATAACGTCAGATGATTGACAGCCAGCCATTCAGTTAAATTCACACTCTCTATTTTTCCCTGATTCAAAAGGAACAAGACGTCATGAGGGATATCAGTCCCCTTTCGAGCGCCTTTTCGATTGATGATCTCTTCGCTGATTTGCATTTATTTTCTCTCCTCGTCTAGTGGTTCTTTTGTTTGATATTCATCGTTTTTAAAAGAAATATATGAATGCCTTCAATCTTTGGATATTGCTCCCTATTGTATCAAATAAACCACTTTACTGGTGCATTCTTCAAACCAAAAAGGAACTACCCAAAATAAGTAGTCCCTTCCATACAAAATTGAATTTAAGTTACCTTCCTTGCTCGATCACCTTCAAACTCTTCTGCTGAGAGATTCTGTCAAACGCCACCATCAAGATGGTCATGAGTAAAGCGAGAAGAACCGTTCCAGCACTGATCCAGCTCAGGTGCAATATAGATGTCCTGCTCAACACAATCCCCCCTAACCCCGATCCTAAAGCAAATCCGAATTGAATAAATGATGTATTGACACTTAATGCAATATCAGGAGATTTTGGAACAAGGGTTACAAGATATAGCTGCTGAGCTGGTG
This sequence comes from Bacillus sp. UNC125MFCrub1.1, assembly GCF_000701305.1. Classification (NCBI taxonomy): domain Bacteria; kingdom Bacillati; phylum Bacillota; class Bacilli; order Caryophanales; family Bacillaceae; genus Bacillus; species Bacillus sp. UNC125MFCrub1.1. The sequence goes on from NZ_JNIG01000013.1 coordinate 68,832, forward strand.
ATGTACTCCATGTAGCGATCATCCATATCATGATAACAGCCACCATGACCACGAGATTCCCTGTGACAAATGCTAGTAGCATGAGCATCATGATTTGCAAGATGATGCCAGAAAAAATCGTGAAGATGGGTCCTTTTTTATCTGCTGCCATCCCTCCAAGGCTTGATCCTAAAAAGCTGCATATTCCCGCTAGTAACAAAATGCCACTGATTTCTGTAATGCTAAGGTTGGCTGATGCTTGCAGGAAGGGCGTTAAATAGGTAAATAACGTGGAATATCCACCTACATAAAATAGCGTCACTGCCACTGCAAGTAATATACGCTTGTCTTTTAAAATCGATAATTGCATACGAAGCGTCACCGGTTCTTGTTCTTTCATAGAAGGGATCCGCCTATACACCACAATCAGCGGAATAAGCGTGATCACTCCAATGGCTGCGAATAATGCTTTCCATCCGATCATACTGCTTAGAAATGTCCCGATTGGAACGCCTAAAACCAAGGAGCTGCTTAATCCCATTAAAATGATGCCAATCGCTGTTCCTCTTTTTTCCCGTTCTACAAGACGAGTTGCAACCGCCATCGCCACTACAATCGCCGTTCCCCCACTGATTCCTTGTAAAACTCTTGTGATCATGACCATTTCAAACGAATGACTGATACTTGTGATGAAGTTACTTAAAATAAAAATGATCAGCGTCCATGTTAATATTTTTCTGCGGTCCATATTGATGGTTAGTGCGATGACAATCGGTGCACCGATTGCGGCCGAAAGTGCTAAAGATGTGACCAATAAGCCAGCTGTAGACGTTGTGATATGTAAATCATATGCGACCATTTGAATAATGCCAGTAATGATGTATTCGATCGTTCCGATTAAAAAAGCTGCTAAAGCAAGTAAATAGACAACGGTTTTATTTTGCATCGTGACGTTTCTCCTTTGGGCCATGTTTACGATTTGATTTCATTTTTAATAGGAATTTGAATTTCAATGAGTCTGCCTTCTTCATTTTCTGACAATGGGTAATAGATTTCTCGGCCCGGCTGATCATCTTTCACGCGGTATCCGTTATGTTCGATCCATGTCGCCAGATCAACACAAGCAGTTTGTGCGGATGGAGAATGGGAATGAAATAAGAGTGTTGCCATGGTGTCTTCTGCAGGTAACGTGCGAATTGTCATTCCCTGAGGAAGAGAGCACCTTAACGATTTGACGGAATACCCCACCTCAAATTCAAACTCACTTTCTTTATCCAGTGATTCTCTCCATAGCACTACTTGTGGTCCCGAGATCGATTCTTGTTGATGTTTATGTAATAAATGATGAAACATTTGAAAGAATGAAGGGATTTCTTCAACAGTTCCGTTGGATTGAAAAGACATGATGCGTTTGCTTTCAACAGATTTGATGATGACCTCCTGTTCTTTTTCAACACACCCCTCTCGTTTGATGAGGTGCATCCGCTCCTTAATACGGGCTAATTTCTGTTGTTCTTTTTCGATCAATTGCTGAATCTCACTCTCTTTCAAGAGAAACATGCCCTGAATCTGCTCGACAGAAATATCTTCACGAAGTAGCTGCCCCATTTGCTTTAACGTAAAGCCTAATTCCTTATAGAGAAAAATTCGATTGACCTCAAGCAGCTGTTCAGCTGAGTAATAACGGTATCCCGAATCTTGATCAATCTGCTGAGGCTTTAATAAATCAATTTGGTCGTAATACCTTAAGGTTTTGACAGGCACTTTACTTAACATAGAAAAATCGCCGATCTTAAACATCCTGCATCTCCTCCGATTTGTTGATCTGATCACAGTATAAACCTTTCAGTTAAGGGGAAGGTCAAAATGAAGTTGATTAAATTTTTCAAAAGACGAAAAAACCTAGATTTCTCTAAAATCTAGGTTTTGCTCATTATCCTACTATTTTTGCTAACAATCCCATCGCTTCAACAATCTTTATATCATCCATAAATCGTTGCAAACTTACTTTATGCTCTTTCTTTTGTAAATCTGTTGAATAGCCTAAGCATAGATGAAAAATACAATCTAACCTTTGTCCGACTCCACTATAAAAATAATTCGTCAATATTCCATTATTTTCACTTGCAAGAACCACAACTGTAGCGATCTCTAATACATATTCTATATCTTCTATAGAAATTGTTCGATCCTTTTTCTTAGCAGTCATGAATTCATGACTATGAATAGAACGAATCCTACCTTCAAGTAAATTGAGTATAGACCTTTTATAGATGACATACACACTGTGAATATGATGTTTATCAGGACAATAGGGATCTTGTAAAATGAATTTTATACGTTCATCTTCTTTTTCCATTTTTATTGCATCAAGATCATATAATAAAATATGATCAATTTCTTCTATTTTCATAGGAGGAAACATGTGGGATACATCTGTTTTGTTTTTCAATTGATCACCCCGAAATCTAGTCTCTCTTACTCCAAACGTTCCAATCTTTCAAGCCACTTGACAATAGCTCCGTTTTTAAAGAAATCGAGTATAACACCCTCGCAAAATCGTTCAGCTCTCAGAACCCCCATGATGAGAGCCAGTACACACTGCGAATTTAAATTGGAAGCGTCCACATCCTCCATGTCGTTCATTCCCCATTCAATTCCATTTTCTTTGAGGATCTCTCTATAGCGGGTAATCTCCAGTTCTTGATGCTGTTCTGCAAATGTATAGACATCCTCGATAAAACGACGGACCGTTTCGGAATAATTCACATAGGGTATCTGAATCGGGTGTTCCGCTGTTCCGTCATTTTCTTGATCTATGACCCATTCACCAATATCATCGCCTTGAAGCATAGGGATATAGTTTGTTAAAATCTCAAATTGACTCAACCTCATCCTCCACCTTTTCATGAATTAAAAATTCTTTGATCGATCTCTATGAATAAGTTAATAAAAAAGTCCGTGATCATCGTACAAACTAGAAACCAGTATTCAAGTCACGAACCATTTTTATTCATTTCACTTTTTACACTCGTACCATCGATACAACTGTCTTCACATACACGGTATTAATCATCTTGCTTGTCAATGTTTATGTGTCATATTAAATAATAAGCTGATACCAGCTGTGAATAAAGCGTCAAGGAATTTATAAGACGATTCTCAAATATAAAAACACCTCTGTCACATCGTTGCGAAGAGGTTATGTTCACTATTTTGTCTTTATACTTCTTAGAAAGGCACTTCTGTTCTCTGTTGCATTTGTCAGCATCTTCGCATTTTCATTGAGTCTTTGTACCAATGCATCCTTAGCTTTTCCTTCAAATGAAGAGAGTAAAGCAACATACACTTCAGCTACAACCTGTTGTGCTGAAGAAAAGTCTGACGCATGTTTTGTGTCCTCTTTTAGATGCTGACAATGCGTTTTTAAACTTGAACCTACAATTTTTTTTAATTCCTCATTCTGTTGTAATCGTCTGTAAAACTCATCTGCATCCATATTAACTCCATATGGCAATTGAAATCCCCCTTACAACCGTAACCATCTTGCTAATTCATTATCCTTATCTTTTAAATCCTCCGCCATTTTCACAATAAACTCACTAATATCCTCTAAATCTCTAATCAAATAATGTAGAGAAGCCTCAGTTTGATACTGTTCTTCTGAGTCATAAAATGCTGCTCCATCTTTCACAAAAGGGGCGTGAAACAATATAGCTTTTTCAACGTCACTTGGATCTAAATCCTTGAATTCTCCTAACCTTTTTCCGCAAATAGATTTCACGTCATACACCATTTTGCTGTGATCATGAGGGAATTGTTCAATTGCTTGTTTTTTTGTTTTTAAGTCTTCGATAGCTGCCTGTAATCGATGAGCTAATTCTTTTGCATATTTAGCATCCACTTTGATGGTTTGTCCATTCATACCTGAATAAGATGAGAACGATTCGATATTCCGGTTATAAACACCTTCGCTTCCATCCACACTTTTGATATGACCATTCTTATCAAATGTAAAGTTCGACTCATTTAAACTATGAGTATCCGGATCTTTTGCGAATGCTTGGCCATAGAAGGAAGTAATCAAATTCCCTAAAACCCCAGGAACACCAAGCGGAGACACAAACCGATCTATACGCTCTCTTCGTGATTGACTAGGATCTTTCGTATAAATTGTCGTTCCGTTGTGCCTGTCATATTCCAACAACCAACCTGCCCCCACCATATCATCGGGATTAATGATGGCTTTATGATACAAATCAAATTCGCCGTTTCTGATTTTCTTCTGTGTTTCTTCATCATGCAGCTTAACAATGGAAGGGTTGTTAAAGGCTACACTGTAAACATGATTGTTTACACCAGCGTATTCCGCATCTGCCCCTCCAAGTGAGTGTCCCGTTGTTGAAATCACTGTATTAGTGCCAGCATACTTTTTCACTTCATTGGCGACGAGCTTATCACCTTGATCAAATTGAGATGTCTTAGTGACAATTTTGTATTCTCCACTTTTCAACAACATGGCTTGTTCCATACTACCGTTATACTTGGTAATCGCTTTAGAGTTTTCAGGTGCCTCTTTTTTCATGATGTATTTGACTTTCTTTTTCGGGTCTTGACCCATTACCACGTTGCCGCCATCTGCACTTATCACGTCAGCTTTGATTTGTTCTTGATTCGTTCCTTGAAAACCTACGACAACATTCTCAGGCTCTTTTGGTTTAACCCATTTACCTTCTTTTTTCTTGGCTTGGACAAATACGTAAACATCTAGCCCTGTGTCTGGGTCTTTTTTGATTTTATCTACGTAAAAAGCTTTTTTTGAATCATTTACAAGTGGTGTCTTATTCTCATAGGCTTTTCTCATTTTCTTTTCACTATATGTATTTTGGCTCAGAGAAAAATAATCTTTATCTGTTAAATTAGGTATGTCCGTCTTTGTATTCATGTACAATGCCCCTTCTCTCATGTAAAATCTAAGATAGAAAGGATGGTTTTATGAAAAAATACATAATTATCCTTATGACTTTGGTTATTATATCACTTGGAGGGATATTTATGAAGGAACAACACGACAAAAAAACAGCTGCCCAAGAAGCTAAAAAAGAAGAATTGTATTCCTTGGCTAAGAAAAGAATGACTGACTTTATTAAAACAAACTATAATGATATTAAACGAATTGATTATACTGATGATTATGAGATAAACCCAATGGGCGGTATTGAAATTAATGGTTATCTCAATGAAAATAAGAAAAAAGAAATATGGGGAATCTATGATAAAGGCAATGACGAAGTCATATCTTTCACTGTAGATGCTAAAGAAAAACCTGAGTGCGAAAATAAAGTATGCGAGTATTAAAAAGAGAATAAATCATCGAATAAACAAAAACGTCCCCTCGAAAATTCAAGGGGACTATTTGTTTACTTCAAGAAGGCTTCGAGCTGCGCTTTTTTCTTTGGTTTTGGACCATAGATACCATCTGCGATAAGACCATGCATATATTCATATAAAACTTCCATTGATAAAACATGACTGATGATATTTAAGCTCACTTAACAGAAAAAAATTTGGTGATTACATCATATTAGAAGGTTAAATGATCATAATGGCCTTTTGCGGTTCTTTGCCCACTATTATTTAAGGACTAAAGACACCACACACTCCACATGCGCCGTATGCGGAAACATATCCACTGGTTGCATGTATTCGATCTTGTAGTCTTTTGACATGTATTCGAGGTCTTTTGCTAGTGTAGATGGGTTGCAAGAGACGTAGACAAAGCGTTTTGGTTTGACTTGTTTGACGGTGTCTAGGAAAGTGCGTTCGCAGCCTGTTCTTGGCGGGTCGACGACGATAACGTCAGGACGGAAGCCTTCTTTGACCCATTTTGGCAGCCAGTGTTCAGCTGTGCCTGTCACATAAGTTGCGTTTTTCATGCCGTGTTTTTTGGCATTTTTCTTCGCGTCATCAATTGATTCTTTGATGACATCCATACCTCTTACTTCTTTTGCTCCATCTGAGAGCCACATTCCAATGGTTCCAACACCGCAATACGCATCGACTACCTTTTCTTTGCCAGTCAGTTTGGCCGCTTTTTTCGCTTCGTCGTAAAGCTTTAATGTCTGCTTCGGATTCAATTGGAAGAAAGCCCGTGCACTCAATTCAAATGAGACGTCTCCTAAAAATTCTTGGATGACCATGTTGCCAGCTAGGAGCGATGTTTTATGCCCAAAGATGACTGACGTTTTTTCGCCATTGATATTGTGCATAATAGACGTCACTTCTGGCAGACGTTTTTGAATGGCTTCGGCGATTTCTTTTTTCTTTGGAAACTCAGGCTTTGATGTGACAAGGACGACTTGTACTTCACCTGTTTCAAAGCCGACACGCACAACAATCGAGCGCACGTCGCCTTTTCTTGTCCGCTCGTTGTAGACAGATACGCCGAATTTCTCTAAAATTTTGCGGACGACGCCTGTTGTTTTGTTCGTTTTCGGATGCTGGACGATACATTCCTTGATCGGAACAAGTTTATGAGAATTCAGCCCATAAAGCCCTGCGATGATGTCGCCGCTATGTGATCTTCCGACTTGGAACTGACTTTTATTCCGGTAGTGCCATGGATCTTCCATACCGATTGTTGGTCTAATATCGATCTTTTCAACCGACAGCTTTGTATGACGCTCCATTGATTGAATGACAATATCGCGTTTTTCCTTTAATTGCTGCTCGTATGCCAAATGCTGAAGCTGACAGCCTCCGCACTCTTCGTATACTGAGCACGGCGGTTTCACTCGATGTTCTGAGCGCTTGCGAACTTTCCTCACCGTACCTTCTGCATATTTCGCTTGAACATTCGTTGCTTCAACTACTACTTCCTCACCTGGAAGTGCACCTGGGACAAAGACCACTTGCTTTTTAAAATAACCGACCCCTTCCCCATTAATGCCAAGGCGTTTAATGGTAAGCGGGAACTGCTGCCCCTTTTGCAGAAGGGCTCCTTGCTGTTTTTCTTTCACGTTTATTCTCTCCGTTCTATTTAAACCTTTATCGGTTGTCCTCATTTTATTCCATCTGAATAGTATATCACGACTTGGACGAAGAGAGAAAATGCCTTTCAATTATTTATCTGTCTCTATACTTCTCCATAAATAAAGGGAGGCGTAGCTTAAATAAGGTGCCCACTCCTTGCTTAAAACTGCCATCTCTTCTTTTGTTGGCTTTTCTGGCAGGTCAAAGTGACGTTTGATCGCATTTTGAATCCCGATATCTGCCATTGGAAAGAGATTTGGTCTTCCTAGTCCATTCATGAGGACATTTTGAACCGTCCAAGGTCCAATCCCTCTAATCGGAAGCAGACGTTCTTCAATTTCAATATCCGTTAAGTCGTGTAATTCCTCTAAATCCAGAGAGCCGCTCACTATTCGCTTTGAGACATCAATCACATATTCCGCTTTTCGCTGACTGAATTGCAGTTTTCTCAAATCGTCGGTTTCAAGTGATGCAATGGTTTTCGGTAAAGGGTCAAACCAGACGCCGTCGATTTGCTCACCATACGTATGAACAAACCGTTTCGTCAGCTCATAAGCAAATGCAAGATTGAGCTGCTGATGAATGATGCATTTCATCAAGCAATGATATAGATGGAAATCCAGCATAAGCGGCGTTCCGATATGACGGTCAAAAATGGGCGCAAGATTTGTTTGAGCAAAATGGTCATGCACAGCATGTAATTGATGTTCCATGCCAAATATCCGCTTCACCTCAGAAAGGATGGCTTCCTCCGGCCCGTTAGCCTGTACCCGGAACGAAGGTGCTTCTTTTGTTCCTGTCGCTTGAACGACTGCAATGTACGGTTTATGATTCAGCCTCATCGGTACTTTGATTTCTCTTTTATCCAGATCGACCGCCTTTAATGGATCGCTCGATAAACGTCTCAGCACTTGATCGAAGTGATAGGGTGGTTCAACCAATAGGTGTTTTTCCCACATGTTTTTCCTCTTCCTTTCTGTCAACACACGCAGATGTGATTGTTTCACTTTGCATGAATGATTCTCTATATTGAATACTTTTAAATATAAAGAGTACAAGAATTTATCAGTTATATCTTCCTTATTTATGGTCATTCTCCTTTTGGATAGATGAAAATTTTTAGTCGAATTCAGCTAAAATTCGACAGCAATCTTCAACATTTTAGGATCATTTTCCTTAAATTAGAAATAGAACCTATGGGTGATATCTTCTATTTCAAAAATATTTGTATAATTATGACATATCAAGGAGGTGAACAAAGGAATTAGCGGATTAGGCAATCATTTGTTTCATCTTGCAGGAACATATTTACCTCATTGATAACCGGCTTCACCTAGTTTCACGTTTTACTAAAAGAAGACCCAAAATTTAAAAACAAAGGAGATCCGACCAATGAAAAAAACAATTCTTTCTGTTGCCCTTGCCACTGCTGTTTCTTCGACACTACCAGTATTCGCTGACGCTGCTGAGCAAAAAACTGCTCCAGTTTCAACAACTATTCAGCAAACTGTGTTAAACAAAGCTGCTGAAGGTAAAGCAACGACAAATGCGACAAATGTTAACATTAACTTTGACGTACTTGGAATTGCCAATGCATTAATTAATGCTGCAAATGCTAACACGAACCGTGAAGGCTTTGTCAAAGGATTAATGGAGTCTGCTTTCTATGCTGCTGGCGCAAAATACAATGTCATGGTCTTTAACTTAAGCCAAGGCTATGAGACTCGTTTCAACGGTGTTAAAACGTTTGCTACTGTTAAATACGGAAGCATTACGTACGGAGTTTGGGTATTTGAAAATGGATCTTTCACAAACAAAGGTGATGGCGGTTACATCAACTGGGCATTTAGAGGTTGGTTCGACCGTAACGGTGGTTTCGTCAACTTCCGTCGTCCTTAATTCTCGCTTTATCCATCAATCATACACGCACATTGGACCGATCTCAGCGATGAGATCGGCTTTTTTATGGTGAAAACGTATAAGTTCACCGCTGCTGCTTCATGATATAATGCAAGTCTGGAGGGGTGCACATGCTGAAAAAACTTGCAGTGACAAAAAACGGCGACTTGATTGAACATGCAACATTGCAGCAGCTTTCAAGCCCCGATATTGCCTGGTATTGGATTGATTTTTATGCGCCAACGGAAAAGGAAGCAGCACTGTTAAAGGAATTTTTTCAGTTCCATCCGCTTGCGATTGAAGATTGCTTCCATTATTTACAGCGGCCAAAGCTTGATTTTTATGAAGGGTATTTATTTTTCGTCCTTCATGCCCTCAATCAAAAAACACTTCGATCTGAAGAAGTCGACCTGTTTGTTGGAGAAAACTATATCGTTACTTTTCATTTGAAGGAAGCCCCCTACATTGATCGAGTCATTCGAAAGCTCAAAGGGTCTGATAAAGCACGAGAGAGCGGGCCAGAGCATATGGCTTATATGCTGATTGACCAGCTCGTCGATGATTATTTTCCTATTATTTATCAAATTGAGGACAGGCTCAATGAAATCGAGGATGAAGAAGGGCATAAAACGTATGGTACTTTGATGAACGAAGTATTCGGTATTCGATCCGATTTGCTCAAACTGCGCAGAACCATTATTCCGATGAGGGACCTCTTATATCGAATTGTGAACACGAATATGATGAAAAGCGATGCAAACCGGCAAGCATATTTTAATGATATTTATGATCATCTATTGAAACTAACAGAAATCGTTGAGTCAAACCGTGATATGACAGCCGATTTACGAGACAGCTATCAAACACTAAATTCCAATCGAATGAATGCCATCATGATGACACTGACCATTGTCTCGACGATTTTTATTCCACTGACCTTTATTGTTGGGGTGTATGGGATGAACTTTGATAACATGCCTGAATTACACTGGAAATATGGCTATTTTGGCGTACTGATTTTCATGGGTTTGCTTGTCTCAGGGATGCTTTTGTGGTTTAAACATAAAGGATGGTTTAGGATTTTCAAATAGTTTTTTTGAGAGAAGTGCTTGAAAGGGAGATACTATGGAAAACTGGATTCCACTGACAGACAAAGAACTAAAGTACGCATGGAAAACATTTGATCAAGAGTTTAAATTTAACCCAAGCATCTCTCGCTTTCCCGGTTTTCAAGCACCATCTCCTTACATCACATATGATATCTCTGCTTATTTCGAGGACCCTTCTCTCCTAAGTGCGGATGAAGACCTTGAAAAGAAGGCACTGCTGTCTTTTCAGGAGAATATCACCGGAACCGGCGAATATATGCTGGTACTTGATTGGCAGCACGAATGCTATTGGATCACACCATACGGCTCATTTGAAAAAGATGAATTTGGAGAATGGAGAGTCCCTGTGCTCCCAAATGGGGATTACTATTTCTTTTTATCGAAAGAGATGACCTGGGGTTTACTAGGACATCCTTGGGAGCAAAGCATCACGATTTTCGGTGAGGGCTTGATTGACTCCTTTACTCGTCATCGTCCCCTTTTGTTCCAGCGTAAAATAAGAGAAGGATAAGTCAAAAAGCTTGCAGTGTCTGCAAGCTTTTTTCTATAGCTAAGGGAGATGCCATACTTTTTCAAGCATGAGATCGTCTAAGCTTTTAAAGGTATATCCTTGTTTTTTTAAAGCAGTGATGGCATCATCAAGTGCCTCGGCATTGTCCCTTGAGACGGTATGAAGTAAGTAAATGGCACCCGGATGCGCCTGTTTCATCATTTGATTGTACGCATACTGTTTTCCTTTTTGATGGTGGATGTGCCAATCTACAAACGCTACTGACCAGAAAACGGTTTGGTAGCCAAGCTGTTTCGTTTCCTTTAGTACCCTTTCACTGAACACCCCGCGCGGTGGACGAAGGTAGAGGTTATCTTGTTTTCCTGTGATTTTGTATACCGCTTCATTGACACGATCTAGCTCTTCTTTGATTTCTTTCGTGCTCTTTGTTGTTAAATCTGGATGGTGATAGGAATGGTTGCCAATAATATGACCTTCCTCTGCCATACGTTTGACGAGCTTGGGCTGGTCCTTTACGAAGTGCCCAGTCACAAAAAAGGTGCCGGGTACTTGATGCTTTTTCAGCACGTCCAAGATTTTGGGTGTGTACCCATTTTCATAGCCATTGTCGAAAGTAAAATAAATCTCTTTCTTTTTCGTATTTCCTAAATAGAAAGCATCATATTTCTTTAAGAGTGTCTTCAGTTCCTTGCCGGCATCTGCTGGCTTGTGCTCTTTGCTTTTAGCAAATCCCCAATGAATCGGCTGATTAGACACGGCTTCTAAGTTTGAAAAAGGCATCGATACAAAAAGCGCACATAGACAGATCAGTATGCATTTTTTCATTTAAGTCACTTCCCGGTTTTTCTTCTATTGTGCAGAATATACCGGGTACTCATACACTTTTTGACCTGCCAATTTAAAGAAAAAAGCCCGCATCAGCGCGAGCTATTCTTCCTTCCAATCGGTTTTAAATCGTTCATATTTCGCTTCTAGGTCGTCAATCATCTGGATGAGTCTGTCTATATCCTCAACGTCTGTGGATTCAGGATCTAATGAATCAATCACATTCATAAACATATCTAATCGGTTCTTTAAATAATCAACCTGCTGCTCTTTGCTGTCTGCTGCCTTGCCCATAGATACACTCCCTTTAGCATTTGTTTATAGCTTATCTTTTTTTCCTTTGTAAATCAATTGTGTCCCCTCTTGCGTATAACGGTGATGGGGCTTAAAATTAACTGTTGGCGGGTCTATGTTTGCCCGAATGAAAAGGAGATAGATACCATGAACCAAAAAACAGCACTTCGTCCGATTACACCTGCATTCGACCCTTGGGAAGCCTATCTCGATGTGCAGGATTACGGAGAAATGAAGCTGACAAATATTGAATTGACGACAACGACGTTGTGTAACATGAGATGTGAGCACTGTGCGGTTGGCTATACTTTGCAGCCAAAAGATCCGAATGCACTGCCACTCGATTTACTGCTTCGCCGTTTAGATGAAGTACCGCTCTTGCGTTCCCTTAGCATCACAGGCGGAGAGCCGATGCTGTCTCTGAAATCTGTACGGGAATATGTCGTTCCTTTATTAAAGTATGCCCATGAACGCGGCGTCCGTACCCAAATTAATTCGAATTTAACACTTGATTTGGCTCGATATGAAGAGATTATTCCATACTTGGATGTCCTACACATTTCACATAACTGGGGGACGGTCGAAGAGTTTGCTACGGTTGGTTTTGCAATGATGGACCGAAAGCCAACCTTTGAGCAGCGTGAGAAATTGTTTAACCGCATGATTGAGAATAGTCAGGCCCTTGTGAAAGCGGGTGTAACCGTATCTGCTGAAACGATGCTGAATAAGCGTACGCTTCCTTATATTGAACACATTCATCGTCAAATCGTGGACGAGATGAAATGCCAGCGCCACGAAGTTCATCCGATGTATCCAAGTGATTTTGCCAGCGCCCTTGAATCATTGTCGCTTCCGCAAATGCGGGATGCGATTCATCAGTTGCTCGATGTTCGTGATGAGAACACATGGATGCTGTTTGGCACATTGCCATTTTATTCATGCAGCACAGATGAAGAAGACCAGCGCCTCTTGACTCGATTGCGTCAAGCGAAAAATGTGACAGTACGAAATGACCCTGATGGCCGTTCACGGTTGAATGTGAATATTTTTGATGGGAATATTATTGTGACAGACTTTGGCGATACACCGCCATTAGGAAATATTGAAACCGATACGTTGCAATCAGCTTATACACGCTGGATGAACACAAAATTGGCAAAAGAACTGAATTGTCATTGCCCAAGTGTGCAATGCCTTGGTCCAAATGTTCTTGTGAAAAACAGTTATTATCAAGATGTTGATTTTACTTCTCGTACAGCCAGGGGGTAACCGATAGATGGACGAAACATTTCTGACAGTGGTCAAGAACAAATACATTGAAATTCTCCTTGTTGGACTCATTCTTTGGCTTGCCGTCTTTATGATCAACAAAGCGCTTCAGATTTTCTTTAAACGAACTGAATTCATTGAAGATAAAAAGAAAAAAACGATTGAGAGCTTGGTCAAATCGGTTTCAAAGTATACAGCTTCCATATGTTTTGTCTTATATGTGATTTCTCTATTTTTTCATGACTTTGGGAAGATTCTTGCGGGGGCTGGTGTTGCTGGAATTGTCATTGGTTTTGGCGCTCAGACCTTGATTCGTGATATTTTAGCCGGCATCTTCCTCATTTATGAAAGGCAAATTCATAAAGGTGACTATGTGACGGTCAATAATCTTTTTAACGGAACCATTGAAGAAATCGGTCTCAGGTCTTTGCAAATTAGAGAATGGAGCGGCAAGCTGTTAACCATTTCAAACGGAGACATTCGTCAAATCCAAAACTACAATATGCACTACATGCGTATCACAGAGTCAGTCTTGATCAGCGCAAACCAAAATCCTGACATTGCTTTCAAGGCGCTAGAAACAGCATGTGATCAGTTAAATCAAATGCATCATGATTTACTGAAAAAAGATGAATTCCAAAACGCCATTGAACCTTTTCAGGTTCATGGCATTATGGGGCTCAATAAATTGAATCGCGGGATTGAGATCACCGTAAAAGGAATGGTCGAGGATGAAAAATACTTCGAAGCCGCCCTCGCTGTGCGAAAAGAAATGATCACACAACTTCATCAGCATGATGTGAAATTGCTTGAGGATCTCGTCTATCCACAGCCTGCAAAATAACCTCATTTGTGATGGGGTTATTTTTTTGATTGTTTTTAGTTAACCAGTTAATTATAATATTATATAGTTCACCGGTTAACTAAAAGAAAGGATGTTTACATTGAGAAAAACTGAAGCGATTTTTTTTATTAAGCAAATGTATCAAGAGGTGTTAATCCAATTAGATATAGAAAAGGTGGAGACTTATTTTTCTTCAGATTATCAGCAAGTCACTGATGGAAAGGTCTCTTCCCTTGATGAATTTAAAAAGCATCTCTCCACATTAAAAGTCATGACCAAACAGCTCGACATCCCCGCCTTTCATGATATGTTGTTTGATGAAGAGACTCAGCAAGGGTGTTTTCGTTACACTGTACATGTTGAGCTGTCCACAGGAGACCATGGTCTAATAGATGTGATGGCGTTATTTACTTTATTAGATGGTAGAATCATTCGGTGTGATGAGCTGACTAGACCGCATGAGAAAAATAAGACGCTTGAACAACTTGGACATATCAGCTAAGGAATTCTTTTCTTTTCAGCCGTCTTACTTCTATCCTCTTGACTGATTCATGTATAATAGAAAGCAGATTGATTTCATGCAGCATGGGGACCCTCATACTGTGTATTTACTAATTGAAAGAGAGTGAATAAGATGGGTCGTAAATGGAACAACATTAAAGAAAAGAAAGCATCAAAGGATGCCAATACAAGTCGTATTTACGCAAAATTCGGGCGTGAAATCTATGTGGCTGCCAAGCAAGGTGAGCCAAATCCAGAATCAAACCAAGCACTTCGCTTTGTCCTAGAACGTGCAAAAACATATAGTGTCCCAAAACACATTGTGGACCGTGCGATTGAAAAAGCAAAAGGCGGTGCAGAAGAGAACTTCGATGAGCTGCGTTACGAAGGATTTGGTCCAAACGGATCTATGGTGATCGTTGATGCCCTGACCAATAACGTCAACCGCACAGCGTCTGATGTTCGTGCAGCATTTGGGAAAAACGGCGGAAATATGGGCGTCAGTGGATCTGTTGCTTACATGTTTGACCAAACAGCGGTGATCGGTGTCGAGGGGAAAAGTGAAGAAGAAACGCTTGAACTTTTAATGGAAGCAGACATTGATGTACGTGACATTATGGAAGAAGATGATACGGTGATCGTCTACGCTGAACCAGATCAATTCCATCAAGTTCAAGAAGCGTTCAAACAGGCAGGCGTAGAAGAATTTACTGTCGCTGAAATCACAATGCTGCCTCAAAACGAAGTGACATTAGATGATGAATCGAAAGCACAATTCGAGAAACTAATCGATGTATTAGAAGAGCTTGAAGACGTGCAGCAAGTTTATCATAATGTGGATTTAGGAGAATAATCAGCTAAGCCATCGTAGTTGTTGGATTCATTCAACTTCCGCGTTGGCTTTTTTATTGTCTAGGTAAGGTTTACGTTCTACTCAAGACCATGTAATATGAAGAAAGAGTCGTTTCCACAAATAACCAAGGAGCTGAGTTTCATTTTTAAAACATGGTGGTTTTCGTATTATGGCTTTATGATCCTCCCTTTTATTGGCCTATGCTTAATTTTCAACAATTTGACGATATTCACGAAAGTCTTTCTCTTTCTTTTCTTTGTATGGTTTTTATATAACGCCTTTGATTTTTACATTCATGAAATGAAAAAGAAAAAAGATAGGACATCTTAATCAAAAAACAGTCATCTCCCCTTGGTAAGAGGAGATGACTGTTTTTAATTCATCCCTTGAAACCCAAACGTCAGGTGATCCTGAACAGGAATCCAAGCGCCGATTCCTTGTGAGGTCACATTTTTTACGACAAGTTTGCGTTTATTTCCCTTGAGCACAAGATACACTTCTCCGTAAGTAACCTTTCCTTTTTCGTTAATGGCTGGAGCGTATGCATGCAGGGTTGCTGCTTTTTTCGGAGAGACGTGGTAGGACTGATCTCGCTTTGTTCCTGCACCAATCACTGTGTCGAAGGCGAGCGGAAGTTTTGTTTTTTGGATGGCTTTTTGCATCATCAATGTTTTCACATCTTCTGGGTTTGGTACTTTTGCTGTGAGCCCTCCACTTACTTTTACTTGTTGCTTTTGCACATATTTGCCGATGGCTGTTTTGTTTCCGCCTCTATTATCAATGTGATTCGTGTTCACTTTTTTGTATTCCCAATTGGCGACGGTTTCGTTTGAATCATAGCTGAGTGCCCATCTTCCAAGAAAAATTGTTGCCCTGTAGCCAACTGCTAACGGTGTACCTGAGATACTGGATTCATTCAGCATTTTAATCAAATGTGTATTTTCAATTGGTACACTTGTTGTTTTAAATAATTCGGCCGTCAGCTCGCTCGGCTGGAGCAGCGGTTGATCCTGTGACGCATTTGGATACGTATTTTCCTTTGAGATACTGGCGACAGACGATGGCACCTTAAACGGCTTTGCTGCCTCGGCTGGAAAGCTGTATAGAAAACTTAAGGATAAGAGAACAACAAACATGATGCGGGGCATCTTTTTCATATCATCACTCTTTCTCATTCATTTTTCCATAGTATTTTCCCGAAAGACGTCCCTTATCCACAAAAGATTATAAAAGGAAAAATCCAATCGCCATTATGAAATAGGCAGCGAGCAATGTAGCACCTTCAAACCAGTTCGTATCCCCATCATTTGAGAGGATGACCGTTAGTAAAACAGAGGATGCCATGGCAATGAGCTCTGGTAATGAGAAGATCAGTGGCATTTGCTTTTCAAAAAACAGAGAGCTGATCACAAGGATCGGTGCGACCATCATGGCGACTTGAAGCGTAGAACCGAAAGCAATTTCCACTGCGACATCCATTTTGTTTTTATACGCCATAATCACAGCAGATGCGTGTTCTGCTGCATTACCGACAATCGCAACAATGATGACCCCGATAAACAGTTCACTCCAGCCAAACTGTTCTCCGACTGTGTCAAATGTATGGACGAGCCGCTCTGAAATATACGCCACAGCAATTGTCGCAAGGAGTAAAATCGCCGTGGCAAACTTCCCCGACCATTCTGGTGTTTCTTCTTCCGTAGCGGCTTCCCCTTCCGCAATTTCTTGCTTGGCAACATAAACACCCCTGTGGCTGACAAGTTTGAAATAGAGTGCTGCGACATAAAGCAAAATCATCACGATGCTAATGCCGATACTTAAAACAAATTGACGATCTTCTGCCATCCCCATGGAAAAGACTTCTGGAATGACAAATGCCACAATAATCGCAAACATAAGCAGCCCAGAGTTATGCCTTGCATCGTGGACGTTGAACTCTTGTCGTTTAAATTTCAATCCGCCAACGAAAAAAGACAGTCCAGCCACGAGCAGTAAATTGCCAATCACTGAGCCAGTGAGTGAAGCAAGGACAATGGCAGTGAGTCCTTGTTTTAATGCAAAAAATGAAATGATTAATTCCACTGCATTTCCAAAAGTAGCGTTTAACAAACCGCCAATTCTTGGTCCCGCTATAATGGCAAGACTCTCTGTCGCTCTTCCCATATAACTTGCAAGACCGATGATGGCGATACAATAGACGGCGAACATGACAGCCTGCGGGAAATGAAGAAAACTACCAATTACAGATAATGGAACACCGATTGCGACAATCACAAGAAACAAACGATTCATACAGCCAATCTCCTTTACATCATATCTGACTGTTATTCTTTCGTGAGTGCCGGCATCATATACATTTAGATTCGTTCGTGTGAAAGGGTGATATCAATCGTTCCTTTCACGGATTGCACCATGGAACAATGCTTCAACGCAAGTTTCATTACTTTTTCCAGCTGTTCATCAGAGGTGCTGATGCTTTCAAAGATCATATGTAAATGAATATGAGTGATTTTGTTTACAGTTCCTTCTCTTGTCGTTTCAGGCGTAATGGTCAGCCCTTGATAGGATATTCGTTTTTTTCGGCATACATGAATGACCATTTCTCCAAAACAGCCCGCAATAGCCGAGGCGAACAATTGATACGGCCTGTATCCCGCTTCTTCATTTCCTGAAATATGTAGCTGCCTTTGATCAGCATTTGCGACCCACCGATCATTTTCGTATATCAGCTTCATTCCTTTTCCACCTTTCTATTGAAACCCCTATGGTTCCATTGTACGATGAAAGCATGAACTTGTAAGGAGCTTCTTATGTCGAGAATTCATTTTATGATTTTAATTTTACTTGTATCCGTATCTGGTTTTTCACAGGGAGCGTTACTGCCAGTTATTTCGATTATTTTCGAACATGCCGGCACTTCTCCGACGTTAAACGGACTGCATGCCACCGGTTTATATATCGGCGTGCTGCTTGCGTCTCCTTTTATGGAAGCGCCGCTTCGCCGCTTCGGATTTAAACCATTGATCGTCATTGGGGGCGCTGCTGTCTTTTTAAGTTTGTTTAGCTTTGTCTTTATTGAATCTTATGTCGTCTGGTTCTTCTTGCGGCTGATGATCGGCATCGGTGATCATATGCTTCATTTCTCCACACAGACGTGGGTAACCTATGCCTCATCATCTAGAAATCGCGGGCGAAATATTTCATTGTATGGGTTATCCTTTGGACTCGGTTTTGCCGCTGGCCCTTTTTTAACACCACTCATTGAAATCAATCCATCCTTGCCGTTTATTGTGTCTGGTGCAGTTAGTTTGTGTATTTGGCTGCTTGTGTTTGTTTTAAAAAATACATATCCTGATACAGGTGAGATGCAGACGTCAGAGCAGACAAATAGTTTGAAGCGCTTCAAGAAGGCGTTTCAATTTGGCTGGGTAGCGTTTATGATGCCGTTTTGCTATGGCTTTTTAGAAACGACGCTCAATAGTAACTTCCCTGTGTATGCGCTGAGAAGCGGGGTGACGATAGATGCTGTTGCGTTTATTTTACCTGCGTTTGCGATTGGGAGTATTGTTTTTCAGCTTCCTCTCGGGATGCTGAGTGACCGTTTCGGCAGACGACGCTTGATTTTAGTTGTGACACTCGTCGGTTCATTCTTTTTCCTTTTAGCAGGAATTTTTATTCAGTCCGTTTTGTCTGTTGCGATCTGTTTCTTTATCGCAGGTATGGCTGTAGGTTCGACCTTCTCACTTGGCATCAGTTATATGACGGACTTATTGCCAAAGCATCTGCTGCCTGCTGGGAATTTGATGTGCGGGATGGCGTTTAGTGCAGGAAGTATTCTCGGTCCGGTTCTTGGCGGATTCTTTGTGCAGACGTTCGAGGGCATGAATTTACTTTACCTTGTCAGCATTGTGATTTTATTTGTGTTTTGTTGTGTTCGATTTGGGCGTACACAGTCAGTGGTCGACACTCCAAACGAATCCATTTCTCATTAAAAACTCCCCTGCACCTATGCAGAGGAGTTTTTTCATCTAGTGATACCCATTTTGCCCATTCGCACTTCCACTTGTTTTGTGCTTTGGCTGATGGCCTTTGTTTTGTTTTGTGTTGCTTCCGCCTTTTTTCGATTGTTTAGACATTCGGTATTCCCCCATCCATTAAGATTGAACAAGTTCGTTCTTCTTTAGGATGCCCGGTTTTTTTCACACCTTGCCTGGTACGATTTTACGCTTATGTAAAAGCGCATTGAGCTCGCCGCCGAGGATGATCATAATGCCGGTTAAATAAAACCAGATCATTAATATAATGATTCCCCCAATGCTTCCGTACATCGCACTATAGTTGGCAAATTCGCCTACATAAAATGAGAACAGCATGCTGACGAGAATCCAGCCAACAGATGCGAATATGGCGCCCGGCAGCACAAATTTCAATTTCAGCCTGATGTTGGGGGCAAAATAATATAGGGATGTAAAAACAATTAGTAAAATCAGTGGACTAATAATCCATCTCATGGCGGTCCAAATGGTGAGAAACGCATCTGACTGCCCTACTAATTTGGCAACGAATAAGCCAAGTTCTTTTCCAAAGACAGGCAGCATCAAGGCAAAAATAATCGTAAGCACCATCGCAATGGTTAAGATAATCGATGTTAAACGTACGAGAATGAAGGAACGATTTTCCTCAACTTCGTAAGCATGGTTAAATGCTCTGACAACCGCATTAATACCGTTGGATGCAGACCAGAGTGCCGCAATAATCCCGAATGACAACAATCCGCCGTTACGGTTATTCAGCGTCTCTTCGGCAATGGATTCAATCATCGAAAGCGCTCCCTCTGGCGCATAACCAGAAATGACGCTTAGAACATCCTTTGATGTCAGCGGCAAATAACCAACAAGCGTCAGCACGAAGATGAGAAACGGAAATAATGAAAGCAAAAAGAAATACGCAAGTTCAGCTGATTTTGCCGGTCCTTCATGCAGCAAAAAGCGTCCGATTAACGCTTTAACAAAACCCATACGCCTCATCTCCAATGATCAATCTTTCTGTTTCTTTTGAAAGTGATCCTTTGTTTCTTCAATAATCTCTAATACCTTTGGTGTTGTTTCCTTTAACTGATTCACCTGTTCATTCAGAAAAGACAAATCATCTGAGACCGTTCTCATCAATTGCTTCGTTTCTTCCATTTTTTCCTTCACGCAAGCAGACATCTTGCCAGGCTCCAGGCGGTATTCATCCAGCTTTTGCTGGCAGTCATTCCATTTTTCTTTCAGTGCAGTTCTTGTTGGACGATGAAATAATGTCAGCAATATGCCGCAGGCTGCGCCTATAACAGCTCCCCGAAGCACGATTTGTTTGTTCTCTTCCATCTCATCTGACTCCTTTCAGTTAAAGGTGTTTCTCTTTTTTTACATACGTCAAAAAACGATCAATTCCTGTTTCAATTAAATCATGTACTTCCTCAAAGTTCCCAGTGTAATAAGGATCTGGCACATCGTCTCGATCGTCGTCTTCTACAAAGTCAAGAAGACGGCCAATAAAGTGATGTTTTCCATAGCCGGCTAAACTGCGGAGGGCGCCTACATTTTCAGCATCCATCGCAATGATATAGTCGTATGTGGTGATATCCTTATCCATGATTTGTCTTGCAGTCATTCTTTCATAGCTGATACCCTTTTCATCAAGCAGCTTTCGTGTTCCTTCATGCGGAGGACTGCCTTGATGCCAGCCGCCAATGCCTGCTGAATCAATCACAAAGTGTTCACTCAGCCCTTCGTCTTCGACTCGTTTTCTAAACATCGCCTCTGCCATCGGTGACCTGCAAATATTGCCGAGGCACACAAATAATACATGAATCATCCTTCATTCTCCTCCTATCTTTTCCCTAAGAATCCCTTTGGAAAACCTTTTCTCTATCATATCAAGCCCTTTTTCTTTTGGAAACTTTGCAAGAAAAACTCCCATCGGCATTGACAAATTACACAAAAACAGGAGAAACTTTAGGAGAATTACACAAACAAAGGGGGACATTAGATGGGAATCATTGAGCAATTTGTCACGACGATGAACAATTTTTTGTGGGGACCTCCCCTGTTGATTTTAATTGTTGGTACTGGAATCTACCTCACCTTTCGCGTTCTCTTCATTCAAATTAGATTACTTCCTTATTCTTTAAAGCTCGCTTTTTCAAAACAAGACAAAACATCAGAAGGAGATATCTCCCATTTCCAAGCATTAATGACGGCTCTTGCTGCAACTGTCGGTACAGGGAATATCGTCGGTGTTGCCTCAGCTGTCATTGCAGGTGGTCCTGGTGCAGTATTTTGGATGTGGTTTGCTGCATTTTTCGGGATGGCCACCAAGTTTGCAGAAGCTGTTCTGGCTGTGAAATACAGGGTCAAAAACGAAAAAGGCGAAATGTCTGGCGGACCTATGTATTATTTAGAGCATGGCTTAAAACAGAAATGGCTAGGGGTGCTATTTGCTGTTTTCGGTGCCAGTGCTGCCTTTGGGATCGGCAACCTGGTACAGTCTAATTCCATCTCAGGCGTCATGAATTCTACTTTTCAAATTCCAACTTGGGTAACAGGTATCATCATTACCGCCTTTACGGCACTCGTGATTTTAGGCGGAATTAAAAGTATCGGCCGAGTGACATCTATTTTTGTACCAGTCATGGCTTTATTTTACGTCATTTGCGGGCTCATCATTCTTGTCATGAATGCTGATCTTGTTCCTGGCGCAGTCAGTCTTATTTTCTCAGATGCTTTTACAGGTCAAGCCGTGGCAGGTGGTGCGATTGGAACCGTTATTCGCTGGGGTGTTGCACGAGGCGTCTTTTCCAATGAAGCTGGTCTTGGATCAGCACCAATTGCTGCTGCGGCTGCGAAAACGGATATGCCTGCCCGTCAAGCTCTCGTCTCTATGACACAAGTGTTTATTGACACCATCATTGTTTGTTCTATCACTGGCATTACGATTGTCATGGCAGATATGTATTTAACAGAAAAAAGTGATGCGCTGACTTCGTTATCCTTTGCTCACTTCCTCGGTCCAGCTGGCTCAACCATCGTGGCAATCGGGCTGCTCCTGTTTGCTTATTCAACCATCATTGGCTGGTCCTATTACGGGGAAAAATGCTTTACATATTTGGCGAAGGATTCGTACGTCATGTATTATCGTATCGTGTTTGTGATAGCTGTCTTTTTCGGTGCCGTGTTTAAGAATGACTTCGTCTGGGGCGTAGCAGATATGCTCAATGGACTGATGGCCATTCCAAACTTAATTGGACTCATCGGTTTATCAGGTGTTGTGGTGTTTGAATCCAAACGAATCATTGATAAGATCAAAGAGGAGAAAAAGGAAAAAAACATTTCAGTGTCGTCATAATAGCCCTTTTATTCTTTTGCTTTTCTGTTAAAATAGACATATTATTCGACACATGCAGGAAAGGACGTGCCGCCCTTGTCACAGCAAAAAGCGGCTGAAGTCAATCAGCTGATTGAAGACATTTCGCAAAAGCTCAATATGCTGAATATTGGAGTCATCAAAGCCGAAGACTTCAGTCCAGATAAGTATGAAGATATTGAATTTCTTCACCAAATGGTGATGAAAAAATCTTCATTCAGCCCAAGTGAAATGCAAGCCATTGCAAGCGAGCTGAAAAGCTTAAGAAAATAATCGTGCACCTGATACTGAATTGCGGTTGACGCCGCTTTCTTACATCCATGCACAGAAAAAGCCAGCACCTCGCAAGGTGCTGGCTTTGTTTATCCTGTCAAAACTACTTATTTTGCGAGCAGTTTTAATGATTCAAGGTTAAATGCTGGAATGTCATCAGGTGTACGGCTTGTGACAAGCTGATCCTGACAAACGACAACTTCTTCATCTTTGAATTTGGCGCCTGCGTTTTCCATATCTACTTGAATGGATGTATAGCCGGTCGCGCCTCTTCCTTCCAGCGTCTTCGCTGTAATAAGCAATTGCGGTCCATGACAGATCGCAAATACTGGTTTTTTCTCGTCCATAAAGGCTTTTGTGAATTGCACGTAGCGATCATCCGCACGCAGAATGTCTGGTGAGAAGCCGCCAGGAATCAGAAGTGCATCGAAGTCTTCTGGTTTCACGTTATCGATAGACGCATCGACTCTTACTTCTGCCTCTCCTTGCTTTCCTTTCACTGTTTTTCCTTTTTCGTTTTCAATGACTGTGATCTCATGGCCTGCGTCTTTAAAGGCTTTTGCAGGCTCGGTGAATTCAACATCCTCAAAGTAATCTGTTAAGACAACTGCAATTTTCTTACCCATGTAGAAACCCTCCTGCTTAATTATCGTTTACACTACACACTATACCCCCGCCAATTGAAATCAAACATCCTATCCCTATGAGAAAACCCCCTTTCAGAAAAATAAGCATTTAGACTCATTCACATTCCCTTAACAAGGTAATTCGTATGATTTATGTTATCTTTACAATAATCTGCAAAAAATAACTACAAAAGTTAACGAAACATTTCTACAATAGGTATTGTGGTCAAAAAAATTAGAAAGGCGGAGATCAGGTGAAGAAACAAGCACATAGGTCTAAACGAAGGAAAAACCTGTCTATTCTGCTCACTTCCATGATGTTGATTAGTCTCATTCTCCCAGCAGTACCTACTTATGCAGAAACAGAAAGCGGCAGCGCCGTAAAGGTCAGTATCTTAGCCACAACAGATGTTCATGCGAACATGATGAATTATGATTACTACAGTGACAAAGAAACAAATGAATTCGGTTTGGCAAAAACAGCCGAGCTGATTGACAAGCACCGTTCACAAAATCCCAATACACTCCTTGTTGATAACGGAGACCTGATTCAAGGAACCCCTCTTGGAGAATACGTTTATAAAAATGAAAAAGACAGCATCATCAATCAAACAAAGGTTCACCCCATTATTCATACACTCAACAAATTAAAATATGATGCAGGTACACTCGGCAATCATGAATTTAACTATGGTTTATCTTTTCTTGACGGTACCATTGCGGGCGCCAACTTCCCGATTGTCAATGCGAACGTCAAAAAGTTAAACGGAGAACACCGATTTACTCCTTATGTCATTCAGGATAAAACCTTTAAAGATGCAAACGGAGCCTCCCAAACTGTGAAAGTCGGTTACATAGGATTCGTACCACCACAAATTATGACGTGGGATAAGAAGCATTTAGATGGACAAGTTCAAGTGCAGGATATTGTGGAGTCTGCCAATGAAACCATTCCAGAAATGAAAGCAAAAGGCGCAGATGTGATCGTCGCTCTTGCTCATACAGGAATTGAAAAAACAGCTTCACCTAAAGGATCAGAAAATATGATCTTTGACCTTGCCACGAAAACAAAAGGCATTGATGCGATTGTGTCTGGCCATCAGCATGGCACATTCCCAAGCGCTGAATATAGCGGCGTCGACAAATTTGATGTCGCAAAAGGAACCATTAATGGCATTCCTGTCGTCATGTCAAAAAACTGGGGAAGCTACCTCGGAGTCATTGATTTAACACTAGAGCCAGACGGCAGCAACTGGAAAGTCACAGACGGAACAGGCAAAATTGAATCCGTTGCCGGGGTGACATATCAAAACAGTACAGTGAAAAATGCCATTCAAACAACTCACCAAAACACCCTAGATTACGTCAGAAAGCCAGTTGGAAAAACAGAAGCAGACATTAACAGCTTTTTCGCTCAAGTGATGGATGACCCTTCTATTCAAATCGTGACAGATGCCCAGAAATGGTATGCACAAGAAAAAATGAAAGATACTTCGTACAAAAACTTGCCGATTCTCTCTGCAGGTGCACCATTTAAAGCCGGCGGACGCAATGGTGTGAACTATTATACAAATATCGCAAAAGGTGATTTAGCGATTAAAAACATCGGTGATCTTTACCTTTACGATAACACCGTGCAGATTGTAAAACTAAAAGGCAGTGAAGTAAAAGACTGGCTTGAAATGTCTGCTGGTCAGTTTAACCAAATCAAACCAAATACTTCAAATGAACAGCCTATTTTAAACGAAGAATACCGCTCATATAATTTTGATGTGATCGATGGTGTGACGTACCAAGTAGATGTCACACAGCCTGCTAAATACAGCACAACAGGCACACTTGTTAACGCTAGTGCGAACCGCATCAAAAACTTGTCTTACAACGGAAAACCCGTTTCTGACAATCAAGAATTTTTAGTCGTGACAAACAACTACCGTGCATCTGGCGGCGGAGGGTTCCCGCACCTCACACAAGATAAAGTGGTGCTCGCCTCAGCAGATGAGAACCGCCAAGTGCTGATGGATTATATTATTGAACAAAAAACCATTAACCCAAGCGCAGATCAAAACTGGTCCATTGCACCAGTAAAAGGCGCAACAGTCACCTTTGAATCTTCTCTACTTGCAAAACCGTTCGCAGAGAAATCAAGCAGCGTCGACTTTATTCGGAATGCCAGCACAGACGGACTTGGCGTGTACAAGCTAGCGTTTAAAGATGATGGTACAACAGAACCACCTGCAACAGACAATTGGCATTTAACGGTGATGCATACAAACGATACACATGCACATCTGGATGATGCAGCAAGACGCGCAACCAAGATCAAAGAAGTTCGCGCCCAAAGCGAAAACAATATTTTATTAGACGCTGGAGATGTCTTCTCTGGTGATCTCTATTTCACAAAATGGCAAGGACTTGCCGATCTGAAACTGATGAACTTAATGAAATACGATGCCATGACGTTCGGGAATCATGAATTTGACAAAGGTCCATCTGTCCTTCGTCAATTCCTGACAGGTGATGCATCCAGTGTAGATGCTAAAAACCGTCACCAGTTTGAAAAACCGAACTTCCCGATCGTGTCATCAAACGTGAATGTCTCTAAGGAAAAACAGTTAAGCGATTTAGTGAAAAAACCAGCAACATTTAAAGCTGGTGAGAAAAAAGAAGCTGGCATTTACCCTTACATTCTACTTGACGTAAATGGTGAAAAGGTCGCTGTATTTGGTCTAACCACTGAAGACACAGCGATTACATCCAGCAGTGGTCCCAACATTCAATTTCAAGATGCATACAAAAAAGCAAAAGAAACAGTCAAAACCATTCAAACTAAAGAAAAAATCAATAAAATTATTGCGCTCACACATATTGGCTATAACCGTGATCTAGAACTGGCTCAAAAAGTAGATGGCATTGATCTCATCATTGGTGGTCACACCCACACCCTTGTTGAAAAATTAAAGGTCATCAATAAAAAAGAACCAACGATTGTTGCGCAAGTAAAAGACTACGGACAATTTTTAGGAAAAGTAGACGTGGCCTTTGACAAAAAAGGCGTCGTACAGCCAAAAGAATCTACTTTTGACCTCATCACGATCGACGACTCTGTGAAAGAAGATGCGGACGCAAAAGCGATTCTTGATCAGTACAAGGCAGATATCCAAGATTTAAAAACCGAAAAAGTCGGGACGTCAGATGTCTTTTTAGATGGACAACGTGAACACGTCCGTGCAAAGGAAACGAACCTTGGAAACTTTATTGCAGATGGCATGTTAAAGAAAGCACAAGAATCTGCTGGGGCTGACCTTGCCATTACAAACGGCGGTGGTATTCGAGGCAGCATTGAAAAAGGAGATATCACATTAGGGGATATTTTAACCGTGATGCCTTTTGGAAACACACTATATGTCGCAGATTTAAAAGGCAGTCAAATTAAAAAAGCGCTTGAACAAGGTCTTTCAGGCATTGAAGAAGGCGGAGGCGCATTCCCTCATGTAGCCGGTATTGAATATACGTTTACACTGAGTAAACCAGCTGGCAGCAGACTGATTGATGTCAAATTGAAAGATCAAAATGGCAATCTGACTGACATTGATGATCAGAAAACATACCGCGTGGCGACTAATGCAT
This sequence comes from Bacillus sp. UNC125MFCrub1.1, assembly GCF_000701305.1. NCBI lineage: Bacteria > Bacillati > Bacillota > Bacilli > Caryophanales > Bacillaceae > Bacillus > Bacillus sp. UNC125MFCrub1.1. The sequence goes on from NZ_JNIG01000013.1 coordinate 95,884, forward strand.
TTGTCGGCACAGGCGGTGATGGCTACAGCGTCTTTACAGAAGCGTCTCATGGTGAAGACTTAGGCTATGTTGACTATGAAATTTTCAAAGAGCAAATTGAACAGGCAGACGGTCATATTTCTCCAGTCATCGACCATCGAGTGAAAGAAGTATTCCTTCCTCGCTTGAAAGGAAAAGGCGCCTATGACATTCAAGATGATGAGAAATTCCAAACGTATGTGCAGCATACGAACAAAGCATTGCTCTATTTAGACAAAGCAACCGAAGCGAAAAAGGTTCAATTGTCTCTATCAAAAGGGCAAGTAGCTGAACTGAAGAAACGAGAGCAAGATCCAAACGTCACCATCTATCATGACAAAGTCGGTCTAGCATTACCGCTCTCCAATTTGTCAGAGCAAGATGCAGATATATCGATGGCAAAAACAAATAAGGTGAAAAACGCATTAACCGACACATACGATTTCCAAATCAAACAAGATCAGAAAAATGTGTCTACCTTTAAAGATCCCGTCACACTGTTCTTTACATTAGACGCGCCTGAAAAAGCGAAAAAACCAGGTGTCTATTATGTCGATCGTGAGAAAAACCGCTATGCCAAAACAAGTAACGGTTCATTCGAAAACGGGATTGTCTCAGGTAAAACGGAGCACTTTAGTGAATACACCGTACTCAATCAAAGTGAAGCTGCTGGAACAAGTCCAGACCAAAATGGCGGAGACGGTGGAACTTCTGCTCCAGGCGGTTCGAATCCAAATCAGGATGGAAGCGGCATGCCAGGCGGCACACTGCCGAATACGGCAACGATGATGTATACAGCGGTATTGATTGGCTTACTCATGCTCGCCTCAGGCGGTATCCTTTATTACTACCAGCGCAAGCGCACACGAAACAAAGTATCATCTTAATCGAAAAGGACAGAGCATTGGCTCTGTCCTTTCAGATTGTGGACAAAGGGCTAAAATGGACTTGATTTTAGCCCTTTGTCTTTTTTTTCAGCGTGATAGAAAACCTTTGCAGTCTAGGAAAGTCGAGCACCGGAGCGGAGCGAATTTGACATTCGTGAGCACCGGAGCACAGATTTGACAACGAATGCGAGGGTTTGTCTACACGCTGAGGACAGAGCTTCGGCTCTGTCCTTTTTCCATCTCACTATCAATTTTGGGATAAATACATCCAATGACGGTCATCAAATTCTTTCACATCATCTGACCCTATATGACGCAGCATTCTATTAAAAAACGCGATATCATCTTCATCATCAACGGCATATAAATCCTCTTGAACATATTCTCTCGTAATGAAATTCGTTAAGTTCGTGTTATTCACAAATTCAGCAAAGTACGATTTCACAAGGGTTAAATCTTCTTCATTTAATGTTTCATCACTGATAATTGAAATATGAAATTCATTCAAAATCGCTTGAATGTCTTCTTCATCCATATAACATAACGGCTCTAATTTTCTATCTTCTTCCGTAAACGGTTTTCGCGTGTCTTCAATGATGACATAACATAAAATCCTGTGATCTTTCATCACGCTAAAAATTTCTAAATCTCTTAATTTTAATGGTCTATTCAGTCTGATCATTTGTCCTCCTAGAATGTTGCTCTTGTTTCCCTAAAACCTGAAATAGACAGAGCCTCGGCCCTGTCTACTTCTCTCTTCTAGCAAAATCCACGAACCTGAAACGATCTAGGCGGTGGCGGCTTTCTGTGTATTGGAATAGACTCGTATCCTCCAAGAACACATAATTCTTCACCACTACCACATGATCAAACCCGTTCAAATCGAGATACCTTTCATCTTCTTCAGTACATGGCTCGACCACAAATTCCTTTTGAGCATAACTAATCGAGACCCCAAGTTCTCCTTCAATATACTCGTAAATCGATCCTTCACAAATGTCCTTAGACAAGACCTGCACATGTTTTTGCAAAAAGTAATCTTTGTCTAAAATGACTTCTTCTCCGCTAATATTGCGAGAGCGAATCACTTCCCAAACGTCCTCCTGCCCACTGATTTTCAGCTGAGACTGAATATACTGATCTGGCTTGATTAAACCGAACTCATGAACCGTTGTTACCGTCTTTCGCCCAAGCGTTTGGGAAAGCTCTTTAAAGCTGACAAGACCCGAAACTGGGAACTGCATTTTCTCTCGATTCAGCAATACTGAGCCTTTCCCACGAATTTTTTGGATATAGCCATTTTGCACAAGGATGTTTAATGCCTTTCTCACCGTCTCACGGGATGTGTCATACATGACAGACAGCTCATGTTCTGATGGGAGGATGCCTTTATCCTGCCATTCACCTTGTTCAATTCGTCTTGCGAGCTGATCATAAATCACTCGAAACTTATTCTCTTTCATTTTCCTTCCGCCCCATTTACTAGCGTTTGGTTAAATGATAAACGATTGACTCATATGGGCGCAACGTAAATCCCTTGATATCTGCCGGCACATCCTCATAATTGGACAGCAGGACTTGCCCTTCCATTTCATTGACATCCTTTGCAAGCTCATCTGGAAGTGTAAAGTCCGTCTCGCCTGCATAAAAATGGTTGATCACGAGAATCTTCTCATCTTTGCCTTCTCGCACATACGCAAACACCTTTGGATCATCTGAAAGCAGTAAAGTAAAGCTCCCATAGGTGATCACATCAAGTTCTTTTCGAAGTCTGCAAAGGGCTTGATAATGATAAAAAATCGACGTCTCGTCTTTTAATGCAGCTTCTACTGAAATATCGTTTTGAGCTGGTTCAATCCAAGGTGTACCTTTTGAGAATCCCACATTTTTTTCCGACGTCCATTGCATAGGTGTCCTTGCGTTATCTCTTGATTTGACCTGTAAAATCGCCAAAGCTTCTTCCTTTGTTTTCCCTTTTTCAAGCATGACTTCGTACATATTGAGTGATTCAATATCGCGGTATGACGAAATGTCCTCAAAGCGAGGATTCTTCATCCCAATTTCTTCACCTTGATAAATATAAGGAGTGCCTTGCATCAAATGAATGGTGGTCGCCAGCATCTTCGCTGATTGCTGATGGTACGTGCCATCATCACCGTATCTAGACACGATGCGTGGCTGGTCATGGTTGCACCAAAAGAGTGCGTTCCAGCCGCCGCCCTCATGCATTTTCGTCTGCCATTCTGACAGAATTGATTTCAACTCTAGAAAATCAAATGGCGCAATGGCCCACTTTTCACCGTTAGGATAGTCGACTTTTAAATGATGAAAATTAAACGTCATATCCAGCTCCTGCCGATCAGGTCTTGTATACCGAATGCAGTCTGTAATATTCGTTGAAGACATTTCCCCCACGGTCATGCTATCATATTTCGAAAACACTTCCTGATTCATTTCATGCAAAAATTCATGAATTCTCGGCCCATCTGTATAGTACATACGTCCATCACCTTGCACTGATTGCCCGGCATCATCTAAAAAGCGTTGATCCTTTGAAATGTTATTGATGACATCCAGTCTGAATCCATCGATCCCTTTTTCAAACCAAAAGTGCATGATGTCATATACTTTCCTGCGCACTTCATCATGTTCCCAATTGAGGTCTGCCTGGGTAACATCATATAAATGAAGATAATAGTCACCTGTCGCTTCATCTAATTCCCACGCTGGCCCGCCAAACTTTGACTGCCAATCATTCGGAGGAGAGCCGTCCGCTTTCGGCTCCTTCCAAATATAATAGTCTCGATACGGGTTCTCCTTCGACTCTCGGGAGGCTTGAAACCACTCATGGAAAATCGACGTATGGTTCACGGCGAGATCCATGATGACACGGATCCCTCGTTCATGTGCTTCTTTCAGCATGTGCTCAAAATCAGCCATTGTGCCGTACATGTCATGGATTTTTGTATAATCACTAATATCATAACCATTGTCATGCTGTGGTGACTCATACATAGGGGTCAGCCAAATACAATCCGCCCCTAGCTCTTTGATATAGTCGAGCTTTTTCGTCACGCCATTGATATCACCTGTACCAGAGCCTGTTGTGTCTAAAAAGCTCTTCGGATAGATTTGATAGACCACGGCTTTTTTCCACCACGGTTCGTTTGTTTGTTGATTCAATTTCCTTCACCACCACTAGTTAAGTTCTTGTGATACATCCTTCTTTTTAAGTTTTGCATATAAAAGGGTACCAATGAATGGGACGATCAGCACAATCACCATTCCGATGGCAAATGCCCCCCAATATTTCGGAATGATCGAGAAGATTCCTGGAATGCCTCCAACGCCGACTGAACTTGCCAGTACCCCTTGTGAGGCAATAAACATACCAGCTATCCCTGAACTGATCAGGGCAAAAATAAACGGGAATCTATAGCGCAAGTTCACCCCAAACATCGCCGGTTCAGTAATGCCCAAGTAAGCAGAAATACTTGATGTCAGCGAGAGCCCTTTTTGCTTTTCATCTTTTAAGACAAACATCATCGCAAGTGCCGCTGATCCTTGAGCAATATTAGACAAGGCGAGCATTGGCCATAGGAACGTGCCGTGCAGTTTTGAGTTAATCAGCTGAATATCGACTGCTAGGAACGTATGATGCATCCCTGTAATGACTAACGCTGCATACAATCCGCCATATAAAAGACCGCCAAGTGCTGCGAATTGCTGGAATACGGTGACGAGTCCAGATGTTAAAACGTTTCCGATCGCAAATGTAACGGGACCAATGACGATAAATGATAAAAATCCAATGAGTAATAATGTAATTGGTGCAACAACTAACAGCTGAATACTTTCAGGTGTCCGTTTTGTTATAAATAATTCGAGCTTTGCGAGTAAATAGGAGGCGACGAGTATCGGAAGAACCTGCCCTTGGTAACCTACCTTTTGTACTTCAAGTCCAAACAAATTCCAAACAGGAATGTCACCTGTCTTTTCCGCCGCTCCATACCCCCAAGCATTCAACAGATCTGGATGTACAAGCATCAGTCCGAGGACCATCCCTAGAAGTGGATTACCTCCAAACCGCTTGACAGCCGACCAGCCAATTAATGCTGGCAAAAAGGTAAAGGCAGTGCCTGCAATCAAGTTGATCATATTTGCTAAATCCGCCCATGCCGGATACACATCCACAATGGATTTTTGATCAAAGAAAATATCAGGAGCTGTTAAAATATTATTAATCCCCATCAATAAACCGGCTGTCACGATAGCTGGAAGGATTGGAATGAAGATATCTGCAAGCGTTTTCACCGCACGCTGTAAAGGATTTAATTTCTGATCAGAGGCACGCTTGACGTCCTCTTTTGTCGCTTCGCCGATTCCCGTCTGTTTGACCATTTCGGCATAAACCCGATTCACCACTCCTTGACCAATGACCACTTGGTATTGGCCATTCGCTGAGAAAGATCCCTTCACTTCATCAATTTGTTCTAGTGCTTTCTCATCCACCTTACCTTCATCTTTTAGCACAAAACGAAGTCTTGTCACACAATGTGTGGCTTGATCAATGTTTTCTTTGCCGCCAATGGCTTTCAAAATCTGATCTGCCGCTGCCTGATAATCAGCCATGCTATCCCCTCCGAGATCGTTTTTTTATAAGAAAAAAGAATCAAAACTTGTATATACATGTTCACCTCATATTTTATATTTGTATATACATGTAGTCAATAAGAAAATGTAGCGCTTTCATAAAAAAAGCTCCCTCAATGTGCTCAGAGAGGCAGCGTGTCATCATCTTTTTTTATGCTCCGTTAGTTTTTCGTAGACCCTATTCTTATAAAAGGAGGAGGCTGGTCGAGCAAACGTTTGGCGCTTGGATGTGAGTTCATCGAGGCGTTTTTGTTTTTCCTCACATACGAGAGAGAGTTTTTTTCTTTCTTCTCCATCTATACTCGTTTTCAGTAACTCTTTGACCGTCATTAGTTCTTTTTTCAAAGCGGTTTCTTCCCCGGCAAAGCCAGCATTTTTCATGATTCGATAGCCCATCCTCAGCTCTTCTGGTACATGAGCAGCATCATCCTTTGGCAGAGGTTTCCCAAAGCCTGATAGTCCTTCAAAAGCTCCATGGTCCATCGCCTTTTTGATCCGTTCTTCTGACAATCTCTGCGCAAAATCCATGACACGTCTCCTTTCAGATCGTCTGATATTTTGGTTAAGCATAGCAAAAAAGCTGACTCTCTCACAAGAGCCAGCTTTCTCGTTATTTTTTGTCGATTTTAAAAGTAGATACCATTTGTGCCAAGTCCTCTGACATGTCAGAGAGCTGTTCAATCGCACTTGAAATTTGCTGCATGCCAGCACTTTGTTGTTCTGTTGCTGCCGCTACTTCTTGAGAGCTTGCCGCATGTTCTTCTGACACGACCGAAATTTGTTCAATCGATGTAGAAATTGTTTGATATGCTCGTTCTACCTGCTGAATAGATTGAAGCAAATTGTTCGTTCTGCTTGCAAATTGAGACACTCCATCATAAATACCAGCGAAGTTCTGCGATGTGCCTTTCATTTGCTCACGGCCTTCTTCCACTGCTTTACTGCTTTCCTCCACGCTTTCAAGGACACGCTGACTATTTTCCTGTGTGCCAATGACTAAGTCTGAGACCGTTTTAGCTGCATCAGCTGACTGTTCAGCTAACTTACGGACTTCATCAGCCACAACAGCAAATCCTTTTCCTTCTTCTCCTACACGTGCGGCTTCAATAGAAGCATTCAGTGCAAGCAGATTCGTTTGCGCTGAAATGTCCGTAATAATGGAGATGACACTTTCAATTTCTGTTGAATGTGATTGCAATTCTTCTGCCGCTTGCTTGGAGCTTGTCATCATGTCATGTAACATGTTGAGATGTTCAAGCACATGCTGCACCAATTTTTGACCAGATTCTGACTGCTCTTGTACTTTTGATGAAACAGATTTCATTTCATCCACTTCTTTTGTTACGCCTTCGATTTGAGTATCGATTTCCGCAACAGATGTTGTGCAGTCTGTAATGTTTGCGACTGAATCATTGATTCCTTCACTCATATTCGTCATCGCTTCTGACACTTGTTGTGCACTTTGACTAGATTCCGTTGTCACTGTGCGAAGCTGTGAAGACATTTTCGACACTTCACTTGATGAGTTTGAGATCTGTCCAATAAGCTCTTTGATCCGTCCCTGCATTTTCTGGAAGGAAGCCGCTAATTGACCGATCTCATCTTTACTTTGAACTTCTACCATGCCAGTTAAATCACCATCTGCAATTCGATCCGCTGATTCCATTAATGAGCGTGCTGGTTTTGCAATTCTTCTTCCCATGAAGAATGAGAAGAGTAATCCGCCGATGAGCACAATCGCAGATGCTACTGTGATATAAATTGTCAGCTTTTTCGTTGTTGCTGGAACAACAGAGGCATCTAAGTCAATTCCTAAAATCCCCGTGAGTTCACCGCCTGAATCTTTAATTGGTAAAAAGACGGATTTATGAGTCCCATACGAATCAACGTAAATGTCACTTTTGACCATTTTATCTTCAGAAAGAGCTTGTTTCATTTCATCTGAAAAGACATAATCTTGATCAAAATCATTGTCTTCCCCTGTTAGTACGATGATTCTTTCTTTGCCGCCCTTATTTGATAACACGTATAAGTTCTCAAGCGTATGATCTTTTTGTAGTTCTGTGAATTTCTTTTTGATCTCCACATAAATGGGATCATCCTTCCCGCTAATGCTAAGGACATTTCCATCAATATGATCGATTTCTTTTTTCGCTGTATCAATATCTGTTGTTAATCGATAATCAAATTGCTTTAATAATTGGGAAGATAAATCCTGGCTAACTAAATAAAATGTTAGAACGAATAATGCAACGGTTGCGAGTAATGTTACGACAACGACTGACATGATTTTGGAGGATATCGTAAGTCCTCCAAACTTCCTTTGTTTCGCCATTTTTTTCTACATCTCCACTCTCAATTTTAATTTAAGCCTCTACACTTTCAAATTGTCCACAAACAGATGCAATGACATCTTTTAAATAAGATACGATATGAGGGATATGCTCCGGTAACGTATAAGGTGAAATCACAAAAAATTTACTCACACTTAGATAGAATTCTTGACCTTCTTTGGCATTGACTTGTAAAAACTTCGTTGTATCACCAAAGAACATTTCGTCTCTTTTCTCTCCAAGCTTTTCAAAGAGGATTTTGTTCAAATCATTGTTGCGCTCAATTTCCATAGCAGTTGCTTCTCCAGATATTTCTTCCTTAAAACGAGGAGAGCCGTCTAGGTAAATTCTAAACAATGTAGCCATTCCGACATTGTCATCATTGACGACTTCTGCTTGTGGAATTTCCTGACGAAGTGCTTCTCTAAATGCAAGGTTCACCTCTAAAAATTGACCGAGCAAGCGCTGGTATCCTTCAATTCCAAACGTTAGCAGCACACTTAGCATGCTGATGGAGCTTCCCATTCTTGAGCATTCAAGCGTATAACCGGTATGGTATTCCCCGTATCCTCTATGTCCAACATATGGTGTTTCTTGTTCTTCTAGATCCAAGCGCTTTAAGTCAGCAGCGTTTTTCACTAAGAATAAACTAGATGTGTACGGTGTTTGTCCGAGTTTTTGAAAGTCAAAACACATCGTGTCAGCAAGAGAAAGATGCTGGAATTTCGCTTTGATTTCTTTTAGCATACGAAGAACACCGTCTGAGAATTGCAGCGGGTTTTCAGATACATCATACTCATTAAAGAAAGCAAAGAATCCACCAAGCGCCGAATCTGCATGAATATGCGGCACCTTGAGACCATACTTCTCAGCAATGGCTTCTGCCGTTTCACGCACCCCTTTTACATCATCAATTGCAATGGCATCTGTTGTTCCGGTTGTTGCCACAATATAAACGGGAATTCCGCCATTTTGGGCAACACGTTCCATTTGACAACGCAAATCTTCCATATCCATCGAATGATCTTTATTCGTCTTAATTCTGATTAAGTTGTCTGTGCCAATCCCTGTTGCTTCCATTGACTTAAATAAGCTGTAATGTGCTGCATCAGAACAAAACGCATAAAGATTTTGCGGGACGCCTTTTCGTAATGACTCCGGTGCAACTTTCGCAATCGCTAAACGAAGCCCCGAGAAAATAGCCCCTTGACCTCCCCATGTTGTGTAGCCCCCGCTCACATTTGGATCATATCCGATGAGCTTAGACATCATTGAGACCACTCTGACCTCAGCTTCCGCACCTGCTGGTCCATACACATCCCAAAGGTTGTTTCCGTTAACCAGCATAGCCGTCAGCATGCCTAGAATTCCTGGTGTACTTGCCATTGGCAAAATGTTCGTGAAGAAATACTTCGTGTGGTATGGATGATTATGTAAAAGCTTCAGTAATTCTTCATTCACAAGTTCCGCTTGTTGTCCGTTCATCGGAATTTGACTTGTTTCAGTGAGCTTTTTGTAAAAGTCCTCCTCGCGATTCTTTTCACCTTTTAGGTGAGCACGGTTCGGATCCTTCAGGTCATCGACCCCTGAAATGATCTGTTCCATTAATTTAATGAGTTCTTTCCGCTCTTCTGCATTTCCGTCCTCACTCGGAAACCAGTTCTGAACGAGGTTCTGTGCTCGTACAGTCATATACTATCAATCCTTTCAATGGAAGATTTCCTGTCACTGTCTATATCGACCCCGTTTCAAAAGTTTATAGTGTCGAACTGTACACTTAAGTATATTTAGATAATTTGTTCACCCGTCAAAAAGAATAAAACCCTTACAATACACATCAAAACCATTATGTTTGTGAAACAACAATATATATCAATATACTTTCATGAAGGAATTATTATCCAGACAATTCAGCGGTTTATTCATTCATTTTTTTTACTTAACCTGCATAAACATTAATAAACACTGGAAATCCGCCTAAATGCACCATTGTAGAAATCAAATTAATTCTTTAGACTTGTGTCTTTTTACCTGTTTTATTGATATAGCAACAGGAAAATTACAGAATTTTCTGTAATTATTAGGATGAATTTCACAAAAAGTTTTTCGGAGATCGAATATTTTCGATGTCTTCCCATTTCTAGCTCGGACAGGTTGCCTTAGGTGCTCACCGGTTATGACTTTTCTATTTGTGCATTTCATGGTATATTCTAATGGTTCGTTTTCTTTCGTTCCGCCTCTTCCGTTTAACGGAGAAAAGGAGTGTTTAAATGAAAACATTTATTCAAAAAAGGGGCCTCGGCTTCTTTGTAATTGCAGCCATCTTGTTATGGCTCAAGACGTATACAGCTTATTTAATCGAATTTAAACTTGGTATATCAAATGTGCTTCAGCATATTTTGCTTTTTGTGAATCCTATTAGCTCCAGCTTGTTCTTTCTTGGCTTTGCTTTATTGTTCAAGAAAAAATGGCAGCCTGCCGCTATCATTGTGATTCACTTTTTCATGTCTTTTTTACTTTACGCAAATATCGTGTACTATCGATTCTTCAATGACTTTATCACGCTGCCTACAGTGATGCAGGCAGGAACGAATGGCGGACAATTAGGTGATAGTGCATTTTCACTCATGCGTTGGACTGATATGTTTTACTTTCTCGATACCATCATCTTGATCGTACTCGCAGTCCGCATGAAAAGACAGCAGCAAACAAGTACAGCGACTGTACCTGTTCAAAAAACAAAATCGTTTAGACTCGTTCTTGTGTCCTCTGTTCTGATTTTTGTTGTCAACTTAATCGCAGCAGAAATTGATCGCCCAGAGCTTTTATCAAGATCGTTCGACCGCAATTATTTAGTCAAATACTTGGGTGCTTATAATTTTACGGTGTTTGATGCCATTCAAAATGTGAAATCAAACAGCCAGCGTGCCCTGGCAAATTCAAGTGACGTAACAGATGTAGAGAATTATCTAAAGGCGAACAGCGCTGATCCTAACCCGGCTTATTACGGGAAAGCGAAAGGCATGAACGTCATTACAATTTCTCTTGAATCACTGCAAAACTTTGTCATTGATTACAAAGTGAATGGAAAAGAGGTCACTCCTTTCCTCAATTCATTAGCCCATGACAACAAAACGTTTTATTTTGATAACTTCTTCCATCAAACAGGACAAGGAAAGACATCTGATGCGGAATTTATGATGGATACGGGGCTTTTCCCATTATCACAAGGCTCTGTGTTTATTAACAAAGCTCAAAACACATATCAGGCGCTTCCTGGCATTTTGAAAAAGGACCAATACACGTCCGCTGAATTCCACGGAAATACGAAAACGTTCTGGAACCGAAATGAAATGTTTAAGTCCTTTGGATATGACAGATTTTACGATTCTGAGTACTACGATATGAATGAACAAGATACGAAGAACTATGGATTGAAAGACAAACCTTTCTTCAAAGAATCCATGCCAATGCTTGAAAATCTAAAACAGCCGTTTTATTCGAAATTCATTACGCTGTCAAACCACTTCCCATTTGGTATGGATGAAGGTGATACCGATTTTGAACCTGGCGACTTCGGAGACTCCGTCGTTGATAACTACTTCCAATCTGCTCATTATTTAGATGAAGCCATTGAACAGTTCTTTAATGACTTGAAGAAATCCGGTCTCTATGACAATACCGTCGTCATTATGTACGGTGACCATTACGGCATTTCAGAAAACCATAATGAAGCGATGGAAAAAGTGACTGGCGAAAAAATTGGAGATTATGAAAATGCCCAGCTTATGCGTGTGCCGCTCTTTATCCATGTGCCAGGCGTAAAAGGCGGACAGATTCATAAATACTCTGGTGAAGTCGATGTTGCGCCTACCCTTCTCCACCTGCTCGGAGATGATACGAAGAACTATTTAATGTCTGGTTCTGATATCTTATCGAAGAACTTTAAAGAGCTTGTGCCATTTAGAAATGGAGACTTCGTGTCTAAGGACTACACGAAAGTAGGCAACAATTATTACAGCAACAAAACAGGTGAAAAAATCGAGCCGACTGAAAAGGCATCACAAGAAAACGAAACGGTGAAAAAGATGCTAGAGACATCTGATAAGATTGTCACGGAAGATTTACTCCGTTTCTACAAACCTAAAGGCTTTACACCAATTGAGCGAAATGATTATGACTACACAAAGAAAGTACAGGATGAAAAAGATTCCTCTTCCGCCAAAGATGAATCCAGCTCGTCTTCCAAATAACTTTCTCATTTAAGGCCCCAGCCGATCCAAGATCAGCTGGGGCTTTTTACGTTTGATCCGCATGACACCGGGTATAGGTGAAGAAGGAGGGATTATTGATCATGAAAAAAACAGCAGCATTTCTCGTGACCGCTTCACTCGCTTCTTCCACCTTATTTGCTTTCAGCCCATCGATTTCAGCGCACGCCATGACCCAAACGCAGGCAGAACAGTCCATTCCTCAAGGGCCGAATGCAGCGCTAAACAGCATCTATCAGCTGGCGCATAAAGGACAAATGCCATACTATGCAGAAGGACTCAAAATAGGGGTTCAAACAAAAAAAGACGTTCGGCATAAACTAGGACAGCCTTATCCAGAAACGGGTCAAAGCGGCTTTGATTTGTATCATGCCGAAATGGGCAACCCTGGATTTGCTTTTCACTATGACAAAAAAGGCAAGATTAACGAAATCCGTTATTTTGGAACAAATGTAGAAAAAGAAACGAATATCGGAGGAATGACTCCTTCCCTATTAAAGAAACAGCTTGGACCAGCAGATTCAGTCAGCACCATCCCACAAACAAAAGAGAAGAAATACGTTTATCAGACCGGTGATTATGAGCTCGAATTTATCGTCGGACATGATCCAGATATCAGTCAGCACTCGTTAACAGTCTTGCATATCAACCTTATAAAAAGTGATTCTTAAATAAAAAGCATCCTGAGTTTTCGCTCAGGATGCTTTTCTTTATTATGATGCCACTTCTAAATGCGGCTTTTTTTTCAGTTTTCGCTTAAGGACTGGACCTGCTACATAATCAAGGCCAAGTTTTCCGGCATTTCCTTTCGCTGCTATGATAAAGACGGCGATCAGAAGAAGAAGCGGGTTAACAGAAACGGTTCCAGCTAGTAAGAAAGAGACATTCATCACGCTTCCAAAAAAGGCTGCTGTTGTTGTGAACAATCCAACAATTAGTCCTAGACCAACTAAGATTTCTCCCCACATGACCATGGCACTGAAGAGTCCGGCATTTGGCAACGCGACATTTTCTAAAAACCAGACATAGAACGGATAAACAAGATGTCCATCTTTCACAACAGGTTCAGCAATGGCAAATTGCAAATATCCTGATGCATCGAATCCGCCTGTTAGTTTTCCAATACCAGATGTCAGCCAAGTCCATCCGATATAAAGTCTTGCTGCCAAAAGGATAACCGCTGCCCATACATTCGTTTGTAAGAATTTTGTAAACATGATGATGCCTCCTTTTAAATTATGTGAAATATTTCACATTTTCTTTATGATCTTATTATACTACTTAATATACATTTGTGATCCTTTTCACATATATATTCACAAATTGTTCATGAATATCTAGTCGAGGTAAACTTTCCCCTTGCTATGGCCGTCTAAGTTATTTCAGACAGTAAAAAGGGGTTACATTTTGTATGAAAACATTATTTCATTTTGCTTATTTACAGGCCATCTCTTGTCTATTTCCTGTCATGATCTTTACGGTGCTTGCCCTATCAAAGGTCGTGTCTATTCCTTTTCTTCATCGATATGATGTTATTCTTCTGCTTTGCCTTATGGCACAGCTTCTCATGCTGATGCTACGGCTTGAGACGCTGACAGAGTTGAAGGTTATTTGTCTCTTTCATGTGATTGGAATAGGCTTAGAAATCTACAAAGTACATATGGGTTCATGGTCCTATCCTGAAGAAGCTTATACGAAAATTTTTGGGGTTCCGCTCTATAGCGGTTTTATGTATGCGAGCGTGGCAAGCTATATTTATCAGGCACTGACTCGGCTTCACGTGAAGGTGAAAGCATGGCCTCATCCGTATCTTTCGATTGGGATCAGTTTATGTATTTACTTCAATTTCTTTACTCATCACTGGATTTATGATCTACGCTGGTGGCTGACATTACTCCTAGTGGTTGTGTTTCGAAAAACAACAGTTTCCTTTCAGGTCGGTTCATCGACCTTTCGCATGCCGCTTGTTATCTCGTTTTTGCTGATTGGATTTTTTATTTGGGTGGCCGAAAATGTCACGACCTTTTTAGGAGCATGGCAATATCCAAATCAGCAGCATGCTTGGTCTCTCGTCCATCTTGGTAAAATCAGTTCATGGTTTTTACTTGTTGTCATCAGCATTGTACTGGTGATCGAACAGCGAAAACAAAAAAGCGTTCAGCCCATTTGATCTGGCTGAACGCTTTTTTTAGTCCCGAGCGACTTCCTTGCGAAGATCATCGGCGACAAATTCGACATTTGTTCCAATGATGATTTGTACGGAAGTTTTTCCTGACGTCAGTACCCCTTTGGCACCTGCTTTTTTCAATGTACCTTCATTTAATAAATTGGTATCTTCTACTGTTAAACGAAGACGGGTCGCACAATGGTCAATTGTGGTGATATTGTCTTTGCCGCCTAGTCCCTCTACGAGCATACTTCCGGCAGTATGTGTATCATCACCTGAAATATCTTCGATGTCATCATCTTCCCTGCCCGGTGTTTTTAGCTTTAACAATTTAATCAGGAAATAGAAAACAACAAAGTAAATCACGCCATAGATGACCCCAACCACAAGTAACAGAATGGGTTTTTGCGCAATTCCAAAACTTAAAACGTAATCAATCGCACCGGCTGAAAAAGCGAAACCGCTATGAATGCCTAAGGTGTTGACAATAAAGAGCGAAAGACCAGTTAATATCGTATGAACACCATATAAAAGTGGAGATAAAAACATAAATGAGAATTCAATTGGTTCTGTGATTCCTGTAATAAATGACGTCAGTGCCATTCCAATCATTAGACCGGCTGTTGCTTTTCGTTTTTCAGGCTTTGCGGTCACAACCATCGCGAGACATGCCGCCGGCAGCCCAAACATCATCACTGGGAAGAAACCAGTCATAAAGACACCTGCACTTGGATCTCCTTTGAAAAACCGCGCTAAATCACCTGTCGCTCCGCTGAATTCACCGAATTGAAACCAAAATAGATTATTCAACACATGGTGAAGTCCTAATGGAATGAGCAAGCGGTTAAAGAAGCCAAACAGCCCGGCACCCGTTGCTCCAAGACTTAAAATCCACTCTCCCAAATCATTGATCACACTTTGAATTGGAGGCCATACATAACCAAAAACGGCTGCTAATAGAATGGTAAAAAGTGCTGTCATAATAGGCACAAGCCGTCTTCCACTAAAGAAACCTAAGTATTCAGGCAGTTTCGTGTCCTTAAATTTATTGTAAACGTAACCTGCCAAAAGTCCGCACAAAATACCACCCAATACCCCCATATTGTTGGTCGAATTGATCGACGTGGTACCAGCTGACAAAATAAAATAAGAGATCGCTCCTGATAACGCCGCTGCCCCGTTACCGTCCTTTGAAATACCAATCGCTACACCCATAGCAAAAATTAAAGCCAAATTCGCAAAAATTGCATTTCCTGCAGCATGAATAAACGGGATGTTGAATACATCTTCTCGCCCAATAGCCAAAATGATACCCGCTGCAGGAAGCACAGCGATTGGAAGCATAAATGATTTTCCTAACTTTTGAAAAAACTGAAACACCATCTTATTTCTCCCCCCTTCGTCATCATCATGAACAAATCTCTCATGATGTTCATAAAAAATATATCATATGCACATCTAGTTATCTATACCAATTTGTCCACATCTCACCCGAATCTCAGCCTTTACTCTTTTGGCGTAAAATGTGGTAAGCTATTGAATAGAATGAAGTTATAGAAAGCGGGAATGAACAGTGATTGTCAAACATGATCATGAGTTAGAAGCCTTAAAAAAAGTCGGCCGAATTGTCGCTTTGGCAAGAGAAGAAATGAAAAGCCAAGCGAAACCAGGCATGTCTACAAAAGAATTAGATTTGATTGGGAAAAAAATATTAGAAGAACATGGAGCCAATTCAGCTCCTGAAAAAGAATATGATTTCCCCGGTACGACTTGCATCAGTGTCAATGATGAAGTCGCACATGGCATTCCAAGTGAAAAAACCATTTTACAAGAGGGCGACCTCATTAATATTGATATCTCAGCAGAGCTTGATGGATATTATTCCGATACAGGGATTTCATTCGTTTTAGGTACAGGAGATGCTCGTCTTGAAGCATTATGCCAGTGTGCAGAGGATGCATTCCTTGAAGGATTAAAGCACGCGAAAGCCGGAAAAAGACAAAATCAAATTGGCCGTGCAGTCTACAATACGGCGAAAGAACAAGGATTTACCGTCATTAAGAACTTGACAGGACACGGCATTGGGAAAAGCCTGCATGAAGCACCTAACCATATTTTGAACTATTATGATCCATTCGATAATGCTTTGTTTAAGAATGGGACAGTGATCGCCTTTGAACCTTTCATTTCAACAAATGCTGAATCGATTTATCAAGCGGATGACGGCTGGACATTTAAAACACCTGATAAGAGCCTGGTCGCACAGATTGAACATACGATTGTGATCACAAAAGACGAACCGATTATTTTAACAAAGCTGTAAGTAAGCGGGTCCCCTCCTTCACTGGAGGGGATTTCAGCGTGTAGACAAACCCTTTCACGAATCTGTCACGACTAAACAAAAATGCCTGTGGTAAAATAGGCAAAGATATGCGAAAGGGGTCTTATTTGATATGTGGTTCATCATCATCGGTATTATCTTCTTTATTGAAAGTATTATTTTAACGGTTGTAGGTATTAAGAAAAAACAATCCATGATGACCTACCTCGGGATTGTCATCATGATTATGACAGTCGGCATGATCATCGTTACCCTCAACCCGCCAAATTCATAAATGATTATTTCCAGCATATACATGGATCATAGGCAGATAGAATCAGTTTTCATTTCTAAACACCTGCACACTTTTCACGTCCTTTTTTGAGATGTTACAATGCAGGCAGTTTCCATTGAAAGGAGTTTTCTATCATGCATTATGGTAGCAAAGGCTGGTATGTCGAAGAATTAAAGAAGCTTGGTGTGACCAAGCATGAAGGAAGAAAGCTTCAAAGCTTTAAAACTTATTTCCTTGCAAATCTTCTTGAGCAAAAGAAAACGAGCTCTTAAATGTTGAAAAGCCGTACATCCATATCAGATGTACGGCTTTTTTATATGGGCTGAACACGTTTTTCTAAAGACTTCCTGACCACATCTGCTAAGGCATCTACTTCAAGAACTGCTTTCAGCCTGTTTTGATCTACTTGACGGTATTTGACTTCATTGACTTCGTGGACTGTGATGGAATGGGGCGCTTTTTCGACTAACACAAGAGCTTCATCAGGAGAGACCATTCCTTCTTTCAGCACACGCAAATAAAAACCGGTATATCCCGTTTGCTGCACTTCCTTCACAAGCTTCATGTTTCCATGCTTAAGAGAGAGCTTCACACATGGCTGTCTTGGCTGGCTGACCTCAACAATCGCTTCCCCAAACTGAAATACATCTCCAATACGGACTTCTGTCTCTACAAGCTGATGCACGGTCACGTTCTCACCGAAGGCTGCCTCCTGTAACGGCACCCCTAAAAATTGCTCAAAATAAGTATAGTGATCATATGGAAAGACGCAAACGGCTTTATCATAACCTCCATGATGAACCAAATCACCTTGTCCGTCTCCACCAAAATTGAGCTGACTCAAATAGACAGGCTTGTGAATACGCTTTTTGTTGATGGCTGTTTTGATTTCTTTACCATTCACATAGGTGGTGATAGGTTGTCCTACTTGAATTCCTTCGATGTCGTACCTTGTCTGCCCCACTCTCGCCATCTCCTTTGATTGTCTGATTGCTTTTATTTTACATGGTTTGACAGTCAAATCATAGTCGGTACGTGAAGGAACGAGACAGGTTATGGTACGATGAGAAAAAAGGAGAGATGACATTGGTTCATTATCACGCTATTGTAAAAGGACGAGTTCAAGGAGTCGGTTTTCGTTATTTTGTTCAAGGAGAAGCCGTCAATCGAGGGATAAAAGGCTGGGTACGCAACACAGATGAGGGTCACGTGGAGTTAAAAGTAGAAGGAGAGCAGCAGGAGGTGTTTGACTTTTTAGAGACCGTCCGTAAAGGTAGTCCTTTTTCAAAAGTCACACATTTGGACATGGAGCCGCTCACCAAGTTCGCCCATTATCAAGACTTTCGGATTAAAGGATAGTTGATGTGTATCCTTTATTTCACAACAGTAAATGGGTTTGCAACATAATAACCAATCAAGGTTGTACGTGAAGCATCTTTGTAGAGACTCACATGAACATCATAGTTGGCTGATCCACTGTTAGGAAGTAATAAACGAGTAGGTGCTGCAAAAGCGTTTTGTCCAGAGATAGACCCTTCGTGTGTAAAGACTGGTGTCACTGGGAAAGTAAGTTTTCGAACAGCAGCTGTATAATAAAGTGTTTCATTTGTTGTTGCGGTCATGTTGACGTTGACCTGAGGATGAAGCGAAGTATAAGTTGAACGATCGGTTGTCACCTTTAAATCGATGTCATTCTGAACCATTGCTCCAGTCGTTGCTTTAGCTCTTTCATCACCTAGTGGTAGAAATCCGTTGAAACTGAATACAGCCAAAAATATGAGCAATGTCATTTTTTTCATCTATATTCCCCCTTTTTGATTTCATCGCCATTAAACCATCATTTTCCAAATCAAACAACATTCAAAAGACTCATTTCATACAAAAAAACCTAGCTTTTCGCTAGGCTCTTTCCGTCCCGTGGTAGGGTTTTTCCTGATAAAAATAATTCGGTTTCACGATCGTATTGTCATAGTGACGATGGAAGATATGCGTAGCAGCTGGTGATACTGGCGGAATCAGCCATGTCCAATCACCAGTCAGCTTACGGTCAGCCTTTTCTTCCTGTTTTTCAAACTGCTTGAATTGATGGGCTGCTGTATGGTGATCTACAATGGTTACCCCTGCCTCGCGATAAGAGTGCAGAACCGCGACATTCAATTCGACAATGGCTTTGTCTTTCCAAAGTGACGAATTTTTTGTTGTATCGAGCCCTAAAATAGAAGCGACTTTTTTCAACATATTGTAGCGGTTTTCGTCAGCTAGATTTCGTGCGCCAATTTCTGTTCCCATATACCATCCATTAAACGGTGCCGCATTGTAATGAATGCCACCAATTTCTAATTTCATATCAGCAATAATCGGAACAGCATACCATTTCAGTCCTAAATCACCGAATTCATCATATTCAGGATGAGTGATCTCTACCTCTTGAACAATCTCTTTCGGAAGATCATACAGAACCGGCGGCTGATCTTTTAGCTGAAACATCAGTGGCAGAAGGTCAAAATGCGTGCCTTCGCCTTTCCAGCCATGCGCTTCACACAACTTGGTTAATTCAAGTGATGCCTCGTCCCCAATGATGCCATATTCCGACTCATATCCCGCATAACGAACGAGCTGATGATTATAAATAACGACTTCCTTCCGTCCCTTATTCTCTGGTGGGAAGATGGTAATGGACGGTTTGATTTTACCTCCATTTGTCGCATACTCAATATGATGAAAGAGTGCCTCTTTCACCTCATCTTCTGTTGTCACGTGCCGGCAGTCATGCACATGCAGTGTTGACCAAAACAAGCGCCCAATGCACCGGTTGCTGTTGCGCCATGCCATTTTTGCCCCGTGAGCTAATTCTTCCTGCGTATGAGTATACATGCCGTCAGACTCAATTTCTTGTTTTATTTCATGCAGACGTGCTGCTTTTTCTTCATTTGACTTGCCTAATTCTTCATAGCATACAGAAATAAAAGCTTCTGCTTCATTCCACAACGCTTCTTGGTTACTCAAACATACTCGCCTCACTTTAATACGAATATATCCATTGTAGCGGTTTCTATTGATAAATTCACTTGTTTCAAACCATTTTTTATCATATCGTGCGACGATTGTCCTTAGACAATGGATGAATCAATGACTTCAAGGGTCTTTTGGAGCCAGCGAACATACCCTTTTTCCCTTTCGATTGCTCTTGTCAGTACTAAATAATGCCCGAATTGTGTTGAATGCAGTGATTGGGCAGATGGATCTTCTTCTGTTAAAATATTCAGTTTCTGTTCAAGCATCTCCACTTTCTTTGTTCGCTCCTGCAGCTGATGTGAGAAGAGACCGACCGCTTCTTTTTGATCCATAGATGAGATAAAGAACGTTTTTAACATAAATTCATCTTTTGTTGTGTCTGGAATCGGGCCTTTTTTCCTTAACCACTCATGCAGTTCTCTTTTTCCTGCATCAGTGATTTGATAAACCTTCTTCTCTAGCTTCTTTCCTTGTATGTGAATATCAAATTCAATAAAACCCTCTTCTGTTAGCCGCTTTAATTCAGGGTATATTTGACTATGCTTCGCACTCCAAAACTGTCCAAGGGAATCTTCAAAGTGTTTCTTCATATCGTATCCCGTCAGCTCACGCTGATCTAGTAAGCCAAGAATGGCATATTTCAGTACTCTCATGACATGCCTCCAACGCATATTCTTTGACAATAGTATACCATACACCCTAAAATAAACATGTAAATCATGACATGTTTGAAACAACATCATTTTAATTGAAAGAAGGAATAAACATGGATCAATTCGTTGGACTTCATATGATTTATACGTATGAAAATGGCTGGGAATATGAGATTTACATTAAAAATGATCACACCATTGATTACCGCATTCATAGCGGAATGGTTGGAGGCCGCTGGGTTCGTGATCAAGAAGTGAATATTGTGAAGCTGACAAAAGGGGTATACAAAGTTTCCTGGACGGAACCGACTGGGACAGACGTGTCTTTAAACTTTATGCCTGAGGAGAAACGCATGCATGGGGTCATTTTCTTCCCAAAATGGGTGCATGAACGTCCAGATATCACCGTTTGCTATCAAAATGACTATATCGACCTCATGAAAGAATCCCGTGAAAAATATGAAACCTATCCGAAGTATGTCGTACCAGAATTCGCAGACATTACGTACATCCACCATGCTGGGGTAAACGATGAAACGATTATCGCAGAAGCACCGTATGAAGGCATGACCGATGAGATCAGAGCTGGACGAAAATAGAAAAAGCGGCACGCACTGTGCCGCTTCTAGATGGTTGACAAAGGACTAAAATGAACTTGATTTTAGTCCTTTTTATTTCATACCTAACGTCTTTTGAGATAACAAGAATCGGTAAACTGGTAGTTCATCGCCTACTTTTGATGCAATAAAACCTGATGACATATAACTGTCTTTTGATTCTGGTTCAAGGGCAAGTGACAACAAATTGGTCTCTGGCTGTGCCGTCACATATACCTTTGTTCCTTTTGGCAGTTGACGTTTCTTTTCAACGAGTCTCGTTTCAAGCTGAATATCTGTTTTGCTTGCTTCCACTCGTTTTGTTACCTGATAGGCTTGTACAGGTACTTTCATGCCAACAGGAAGTGTCACACTTTTTAACCCTAAAGTCCTGAGCTTTCTATCTACTCCTTCATGTCCTGGGAGAATGAGATAAGCTGTCGGCCGTTCTCTTGTTAAGACAGGAACCGCATCACTTGCACTATGAAAACGTACCGGGACATTGGTGGTTTGTCCTTTCTCAATATCCACCATTTCAAGTGAATCGTTCACAGGCGCCTTGAAAGCATCTTGAATGACTACTTGATCATCATCGTTTGGTTGAAGACCTTTTTTCACAAGTTTCAGCCGCTCCGTCACCATTTGCTGCTTCACCTGCTTAGCATGCTTCACTGTTGTCTCAATGATTTTTTCATGAGTGGTGACTTGTGCTGCCACGCGCCGGGTAAAGTCCTCTCTGCCAATTCCAATCCCTCTGCTTTCTACGAGAAAGGATAAAGCTGGTGAAAGCGCTAGGGCATTTCGGCCAATTCGTGCATCAGTTCCGCCTTCATAAAGATCGATTTTTCCGTCCTTCCCTCTTGTGTTTGTATAATATAAATCGTTGGAAAATCCTTTATTCGTCAATGCTTCACGCACTCCGTTGACGTACAATTCATTTGACGTGAAACGAATGCTTTCAGGAATGTTCAAATTCTTACCGGATAATATCAGCAAATCGTGATACTTGAGAGCACCTGATGCACCGATGTCTTCAAACTGCTTTTGACCGACATCATATTCATGGGCATCGATGACGACCTCGGGCGCAAAGCGATTAAATTCTTGATGTAGGGCTGTCAGCTCTGGAGATTCTAGTGTCATGTGGTCACGGTTGCCATCCATTCCGTTTGCAAGCCTGCGGTCAAATGCATAAGAACCATCTGGATTGATTCTTGGAACAATGATGACGTTGACATGGCTCAGTATACGCTCTCCTTCATCACCTGCTAGTCGTTTGGCGATGACAAGGGCAGATTCACCGGAGGCTGGTTCATTTCCGTGTATTTGTGCTTGAAGCCAGATCGTTGGCTTTTTTGACAGTGGAGAGATGTGGCGGTCCTTTGTAAAATAGAGGGCTGGAATGGACCTGCCTTCAATGGATGTTCCAATCTGTTTCTGCGTGGCGTAAGGACTTTTACTGACAATGTCACGTAAAAAATCTTGAAGCTCTTCTTGTGTGGTAAATGCTTCTCCTTTTTTCTGAAAGGCAGGGGTATCAAACGTTTCGTCAGGCTCAGGATACAGTTTTTGAACCGTGGCTGGCTGCTCATAGCTTTTTCCATAATAAGGGGTCTCTGCATTCGCTGAAGCTGGTGTCACCATCGACAAACTTCCTGCCATGAGGCATATAGCAGCAAAAAGAATGGTACTTTTCTGTTTGGACATGCTATCCTCTCCCTTCGTTGATTTGCATTATAAAGAAAAAAACAGCAAAAGTGTCAGCATTTTTCAAAAATATATCTTTTGGAGGAATCATGCATGTCTTTATATAGGGCAAATGAATGGATGTTGCCCTGCAATAGGACCTAAAAAAGAGCGCCTGCATGAGCAGCAGACACTCTTCTCATTACCAGATCGAAATGGCCCCAATTAGAACCGCCATCACTGTCATGGCGACGACTGCAAGAACCGCCCATTTCATGCCAAATTTCTGATGCTGATCTAGTGATACCCCAACGAGTCCCACAAGTAAATGAGTCGATGGAACAAGTGGGCTTAACATATGAATCGGCTGACCAATGATAGATGCTCTCGCAATCTCAATTTTATCGACACCGTACGCTGCCGCTGTTTCTGATAGGATCGGCAGTACCCCATAAAAGTATGCATCATTTGGCATAAAGAAAGTGAAGATCCCGCTCGTTAGCGCGACAATGACTGGAATAAACCCGCCAAGCTGCTCTGGAATAGCTGAAACAATCGAAATCGCCATTTCATCAACCATTTTCGTCCCAGTTAAGATACCTGTAAAAACACCTGCTGCAAAGATCATGGAAGCAATCGCTAAGACGTTGGTTGAGTGAGCCGCAATCCGCTCACGCTGCTGCTCTAAATTCGGATAGTTCACGATAATGGCGACACAGAAGGCAAGAACAAACAGAACCGTTAAGCTTACTTTTCCAGACACAAGCAAGAGAACCAAAAGCAAAGTCAGTGTCAGGTTAAACCACCAAAGTTTCGGTCGCTTAATATCATCTTGCAGCGCTGCTGCCATTTCATTTGCATGAATCGGCTGTTCGAGCTCAATAACACCAAGACGTTTTCTTTCAGACTTCCCAAGAAAGTATGCCACCACAATCATGCTCAAAACCCCTGCACCAATGACTGGAATCATCGGGCCAAATAAAAGTGATGGATCAACGCCAAGTGCACTTGCCGCTCTAGGTGTTGCCCCTCCCCATGGAATCGTATTCATAATCCCCATGCCGACTCCGGCAATACCCGCTAAAATAATCGGACGAATGCCAAGCAGTGTAAATAGTGGAAGCATGGCTGTTGTTGTAATCATGTACGTTGTGGTTCCATCACCGTCAAGTGCGACAAGCATCGTCAGAACGGCTGTTCCGACAACAATTTTTAATGGATCGCCTTTGACGATCTTTAAAATTTTCGCCACCATTGGATCGAATAAACCTGCATCAATCATAATCCCGAAGTACAAAATGGCAAACATGATCATGACCGCCGTTGGTGCAACTTGCTGTACACCTTTGACAATCATGTCTGAAATTTCTGTAAAATGAAAACCTGCAATAAGAGCAAATGCAATCGGTGTTAATACCAATGCCGTTAAAACAGACATACGTTTCGTCATAATTAAAACCATAAATACAATCATCATAAGAAATCCTAAGATCGCTAACATTTCGTTCACCCCTTATGTTGTATACGCTTTCATTAAATGTTGGTATCCCATTTCCAACCCTTTCTGTCATGATATCTGACGCCTTAATTGAAGTAAATATTATGAATTTTAATTCTTTTTTGGTCGATAAATGCTTTTTGTTCATTTTGTGCAATTGTTGTTGTTTGTTGGTTCCATGAAAAAAAGCGGTCTCATTTGACCGCTTTTTCTCCTTGTATAAATTGCTCATAACGCCTTAATTGATCTTCCATATAGACCTTTGCTTCTTTACTATTCATATAACGGCCTGTCCAGCCTTTTTGTTTTAACTGCTTTTTCCATGACTTCGTTTGCGTCATTTTTTGAAGAAGCTGATCCCATGCTCGAATGTCGTGCTGATTCATTTGCTTTGGTCCCATCACACCACGCCAATGAGAGAAGATGAGCGGAATCCCTTGTTCTTTCCAAGTGGGCACGTCTTTGAATCCTTCTAAACGCTGATTCGTTGTGGTTGCAACGAGCTTCAACCTTTTCTTTTCATAATCATGGCGAACTTCTGTAATGGTTGTAGTCGCCGCATCTACCTCATGGTCAATGAGTGCTTGAAATAAATCATCTGCACTGTCAAATTTTAAAAACTGAATGCGGTACGGATCTATCCCTGCCATTTCGGCAGCCCGTGCGAATGAGATTTGATCATCATTTCCAAAGTCCGGGGCAAACCCAATTTTTAAGGAATCCGGTTTCTTTTTTAGTGCGTGTAATAGCTCTTTTCCATTTGAGAAAGGAGAATCAACTGGCACTGCGACTACCTGCCACTCTTCCGCAAGAATAGCGAGCGGGGTAAAATCATTCATGGTCACGTTACTGCTGCCCAGCAAATTACGGCTTAATAATAAGCTTGAATTTAAACTGATATAATTGGCATCTCGCTCCATCATATAGGTCCAGCCTTTATCAACCGTTCCGCCTCTTTGATAAAGAATATGCACAGGCTCTTCCACTAGCTTTTCTTGTTCTAGTACGGTTTTCATCACTTGAGCCGTTTGGTCAAATCCGCCATCAGGTACACCTGATACCACAATATATAATGGGCTGTGCTCCAGGAAAGAATCTTTTGCTGTTTTTTCATTAAAGGTGAGCGTTGTACAAAGACAGACCAAAATGAGTAAGAGTATTCCTTTTTTCATTTTTATGACTCCGTTTGTTTTTTGGCGGGATAATATTTTCGTTCTGGTCTACCAATGATTCCATATGCCAGCTCTGCCCGGCATTCTCCCGTTGTCACAAGATACTCTACGTATCGTCTTGCTGTTGTGCGTGATGCGCCCATTTTTTCTCCGAGTTCTTCTGCTGTAATTCCGTTCATCTCTGCTGCCATGAATGTTTTCACTTTGTCCAAAGTCAGTGAATTAATGCCTGTTGGCAAGTCTCGCTCATCCTTTTGTTGCGATTCTTCCTGTATTTGACCAAAAAACAGATCAATCATCGTTTGATTGACTTCCTCTTTTGAATTGATTAACTCTCTCTTCTCTTTATATTCGGTTAACACCTGCGTGAATTTTTGGGCGGTCACTGGTTTGATTAAATAATGAACGACTCCATAATGCAGGGCGTCTCTTAACAGCATCGTTTCCGTTGCAGCCGTGATAATGATCACATCCACTTCAGGATGGCGCTCTCTTAACAGCGGCAAAAGGTTCGTGCCGAGCTCATCAGGCATGTAGACATCAAGTAAAATGAGATCCACTTGTTCTTTTTGAAGTGCCTCCCACAGATCCTTTGCACTCTTTGCCTTGCCGGCCACTTGAAAGCCTTGTACCTTTTGTATATAAGATTCATGAATCGCAGCGATTCGAAAATCATCTTCCGCAATGAGTACCTTGATCACAACCTATTCCCCCTTTGTGCCTTTCGGTATGTAAACAGTGAAGATGGCACCACCTTCTTTTTGGTTCGCAACTTCAATCCAGCCCCCAAGTTCATCTAGCACTTCTTTGACATTGGCAAGTCCATAACCTCGCCCTTCTCCCTTTGATGAATGTCCTCTTGTGAAAAGTTGTGAAATGGCTCCTTCATCTACACCGTCCCCTGAATCAGATACCTCTATGATAATATCAAATCCAATATCTGTGATGAACAAGCTGACTTCTCTTGTCTCCTTATTCAATACAGCCTCAAACGCATTATCTACGAGATTGCCAATGATGGTAATAAAGTGAGATAAACTCAAATGGGCTGGGAGCGGCTCCAATGAACTATTTTCATCAATGTGAAAATGGACCTTTTTCTCAGATGCCTTTCCTAACTTCCCAAGTAAAATGGCTTGTATCTTCGGAGAGCGAATTTGCTTCATGAGTAAATCATGCTGGCGATTTTGAAGTGTATACTCTTCTTTAATTAACTCAATGGCTTCATCCACTTGTTTCAACTCAAGCAAGCCTAAAATAGCGTACAGCTTATTCGAAAATTCGTGTGTTTGTGCTCTAAGGTCTTCTGAATATTGACTGACCTCTGTCAATGTATCCAGCAGCTTTGTCAGCTCGGTTTTCTCCCTGAAGCTCACAATTCCTCCAAATACTCGATTGTCCTGCACCACTTTTTTGACATTTAGCACGAAGGTTTTATCATTGACGACTGATTCTATGTTAGGTTCAATCGTCTCTACCTTTAGATAGGAAAGAAGATTGGCATTTGGCAACACTTGATCAATATGAAGAGGCAGCGTTGAAGAGACGCGTAGCATCTGTTCAGCTGACGTATTCATCATCGTAATGGCACCTTTACGGTCAAATGCAATGATTCCCTCTTTAATCGCATGCAGCATCGCTTCTCTTTCTCGATATAATGAAGCAATTTCATGCGGTTCAAGCCCTAATATATCTTTTCGAATACTCCTTGTTAAAAAAATCGCTCCAAAAACCCCAGGCAAGAGCACAAGAAGGGCAATATAACTTAATTTGAAGAGTTGATGAGCTGTCGCTTGATCGATATCTCTTTTTAAAAATTCGACGCTGACGGTCCCAATAATTTCTTCATGACTGCCAGTTTCTTTCATAATCGGAGCACTTCCTCTGACAACGGTTTCACCATCAGAATCACCCATTGATATGGAAGTTCCTCCAAATAGCAGTGTACTTCTTCCTTCCGACACACTGATGGTTTTCCCTACATCCTCATGATTCGTATGAAAAAGAACCTTTCCTTTTTGATTGGTGATAAAAATGGCATGCGCTCTTACTTGCTCCTTCATTTGCTCAAGCACAGCCTGTTCTTCATTTTGCGAATCTCCCGTGGCCACCGATGTTTTAATAGGCGGCATATAAGATATCGTTCTAGCAGTTTGCACCGCCAGCTGTTCAGCTTGGCTCTGCCTTTCTGATGTCTGCAAAAAACCAAAACAAATGGTCAATAAGGCAATAACAACAAGTAAAAGACCAATAATTAACCCCAAAATTTTTGTTTGTAAAGTGACTTTCCTTTTGCCCATCCTCACCGCCACAACCCCTAATTCAGTAGATTCACCCGAATAGACTCTAAGAAAATCATATCATTTTTTCTCATGAAGTTAAGAGAAAATTCACACAGACAAAAAAGGATGACTCAGTATTGAGTCATCCCTGTGTGCCTATTACGTGATGGATAAACCAGCACTTGCATAGCCTGCTACAGTATTCACTAAGGAAAGACCAGTAGCTGTTGCCGAGAATACGACAAGCAATCTTGTTTGCGGTGTGACTGGTACACTTAAACCAGTAGCGATACCGTTTGAAATAGCCCCTATCGTTAAAATACCGGTTAACGCCGGTGCCAATGTAACGCTCGCTACTTGAGTGAAGCTGTTATCTGGTGTTGGTGAAGCAAACAGACTAGCCGTCACAGTAATATTTGTGCCAACTAGAGAAAGGGCTGCAGTCGTGCTAAAATAGCCGGCAAATGACGTAATGGTTCCAGCTCTTGGAACGGAGAATGCCATGTTTAACAATGTTCCTGCTGCTCCGGTTAAATCAATGATTCCGCCTACAATACTGACACCTGTCGCCGAGTTACCGAATCCGACCAAGCTAGATGTTCCAACTAGACCGCCTGCGATTGTGGTTAAAACAGCTGGCGTACCAGATGCAAATGGAATAATCGCACTTGATCCTGTCGCACCTGTGGCGCCTGTTGCACCGGTTGCGCCCGTGGCACCTGTTCCTGTAGCCCCTGTTGCACCCGTATCTCCTGTTACACCTGTGGCGCCTGTGACTCCGGTTGCTCCTGTCGGACCTGTATCTCCGGTGGCACCGGTTGCTCCCGTGGCGCCTGTCACACCTGCGGCTGCCAATAACGTGTAATCTGGAGACGTATCTGGTGTGCCAGTTGGTGGTGCTGTATTTACGACATAAGTTCCACCTTCATATGTCACCACTTGACCTACTGGATAGGTTGGAGCTGTTGCTGGGTCAAATGCCAAAATACCAGCTAACCCTACTCCGGTTGCGCCTGTATCTCCAGTAGCGCCAGTCGCTCCTGTTCCTGTTGCTCCCGTGGCACCCGTATCTCCTGTGGCTCCGGTCGCTCCAGTAGCACCTGTATCTCCAGTAGCGCCGGTCGCTCCTGTTCCTGTTGCCCCTGTGGCACCCGTATCTCCTGTGGCTCCGGTCGCTCCGGTTGCGCCTGTATCTCCAGTAGCGCCAGTCGCTCCTGTTCCTGTTGCTCCTGTGGCACCCGTATCTCCTGTGGCTCCGGTCGCTCCAGTTGCGCCTGTATCTCCTGTTGCTCCTGTTCCTGTTGCTCCGGTTGCACCCGTATCTCCTGTCGCACCCGCAGCGGCTAGAAGCGTATAATCTGGTGATGTATCCGGTGTACCCGTTGGTGATGCTGTGTTTGCAAGATACGTTCCACCTTCATATGTCACTACTTGACCCAATGGATATCCTGGTGCCGCTGCCGCATCAAAAGGAACGACTCCAGTTAGACCTACACCAGTGGCTCCTGTTGCACCCGTCGGACCTGGATCTCCGGTGACACCTGTTGGTCCTGTACCTGTTGCGCCCGCAGCTGCTAAAAGCGTATAATCCGGCGATGTATCAGGCGTACCTGTTGGTGGTGCTGAATTTACCACATACGTACTGCCATCATATGTCACCACTTGACCTACTGGATACGCCGGGGCTACCGCTGGATCAAATGCTACAATCCCTGTTAACCCAACGCCTGTTGGGCCTTGTGGACCTGCCGGGCCGGCTGGACCCGCTGGGCCTACTGGACCCACTGGACCCGCCGGACCTGCTGGGCCTCTCCTTCCTCTTCCCCCTGGCGGTCCTTGAATGACACACACACAAGGATCTTTTCCACAGCATGGATTTTTTACTGGTTTCCTTGGTTTGTCTGATTTACCTTTCTTACAACTATCACATTCCCAGCCATCATCCTTATACGCATCATACCAGCTTCCTTTTTGGTAGTGGTCTGTCGAATGAGTTGGGTATATCTTTCCGCATTGTCTACATTTTCTCATAGAATCACCCCCATCCATCGTATTCATCATGATCGATAAAGGTGTATGTACAATTTTATTTTTATCAAAAAATTTGAAAGGTCTTGCACTCTGCGTGCAAGGACCTCTCTCCATCGTTAAAATGTCATCGTCATTTTTAAATCTTTTCCTACCATACTATATTCAATATCCGCTGGACGGATCGCCTTTTTTAGTTTTTTCACACCTTCTCCTTCAAAAAAAGTAGGTGCATCTTTCCCTCCGATTAATAAAGGTGCCATATAGATAACAGCTTCGTTCACAAGTGATGCTTTTAAAAATGACGCACTCACACTGCCCCCTGCCTCTACAAGCACTGACATCACAGAGCGCTTCTTCAACAGGTGTAACACATCCTGAAGATCTGTCCGGTGTTCTCCGCTTGTGACAAATACTTGATGACCTTTTTGTATCAACTGTTGATACTTTTGATGATCATAATCTTGTGATGTACAAATTATGGTTTCTGCCCTATGATCTGTTAAGCATTTGGCATGAAGCGGTATCCTTAATGTTGAATCTAAAATGACACGAATGGGCTGATGGTTGAATGAATCCTTTACAATTAAGCCGGCATCATCTTGAATAATCGTTTCCACTCCTGTCAGCACCGCATCTACTTCTTGACGTAAGCGCTGCACTTCTGTTCTCGCTTCTATTCCAGTGATCCATTTGCTTTCTTGATCAGCCGTGGCAATTTTCCCATCTATCGAAATAGCTGATTTTAAGATGACATAAGGAAGGTTTGTTTGCATCAAATGAAAAAAAGGAGCATTTAAACGATCTGCTTCGTGTTTACATATACCTTGCTCCACTTCAATTCCAGCCTTTTTCAAAAAGGCAATTCCTTTTCCTGCAACAACCGGATTCGGATCTTGAGTGGCAATCAACACTTTCTTCACACCACTGCTAATGATCGCTTCGGTGCAAGGGCCTGTTTTTCCGTGATGTGTACAAGGTTCGAGTGTCACATACATGTCAGCTCCCTTCGCCTTTTCTCCTGCCATTTGTAGAGCATGAATTTCAGCATGAGGCTCGCCAGCCTTCATGTGCGCACCAATCCCAACAATCTCACCGCTCTGAACAATCACTGCACCAACAAGCGGATTGGGTGAGGTTTGTCCTTTCATCGCCTTCGCGTTGGCAATCGCCAGCTTCATATAAAAAACATCGTCTTTCATCTCGGGCTCCTTTCTTCTCTCAAGGGAAAGAACTCCTTCAGAAAATGAAGGAGTTCTATTCTCATGTGCTATACTTTCTCAAGCCGTTTCTTTTCAGATCGATCATAGTAAGGCAAGGAATAAAACAGTTTATATGATGCTCGTTGTTTACAAAAACAGCATTTGCGACATTCATATTTATTAATGAGGAGCACATGCGGACAATTGAGTACAGTCAGACCTTTTTTCATATGTTCCTTGCAAACACTTATCATGAGAATCCCCCGCTTACATTCTTTTTCTTAATGAGAGATTACTTCTTTCGGAAATTGTTCAAATAAGCGCAGTACTTCCGTATGTGTGCCATCTTCTCGAATATGATAAATACCACCGTCATATGAGCTTGCATACACATCATTTCCTAGTTGTCTAATGGCACTAATACCATTCTTAGCAATTCGAATCGGACCTGTATTGACATCTAGCTCTGGATTCCAGACCACAATATACCCCCAATAGTCTCCGCTCACAATATAGCCAGAGTCTGTCACAGTGATGGATTTAATGGAATATTGATGCTCGTTGTGCTGATTTAAAATTCTGCCTGTATGCAAATCAAACAATCGGACGTTTTTATCACGGCTGACAATGGCAATACGATCTCTTTTGCTATCAATAAATACATCATTTAACAGCTCTGTCGCCCCGATATATTCTGCTGTTAAGGACAAACTCTTTTTATCGAGAAGACAGATGGTTCCTTCAACTGCCGCTGTGATGATATGATCTCCTTCTACCTTTAATGCTTTGACTGCGCAATCATGTGCTTTAGAACGGCCGATTTCCTTTAAGTGTTCTGTCGAAATGACATGCACATAACCGCCATAAGTGCCAATATAAAATTGACGATCCTCCTCATGGAAATACACACTATTGACAGGACCTGTGTTGAGATCAAAAGAGACCATTTGCTGCAATGACTCGTGTACAATATGCACCTGACTCGCATGATCGCCCCATGCATAATAGCTTCCATCCCGTGCAACAGCCACTCCATTTGTGAGAACACCTGTTGATTTTGCGATTTCGATTCCATTCTTTCTGAATTTTCCGTCATCTGATGCAGTGATAATATCACCCGCTTCAGTCAACGCAATATCATTAATAGAAGGTGTCGCCAATTCCTGCTCATCAGAGATCACTTTTCCTTCTTGAATGGACCATTCACAATACGTTTTCCCAAAGCTGGCTCCTAAAATGGCTTGCTCGTCTTCTGTCCAAACAAGCGAGCGCTCCCATTGATATTTATGAGGCAGCAACGTATCAATTAAATCACCGGTTTCATAATTCCACAGCTTAATTAGATGGTCATAACCCGCTGTAAGCAAGTAGTTACCGCTCGGTGAAAAATTCACACGTTTCACACCTTGTAAATGAGCTTTAATGATTTTTTTCTCCTGTAATGTAGCGGCATCATAAATGATAACTGTGCCATCATCTCTGCCAAGGGCGAATACTTCTTTTTGATTGCTGCCGCTGATGGTATCCAGCTCATAATCAAACGGGCCAATTTCACCTACAATTTCTCCTGTTTCATAGAGCCATACAAGGACATAGCCATCGTCACCAGTTGTATAAGCTTTATCCTCATGAATCCATACAGCTAATACATCCTTGCTATGTCCATGAAATTCTCTTAAAATGGCTCCCGTTTCAATATCCCAAACTAAGCATCTTCTGTCTCTGGACACCGATACAAGAAGCGTATCCTGTTTTGCAAATGCGACAGCTTCCACATCATCCGCATGACCATATAGCGTACGAATTCTTGTATGTGTGCTAGTATCATATAATTGAATGGTATAGTCTGACGATGCACTCGCTAAATACGTTCCATTTTCCGAAAGGGATAAAGAGTTGATGATATGCTCGTGACTGCCAATAAATGTTCCTTCTCCCGTGGCACGGTCCCATTTATAAATACAGCGGTCATAGCCACCTGTGTAGACAATTTGGTCATGCTGAGTTGATAAAACGGATGTAATCGGTCCTCTATGCATGGTTTTACACTCCCACCTTTATATGTTGTTTTTGACGAGTAACTACACGAAAACCAGTAAATCGAAAAACAGGGTCTGGGTGTTTCCCGTGTCTTCTTGCGACTCTGCATAAATCTCCGCCTCTTGCGAAGGAGCCACCTTTTAAAATGTAGTAATCACTGCCGAGTGTCTCGGTTAAATCATCTACAACCTCAATTCCGCCTTCATATATGTGATACTTGGTGTTGACCCATTCTTCGACATTGCCACCCATATCATATAGTCCAAATAGAGATCTTCCTTTTTCGTAATGACGGACAGGTGTCGTTTTTTCAATATTTGATTCGTGCGTATTACAATAAGAGGGGTCAAACTCATCTCCCCAAGGATATTGATGTCTCGTATTGCCCCGGGCAGCATATTCCCATTCTTCCTCAGTAGGGATCGATACCTCATATCCAAGCTTCCCGCTCAGCCACTGACAAAATGAGAAAGCTTCCTCGATGTCCATGCCCCAAGCTGGATGGTCTTTTCCCCCGCCAAGTTCTAGGTTCGTCAAGCTCTCTGGATAAGGCTTTCCTGTCTCGTCGCAATAGCTTTGATACCATTCATTTGTGACGACCGTATCTGAAATGAAAAATTCGCTCATATACGGCTGATAAGATGGAAATTCTTTGTACAACCATTTTTGAAATTTTTTCTCACGGCCATAGGCTGGATTCAGAAGTTTGTCCTTCCAAAATTCTGATGCCTTTTTCATATCTTCTTCATTACTTCCAATCGTCGCATAGCCGCTTGGGATTTGAATCCAATTGATATCAGGTTTCACGCTTTTCTCCCGCCTTCTTTAAATAAACTCATCTACTGATTAATTAATTTCTTCTCATCGACCATATGCCCTGATGCTGCTTTTGCCTTTAAATATGCTTCATTATAGAGAGAGGCTTCTACCGTATGATCAAACCGTAAAACCGGAAGACCGTAAGCAGCAATGGAATCGACTTTATCTGGATTATTGGTTAAGAGATGCAATGGTTTCCCTTTGTTTAAATAGTGCAAGACAGCCGCTGCTTCCTCGTAATGCCGATCATCATCTCCGCAGCCGATCAACCTGTTCGCCTCAAATGTATCTAGTTTCATTTCCTGTAATTTATACGTGAAGGCTTTGGCCATTAACCCAATAGAGCGCCCTTCTTGATTGGCCATATACACAAGCATGCCTTTTCCGTAATCGGTGATTTTTTTTAGCGATGATGCAAGCTGTGGACCGCAATCACATTTCAGTGACCCAAACACATCCCCTGTTTGGCAGACACTATGAATTCGCACAAGCGGCGGCACTTCATTTTCAAAGTCGCCAAAAAGGAGACAAGAGGAAAATGTTTGCTGCTCGGTACTCATTTGTACAATAGACTCAACCGTTGGCGTTGTATCAGCTTCTACAGACGCAAAGGCATACCATGTAAACTGCACTTCTTCATGTTCAATAGAGATCGGCAGGTTCACTGGCCCCACGAGCAAATAGTGTTTTTCTTGAAATGTAAAATGATGAATCATTGATTGTAGTTCAGCTACAAACTTGTTCATTTGTCTCCCCCTATTCATCACTGCACCCCATTGAACTCTCTCAGCGCAGTGATGGCGTGATGAATATGTGTATGCACTCCCTTTGCATCCTGAGCACCGGTTCCAGCTAGAATCATGGCTCAGGAGAAATTTCCTGTCATACTGGCTGAATAGATGTGCGATGCCAATCATCCATCAGTACCTTTCATAAAGACTCTTTTTAGACTGTCACTTGTCCAGTACAAAGGAGCAGAAATCGAGCTTCATACGCTGTATTCTCTGTAAGAGAGCAACACCATTGGATGATTCTTGAATGGAAACTGACATGCTCTTTCTCTAAAAGAATATCTCTGCTAGCTTCGAGCTGCTTTCTCCTTTACTAGAAGCTCTGGTTCTTCAAATGCACGTCATCCGGTTGTACCCTTTGATTGGATGAATAGTCCGTACTTCAATTCAGCTACATTGATTGAAGCATGACACCCGCCTAGGTATGCACCAAGAACCATCACATCAAACATCGCGTTTATCCTCCTTTGCACTAGATTTTGACAGCAATGACATGATGCTGGCTGATCCCAGCCTTCGCTTGTAATGGTGTAATCGAAACGAGCTCAAGTCCTGATGTACAAATCTTTTCTCCAAGCTGAGTATCTGAGAATGAAAAATGGAAGCGTCCATCTTCTCCGATTAAGCCTGTTTTCCACTCTTCTCCCCATACAACAAGGGAAAACACACCACCTTCATGAAGCAGCGAGGAAATCTGCTTTAAGTATCGTTCGTGGTCATCAGGGTGCTGATGGTGAAAGCAGCCATGATCTAAAATCAGATCAAACGTCAGCTCGCGCCCTTGATTCATCGACCAGGACATAAAATCTTGATGATAAAAATGGACAGGAACCTCTTTTCTCTTCTTTAATCCTTGCCATTCCTCATGCTCATAAAGATCAATGCCGGTATATGCCGACAGTCCTTGTAAATGTTCAAGAACCCTGCCGTTCCCGCAGCCGATATCCAGCACAGAAGCAAGTGCATCCTTTTCCCTGGAACGCCATGCCTTCAGAGACATCACAGCAGCATCTGTTAACGATGGATCAGTGGACCACATATCTGTTCTTTGCTCATAGTGTTCTTGAAAAGCCATACGCATTTTTTCTAAATACAACCCGCTGTCTTCATGATACAAAGCCTTTTTCATCACGTGACCTCCTTCAATTCACAATCACCTTTCCTAACAAAGGTGGTTTTCAAGCAAAAAGCCTTATGATAAAATGAAAGATGGATTTTTTAGGAAATCTGTTTTCTGAAAAAGGAGAGAAGCATCCCACATGTCACTCTTCTTTTTCAGCACTCATCTTCACATACAACCACAGCCATTCAACTGTTACAGCGCCTCAGTTTGTTATACATTTTCTTCATATGGGTTCACCTCCTTAACATCGTTTAGAAAGCGCTTTCTTTATGATGATCCTCTGAATACCTTGAACAATATTATTGAGAAATAGGCATAGTAGAAAGACGAATCTACTATTCTAAGCTATCTTTCATCTATTCTTTTTTGTCTAATAGATATTTCTTCCGTATCGCTCTGCCTCAGAAGCGCTCTCCCTTAGGTCTTAATGCATCATCATTTACAGAATTGATCCTGAAATCCACCTATCGAAAATTTAACAACTACTTCCATAATGACTTGATTAAGCCAAATATATTGTTTTTAGATTATTTTGTCAACAAATTATTTCCTAAACATTAGAATGATTTTCTAATTGAAAATACAGGTATATTTCGTGGTTTTTTGACCTTAAAACACTTATTTCTACACAAAAATACAACTTAAACCAATAGAACTAAGAAATTTATCTACTAAATTACACAAGATTTTTATTTCATTTTGAGATAAAAATAAAGATATCATAATTATTTCCCGAATGGTTTTTTGTGATATTTTCACTACTTTTTTCTTTTTTTTGATGGTATCCTTTGATATTTCTATATTTTCAATTAGGCATTTTACTGTTTATCCCAATTTTTCAACCTGTCTTATTATAGTGAAAAAGACAGATGGTAGATTTTAATTACCGCAGTATGAAAAAAAGCCCCTTACAAAAGTAAGAGGCTTTCAGCGTGTAGACAAACCCTCGCATTCTTTGTCAGTCCTGCGTGCTGGTGCTCACGAATATCAAATTCGCTCCGCGCCAGTACTCGTCCTTCCTAGACTGCAAAGGTTTTCTATCACGCTGAAAAGAAGACAAAGGACTAAAATCAAGTTCATTTTAGCCCTTTGTCAAAAATCTGAAAAAAGCCCCTTACAAAAGTAAGAGGCTTTTTACGATGGCGTTTATGCCCAATTTTTCACTTTTTCATGGTCAGTCACAAAGAGAAGAACTTTTCCTTCGTCTAAATGTTCTTCAAATGTCTCAGCTTCATCTTTTGAGAAACCAATTTCGTGAATCTTATTGCGGAGTTCATCTCCCTTTTTGCTAAAGATGTTTCCAACCGCATGCTTGAGTCCAACTTCTTTTGGACCTATCGTATTGGCATCTGCATTGCTTGCAATACGCTCAGTTCGATCATCGTCATGGGACAGAACATAAATGTCCTCTCTTGCAACACCGAGTTGTTTTAATTGCTCCACATCTCTTTGAAGTGTTTCATCATTTGAATACTCTCTTACAACAGGTTTCATTTATTATTCCTCCTTTAACGTCTTACGAATCTTTTACCCGTCACTTTTGTCATTAAACCTTCCTCCAGCACATCCATTTTTACTCTGTGAACTTCATGCGTCTATGGACTTATTTTTGACAAAAAGACTGTAAAAATGACTAAATTTTCTGAAAAATTATATGCTTTCCTTGTCATTTGTTGTACAATTCTTATACTGGAGGCTAGAAATGGGGTGGAGCTGATGTATTATTTTTCAGCTGAGCAGCAGTTTAATGCATGGGTTGTCAGTGATTTGGTGAAACAGCTTTTTCAAAAATGGAATCCTGAAGAATCAAAAGCAAAGCCGCTTACTTTGTTTGCTGAACAGCACTTTCACATCTGCATCGATTATCTCTTTTCTATTATTATTAACATTGGAGATATCGAGTCAATCGAACAAGATCCACAAGACCTGTTGTCCTCATATTTAAATATCCTTTTTCCTTTTGTGACGCACGATATGATGAAAGCCTCCATGCAAAATGCAAATGAATATTTATTAAAAGAACGTGATGCGGATGAGTATCAACTGTTTGGTTGTCTCCCGCCGCTCCTTTCTGTCTCTCTTCAAAAAAAGTAGTCCCCTTCTTTTAGATGGTGGCTGCTTTTTTGTATGTGCTTGGAAAAGACCGTATGTTTTGAACGAAAAGAAGCATCATGTTAATGTAAATCTAGGTTGCAAGTGAAAGGGAGGATTTGACATGAGTCAACAAAAACAAATTCAATTAGCAAAACGTCCAAAAGGGTTACCTACTAAAGATGTTTTTCATTTTGAAACAGTTGATATACCAACGCCGCAAGATGGCGAAGTCTTGATTCAAACGAAATATGTGTCTGTAGATCCTTACATGAGAGGACGAATGCAAGATACAAAATCCTATACACCTCCGTTCAAGCTGAATGAAGTCATTCAAGGTGGTGTGGTCGGAGAAGTCGTCGAGTCCAAATCTCCTCAATTTGAGAAAGGTGATTTTGTACTTGGATTCCTTGGCTGGCAGGAATATTCTACTGCCAAAGCAGAGTCTCTGACAAAAATTGATCCATCCATTGCGCCGTTATCTTATTACTTAGGGATTTTGGGCATGCCAGGACAAACCGCCTATTTTGGACTTCTTGCGATTGGTCAGCCAAAAGAAGGCGAAACGGTTGTCATTTCTGGAGCCGCAGGTGCCGTTGGTTCTGTTGTCGGACAGATCGCTAAAATCAAAGGTGCCCACGTTGTTGGAATTGCCGGATCTGATGATAAGCTGGCTTATTTAAAAGAACTGGGCTTTGATGAAACCATTAATTATAAAACAACAAATGATTTAGATGACGCCATTGCAAAAGCCTGCCCAAACGGTGTCGATGTGTATTTTGACAATGTGGGCGGCGACATCTCTGATGCTGTAATGAATCATTTGAACCGTTTTGCACGTATTCCAGTCTGCGGCGCCATTTCTTCTTATAACATTAGTGCAAGCGAAGACATTGGCCCTCGTGTGCAAACAAAACTCATTAAAACAAGCGCATTGATGCAGGGCTTCATTGTTGCCAACTACTCTGATCGTTTTGAAGAGGCGGCAAAAGATCTCGCACAATGGGTAAAAGAAGAAAAACTCACATATAAAGAAACAATCATTGAAGGCTTTGACAACATTCCAGATGCATTCCTTGGACTATTCAAAGGGGAAAATGTCGGAAAACAACTTGTCAAAATTTCATAACAAAAAAGGACCCTGCCAATTATGGAGGGTCCTTTTCTTATGCCTGCTTGGGTGCAAGGTGCAGCTGGCCTTGCTTATACACGATTTCTTCAAGCGAAAGATTCAGCTTTTTCGCCATTTTTTTCAGCATTGATTGCTCTTGAGGTGTGACAAGACTGATGACTGCGCCTTCTTTTCCTGCGCGTCCGGTTCTGCCTGAACGGTGAATGTAGCCTTCTTCATTTGGCAGATCTGCATGAATCACATATGGCAGATCATCAATATCGATTCCTCTTGCTGCAATATCTGTTGCAAGGAGGAGCGGGAATTCACGCTGTTCAAAAGCCTTTAAGATGACAGCACGCTCTGCTTTTTTCGCTTCACTGTGAAGCACACCAAGGTCGACATGGTGATACGCTAATTTTTCTGCATAAATGCTCAAATTCGTAATATCTCGCACAAAGACAAGCGCCTGCATGTCCTCAAGCCGTGATAGCTTTTGCAGCAGTTTCACTTTGTCACGCTGATCACATAACAGATAATAGTGACCCACTTTCTGTGCTTCTTCCTCGCTTCTAGCAATTTTCAATACTTCTGGTTCAGATGTCATTTCTTTGATCAGCTGAACGGTTTCTTCTTTCAATGTTGCAGAAAAACAAAGGATTTGTCTTTCTTTTAATGTGGACTTAATGATCCCTTGGATCGTTTTCATATGCTCTGGCACAAGAAGCTGATCTGCTTCGTCTAATACAATCGTTTTGACTTCGTGCATTTTCAGTTTCTTGATTTTGATTAACTCTTGTACGCGACCCGGTGTCGCCACCACGATATTCGGGTGTTTTTTTAGCTTTTCCTGCTGCTTCTTGATATTTGCCCCGCCTATTAAGGAAATAGCTTTGATGTCTGAACCTTGTTTGAACTCTTGCACGACATCAAAAATTTGCATCACAAGCTCTCTTGAAGGTGCCAAGATTAAGACTTGCGGGTGTTTGATACTCACATCAATTTTATTTAAAAGCGGCAGAACATACGCAAGGGTCTTCCCTGTTCCAGTCGGTGATTCTGCGATCACATCGCGTTTTTCCGTAATCCACTCTGCTGTTTGTTCTTGTATCGCTGTTGGCTTCTCAAAGCCAGCCGCTTCAAAGTTCTTTTGAATAAATGGCTTTGCTTCTTTCAAAAATGCCCAATTTTCCGTCATGTTGATCTCCTTTATCCTCATTCAATCTATCCTTTAGTATCTCAAAATCAGCTTTGAAACGCAATTTTTCTTTTGATGCTTTTATCGAGCCGGACAGTTCGATATAATCATGAGAGGCACTAGCCGTTTTGAATCTATTTGAGGTGTAAAAAATGATATTATCTGTTAAAGATTTAAGTCATGGCTTTGGCGACAGAGCCATTTTCCACGAAGTCTCCTTCCGGTTATTAAAAGGCGAGCATGTCGGCTTGATCGGCGCCAACGGTGAAGGAAAGTCAACGTTTATGAATATTATTACTGGCAAGCTTGAGCCAGATGCAGGAAAGGTCGAATGGGCAAAAAATGTCCGTGTCGGCTACCTCGATCAGCATACCGTGCTTGAAAAAGGAAGAACCATTCGTGAAGTCCTTCAAGATGCATTCCATTATTTATTCTCGATGGAAGCCTCAATGAATGACATTTACGAAAAAATGGGTGAAGCAGATCCTGATGAGCTAGAAAAGCTTTTAGAAGAAGTAGGCGTCATTCAGGATGCCCTGACGAACAATGATTTTTATATCATTGATTCCAAGGTAGAGGAAATTGCAAGAGGTCTTGGGTTGACAGATCTCGGGCTCGATCGTGATGTGACAGAGCTGAGCGGCGGACAGCGTACAAAAGTACTGCTTGCGAAATTGCTGTTAGAGAAGCCTGAAATTCTTCTTCTTGACGAGCCGACCAACTATTTAGATGAACAGCATATTGAGTGGCTGAAGCGCTATTTGCAGGAATATGAAAATGCGTTTATCCTCATTTCACATGATATTCCGTTCCTAAACAGTGTCATTAACTTGATTTATCATGTCGAAAATCAAGAACTCACGCGCTACGTTGGTGATTATGATCAATTTAAACAAGTGTACGAAGTGAAAAAGCAGCAACTAGAGGCAGCGTATAAAAGGCAGCAGCAAGAAGTGGCTGAATTAAAGGATTTTGTCGCGAGAAATAAAGCACGTGTCAGTACTCGAAATATGGCGATGTCTCGTCAAAAGAAACTCGATAAGATGGACATGATTGAATTAGCGGCAGAAAAACCAAAACCAGAATTCCACTTTAAACCTGCACGTACATCAGGGAAATTGATTTTTGAAACGAAGGATTTAGTCATTGGGTATGACGAACCGCTCTCTCGTCCATTGAATTTAAAAATGGAACGCGGGCAAAAAATTGCGTTATACGGTGCCAACGGTATCGGAAAAACGACACTGCTCCGAAGCCTGCTTGGAGAAATCTCCCCCATTTCTGGTGAGGTGGAACGTGGAGAATTCTTGCATATTGGCTACTTTGAGCAAGAAGTAAAAGAGCAAAACAGCAATACTTGTATCGAAGAGGTGTGGAGCACCTTCCCATCGTACACACAATATGAAGTCAGAGCTGCCCTTGCCAAATGCGGTTTAACGACAAAACATATTGAAAGCCGTGTGTCTGTTTTAAGTGGTGGTGAAAAAGCGAAGGTCCGCCTTTGCAAGCTCATTAACGAAGAAACCAATTTGCTTGTTCTCGATGAGCCGACAAACCACTTGGATGTCGATGCCAAAGAAGAATTAAAGCGTGCGTTAAAAGAATATAAAGGCAGCGTCCTATTGATTTCCCACGAACCTGAATTTTATCAAGATGTGGCCACTGAAACTTGGAATTGTGAATCCTGGACAACCAAAGTATTATAACGATAAAAAAAGCCTCATATCTTTTCAAAAGATATGAGGCTTATTCTTTAATGACCTGCCTGGATATTCACCAAATGCTTACGGCCAAGAAGCAGGATGACCATTCCTAAGAGAACAACTGCCGCCCCTACATAATAAGGGGTACTTGCTGTGTAAGTTTCAGCGAGAACTCCCGCAATCCAAGGCGCAATCGCACCACCAATAAATCGTACAGCACTGTATGAAGATGATGCAATTGAACGCTCAACAGGAGCTGATCCCATCACAGCCGTCGTCAGCACCGTATTGATCATGCCGAGGATTCCCCCAGCAATCACGATACCGCAAATGACCACGACCACATGCGATGTCCATATTCCAATGCCGAATAAAATCACAGCAAACGAAGCAAAGAGAACAACAAGAGCTGTCAATGTACCCAATTTGCGATGAATGACCGGCGCTGAGAAGACAGATGTCACAGCCAAAAATAATCCCCATCCAAAAAAGACATAGCCAAGACCATGCTCATCAAGATGAAGCACAAATGGCGAATAAGCTAGAAGAACAAAGAATCCAAAGTTATATAAGAAAGCAGCAGATGCCATCGTTAAAAGCCCCTTATATTTCAAGGCTCCAACAGCTTCAAATAACTTCACCTTTTTCTGCGGCTTTTGCATAGGTGGAAGCATAAAGGTAATGGCTAAAAGAGCAACGAGCATTAACACTGCCACACCAAAGAATGGCCCGCGCCAAGAGATCGTTCCAAGCTCACCGCCAAGGAGCGGCCCGACAGAAATCCCAAGACCTAGTGCCGCCTCATATAAAATGATGGCTTTCGCACTTCCTCCAACAGACACACCGACAATCACTGATAATGCCGTTGAAATAAATAAGGCATTCCCAATGCCCCATCCGCCTCTAAAACCAATTAATTCATTAATGGTTGAAGAAGTACCGCCTAAAGCAGAAAAGACAATAATAAAGATGAGTCCTAATAATAACGTCCATTTGGCACCAATACGACTAGAAATAAAACCGGTAAAAAACATCACAAAGCCGGTGACAAGCAAATAGCTCGTAAATAAAAGAGACACCTGACTTGGAGATGCATGTAATTGTGATGCAATGGCTGGCAAAATCGGGTCTACAAGCCCTATGCCCATAAATGAAATCACACAAGCAAAGGCCACCGCCCAGACGGCCTTCGGCTGTCTAAGCAGACTCGTACGCTGTTTCAAAACTTCTTCTTCCTTCATTCCATCAGAACCTTTCCTACAGTTGTTTAACAAAATAAAATAAACACGCTGAGGTGTTTATTTTATTTTGTTGACAAAGAGCTAAAATGAACTTTATTTTAGCTCTTTGTCTTCTTTTTCAGCGTGATAGAAAACCTTTGCAGTCTAGGAAGGACGAGTACTGGAGCGGAGCGAATTTGACATTCGTGAGCACCAGCACGCAGGACTGACAAAGAATGCGAGGGTTTGTCTACACGCTGAAATAAACACGCTGAGGTGTTTATTTTTGTAATTGCTCAATGGCATGAGCCGCTCTTTCTTTCATCATTTCAAGATCCTTTTTAAAGGATTGAATCGTTTCTAGCTTTTTTGTAATCAATTGATGCTGCACAGTCAGCTGCGCATCAATATCTAACAGTTTCTCTAATCGTTCCTTCGGGTCAAGTGACAGCAAGTAGCCTTCTTTATTCAGCTCTAACTGTTTTCCTATTTCCATAAACGATTGAAGCTCTTGTAAAGAAAAGCCAAGTACTTCTTTGGCCTGCATCACTTTCTCCAGTTCTTCCATGTCATCCTCTGAGTAAAGTCTGACACCGCCCTCTGTCCGCTTTGGTGCTGATAATAAACCAATCTCTTCATAGAAACGAATGGTCCGTTTCGTCAGACCGCTTCTTTTCGCCACTTGATCAATTTTCATCCATTCCATCGCCAGTGCCTCCTGCTCATCAATTCATGTTTTATTATACACCTTTATGACCTTAACGTAAACGTTAATGTTTAATCACTTGATTTCTATTGTTGTTTGATGCAAAATAAATAAGAATCATTACGTTTTAAAGGAGGTACCATATGCGTTCATTTCCATCCAAAAAAGAACGACACGCCCAATTCGGTTCTGTCCCGCCAAGCGCTAGAACAAAACCTTGTCAAAAAGAGGACATGATAGACATCCAACAAACCGAACAGGACTTTTATTTTGATCTGGAACAGGTCGGAATTTGCCGTGTGTCGTACCCTGTACATATTTTGTCTAAAACGGCTCCACAGCACCAAACCTCTTCCGCTGATTTTACGCTGAGTACATATTTGCCAGCTCATCAAAAAGGCATTCATATGAGCCGTCTCACCGAGCAGCTTCACTCATTTTATGAGAGCGGAAAGCCGGTTGATGTGGATTCCTTAAAAGAATTGGCGGCACAGCTTGCCAAGCATATGAATCAGCCATCTGCCTCGATTCAAGTTTCCTTTCCGTGGTACATGGAAAAAAAGAGTCCCATCAGCGGAAAGTCCGGTTTGATGCATGCAGACGTGCAATATGACATCCACTTTCATGAAGAAG
The DNA here is from genome assembly GCF_000701305.1 of Bacillus sp. UNC125MFCrub1.1. NCBI lineage: Bacteria > Bacillati > Bacillota > Bacilli > Caryophanales > Bacillaceae > Bacillus > Bacillus sp. UNC125MFCrub1.1. The sequence goes on from NZ_JNIG01000013.1 coordinate 140,395, forward strand.
ACGGATGGATTTGTTATATTGGCTGTACCGCTCAGGTGACAACGCTATGTCCTTGTTCAAAAGAAATCAGTGAATACGGCGCACATAATCAGCGCGGCACTGTATCGATTCAGGTAGAGCTGTTTGAACAAGGTCAACTCCCTGATGACATGAAAGCAGATCTACTGCAGATCATCGAGTCTAATGCGAGTGCGCCCCTTTACCCTGTACTCAAAAGACCAGATGAAAAACACGTGACAGAAGAGGCCTATGAAAATCCACGTTTTGTAGAGGATGTTGCGAGATTAATTGCGGCAGAGTTGTACGAACAAAACTGGATCAAAGGGTTTCAAATTGAGTGTCGAAATGAAGAATCCATTCATCAGCAAGATGCTTATGCCAAATGTTCTTATCAAAAAAAACTGTAGATCGTCTCTACAGTTTTTTTGCCAACCTTTATTTTTCATTACTTTCTAATTCTTCAATCATCATCGACAGTTCTGTCCAGCGATCCATCGCTTGTTCTAATTCTTCAGCGACGGCTTTTTGCTTGTCCATCAGCTCTTGAATTTTCCCAAAATCACTGCCAGCCTCTGCAATGCTGGCTTCGAGCTGTTGGTGTTTGTCCTCTAAAGCTTGTATCCGATCTTCAATGCCATCCCATTCAAGCTGGTCCTTATAGGATAGTTTTTTCCTCTTTTTCGGTGCAGCTTCTACTTGTTTTTCAGCAGGTTTTGTCTCTGTTCGCTTCTGTTCTTTTTCTTGCTCCATGTAATCGCTGTAAGCACCTTGGAAGTGTGAAATGCGTCCATTTCCTTCAAACACAAGCAGACGATGGACGACTCGGTCTAAGAAATAACGATCATGCGACACGGTGATGACTACGCCTGGGAACTGCTCCAAATAATCCTCTAAAATGCTCAGTGTCTCTGTATCCAAGTCGTTCGTCGGCTCATCTAAAAAGAGAACATTCGGCTCTTCCATCAATACCTTCAATAAATACAATCTGCGGCGCTCTCCCCCTGACAGCTTGCGGATAAACGTACGCTGCATGGATCTAGGGAATAAAAATCTCTCCAACATCTGCTCTGCTGTCACAATGACGCCATCTGCCGTTTTGACAATTTCAGCTGTTTCTTTGATGTAATCAATGATATTCAGCTCTTCATTCATTTCGTTATGGTCCTGCGTGTAATAGCCAATGCGGACTGTTTGTCCAATGGTCAATTGTCCGTTCGTCGGTTCGATTTTACCCGCCAGGCAATTGAGTAAAGTCGTTTTGCCCACTCCATTCGGTCCGATAAATCCGATGCGATCCCCTGGCACGACTAAATCGCTGAACTGGTCCACAAGGGTTTGACCAGCAAATGTGATGCTGATCTCTTCTGCCTCAATCACTTGTTTTCCAAGCCGGTGAGAACCGATCGCAAAATCAAGCTCTCCTTTTGCATCAGGTCCCTTTTGATCCTTCAGCTCTTCCACTCTGCCGATACGCGCTTTTTGCTTTGTCGTTCGAGCCTTTGCCCCTCTTCTCAACCATGCAAGCTCACGTCTAAGCAGGTTTTGACGTTTCGTTTCTTTTACTTGAGCTTCTGCTTCTCGTTCCGCTCTTTTTTCTAAAAAGACTTCATAATTTCCTTTATATGTGTAAAGCTGCCCCTGATTTAATTCATAAATCCGATTGGCGACGCGGTTTAAGAAATAACGATCATGGGTCACAAGAATGACAGCCCCGCTGTATTGACTCAAATATCCCTCAAGCCATTCAATGGTTGCGTTGTCTAGATGGTTTGTCGGCTCATCTAAAATCAGCAAACCCGCAGGCTGAATTAAATTTTTGGCGATCGCCACACGCTTTTTCTGTCCGCCTGATAACGCATGAACAGAACGGCTCACATCTTTGACACCAAGCTTTGTCAAAATCGTTTTCGCCGAAAGGTTCGCATCCCATGCGTCGTCCTGATCCATTTTATTTTGCATACGCATAAGCGCTTCTTGTTTTGCCTCGTTTTGTGGATCATGCTCTAAATCAGCCAGCGCCTGTTCATAGGCTTTCATCGTTTGAATCATTGGTGCTGTTCCTGAAAAAATATAGTCGAGAATCGTTTCATCTCCGCTCATTTCAGGATCTTGCTCAAGAAATTCGATATCAAGTGTCCCTGCCTTTGTAATGTCGCCTTCCTCAAATGATTCAAGTCCTGCAATGACTTTTAAAAGCGTTGACTTCCCTGTTCCATTAGGTCCAATTAACCCGATGCGTTCCTTTGGTTCTATATGAAAAGAGATATGATCAAACAGCGTTTTTTCGCCATAGGTTTTATATAATCCTTCTACATTCAATAAACTCATTTTATCAGCCCTTACATAGATTCTTCCTTTATTTTAAATCAGCCAGTAGCAGAAAACTAGTTTTAAAAAAACCCGCTGCTGAAAAGAATGTTTCCTTTTGATGCTCGATACACTATGAAGAGGTGATCAAAAGATGATAACCATTAGTTTATGTATGATTGTGAAAAATGAAGAGGAGGTTTTGGCTGACTGCCTGTCTTCTGTTCAAGACATTGTAGATGAGATGATCATTGTTGATACAGGATCAACGGATCAAACAAAGGACATTGCTCACTCCTTTTCAGCAAAGGTACTCGACTTTGAATGGGTCCAGCATTTTGCAAAAGCACGCAATTTCGCTTTTTCCCATGCAACAAAAGAGTATATCTTATGGCTGGATGCCGACGATGTCCTGCTTGAAGAGGACCGGCAAAAACTGCTTCAGCTCAAACAGACGCTAGATCCCGCAGTAGATGCCGTCTCGATGTTTTACCACGTTGGATTTAGTGAGGACGGTCAGGTGAATTTTAAATATAGAAGAAATCGGCTCGTCAAGCGTGCCTTGAACTTTCAGTGGTATGGGGCCGTTCATGAATTCCTTCAAGTGTATGGCAACATTTTTCCCGCTGATATCGCCGTCACCCATCAAAAGCGTAAGAAAACAACCGCCGGAGAGCCTGGACGCAATCTGCGCATTTATGAAAACATGCTTGCAAAAGGCGAAGAGATGACACCTCGTGATCTCTTTTACTTCGCCAATGAATTACGAGATAACAAGCAGCATGTGAAGGCGATTCGCTTTTATCACAAATTTTTAGCCACAAAACAATGCTGGATTGAGGATGAAATTCGCACATGCCAAAATTTAGCTGACTGCTATTATGCAGTCGGTTTTGAGGAAGCCGCCCTATCCTCCTTATTGCGATCCTTCTTATATGATCAGCCCCGTCCAGAATTTTGCTGCCGGATTGGGGATCATTTCAAAGCACAAAATAAATACAAAGCGGCCATCTATTGGTATGAGCAGGCACTGAAGGCACCTGAAATCGAAACAGCCTTTACACTGACACAATATAAAACATGGTATCCTCACCTTCAGCTTTGCTATTGTTATTATCAGCTCGGTGATTTGGCTCAAGCCAAAACCCATCATCTTGCATCCTCAGCCCATTACCCAACCCATCCTAGTGTGCTGTACAATGAAAAAATATTTGCTGAAGAAACGTAAATCTCCTGTTATCACATCCGCCTGTCAATGACGGCGGATGTCTTTTGATACACATTAGACTTTTGTGACATTTAACACTTTAGTGATTTAAAGCGTTTTTCAACCAATTGACTAAATTGTCATTTACGCATATACTAACATTCGTCTTACGAAAAGATTTATCCATTAGGAGGTCAACATGAGTTCTTTATTTAGAAAAAAGTCTCTCGACCAGCTCATGCTTGAAAGTCAAACGAAGCGGCTGAGCCGTTCTTTGAATACATTTGATTTAATCTTGCTTGGCATTGGCTGTGTGGTCGGGACTGGAATTTTTGTGATAACGGGGGTTGCGGCTGCGAAAGATGCGGGACCTGCGATTATTATATCTTTTATTTTGGCTGCGATCGCATGCGCCCTTGCTGCTTTTTGCTACGCTGAATTTTCCTCGTCCATTCCAGTGTCAGGAAGTGTCTATACGTATTCTTACGCAACACTTGGAGAATTCCTCGCCTTTTTAATGGGCTGGGATTTAATGCTTGAATATGTTGTTGCGCTCTCTGCTGTGGCAAGCGGATGGTCATCCTATTTTCAATCACTGCTCAGTGGATTTGGTCTGCACATACCGAAGGCTTTATCGGCTGCACCCGGAGCCGCTGATGGGGCCATCTTCAACCTGCCAGGCGCACTCATTATTTTACTCATTACCTTTATTGTCTCAAGAGGCGTAAAAGAGAGCACGAAGCTGAATAACATCATTGTGCTCATCAAAATTGCCATTGTCCTCCTCTTTATCATTTCAGGCTTTGCTTACGTTAAACCTGAAAATTGGACACCTTTTATGCCAATGGGCTTCCATGGCGTGATTGCTGGAGCGGCCACTGTCTTTTTTGCTTACCTTGGATTTGATGCAATCGCTAATGCATCAGAAGAAGTCAAAAACCCGCAAAAAGCGATGCCGATCGGAATCATCGGTGCGCTCGGCGTTTGTACGATTTTATACATCGGGGTTTCATTTGTCTTAACAGGCATGGTTCACTACACGAAGCTGAATGTCAGTGACCCTGTCGCTTTTGCGCTTCAAGTGGTTGGCCTGAATAGTGTCGCTGGTATTATATCGGCAGGTGCTATTATCGGGATTACGACCGTGTTAATTGCACTTGTCTACGCTCAGGTGCGTTTAACCTTTGCTATGAGCCGAGATGGACTCATGCCGAAAATCTTTTCAAACGTTCATCCAAAATCGAAGACACCGGTTGCCAACACTTGGCTGACAGGCGCTGTTGCGGCATGTATCGTTGGATTCGTCAACTTATCAACACTTGCTAATTTAGTCAGCATCGGTACACTTGCGGCCTTTACGGTGATCTCGATCGCTGTGATCATACTCCGGAAAAAACATCCGAATATGAAGACAGCGTTTAAAGTACCCTTTGTCCCTGTCCTTCCCATCATTAGTGCGGTCATTTGTATGATATTGGCTGCCACACTGAAATGGGAGACATGGCGAGCCTTCCTCATCTGGGTAGCCATTGGTGTCGTTGTGTATTTTACCTACGCAAGACGAAAAAGCCATCTGAATCAAACACAATAGAAAAGAGACACGGGGAATCCCGGTCTCTTTTTTGTTTAAATCACACTGTTTTTCACTGAATTCGAGTCCACCATATCTGGATCTAATACGCTTGAAATTGGAATGACAAGCGGTGAACAATCTCCATTGTCCTCACCAAAACCCTGGTTCAATTTCATCGAGAGAAAATAATCGATCTGCTGATAAGGTCCTAGCGTCAGTGATGCCCCCCGATCCATTGCATTGATTTTAAAAGCACCGACATTGACGACTGAGGGTGAGAATAACATCACACATCACTTCCTTGGAATAGGTTTAGCTGCTGGCGAAAAAGAGGCAGGTGAGTCCACTTGATCTCGATCATCTACATGGCTCTTTGTTCCGACAAAACCGCTAGCATCTCCAAAATTCTGTCCGTACCCCTGATTTTTTTTATCTGAGTTTTGCCACTCTGCTAACAAATTTTGTCCGACATTCACCGCCGACGCATTTTCAAAGGAATTAATTTTTAACATGAAAATATTAATATTGATATACGGAGTTGGTTGAACCACAGATAAACCTCCTTTTTATAGGTATATGCGAGCACCCATCAAGTATGTTAACAGGAGGTCTTCACATGGACTTCGAAAAAATGAAGCAGTGGATGGACATTGCCCAGCAAATGCATGGAGATGATTTTTGGAAAATGATATTCGATGATGAGCAAAGATCTCCCTTTATGGCAAATGGTCCGTCTCCATTTACATTCTCGCAGCAAGATCAGCGAGGAACAGATGCATCGTTTCCACCAGTCGACATTGTGGAAACCCCTACTGAATTTCAGTACTTAATTTATCTGCCTGGCTACCGGAAGGAAGATGTTCAGGTGCTGTCATATGGTGAATATTTGGTTGTAAAAGGACAGCGTTTTTCCTTTTTTAACGAACAGGATTTTCGCCAAAAACAAGGAAAGTATGGTCCGTTTGAAAGAAAAATTCGGCTCCCAGATATGATTCTTGGTCAAATGAATGCGGCCTTTAAAGACGGCGTGCTATACATTCGCCTGCAAAAAGATGAAGGTAAAGCAACTGCGATTATCATAGATGACGAATATTGATACTGACTGCGTCTATTAGATCACGATCATCAATCGTTTCAATCGGCAAGATCGTGATCACGCCATCGGCATTTTGTTCACCAAAACCATTGTTTCTTTTGATCGTCGAGCAGTGATTTCGTACGATCGTCGAACCGAATGTCATCGAGGACCCTGTACCAATCGTATTCGTCTTCATATGGGTAATCTGAATGCGTGTAGGCAGCATGCCCTTCTCCCCTTTCATGTATCTCTATAAGTATATACCGGGCAGCTTTTCCATAGACTAGAGCAAGGCGAAAGAAAAGGTTGTGGTCCACTTGAAACATTTCATTCAATCACTCTTAAAAAAAACCGAGGCCAGTCCATCCCCCTCTGTCGTCGAGCTGGAAAAAAGACTCACCGCTCTTGAGCAGAAAATGTCTGCACCTGCTCCGCCTGTCTCTGAGGATACGCACATTCACATTGAATCACTGCATGTGGACAAAATTGACTACCATTTAGAGTTTGGTGAGCTTTCCATTGATCAGCTTAAAGGCAGACTCAACATTGGAGCCACCTATTACACGCCAAAGGACCCGCACCTCAAAAAGGCAGCTTCAGTACCGAAGCCAAAAGAAACAAAAACACCAAAAGTCTCCATTCGATCAAAGTCTTCATCTCAGCACGACCGGAAGCCAGAAATAAACCGCAAGCACAATCGCTACAATACTGATCACATTTAGCCAAAAGCCAGCCTTGACCATATCAGATATTTTCAGCACATCTGCACTAAAGACAGCCGCATTTGGCGGTGTGGAGATTGGCAGCATAAATGCACATGAGGAAGCTAACGCAGCCGCAGCCATTAAGCCATACGGCTCCATGCCAATTGCAAGTCCAAGCCCTACTGTAATTGGAATGATCATGTTCGCAACTGCTGTATTAGACATAATTTCGGTCATAAATAAAATTGAAGCCGTTAAAATAATTAGCAGCATGAGGTAAGACAGCCCATTTAAATGCTGTAAATTTTCCCCGATCCATCCTGTTAGATTCGTTTCCGCAAATCCTGTAGCGAGCGAAAGCCCGCCTCCAAACAAAAGCAAAAGCCCCCATGGCAACTGCTTCATATCCTGCCATTCTAGTATTCTCTCTCCATTTGTCGCTGGAATGAGAAATAACAGCATCGCCCCAAAAATTGCGATCGACGTATCCGAGACAGGAAGCCCGCCAAACAAAAAGATTTTAAAAATCCATAAAAAAGCCGTCATAAGAAAAATAGCAAAAACCCATTTTTCTTCTTGTTTCATTTTGCCTAAATCCTCTAAACCCTTCCGTATAAACGCTGCTCCCATTTCCCCTGTGTGCTCTACCTTAAACTGTATCTTGGTCAAATACAGAAATAAGAGAATGAGCAGAACAGCCGCCACCGGAAAACCAAACAAAAACCATTCAAAAAACATAATTTCTCGATCTAACAGCTTTTTTGACATCGCCGCAAAAACAGCATTTGGCACAGACCCAACGAGTGTCGCCAGTCCGCCAATAGAGGCTGAATAAGCGACCGATAATAGGATGCTTTTACTGAATCGGTCAAGAGATGCACCAGACAAAATATCGTTCGCCTTCACCTCTTTAATCACAGCCAGTGCCACAGGCAGCATCATCAGTGCTGTGGCTGCATTTGAAATCCACATAGATAGAAAAGCCGTTGCTATCATAACCCCTAATACAATGCGGTCACTTCTTGTGCCAATGATGTTTAAAATATGTAAGGCCATTCTTCTATGTAAATTCCATTTTTCAATAGCAATGGCAATCATAAATCCGCCCATGTACATAAAAACAATCGGGTCTCCATAAGCTCTTGATGTTTGCTCCATCGATAGCCCGCCAAGTGTTGGCAAAAGGATGATGGGCAATAAAGAGGTCGCCGGTATAGGCAAAGCTTCTGTGACCCACCATGTCGCAGTCCATGCTGTAATGCCAAGTACCACTCTCGCTGCATAGGTCAATTCACTTTCTGGAATGAGCAAAAAAATAAGCAAAAAGAAGATCGGTCCAAGAACAAGTCCAGTTAGATTCACTTTTTTATAAACGATCACAATTCCTCCTTCATGAAAACGCTTTTAATTTTTTCTAATTTTTCACATTCGATGATCACATAAAAAATCCTTTAAATCATAAGAAAAAATGAAGATATCCTTAAGCAGCAACTGTGTCTTGATTTCATATTTCCACTTCATATCTTGGGCTATTTTCATAGGAGAAACTATACAAATCCTACACAGTAACTGTAAACTATAGAGGATCTAATCAAAAATTGAGGTGTTTTCATTGTATACAGATCAACGAAAATCATTTTGGAAACAGAAAAAAGTCATCATTCCCCTTCTTAGCATCATCGCGATTGCTGCTGCTCTCTTTTTCTTAAAAGATACGCTTTTCTCAAAAGAAAAAGAGGCGCTGAAAGCCGCTGAATCCTTTACGAAACATCTGGAGAAAAAAGAATTCACGAAACTAGCAGATGAGGTCACAAGTGGCTCTCTGAAAGCCAGTGACTTTTCTAAAAAACAACTTGCCGAAAAATACGATAAGATCTTTAGCGGCATTGGTGCAAGTGATCTAAACGTCTCAAACGTCAACGTAGAAAAACAGGACAAAGGAAATGGGTATCAATTCACCTATGAAGTCACGATGAAAACGTCACTTGGAAAACTGAACAAACTCTCTTACAAGGGCGTTCTCTCCGAAGAGGATAACGAGTGGAAAGTAGACTGGAAACCAAATCTCATCTTCCCGCAAATGGAAACGGGTGACACCATCAAAGTGACAACGGATCCTGCGGTACGCGGAAATATTGTAGATCGAAAAGGGCGCACGTTAGCCGAAACAACTGGTGGACACGCACTTGGCATCATCCCTGGAAAACTCGGGACAGGCACGGAAAAAGAAAGCAACATCAAAAAAATCAGCAGCGCTTTTGATATAGATGAAGAGCTGATTCAAAATCAGCTGAAACAAGCATGGGTTACAGATGACACATTTGTCCCGCTAAAGTCTATGTTAGAGCAAAAGCCGATTCCAAAAGACATAAATGGCGTCACCTATCAAACGAAGGAAATGCGCTACTATCCATATAACGAAGCCGCTGCCCATCTGACAGGCTATGTGGGAAAAGCAAATGCGGATGATATCAAAAGAAATCCAGCTTTAAAGGCGGATCAAATCATCGGCAAAACCGGCCTTGAATTCACATTTGACAAGAACTTAAGAGGACAAGATGGCGGAAGCATCCTCATTATCCATGATGAAACAGGTATTGAAGAAACATTACAAAAAACAGACCGAAAAGACGGAAAAACAGTCAAGCTGACCATTGATGCATCTTTACAGAAAAAAGCCTATCAACAGCTGAAAGGTGAAAAAGGGGCTGTCACCATTATGAACCCATCATCAGGTGATTTATTAGCGCTTGTTAGCACCCCTTCTTACGATGTCAATTTAATGACCAACGGGATCACGCCTAAACAATATCAAGCATACAGTGAAAATCCTGATCTCCCATTCCAAGCTCGATATGCGAGCAGATATGCACCAGGATCTACTTTCAAAACCATTACAGCAGCGATTGGACTGGAAACAGGTGTCACAAAACCTAATAAAGTGCGCACCATTCATGGACTGAAATGGCAAAAGGATCAATCATGGGGAAATTATCGCATTACACGGGTTCATGACAAAGAACAAGTCAATATGGTCGATGCCCTCGTGTACTCAGATAATATTTATTTTGGACAGGAAGCCCTTGAAATCGGCAAAGATACTTACGAGAAAAAAGTGAAAACATTTGGGTTTGGTGATGATTTAAACATGCCGTTTACAATGAAACCGGCACAAGTGTCTAACGACGGAATCAAATCAGACATCTTACTTGCCGACTCAGCATATGGCCAAGGAGAATTACTCATGTCACCAATTGAACAAGTACATGCCTATTCTCCATTTGCAACAGGAGGAAAGCTTGTGTACCCTCGAGTCATTCAGGATGAAAAAACAGCATCACCAAAACAGATCATCAAAGAAGATACTGCAAATACGGTGAAGGACGCACTGACTCAAGTCGTCACCAATTCAAACGGAACCGCTCACTCGTTGCAAATAAAAGGGGCTGATATAGCCGCTAAAACGGGAACAGCGGAACTCAAGAGCAAACAAGGTGCGACAGACGGTACTGAAAATGGATTTTTACTTGCGTTTAATCCTAAAAAAGAAGATTACGTCCTCGTCGGCATGATTGAAGGTGTGAAAAACCGTGGAGGCAGTGGACTTGTCATTCAAAAAATGAAGCCTGTCATCGCTTCTTTCTATAAATAACCCTTTAGAGACACACGCTCCATCAAGCGCATGTGTCTCTTTTTTTCTAAATCATGACAATTTGCTATTGTTTTATAGTTCACCTTATGAATAAAATGAGGAGAATGAAAAAAAGAAACAAGTTGAATGAAAGGAGGAAGTCTCATTGGCTATTGCTGCTCAAACAAAGGATAAACCTCAAAAAGCGGTCACCGGTTCAACGGTTTATCCTATTTTATTGATTATTGGTATTTGCCATATGCTCAACGACACATTGCAAGCCGTGATTCCTGCCATGTTCCCTATTTTAGAACGCTCAATGGGGCTGACCTTTACTCAATTAGGGCTAATCGCCTTTACATTAAATATGGTCTCCTCTGTCATGCAGCCTGCGATCGGGTGGTACACAGATAAACGGCCGATGCCCTATGCACTGCCTATCGCATTATTTTCAAGTGCTGTCGGCATTCTCGGCCTTGCGTTTGCGCCATCATTTGCAACCATCCTACTGTGCGTCGTCTTTATTGGACTCGGCTCTGCGATTTTCCATCCAGAGGGCTCACGGGTTGCCAACATGGCAGCTGGTCCTAGACGGGGTCTTGCTCAATCCATCTATCAAGTCGGTGGAAATACAGGTCAAGCCTTTGCTCCGCTAATCGCTGCATTCATGCTCGTCCCTCTCGGTCAGCCAGGTGTGGCTTGGTTTACGATTGTTGGAATGATTGCTGTCGGTTTCCTTCTTTATATTTCAAGATGGTACGCAGGAAGACTTCAAACCATACGAGCACAAGCGAAAAAAGCGCCTGCAAAAGCAGCAAGATCTGAACTTCACCGCAAGTCAGCGCTCACAGCACTTGGCATTATCGTCTTTCTTATTTTCGCGCGTTCTTGGTATGGAAATGCGATCTCGAATTTCTATGCGTTTTATGCGATTGAACAATATGGTTTGACGATTAAAGAATCACAAACTTATATTTTCTTATTTCTTATATTAGGTGCGATTGGGACATTTTTAGGCGGACCGCTTGCAGACCGTTTTGGCAAGAAAACCGTGATTTTAATTTCCTTATTGGCATCCTTTCCGCTTGCCCTACTTCTCCCATTTGCCGGACCGGTTGTTGCTTATGTTTTACTTGGACTTATTGGGATCATTCTGACTTCAAGCTTCTCTGTCACCGTAGTCTATGCCCAAGAACTATTTCCCGGGAAAATTGGCACAATGTCTGGTTTAACTGTTGGGCTTGCGTTTGGTATGGGAGCGATCGGATCCGTTGCCCTCGGCTCATTAATTGATGCAGTCGGTTTAACGCCTACCATGATCGGTGTCGCCTTTTTACCGATATTAGGCATCCTAGCCTTTTTACTGCCAAGCGATCAGACCATAGCGAAATGGAATGAATCATAAAAGGTAAAAACCGCTCAATAAATGAGCGGTTTTTTCATATCTTATAAAAATGCGTGTCAGGAACATGCTTCTTTGCAATAAACCCCTGCTGAAAGTCTGGAAAGACCTTTTGCACCTGTTTAATTTTCAGATGAATCAAATCCGCATACGGAATATACAAATGATCCACAAGAGTGTGTTCTGTCATATAGTAATACCAATTCAGATTAAAGTTTTTTTCATCAATGATCGTAAAGGCAGAAAAATGATAGAACAGCAGTGGACATTCGTCGAGATACATATCTCCTTTCACAACGGAAAGCTTATAGTTTTCAATATTCCAAATTGCTGCATTGGCACCTTTAGATGCCACCACATGGACACCCTCAAAATCATCGACCCATCTTTCAACATACCGCTGATCACCATATGTCTTTTTTTCCGTATCCATTTCTACTGTACAGTGCGCAATGCAGTTCTCTTTCCACTGCGTGACTGCCTGTTTGGCAATATCTGTGTTACGACAGCCTACAAACCCAGTATTAAAGCGGCCAGACAACTCGTAATAACGATAGAATCGCTTGGAATTCATATGATCTGTCAAAAATACATGAGCGAGTGGATTTTCTGCAAATATCGCCTCTGGATCATGATAAAAATACAAATCCGTATCCAAATGAGCGAGATAATCTGCATCAGAGGACTCAAGAATTTTGAGTAGAAACGCAGGCTTAAGCGTCCAGCAATACTCGTGGAACGTACGATCCGCCTTTGCTTTTCGCAGCGAATCATCTTCCACATCTTCAAGCTGTTCATATTGGACATGTGGATGAGGAAATTGACTTAACACCTTGTAAGCCAAAGGATCAGCACATAAGACAGAAAGTTTGTATGATTGAGCCGTCTGCTCAAGTGAATGAATCAGCGCCAGCAGCTTAAATACATGGGTATTGGACACAATGGTTGTGAAATGATAGGATGCCATCTACAACACATCCACTTGGAACAAGTCAACATGCAGCAGCTCTTTTGTGAGCCCTTGAATGGCTTCTGCCAGCACCGTGCAGCCATGTTCCTGCTTGGCAAGCTGGGCCGCCTCTGACAGCTTTTTCAAAGGGAAATGCTTTGCCGTCAGCACGTCCTTTTGATCACGTTTAATGCCTACATTCCGCTCTGTGATCATATGAAGCAGCTCCAAAAAATAAGCGAGCAGATCATCATATGCTTCATTCTTACGCAGCTGGCGAATGTCTTTCACGATATCATTTGTCACGGTATGAGAAAATGGTCCAGAGAAAGCCAAATGAACATCAATCGAATCAATATTGTTGTACTTCTCGCACATATACAAAATGTTATATTTGATGTCATCGAATGACGTTAAATTACTTGGATGTTCCTGATGCACACTTAAAATATCCTCACGCAGCTCAAATGAGAGGCCAAGCTGATGCAGACGAATGCCTAAATCATAATCCTCAAACCCGTATCGAACGATTTTTTCATCAAACATCCCTAGTTCCATGACATGCTTTCGCTTGACGGAAGAGTTATTTGTGATAAAAAATCGCCACGGCAATTGATAAGAACTTAAATCATAGTCGTACGTGTTTAAAATGTCTTTCAGAATATCAATAAATTCGGACTGCAAGTCGAAGCTTCTCTCTAGAAATGCTCCGTTTTTTATTTCCTCCATCGACACAAGAGACGTTTTGTCTTTCATTTTCCGCTGATACAGCCCTTGTTTTTTTAATCGTTTCACATGATCTTTATCAAAACCGGTGTAAAAATAACGGTAGATTCGCTTCCAGCATACACCGCAAATGACACGGTCCTCATGATCAGCATGTGCCTCTGCGTGCTTTTGAATAAATTGGGGCTCTGCCAACATATCGCTGTCATGGAATATTAAGAGGTCTCCCTCTGCCTCACGAATGGCATGATTGCGCCCCTTGGCAATTCCTTGATTGACAGGAATACGCACCTTTTTGAATGGAAAGTTCACCTCAATGTTTTCGAGCATTTCCATCGTGCCGTCCGTTGACCCATTATCAGCAACAATGACCTCAAATGGAATATCGGTTTCCTGAAGCGTTAAGGAAAAGAGGCTCCCTTCTAAACGCTCTTTCGCATTATAACTCGGAATAATGACGCTGACCTTCGGCTTTTCATTCATGCGCCATCCTCCTCCAGTTTGGCATAGCCGTTAAACATCGGATTGACTTGTTCTACCGATTCAATCACATGACGCAGCACTTCTCGATAGGCTTCTTGGAAAAATGGCAAATCATCTCTTCCTTTTTCATGGATTTGCTGCATATCATCTTTGCTTAAGATCCGAAAACCACTGAAATGATAGCAAATGAGTGGGCTTCCATCCTCAAGCAAAATACGTCCATTCTCTTCCTGATAAGAATGCTGGCCATAATTCCAGTGACCAATATTCACACCCTTTGTTTGAATATCTTCTACTTTTTCAAACAGCATCGGCATATGATCCAAATACCCTTGATCGCCAAATTTTCCTTCTCCAGGCGCATTTTTGCATTCCTTTAGACATTCTTCTTTCCACCAGCTAAGGCACTTTCGGCCGGCTTCATCTCCTTTAAAATGCAGGAAGCCTGAGTTATAACGCCCTAAAAGCTTCTGAAGCATCTTCACTTCCTCTGGATCAAAGCTTGGAATGACAATATCCCCTCTTGATAGCAGCACAGACGCATCAGGCTGATTTTGAAAAATCACTTGTGGACGCTCATAAAAGAACAAATCCGCATCAAGATACGTCACTTCCTCCGCCTGGCCCTGCTTAAATAGCCACTCAATCCAAATCGGTTTTAATGTCCAGCAATATTCCGAATCATTTCGTTCCTTTTTGATCTCTAGAAGCTCCGGCGTTTCAAGCTCACGCACATGAACAAGATCGACATGCTTGAAATTCATTTGATGAAGCAAATCAAATGCAGCATCATCCATACATAACGTCTTGATGACAGCATCATCTTCTACTTGCTTCAACGATAAGAAAAACGCAATGGCTTGATAAAGTCTTCCACTTGATAGAACCGTACAATATATGCTGTTCATCTGTATACACCTCTATTTTTGAAAGAATTCGCGATACCATTCAATTGTCTTTTCTAACCCTTCATCAATGGAGTAATCAGGCTTCCAATCAAGCAGCTTTCTCGCCTTTTCTGCTGATAAATATTGATGCTTAATCTCATGCGTTCCTTGATTCAAAATACACGGCTTCAGTTCACTGCCCATCGCCTTTAAGATTTTATCAACGAGCTCAAGCACGGTCAGCTGAATTTCATTACTAAAGTTAAATGCTTCTCCTGCAAGCCCTTTTTCCTCCATTTTTTCAGCTAGCAGTAAATAAGCCTTGACCGCATCTTCAATATAGAAATAATCACGGATAAAGGTTCCGTCACTTCTAATTTCTGGCGCCTTTCCCTCTAACACAAGCTGGATGGTTTGCGGAATGATTCGGTTAAAATTCAAATCCCCGCCTCCATATAAATTACCGCAGCGCGTAATACAAACCGGAAGACCATATGTGTTGTAGTACGTGTGAGAAATTAAATCTGCACAGCTTTTTGACACATCATATGGATGCTTGCCGTTAAGCGGCATGTCTTCATCATAAGGAAGCTGCTCTTGATCCCCGTATGCTTTATCACTCGATGCCACAATCACTCGTTTGATAAGCGGCTGCCTTCTGCATGCCTCCAGCACATTCCATGTTCCTAAAATATTGGCTTCAAATGTAGAGACCGGGTGACGATTTGCGACCCCAACAATCGCTTGGGCGGCCAAATGAAAGACCGTATCAATCTCATATTCTCCTAACGCACGTTCTATCGTTTGCATGTCCTCAAGTGCGCCTTGGACGACATTCATCTTTTCAAATTGACTGCCTTGATATAAGTTCGATCTTGGCACCTGATCACGTACAAGCCCTGTTACGTTTGCTCCTTGATCTATCAATTCCTTGACGAGGTAACTCCCTAACAATCCCGTACACCCGGTCACAAATACGTTTTTCCCATTCCAAAATCCGCTCATGCTGTCACCAAACCTTCCATGGTTGTTTTCCTTCAGTCCACATGCCGTTGATTTCTTTCAAGTTTTTATACGTATCAATTGCTGTCCAAAATCCGTGGTGCTCATAGACTGCAAGCTCGCCATCATTCGCCAAGTTCTGAAGAGGCTCTGCTTCAAAGACGCACTGATCATCATCTGTTAAATAATCAAAAACCTTTGGAGACAACACAAAAAATCCTCCATTGATCATCCCGATACTGTCTGTCTTCTCAGAGAAGGATTGTGCCATCCCGTTATACACCTTCAGCGTGCCGTACTGTGATTTCTTTTCAATTCCTGTGACAGTGGCAGCTGCTCCAAGCTCTTGATGGCGCTTGAGCAAATGAAACATATTGATATTGGCAAGTCCGTCACCGTACGTCATCATAAATGTCTCATCACCAATATAATCCTGTACCTGCTTTAACCGCCCGCCTGTCATCGTATTCTCACCCGTATCTAAAAAGGTGATTTTCCAATTCTCCGAATTCCCTAAAAGCTTCATTTCCCCTGTCGACATATCCAGCTGCATGCTGTGATGCCGCCAGTCGTAGTTGAGAAAATACTCTTTGATTTTCTCTCCTTTATATCCAAGCAATAAGATAAACTCGTCTACACCGTAATACTGATAGATTTTCATAATATGCCATAGAATAGGCCGATCTCCGATCATAGCAAGTGGTTTAGGAAGCGCTTGTGTGACCTCACTCATTCTCGTTCCCTTTCCTCCGCAGAGAATGACTGCTTTCATCTTCTCCCCTCATCTCTCTATGAAAATTTTTGATTGAAAACCCTATCTTCATGCGGAAAATCAGTACATGTACCCTTATACTTTGTCCGACATCAGGTTTTGAATCTACTCTATTCATATGTTGGAATAAGAGAGGGTGCCACCTAGCATTTAACTATTTTTACAAACAAAAAAGAGCGAGATTTGCATTCTCGCTCTTTCAAAGTTTAAATTGTATATTTTCAGGGTAGATGGTATGATAAACATGTGCATATACAGCACAAACAGCCTCTTTCAATAAAGAGACTACTAGATTGAATGAACTCAAGTGGCAGCTTGCTTCATTCTTAATATGAATCACGGAGGTGAATTCCCATGGCACAAAATGTACTTTGTGAAGTGAACTCTTGCCGTTTTTGGGCTGACAACAGCTGTACAGCCTCTACAATTAAAATTGGTAAAAGCACAATGACTGACGTGACTCGCAATGCTGAAACAGATTGCGAAACATTTGAAACAAAATAATACATGATTTTCTGAGATGAAGGAACTGGCAGGTTCCTTCTTTTCTTTTATCATTCTATCAAGAATGATAATTATTATCAAGCGTTTTTCACGAAACATTTCTCGGGAAATAATGACACGATATTTCTCCATTCGTTGACGATTTTCACTCCTTTTTCTATACTCAACATATCCAAAGAAGAAAAAGTGGTGACCAATCAGTGGATTTTACGATACGTTTTCTATCATTCTATGTGGTTGAAATAGAAGGCAAAGAGGAACAAGCAAATAAACGGTTTAAACATTACCAAACATTAGACCAAGAGGAATTTGAACAAAGTGAGCTGAAAGACTTTCTAGACGGTGAGCTTAAAAAAATCGTCAAACGAAAAGTGGACAGACACCCTAAGTCTGAGCAAGTACCGACTAAAATTGGCCGATTTATTGTCGAACCCGGGCATGAACTCGATTCAAATCCAAACTACAATTTATTTCATCAGACGAGATTTGCAGATACAAAAGAAGTATTTAACGAATGCAGTGAACAATTTGTTCGCACCTATTTAGATACAAGTGCTGTCAGAGGCGGCGTGTTTTTGGTTGCATCTGCGGTTCCTAAAAAATATTTCGATGACTCTTTTGTCTTTATCATGAAATGCGATTTTGAACAGAAAGTCGCTTCTATTGCTGATACATCTACCTTGATCAAAAAAGTAGAAATGGCGATTACAACAAAAAACATGAAATCGATTCAATACCCGTTTATGCCAGAAGAGGGCATGACAGAGGAAGCCGAAGTGAAAATTCACCAATCCTCACACGCTCGTTATTTTGAAGACTTTCTGAAATTCGTCGAATACGGAGAATCGATGCCTGAAATCATGAAATCACAGGTCATGAATATGGTGCAGGAACATGTATTTGAAACATTTCAGGATGAAAGTGAAGAATTAAAACAATTTGAAGAGGACCTTGAAATATGGGAAGCAAGTGAAAAACGGGAGATTCGGGAAACACTCGATACAGAACAGGTCACACTAGCGGCTTCGCATATTGTTGAACAAACCCCTGATATCACAATGAAGATGCGTCTAGGCGAAACAGAAATTAAAGGACTTTTAGCCGACTTCGGCCACTCGATTCATATCGCAAAGGTCAACAATCGATATGTCGTGCTCGTTGAAGCAGATCAAATTGTATTTGAAAAAGGAAGCACACCTGTTGAATTCCATAAACCCAATGGATTGAAAGAGGTCGTCAGCCAACTCACGCAAAAAGCCTATGATTCAGACTTAGAATAAGAGAATATGACTGCCTCCTGCGATCAGCTGCATGAGGCAGTTTTTTATATAAAGCTTTATTTTTTACACTGCACTAGAAGAAACATGCTGCCCGCTTCTTATCCACATGCTGACGAGCATTAAGCTTATGATAAGCATCAGCCAAAAGACGCTGTTTGTTCCGAAAAACTGGATCAACGTATACCCACACAAAGGTCCTAAAGCAGCCCCCATATCTTGAACAAAAGAATAGCTGGCGAGAAAGCGGTTCTTATCTGTTTGAGCAGAAGCTTTTTGAAAGGCAAGTGTATCGGTGAACGTTGTGACAATTGTTGCCATTAGTTGAATCAAAAGCAGCATCAATAGGAACCAGCCGCTTACCTTCAACATGATCACAAGAAAACTGAGCCCTCCAAATGAAAGAAACATCCAGCATAACATTCGTTCCTTCATCACAAGACGATCAAACCATTTGCCCGTTCTCGGTGCGAGAAATGGTTCCCATCCCCACCTGAGTGCTTGAATAACACCGCTTAAAGCCGAAGCTCCGATGACAAAGCCAAACAGAGTCAATTCATCTTGGGCAATCTTTGCTTCAATGACATGACTCAGGGTGGATGCGAATAAACCTTGGATGATCAGTGCGATCAGCATGCCTGTTATCAGTACTTTTACCACATCTCGTGTAAACCACTTCTGTTTGATGCCATGATACACCTGCGTGCCTTCTCTCTTTTCAATTTCATCCAACGATACATAAAAAATGCAGCCCATTAATGTGAGTAAGCCAAAGACAAGCGTCATGGACTGAAAACCGATCAAGCTGGCAAGGATTCCCCCAAATAACATGCCAAATAAACTGCCAAGCCGGTAAAGCCCATTATAAAGACCCGTCAAATGTCCTTGTGAGCCTTCGTCCATTTCAGCTAGGACCCTCATCCCACTCATACGGAGTAACGTCCAAGCGAGACCCCATGCACAGCGGCAAATCAATAGCAGCCAAAATCCACTCATACCATATAATATCGTGGTCACTGACGCGATCAATATTGCGATCAGTACACCGGTCTTCATTGGAATATATCGATAAAGCCACCATACGACAGGTGCTAGCGGGATACGAATGAATCGGTTGATAGACAGCAGTAACCCCACCTCCCAAATGGATGATAAACCAATCTCTTTCCAATAGACCGGGAGAACAATATAGAGCATTGAATCCCCAATAAGGGCAAATGCTGTGATGAGTGCAATTGACACCACTTGCTTTTGACGACGATCCATTTTTTCTTCCCCCTTCGCTACCTTTACGATAAGGGATACCTTATAATAAATCTAATGAATGTTTTTGATTGAATCATCAAAATAATTGATAGGCGGTGCAAAGATGAATTTACATGCCCTCCGTATTTTTGCAAAGGTAGCCGAAACAAAAAGTGTCACACAAACGGCAGACGTGCTGTCTTTGACGCAGCCGGCTGTGACAGCACAATTACGAAGCATTGAACGAGAGATCGGCTTTCGTCTTTTCAAACGAAACGGCCGGGGGATTACCCTGACGGAGATGGGGAAGATCCTGTATCCATATGCCCGGCAAGTATTCGAGGCGGAAAAAGAAGTAGAATATCAGATTACTCTTCTGCAAAACGGAAAAAAAGGAAGACTCAGAATTGCTTCTACCTACGTACCACTTAACTTTTTACTGCCTGATTGGCTTGCCTCTTTTAAAACAGCATCGCCACAGACAGATATTGAATTAAAAAGCGGAAACTCCGCTCAAGTGATCGAAAGCCTGCTTCAATATCAATCAGATGTGGCGATCGCCGTAATAGAGGATCTGCACCACGAAGATCTTCACACCTCTCACTTAACTGATTTAAGTTATGACTTTATCGTGCCTGTGGATCATCCGTTAAATGGACAAACCGTCCCCCTAGAACGCCTAAGCCACGAACCCTTTTTAATGCGAGAAGAAGGCAGTTCGACGAGAGACAAGCTTTTTTCCCTTTTTACCGCTAAAGGAATTAAAAAACCGACCGTTGATTTACAATTCAGTGGTGTCCACGAAGCCATTCAAATGATCAAAGCTGGCTATGGCATCACCCTTGTTCCTCGTGACGCTGTTCAGCGAAGCTTAGAACGTGGAGAGATTGGGCGCGTGTATATCGAAGGAATTGACATTATCAGACCTGTTGTGGTCTGCAAACGGGCGAATGACCTTGAGGAAAATAGGACGGTGAATGCTTTTCTGCAAATGAAAGACATCGGACCCTTTATAGCACCTGCCTCCAATTAAAAAAGTGCCTGCTTCAAAAACAGGCACTTTTTCTACTCGGATGGCTGAACAAGATCAAATGGGACCGCTTTTGAGGCTATCACTAATTGTTCTGGTGTGATGAGGATTTCATTTCCCCATTCTCCCGCTCCAACGCCTAATATCTCTTCTTCTAATAGCGATGCTTCGATAATCGTGCGGAACCCTTCAGGCTGCCAACAAAATGGCGGAATCGAGCCAATCCGATAGCCCGTCACTTCAAGCACTGTGTCTGGTGAAGCCATTTTGATATTGCGAGAGCCTGCGGCTTTCTTTAGTTTCCCTGATTTGATGTGCTGGTCAGCACCCACCATTACAAGCAGCTGCTCCCCTTCCCCTGTTTCAAAGATCAATGTCTTGATCATTTGTCTTTCTCTAAAACCAAGAGCAGCCGCTACATTCGCTGCGCCCTTCTCTGTGTCGGCAGAAAATGTTTTGATGTCATACGGGATGCCATACTTGTCCAAAAAGTCATGTGCTGGTAATTTTTTCAATGGATTGAACCCCTTTCCTTACGATGTTCTTTCATTTAGCTTATCACAATCCTCTCATCCTTAAGATGTATTTTTCAATGGAAAACCTCTGCACACTTCGCCAACATGCTATACTGAACTTGTTTTTGAAAAGGAGTCGGTTGGATATGGGAAATAAGTTTTGGTTTTATACAGGCAGTAAAAGCCTTCTCATGCTAAGTGATATTCTATTTTTGATGACAGTCACATTGGTTATTTATCAAGATACACAATCTGTCGCCTATGCGGCTGTATTTCCGCTCATAAGAACACTATGTCAGCTATTGGCTGGGCTCCTCTCTCCTGTTTTGACAGAACTCTTTCAAGCCAAGCGTCTATTGAAATGGGTCCCTCTTTTACGTATTGGAATGCTCGTCGTATTCACGACCCAATTTGATTTCTTTCAGCAGCACCTGATCTGGCTGTTTAGTGCGTTCGTATTGATTTCCATCACAGGCGGGTTCATCAGCCCTTTATTACAGGCCATCATGCCGATGCTTGTATCAGCAAATCAGCTTGTGAAAGCGAACAGTACAGCCTCCGTTTTTTATCAATCTGTTCAAATCGCCGGCTATTCGTTTACTGGAATGCTCGTCCTGTTGATTGGTCCATTTTATTTAATGTGGGCCTCTTGTTTCATGATTGTGTTGTCCTATCTATTGATCATCCCTGTTTTTCCTCTACTCAAGCAAGAAGACACGGTTCAAAAAGAAAATAAGATGAACGGGTTCAAGGATGGCTGGAAGATCATTTGGACAAACAAAACGGTTCGCATCCTGACTTTCATGGATGTTAGTGAAAATATTGCAGGTGCTTTGTGGGTCGGACCGGTTACGCTTGCCTTTGTCACACTTGTTTTAAATGAAGGTGCGGAATGGTGGGGATATATCAATGCCGCATATTATATAGGTGCCATTATAGGCGGACTCATGGCCGCATGGCTAAGTCAGTTTATTCAAAAACAACTTCTCCTCTTTATGGCAGCGGGCTCTTTTATTTATGCAGTGCTGACGATCCTATTTTCGCTAAACAGCCTGCCATGGCTTGCATTGCTGCTCTGTATTTTAATGGGGCCTGCCTATCAAATTCGGGATGTTTCGCAGCAAACCATCCTCCAAACGGAAACGCCAGTCCATGAGTTATCAAAGGTGTATTCGGCTCAATACGTTCTCTCTTCTATGTCTGTCAGTTTATCTATTTTCTTTGTTGGATTAATTGCGGATACATTCGGAGCGAGATTTGTGTATTTGTTAGGCGGACTGTTTGTACTCATCTGCTCAAGCATTGCCATCACCGCTTTCATGATGCAGAAAAAAAGAGCCACTGTTTGAGGCAGCGGCTCTTTTACTTTTCTTTTAACATCGCAAACATGTCACGCGCCATTGCCTCTAGGATATACACAACGGGTGTCTGTGTGGTGATGTTGGCTCTATGGACTCGTTCATCTGTGACGTAATAAGCAATATTTAAGTCAGAAATACGAGAAATTGTACAGTGCTGATTGTTTGTAATACTAATGATCGTGCTGCCTTCTCTTTTTAGTTTCGAAATATGATCAATCGTAATACTGTTCTCTCCTGATACCGACAGCACAATGGTGACACTATTGTCTAAATACTGCATATTCATCGGGAAAAACGGATCGTTGATATAAAACGAAAATTTCTCCAGACTTGAAAAGTACCTTGCCCCATACTGCGCCAAAATACCAGAACTGCCCGTCCCAATAAACAGCACATTCTTTGCATCCGCAATGAGCTTCGCTGCCTCTTTAATTTTCTCCTCAAAATCTCCTTTAAGTGTCCGTTCGATAAATTCATACAGGAAATGCTGTGTGCTTTTCAAAGAAGGTGTTTGTTCTGCTTCTAAATACATTTTGAGCTTCACCTTAAACTCTGAAAAGCCTTCACAATTCACTTTTCGACAAAAGCGAAGGACAGATGAGGTCGATATATGTGCGGCATCTGCCAAATCACGAATTCTCATATAGACGACTTTTTCACTGTTTTCCATAATGTATCGGTATAAAGCGCTTTCTAGTTCATTAAAGCTGGAAATGACCTCACTTGAAAACATCTGACTTCCCCTTTCTCCAACAACATGACACAACACGTTTCTTTTATGTAACAAATCTCTAAATAGGGCACCCTTGCCTAAAGACGCTGAAACCGTTTACGCACAAGGTACTCTCACGATAAGCTATAGATGTACAAACAAATGATAAAAGATTGATTCACTCTATTATAACATTGTGCGTTACATTATTCGGAGGTGCAGAACATGGCAAAAGGATTAAAGGTTGTCACAATCGGCGGAGGATCAAGCTATACACCAGAACTTGTCGAAGGATTCATTAAACGGTACGAGGAATTTCCAATAAGCGAACTTTGGCTCGTCGATATCGAAGCAGGTAAAGAAAAGCTTGAGATCGTCGGAAATCTTGCAAAACGCATGGTGAAAAAAGCGGGACTTCCAATCGAGGTTCATTTAACTTTAGATCGCCGGAAAGCACTGGTAGACGCTGATTTCGTCACAACACAATTCCGCGTCGGATTACTGGAAGCACGTATGAAGGATGAACGCATTCCTTTAAAATATGATGTCATTGGTCAAGAAACCAACGGTCCAGGCGGTCTATTCAAAGGCCTGCGCACCATCCCTGTCATTCTTGAGATTGTGAAAGATATTGAAGAATTATGCCCGGATGCTTGGCTTGTGAATTTCACAAATCCAGCTGGTATGGTCACAGAAGCCGTACTTCGCTATTCAAACCACCGCAAAGTCGTTGGACTATGTAACGTACCAATCGGCATTCGCATGGGCATCGCCAAAGGACTTGATGTCGACGCAAGCAGAGTCGAAGTCAGCTTTGCTGGATTAAACCATATGGTCTTTGGATTGAACGTGTTCTTAGATGGCAAAAGCATCATGGATCAAGTGATCGAAGACATGGCAGATCCAAACTCCACCATGTCCATGAACAACATTCAAGCGATTCCGTGGGATGCAGATTTCTTAAAAGGGCTTGGTGTGATTCCTTGTCCGTACCACCGCTACTATTACAAAACAAGTGATATGTTGGCTGAAGAAAAGAAAGCAGCAGAAAATGAAGGAACTCGTGCAGAAGTCGTTCGTGCACTAGAAAATGACCTGTTCGAACTTTACAAAGATCCTGATCTTGATATTAAGCCGCCACAGCTTGAAAAACGAGGCGGTGCTTATTACAGTGATGCAGCATGTAACTTAATCGCATCCATTTATAACGACAAGCACGACATTCAGCCTGTAAACACAATCAACAATGGCGCCATCAGTGACATTCCAAATGATTCTGCCGTTGAACTGAACTGTGTCATCACAAAAGACGGCCCAAAACCAATCGCTGTTGGTGAAATGCCGGTTGCTGTCAAAGGACTTATTTCTCAAATTAAATCCTTTGAACGTGTAGCCGCTGAAGCAGCTGTAACAGGTGACTACAACACAGCCCTTGTTGCCATGACCATCAATCCGCTCGTCCCATCAGATGCCATTGCAAAAAGCATCCTAGATGAAATGC
Source organism: Bacillus sp. UNC125MFCrub1.1 (assembly GCF_000701305.1). NCBI lineage: Bacteria > Bacillati > Bacillota > Bacilli > Caryophanales > Bacillaceae > Bacillus > Bacillus sp. UNC125MFCrub1.1. Next base: position 165,261 of record NZ_JNIG01000013.1, read on the forward strand.
TAGAAGCACACAAAGACTACTTACCACAGTTTTTCAATAAAGTTGAAGCATAAAAAGAAGCCGCACTTGTCAAAAGTGCGGTTTTTCTTATTTCCCGGCAAACAACTGATCCATCTGAGCACGGTCATAGTCTAATAGCCAGTGCTTTAAACCTTCATAAACTGGACGCAGATGTTCTGGATCTGCCGCAATAAGATCACAGCCTCGATCATCATATAAGTGGAAAATCATCTGTTTTGAGAGATTGATGAGATAAATGTCATAACCAAGCTTTCCTTTCAAGATTTGATTCGGTTTGTAGAAATCCTCTTCGCATATGGCTTGTAGAAGCGGGCGCAATCGAATATCTTGCAGCTGACACTTGAGTGTAAATCTCTCTATTTTCATTGTTTCTTCTTGTTTTGGTTGTATATAGGTCAAACGCTCGTGACGCAATCGGTGACGCACTTGTCGGTCGGCATATTTTTGATAAACAAGGAGCTTTTGCCTCGTTAATTCATGTTCATGCTGCGTATAGACATCCGTGACAAGTAGAATATCGTCTTCTGGATCAAAAGCATATCTAACGATTTTCAAAGCCCGATTGCCTGCTTTTTCTAATACAACCGATTCTTCTCCTAATGACCAATCTGCCACTTCAAAGCGAAGACCAAAAGGCCACTTATAAAAAAGAGGCGGTGTGAGGACAAGTTCAGGAAAATGACTTTTTAAAAAACGATTGGTTTGATCGCTCATCTCATGTCCTTCCATTGGTTTTATTTCTTATTTTACCGTTGAAACTAATGGAAATTCAATTGGAAATAAACTGTCATTTCTTATATGATAGAAAGAGATGGAGGTGTGGCCAATTGAAAAAATGGTTTTTACAGGTGTTCCTCACCGCATTGATCACGATGTGGATACAGACTGGACTTGATCAGGCGAACATCATTCAAATCACCAATGTATGGGTCGATGTCAGTAGCTGGATCCTAATCTTCTTTGTCATCTACGCACTTTTTGAATGGACTGCTCACGTCTTAGCAAAACGGAAAATCGCTCATCGCTGAACATCTCTTTTTACAGAGATGTTTTTTGTTGAAACTCTTCCTGCACAAGTTCATGAATCACGCCCATTCCTGCCTGACTTCCGGCTGCTGCTGCAAGAACAAGCTGAGCAGGCCCGCCTAAATTATCACCACATGCAAAAATACCGCTGACGGTTGTACGCCCAAGAATATCTGCTTCAATGCCCCCATTTTTCGTCATTTGACAGCCTAGTTTTTCAGCAAAAGGGGTTGACTGCTTGAAATCACTTGCGACAAATCCGCCTTCTCTTATCACTATCTCTCCATTTGCAAGCTGAAGAGAGCGTAGCTGACCATTGTCATGATGGATCGCTACAATTGGCACATCAATAACTTGAATAGAATGTGCTGATAACAGTGCTTTCTCCTCTTCAGCTAACACTTGCTGTCCATTTGTAAACACAATCAAATCCTTTGTCCAATTGGAAAGAAGTTTCGCCATATGCAAAGCACGCTGGTTCTCTGCAATCAGGGCAAGTGGCTTGTCCTTCAGCTCCCAGCCATCGCAGAAAGGACAGCTAAACAACGTCTTTCCATACACATCATGAATCCCGTTGATCTTTGGCAATATATCCTGAAGTCCAGTTGCCAAAATGATTTTTTTCGCTTCGAATCTTTCTCCTTCTTGTGTCAGTAACGCGAAGTTGTCCTCATGATTTTGTATCTCCACAATTGTGCTTCGTTTGATTTGGATATTGGGGTAGTTTTGGAGATCCGCTTCTCCTGCTTGTCTGATCTCAAACGGTGTCATTCCATCGTTTGTAATAAATCCATGTGATTCCTGAGTCACTCGATTTCTTGGCATCTCATCATCGAATACCATGACCTGTTTTCTGCCCCGCCCCACAACAAGAGCTGCATTTAATCCGGCTGGTCCGCCTCCGATAATGGCACAATCTAATAACATGTCAATCTCTCCTTTTTATAAAAGACTTTAAAGACTCTTAATATCTATAATTTACTCAAAAAAAATCACATCTTGAAAAATGGATTTTTTTCTGTCTGCTCTATTTGGCTTGCAATATCAACTAACCGCTTTTGACTTAACGTCTCCTGCATTTTCATTTCAACATCCTGCATGACTTGTTCAATCAAACAGCCATCGTGAGGCATGAAAGAATCATGTTCTAAAGAACAACGAAATAAATGGGTTTGTCCTTCTACCGCCTGAATGACGTCTAAAAACGAAATGTCTTCTTTCTTTTTCAGAATGGTGTAACCACCTTTTGCGCCAGGTGTTGATTCAATTAATCCCGCCTTCACAAGCTTTGTTAAAATTTTGGATAAATAAGTGGGTGAAAGATCTTGCATCTTGGCGAGAGGTTCAACGCCTATTGCTTTCCCCTTTGGTGCAAGGGTTAAAAAGACCATCGTATGCAGCGCATAGTTGGTCGCTTTAGAATATTTCATAGAAACATTCCTTTCTATCTATTGTAGACCTTTTATATCTGTAATTGATCATAAAAGATTCAAGAAGAAAAAGCAAGTATTGTGGATCTGCTTCTTTTTTCATTCCACATTTCGCATTTCCTTCCGATAATAGAAGTAAGCACGAATAAAAGCTTGATGAAGACTAGAAGGAGTGAAAAAAATGTCAGATCAACAGCACAATGCAGCACACGAAGAAGAAGAGGAATTTAACGTATACGACATGCTTCCACCCGCAGGAACAATCATTGGCGAAGCAACAGAAGAAGAAATGGAAGCTGCGGCAGCATTAGAAGTGAGACATTTCGCCTTTATGCGTCTGCAAGACTCGTACATTCAATTTGATGGTTCTTCTTATAAAGAATTGCTTAAAGACTTTCAAGAACTAGAATTTGATTCTGCAAAGTTTTGGAGAGCCATCGCACGACGCCTGCAAGTCCCATACGAATGGCCAATCCGAATCGACCATGCAAACGGTCCTATTTATATTGGTGAAACAGAAGATAGCCGTGAGGTTGAGGAGAGTGCGGAGTAAAGGAATTGGTGACCCCCTTTTGGTGAGGGGGTCTTTTTAATAATTTAAAAGATTTCTATTTCTGATATTTTTCACATGAAATAGATATTCTTATTGCTCTTCTAAATCAAATTCCAACCATAATGATATATTAAAAGCGATTTCATGCATTTCTTCTATTTTTGATTGATTCAATTGCTCCGCAAAACGACGTGCCCTTTGAAAAATATCGTCATTCTGCTTAACCACCACATCATTCAGTGTAAGGATTGTGCTGAGCGCCCAGCCAGCAGTTACTAACATATTTTCGTCTTGAATGGAATTCATAAAAGTTTCTACTTCTGAAAAAAACCACTTGATATCATCAATTTGGTCTAAATGAAAAAATACAATTTTATGAAGTGCCTCAGGGTCTCGAGTCTTCAATATGTCTTTCACTTCTTCTTTTGATAATGGCGGATTCTGCTTTTCATATTCAGCCTGCCACTCTTCATCTGACATCCCATCTTCTTCACTATCCTCTGCGGTATAATGCCCCGCAATCAATTCATCAAACGAATCCGTTAATTTAAAATCCGTTTCATATTCTAGATCAAAGTAATGAATTGGCGGATGTTCCTTTGTTTCTCTATAATCCAATGCGATCCACGTATGACCATCCCCACAAATAAGCACAAGTCCCTCAGGCAATTCCCATTCTTCTATTAAATAATTACTATCCATGATGCCTTCGCCTTTGGCAATTCCTCTTAAATGATCAAATGACACATGATCCTCTGCCCATCCATTCGGCTGATCTGTTGGAAAAGCATTATGCAAGGTATAACCGCCATTTTGTTCGAGAATCAGTTTCTTATATGTATCAGGCAAGATGATGCCTAGTTTCTTTTCCGCTTTTGCAATGCCTTTTTCATTGATTTTCTTAAATGTCTCTTCACTTTCTCTGTCTGTGTCCCAAAATGGTTTCAAATAAAATACCTCCAATTGTTATTTCTATCTCATTTTACCATTTAAGAAACCTAGTTTAATAGTCCTATTCATAAAAAAAGAGAAGGGTTCCCCCTCCTCTTGTTGATTATGATTGTTCCTGATTTCTCGCTTCAAATTCATCTAGCATTGCACGCACTTCATCTGTTGATGATGTGTTCATTAATTGGTTTCTTAGGAAGCTCGCTCCTCTGAATCCTTTTACATAAATCTTAAAGAAACGATGCAGTGCCTTGAATGGACGCAAACCTAATGAAGAATATTGATCATGAAGATCAAGGTGTAATCTTAAAAGACCTAACAGTTCGTCACTCGTATGCTCTTTCGGCTCTTTTTCAAAAGCAAATGGGTTATGGAAAATCCCACGTCCAATCATCACTCCGTCTATTCCATATTGCTCAGCTAGCTTTAAGCCAGTTTGACGGTCAGGAATATCACCATTGATCGTCAAAAGCGTATCAGGTGCTACTTCATCACGCAATTTCTTAATCTCAGGAATGAGCTCCCAATGCGCATCCACCTGGCTCATTTCCTTTCTTGTGCGAAGGTGAATCGATAAATTCACAATGTCTTGCTCCAAAATGTGTCTGAGCCAGCCACGCCATTCATCGACCTCTGTAAACCCTAGTCTTGTTTTCACACTAACAGGTAATCCCCCTGCTTTTGCCGCTTGAATCAGCTCTGCCGCAACGTCTGGACGAAGAATCAATCCACTGCCCTTTCCGTTTTGCGTAACATTAGGGACAGGACAGCCCATATTAATATCAAGCCCTTGAAATCCTAACTCCGCCATTCCAATGCTCATTTGTCTAAAGTTCTCAGGCTTGTCTCCCCAAATATGAGCAACAATCGGCTGCTCATCCTCTGTAAACGTTAAACGGCCTTTCACACTTTGAATGCCATCAGGGTGGCAGTAGCTCTCACTGTTCGTAAACTCTGTAAAAAACACATCCGGTCTCGCCGCCTCACTCACAACATGACGAAACACAACATCTGTCACTTCTTCCATTGGTGCTAATATAAAAAATGGCCGTGGTAAATCACGCCAGAAATTTTTACTCATCTTTCATCCAATTCCTCTCATGACATAGCACCTAAAGGGCATGTCCTTCTGTAAATTCTTTCAGCAATTTTTATCATTATATACTTTTGTAAGGATTCAACGCAAAAGGAGTATAAAATGAACAAAATACTATCAGCACTTTATAAAATATCAAAAATTTGAGGAGTCGTAAACGCCGTTCAAAAGCTACTTCTGGGAAACGTGTCACGCGACGGGCAGCAGGAACAGCATCCGGCAAACTAATGAAAAGATATTCAAATAAAAAAGCCCTATGCAGGGGCTTTTTAAATTGTAATTGCCTTTTCTGTTACATGATAAGTGTTAGAAGTAATGATTTTATCAAGTGACCAACCGGCAGCGAATAACACAGAAAAAATTGTTAAACTGATAAATAACTTTTTCATCATAACGCCTCCGCCATTTTTAGTATTTGTTGTTGTGCTTTAATGGTCTTTTTTAGATATTCTCTATTCAATTCAAAATTCCCTTTTTGATAATGATAATCTGCGAGTTTTTCTGATAACTCCGCTACATCTTGCCACAAACTTTTGCTTTCTAAATAACTGTGGCTTTCATTTACCTCCGATTCATTATATTCTTCAAAAAGCGCATAAATGATTTTTAATTTAGCTATATATTCTTGGTCGTCTGCAAAGTTAGCTCTATTTAAGCCAATGGTGAAATATTGGTTTCCTCTATCTTTTTTATCTTGTTCATAGAATACCCAGGACAACATATAAAGTGTTCTAATTCCCGAGATCGTTTCGGCATGTTCTTTTATTTGAATTGAATTTAGAAATTCATTTTCTGCGGTTTCAATTTCTCCGGCTCTTTTTTTCACTAAACCTAAATTATGATGTATTACACCAATAATCCGTTGGGCTGTTTCCTCATTAAGCTCTTGAGCCAAGCTCAAGGCTTCCCTATAATAAGATTCTGCCTCATCTAAGCGGTATAAGTCGTACATATTCGCTCCAAATTTGATATTACAACCGACTACTTTCGCTTTGTAAAACTCGCTTGTTGAATACATTTCTTTTGCTTTTTCCAAATGGTTTAACGATACGAAATGTTGATCAATGCGATAATATGCATCAGCTAGTTTGTAATGAAATTCGGCTCTTTCTATATCATCGGGAACATTCTTTAAATGTTCTTCAGCAGTCTTGTAAAAATTTATAGCAGCAACATAATTTTTTTGGTGGAATTCGTGCATACCTCTAAAGAAGTTTGAATAGTAGTCAAGCGTTCCTTTGACGTGGGGCTGTTTGTTCTCTATTTCTCTGAGTAAATCGGGTAAAGTGGGGCGTTGTTGATTCATTTCAATAGGCACAAGACTTTCAAGCATGAGTCGATGCCTAAACTCCATTAATTGATAATATAGCAGTAAATCTTGATCCTCTTCCATGTGCTCTATTTCTCTTTCAACCTGTTCTTTTAAAATCTCTGCATCCGGCACGCTGAATGTCCTTATAAATCTATACCAATCATTTATTAATATACCAACTTGAGAAGAAAGAATTTTCTCCACTCCTACCATCCCCTTTCTTGCTATTCCCTATAATTACATATATTATCATTTTCAAAATAATTCCACACCGAAAAGAAACCGCAATTTCTCCATAAAATACAATTATATAGACACACAAATGTATAATATTGAAAAAATACAGTATTGAAATACCATTTACCCTTAATTTGGTTGTTGTTACAATTTTTATGTAAATCAAAAAAAGGAGTGATTATCTTATATCAAAGTCCTATAAGAATTTCAAGACATATGCCACTGTTTTTTCTCAAGATGTATTTTATAATTGAGGCTCGAACAACAAGATTTTTTTAGCACTATAAACAGCCTCTTCATTAAATTTTCGGAGGCGAAATTACTATGACTTTTAGAAAAAAATTTGTTCCTGTACTATTAAGCGCAACTTTATTAACTTCCGGTCTTGGTGCGACTACTGCGTTTGCAGCGGAGCCAACTAAATCAATAGCACCAGTACATACAAAGGTATATAAAACATCTTTACAACAAGCCGCAACAAATAACAGCACTAGCCCTATTCAGTCAAATGCTTTAACAACTCAAACAGCCGCAAACGGGGAAGTTTCTACTCAAGGGGCTGTTTCATGGTCATATAAAGCATTCCGAGGTGCTTTACGTTCTGGTGGATGGTTACTATCAAAAGCATTGAAACCCTTTAATCCAAAGGTTGCTGCTTGGATCAGAAAGAAATCTGCTAAGATCGCAAAGGTAATGGATAAAGGGGAAAAGTGGACAGAAAAACAGTTTGTAAAAGCTTTTGTTAAAATGGGTGCACCTAAAGATGTTGCTAAAACTTTGGCAAAATTCATCATTACTCTTATTTAAATAAACAATAAGTGCTATTAGTTTTCTAATAGCGCTTTTTATGGAGGGTATATATTGTCTTTTTCTTATGTGATTTCATTGACTTTTTTAATACTCCTTTTAGTTTCTATCATATTTTATACTTTTTTAAGGAAAAAAAATGTTGTAGATGAACCCCCAGGTGCTATTGCTGCCGTTCTTCTTATTTTACTAATATGTTTTTCCCTTGGTTTCGTTATTGCTATTCCGACTTTCATGCTTTACCTAGTATCATTGGGAGTAAATTTTCTTTTCGGCGAATACATAATTTATGATTCATTTTTCTCTTTGGTGACCTTTTCTTTGTTAGTTAGCATCATCGTAATTTTTTGGTCATTTATAGTTTTATTTATAGGGAAAGGAATTATTTTTTTGTTGAAGGTCCCAAAATGGATAACTTATATTTTAGAATTTTTTGCTTCGTGGGCTCTTATTTACTTCACGATTAAATATGTACTCAATTTAAAGATAATTGAAGTTTCTATATGGGGGAATGGTGTATTAATTTTATCTTTCTTTGTTAGCTTTTTATACATCGGACTTGATATCATATCCTCCGCACTAGATCAAAAAAATCAGAATATAGAAGAAGAACCCCCTATCCTATAATGGAGAAGGGGGTTTATTGATGTATAGAATTTATCTAATTAACATAAGGGACGAATATAGATTACTCAAGATATCTGAATTTTTTCTTTTGAATTACGTGAAAAAAATGAAGTACTTAAGAGGTCAAAAGGTGTAAAACTGATATACATAGGAGTTATACAACATCTTCTTACCTTTCCATTAGTTTTTGGCTCAAGGATCTAATTTGACCAAATTGATTCTCGAACATCAAATCCCACATATTAAGACATTCATTTGCAATATCTTTTATCTCAGGGATAGTTGAATTAGAGGTTTCGTCATATAATCCAATGATTAATTTAGAAATTTCATCTTCTATCCCCCAAATATCTTCAAACTTACCAACATCGTTTCCAAGTAAGTGGTAACTCATTGAAAATATAATATCTTTGTAATCAACAATTGATTTTGATTTTTCTTCAAGATAACGAACAAATGCATGTACCATTCTACGGTTTAAACTAGAATTCATTATTTCAATCAAAAAATCCTTATCTCTATTTAAATCAATGAGATCATCATAAAATAATCGTGAAATTGGCATCTCGAGATCTAATGCACTTGCCTTAAATTTACGTATCAAATCTTTTACTATTGAATTAAATTCACCTTTGTTAAAATAGTTAGTAGCCATAGAAAGTATGGCTTTTGCTTGTGCTTCACTCATTGCATCTACGTTATTAATTATTTCGGAAAATTCATTATTACGAATAAACATTTCTGAAAGACAATTTGCACCCATATCAATTAGGTCTTTATCTTCGGATTCGTAGCATTTTTTTATAGTTTTCAGTACTTGTTCACGATATTTAGGATAAAGCAAAAAGAGCATATTTTTCGTATCATAGAAACCTGCTAACCTGTAATCTTTATCATATTGATTTAATATTATCTCTGATGCCCACTTTCTTTCAATATTATAGGCAGGCCATAATGCGAATAAACTAGCTAACTTCACTGCCGGATTTTCATCAAATACCAATCTTTCAATTGTATCTTTAAACTGTTTAAACAAAGTTCTTTCATTCCATAATAACTCAGCTATTGCTTGAGCTGCGTTACCCCTTACACAGTTAATCGCATTACTTTGTAGCATGGCATAGCTACGCATTTCTTTATCCTCATTATTAGTTACATTCACAATTCCTAATTCTGGGTTATTATGGTTAATCGCAATATCCTTTAGAATATCCAAAATCTCCTGAGACCAATTTACGTTTTTCCTGTCTCTAATGATTGAGCAAATATCGTTCGCCCGATATGAGGTATAATCATATGGATAGGTCAAAATCATTTTTTCCAATAACTCTATCGGCACATCCCCCAATGCCTTACTAGATGCAACGCCACTAAATAAGGAATCTACGTATGATTCCAGAACTTTCTCTTTATTCGAAAGAACTAGATTTATCATTCTTTCAGGTTCCTCAGAAACAGCTTTACTAAAACTACTTGCAAATTCTTCAATAGAAGAACTAATAAAACCTTCTGGAACCTCTATCCATCTGGAAGAATCTTTTTGAATAAGTTTTTTATTAGTTAAAATCTCTATCCACTTTTTGTTATTTAATTTTTTCCCCGCCACGGGTGAGCTTATCGATCCGCTGTGTCCATCTGAATATTTATATAAAGTTGACCCTTTAGGGAATTTACGTCTTAAAATACGCAACAAATTTTTTGCTTGAATGCTCAATCGATTATAGGGAAGAACTTCTAAAATTTCTTTTTGAAAATCACCCCAAAAACTCAAATAAACTGTACGACCATTTTTTTCTCTATTATAATTAATTCTACGACGATATAAGTCTTTAGCTTGCGGAGAAAGATAACTTAGAACTCTCTCTTCTAATAAATTGAAAATATCCTCACTACAGTATCTCGTATGTTTTTCTAATATTTGTTTGGCAAGAAGTAATTTATCACCATTGCCACTTGTATTATCGAATACGTTACTGTTGAAATCACTGCACAAATAATTAATAACAACATCGCTATAACTTTCTGATACTCTGGATAATCCATCCAATATAATTTCATTAAATAAATCATTACCTTTTCCCATGAACTCTTTATAGCGATCAAAGAATTTTTTCGGTTGTTGAGAAATTATTGCGGCATTCGCTTTCTTTATAATTTGGATACAAGCCCTTTCTAGCCCTCTTTTATGAATATATTCCCCAGACCAACCACTATAAATAAAGCTTACGTCTTTATCTATTGGAACGAGTGGTAATAATAAATTAAGAACCTCTTCTCCATTATTGATTAGAATTTCAGAGTCTTCATAGAGAAATGTTTCTTCGTAATAATAAATTTGTTTCCCTTTGCTTTTAATTTTATTTTCCAATAAAAAAGCTAGTAGCCGTATTGTTCTTAATTCACTATTTTTGAGCATCGACTTAAAATCAAGATAGTTATCAGCCATTCGCGGATATCGCTTATAAAATTTCATTCTTAATTCAAATAACTCATCCGTATCTTGATTTATATCGCGCAAAAAACATTTAGAGAATTTATTATCGTCTTCCTGTGAATTAAATGAATATTTTTCAATAAACGTAATATCCTCAGACTCAAAATTTGGGCTTATACTTACAAAGAAATTGATAACCATATCTTTCTTAGATGGGGTGTTAAACCATTTCTCTAAAATGCCACATTGTCTAAGCAACTTAATATAATTGGGCTTTGAAAATATAACGTTATTAATAATGTGATTGCCGTAACTTTCATTATCACAGTTATTCACTATAAAGTTTTGTATATTTTCATCTATTTTATCTATCTGATTTAGCACCTCGAAAAAAACAAATTTGACAAAATACCTGATTTGTTTTGCTTCAAACATTTTTTGTCCAACAGTAATAAAATCATGGCTATCAATTTCAAATAAATTTTGCATAAACATTTGCACTTGATATCTTTTACCAGGTGTTTGTTTATTTTTAGTACCAATAATATCTACAATATCTTCACCATCATAATATCTCTGAAGCATCTTTTCTGCTAAAAAACTGTCTAATATAGATTGATGGGCAAACGAAACTTTCTTTCCTTGAATAATTAAGAAAGAATTTGAAGATAAAAATTCTAAAGATGATTTATTTTCGTTTAATATACTTAAAGGAATAAATATTTTACTAGATCTCTCTAGAAATGTTACTATTTTATCTTTAATCTGAAATAGATTGTCTTCTCTCAATCCAAATTCAAAACATTTATTTGATAGCTGCCCCCACCATTCAGAGATCAAATGGCTTGCTGTAGAACATTCTTCATATACTTTACCAGGATCTAGCTGTTTCCAAATATATAAATTACTTGGAATTCTTAGTATCTCTTTCAGTTTACTTGTTAGTTGCTCATAACGCTTTCCAACAATACCTTCAACTAAATCCTCGTCCAACTCATTAACCTGAACCCTATCCCATTGAATAACGTTCTCTTTTGAATCATCTTTTTTAAATAATGCTCTAATATTATTATCGTTTTCCAAATCATGAGTTCGACACACAAAAACAACAGATATCTTGTTTGCTCTATCATTATTCAATACCTCTATTTGATTAATAATCTGAGAGCATACTAATAAAGCATCTCTAGAATGCGCCAGAGTCCAACGCAGGGCATCTAACTGATCCAAAATAATTACTGCCCTTTTATTTTTAGAAACACTGTGGATACAATGAGTGATTGATGCAGGTAATCCTAAATCTTCTCCCCACTTCTCCGCAGTCATACTTGGAACTCGTTTATCTAATTTAATTGCCAAATATGGTATCTCATTTTCTTCACAATAAATGATAACATCTTCTGTACATCCACTTTTCCCTCTTCCAGCCTTTCCATGTATTATTAAAGATTTCTCTGAATCTAATGCTTGCCTACATATAGAAAATTCTTTTCTCTTTATAAGACTATTGTCCAACGGAATAAAAGTTGATTTATATTCGCGATTCAACTCCTCTAGCCTACGCTTGATTTGTTCATTAGACGAAAGATGTTTATTCCTTCCTAACAAATAATTGTCTCTTATCTCCTCAATTGTTCTGATAATTTCCCCTTTTGATTTACCAATTGACTCATTAACCATTGATACAATCGCACTGTCTTTAATATCTAATAACGATTCTCGAAAATTTACTAGTATATCAAACAAATCAGAGAAGTACTCTTCAAAATCGGTCGGTTTCTTAATAGGCGTATGCTTAAATTCATCTTTTTTAATATTGACAAATTCAACCGCTTCTTTTGCTAGTTTCTTAAATATATCTTGGTAATCTTCCTTTGAAGTGTTATATGCATAAAATACTCTCTGTATTATTGTTTCAACAGTCCTGTTCTGTTCAAGAAATTCTATAAAATAGTTACTATCAACCTCAGTATTATCAAACTTACGATTAAATTCAGTAACTGTATCTTCTATGTCTTTAATTAATCTCTTTTCATCTCGATTTGTTAAGCCTTTTGTCAAAAGATAACCAGCAATGTTTGGGACAATCAAAGTTCCAGCTATATATGCTAAAATGCTCACTATTATTCCCCCCCTAATCGACGACCATGATTTTTCTTATATTCCAATAACAAACCTTCTCATCATCCTTTTAATTACCTATTTTACATTTTATTCATATTTTTATTATATCAAATAGTTAAAAAATTTTCTGTGAATTGGCTGATTAAGTACCAGTAGTTACCGACAAAGAGTTTGAGAGAACTTCAACTAAAACTTTTTTAATCCCCTACTATAAAAAAAAAGACAACCCCCATACAGGTTAGTTGCCTTCTTTTAAAATAAGTTGCGCCACACATTCCACATGTGAGGTATGCGGAAACATATCTACCGGCTGCACTTCCTCCGTCACATACCCACCATCTTCAAGAATACGCAAATCACGAGCTAGCGTCCCAGGATTACAGGACACATACACAACACGGTTCGGTTTCATCTTTAAAATCGTATCAAGCAGTGCTTCATCACAGCCTTTTCTTGGCGGATCGACAACTAACGTATCTGCTTTGATGCCTTCTTGGTACCAGTTTGGGATAACAGTTTCTGCTTCGCCGACTGCGAATTCAACGTTGTTGATTCCGTTTAAGTCAGCGTTGCGTTTTGCGTCTTCAATTGCTTCTGGCACAATTTCTACGCCATAGACTCTGCCTGCTTTTTGTGCGAGAAATAAGGAAATTGTACCGATTCCGCAATACGCATCGATCACGGTTTCTTCTCCTTGCAGCTCCGCATATTCAAGGGCTTTATCGTAAAGCACCTTTGTTTGAGCTGGATTCACTTGATAAAACGAGCGGGCTGAAATAGCAAATTTGATGTCGCCAATCGTGTCATAAATGTATTCTTCTCCCCATAAAACGGTCGTTTCGTCTCCGAAAATGACATTTGTCTTCTTTGAATTCACATTTTGCACAATTGACCGAACATGTGGGAAGCGTGCTATAATCTGCTCAATCACCTGTTGCTTTTGCGGAAAATCAGCCGTTCTTGTGACAAACACAACCATCATTTCACCTGTTGCCATGCCGTAGCGAACCATGACATGACGCAGCCAGCCTTTATGCCGCTCTTCGTTATATGCTTTGATGCCAAACGCATTGCAGATGTCTTTTACTGCCTGTACCACTTCGTCATTTTCTGATTGCTGGATCAAGCATTTTTCCATATCAATGATTTCATGGGTACGCTGCTGATAAAATCCAGCAACAAGTCCGCCTTCCCGTTCGCCAACTGGTACTTGTGCTTTGTTTCGGTAGTTCCAATGGTCTTCCATGCCGAGTACAGGATGAACTTTTACACGGCTCATATCAAGCTTGCCGATCCGCTCCAATACGTCCTTTACTTGTTTCTGTTTAAAAAGCAGCTGGCCTTCATAGCTCATGTGCTGAATTTGACAGCCTCCGCACTGCTTATAGATAGGACATGGCGCATCTTGCCTGTGCTGACTTTCCTTTGTCAGCTCCATGAGTCGTCCAAAAGCAAATCCTTTTTTGACACGTGTGACTTTGATTTTCCCTTGTTCGTCAGGAAGGGCATTCGGTACAAACACAGGGAAACCCTCAACTTTCGCTACACCTGCACCTTCGTGCGTTAAATCTTCGAAGGTTACATTGTAGTATTCATTTTTTTGAACAGGCGGTTTCATTTTCACCAATTTTATCACCTCATTTGCAAAGAAAAACTTGGTCGCCATAAGGAACCAAGTTCAGTCTTCACCCTATTTTTTCAGCTGTTGCTTTTGGCACAATAAATTCAATATGGCGATACAGGTTTTCAAATTCACCTGGCAGCATGCCGCCGTATTCACCATCTAAATTCAATTGCATTTTATCTTTTACATCTACCTTCACGCGATTCGCTTTTGCGTAGATGACATTGTTATCATGAATATGCTCGCCTCGAAGTGCAAGACTGACCACTCGAATGGCTTCTGCTAGGTTGACCTTCTTTAAAATAATCAGATCAAACATCCCATCATCTAAAATGGAATCTGGTGCCAGCTTTTCAAAGCCGCCTACTGAGTTTGTTAGTGAAACAAGAAACAGCATGATTTCTCCATGAAACAATTTGCCGTCATATTCAATTTCGACTTCTGTCGGGCGAATGGAAGGAAGCATCTCCATGCCTTTCAAATAATACGCAAGTTGTCCTAGCATGGTTTTCAGCTTACTAGGCACTTCATAGGTCAGCTCTGTTAATCGGCCGCCTCCCGCAATATTAATGAAATACTGTCCATTCACTTTACCAATATCAAGCGGCTTTGCTACACCATCAATGATGGCATCTGTCGCTTTTAAAATATCTTCTCTTGGAATGCCAAGTGCTCTTGCGAAGTCATTGGTCGTTCCAACTGGAATGATTCCTAATTTTGGTCTTTTTTCAAGCGGTGCTAATCCATTGACGACTTCATTAATCGTGCCGTCTCCACCAGCTGCTACAATTAAATCAAAATCTCTCTGTGCGGCTTTTTCGGCTGCTTGTGTTGCATCTCCTGCACATGTCGTCGCATGACAAGATGTTTCATAGCCAGCCTGTTCAAATTTTTGCAAAACCTGCGGTAAATTCTTCTTAAAGAGTTCACGTCCAGATGTCGGATTGTATATAATTCGAGCACGTTTCATTCATCATCATCCTATTATCATTATGCAATCTATTTTCACCACTAACAACCTTTAATTATACTATGAGATTTGAAAATGGCAACAGAACAACCCCCTAATATTTGAAATCTCACGGTACGTTTCCCTCAGCAGATCAGCATTCTGATAAGATAAAAGAAAACGATGAAAAGGATGGTATGCCATGAAAAAGCCTGTCTATTTCAACCATGACGGCGGTGTTGATGATCTTGTGTCCTTATTTCTACTTCTTCAAATGGAACACCTGAAAGTGATCGGGATGTCTGTGATTCCTGCTGATTGTTATTTAGAGCCTGCGCTGAGCGCTTCTCAGAAAATTATTGATCGTTTTAGCCCATATGAGATTGAAGTAGCCGCTTCCAATTCTAGAGGTGTCAATCCATTTCCAAAGGAATGGCGTATGCATGCTTTTTATGTAGATGCCCTGCCGATTTTAAATGAAAAAGGCGCTATTGATACAAAAGTATCTAAGCTTCCTGCACATCTTCACCTGATTGAAATGGTGAAAAAGTCAACCGAACCTGTTACGCTGCTCTTTACAGGACCGCTCACAGACCTTGCACGGGCCTTAGAAGAAGATCCTTCCATCTCAAATAAAATTGAGAAACTGGTGTGGATGGGTGGCACATTCCTTGAAAAAGGCAATGTCGAAGAACCAGAGCATGATGGAACAGCAGAATGGAATGCTTTTTGGGACCCTTATGCTGTGAGCACCGTATTTCAAGAGCGTTTTCCAATTGAAATGGTCGCACTGGAAAGTACAAATCAGGTTCCGCTCACACTCGATGTCCGTCAACGATGGGCTTCCCTTCGCTCTCACATCGGGATTGACTTTATTGGACAATGTTATGCCTTTTGTCCGCCTCTCATTCATCACGAAACGAACTCGACTTACTACTTATGGGATGTGCTGACAACGATCACTCTTGCATCCACCTCATTTACCCGTTCAAAAGAAATGAATGCAATTGTTTATACCGAAACACCAAGACAAGGACGTACTGAAGAACATCCAGATGGAAAATTGATTCAAGTCATTGACCACGTCGATCGGGATGCCTTTTTCGAGGCATTTGAAGAGCTGATGAGAAAAGCGGTTTGTCAGATTTCATCATAAAAAAGCCCCGCTTATTAGCGGGGCTCAGATTGTTGACAAAGGACTAAAATGTACTTTTTTAGCCCTGTGTCTTCTTTTCAGCGTGATAGAAAACCTTTGAATTCTAGGAAGGACGAGTACCGGCGCGGAGCGAATTTGACATTCGTGAGCACCGGCACGCAGGACTGACAAAGAATGCGAGGGTTTGTCTACACGCTGAAAGCCCCGCTCATGAGCGGGGCTTCCTCTTACTCTTCTTCAGCGTACTTTTTCTTACGTCTAAACTTGCTTAAGATTTCATACACGATTGGCACGATGACCAATGTGAGAAGTGTAGAACTTGTTAAACCGCCAATAACGGTGACGCCAAGTCCTTTTGATACGATCTGACTTCCGCCTTCAAAACCTAATGCGAGTGGCAGCAATGCACCAATTGTCGCAAGTGCCGTCATTAAGATTGGGCGTAATCTTGTTGTACCTGCTTCAAGTAAAGCTTCTCTTGTTGAAAGGCCTTCTTTTTCTTTATGAATCACTCGGTCAATCAAGACAATGGCATTTGTTACAACGATTCCGATTAGCATCAGCAATCCAATCATGGCATTTAAACTGATGGTTTCTTTCGCTACAAACAATCCAACGAGTGCACCAATAACTGTAAATGGAAGTGAGAACAGAATCGCAAATGGTGCAAGACCTCCGCCAAATGTAATGACGAGAACGAGGTATACAATCGCAATCGCTGCAAGCATTGCGAGTCCTAGCTGTGTAAAGGATTCCTCAATATCCGCACTTACACCGCCTGTATCAATCGTAACGCCAGATTTCAAATCAAGCTTGTCAACTTTCTTCTGGACATCTTGTGTCACACTTGATACGTCGTCTGTTGTCATGTCACCAGATACTTCAGCATAAATCTTCCCATCACGCTTTGTCACAGTGTTTGCTGTTGTGCCATCTTTCACTTTCACCACATCGCCAATTCGGACTTGTTGTCCTGTTGGTGTTGTGATCTTTTTATTCTCTAGATCTTTTTTACTCTTGTATTCATCTTTTTCCGTTTGAAGCTTCACATCTAGTTCTTTGCCGTCCTCTGTTACTTTCGTCAACGTTGTTTCATTACTTTGAGGAGCGATCGCCTGTGCGATTTGTGAAGCGGTTAAGCCTAGTTTCGCCAGTTTTTCTTGATCTGCATTAAACGTATATTCGTCATATTTCTCAGATAAGCTTGTGCTGACGTTTTTCAAGTTCTTTTCATCTTTTAAAATGTTCTCGACATCTTTGACTGTGCCTTCAATATCACTTGCTTTGTCACCGTACACATAGTACGTCACTGTATTGCTTGCGCCAGCAGATGAGAAGTCTTGTGATTTCCATTCCCCTTTAGACGTTTTGTCTTGAAGGGCTTTAACCATACGATCTTTTTCTTTATCAAAGTTCGGTGTGTCCTCGTCGTATTGTACGAAGAATAATGCACCGTTAGAGTTTCCGCCAACACTTGCTGTCATTGCATTTGAAGAGCCTAATGAATATTGAACCGTATTGACATGATCACGTTTCATTAAGTAATCTTCTGCCTTTTTCGTTTCAGCAATGGCTTGTTCTCTTGTTTGTCCAGGCTCTGGCGTGTATGTCACCATTGCCGTTTTTTCTGCTTCCTGTGGTAAGAAGCTGACACCGACAAGTGGTGCGAGGAATAAGCTTCCGACCAGCATCAGAATCGCAATTCCTGACGTGATCCATTTATGGTTCAATGTCCAATTGAGTACACGTCTATAACCACCAGCAAGTTTGCTTGGTTTGTGTTCTTTCACCTTTTTCGCTTTGCCATACAGGTTCTTTCTAAATAGGCTGTGAGCCATCATTGGAACGATTGTAATGGCGACAAGTAGTGAAGCCATTAGAGCAAACACAATGGTTAATGCAAACGGGATGAATAGTTCACCAATCATTCCACCCACTAGCGCTAATGGCAAGAATACCGCAATTGTGACAATCGTCGAAGACATAATCGGAATAAACATTTCTTTTGTGGCTTCTCTAACGAGTGCTTTGCCTTTTAACGGTTCATCTTTTAACGCCATTCGTCGATAGATGTTTTCTATGACAACAATCGAGTCATCGACAACACGCCCAATGGCGACTGTCATGGCACCAAGTGTCATGATATTTAATGTGATATCTAGCTGATTTAATAATAAAACAGCAATCAACAGGGATAACGGAATAGAGATGACCGAAATTAATGTTGATTTGATATCTCGAAGGAACAACATGATGATAATGATCGCAAAGATTGCTCCGATGATCGCCTTGTTCAGCATTGTGCTGACAGATTCTTTAATCGGCTCTGCTTGATCATATGTCGTGCTGACTTTGATTCCTTTATTGTCTTTTTTGAATGTATCAAGTTCTTTTGTGACTGCTTCTGCTACACTCACTGTGTTGGCATCAGAGCCTTTGACAATTTGCAAACCGATACTATCTTTTCCGTTCGTTCTAGAAATCGATTCTGCATCTTTCACGACTTTAATATCTGCTATCTCAGAAAGTTTGATTGTCGGCAGTTCTACAGATTGACCGCTTGCTGCACCAGTTTGTTGCTGAGCTGCTGCTGCTTGCTGCTGACTTGCACTTCCAGCCTGTTGATCAGCACCTTGAGCTCCTGCATTTTCTGAGCCGCTAGAAGACGCTCCAGCTCCTGCGCTTCCCGCACCGCCGCTTGCACTTGGTGTGACAGGAATTCGCATGTTTTTCAAATCTTTAACACTTAAAATATTGCCATCCACTACGACTGATTTTTGCTTGTTGCCAAATGTGTATAACCCTAAAGGTACATTGACATCAGAGCCTTTGATCATGTTTTGGACAGTTTCTTCATCTAAACCATATTCCTTCAATTTCTTTTGTTTAAAAGAAAATTCTACTTCTTTGATTTGTTGTCCAGAAGCTTCGACAGACGAGACACCCTCTAAGCTTTGAAGAGAAGGAATAAGATCATTTTCCACTTTTTGTGTCAGGTCTTGTAATGATTCTTTATCACCGGAGACACTTAGAGCTAAGATTGGAATCGCATTGATGCTAAAACGTGTGATTTTTGGTTTTTCTGCATTTTCTGGAAAATTGATATTGCTAATGGCATCTTCAATTTCCTTCTTTGCTTCATCCATATCTTTATTGTAATCGTACTCGATTTGAATCGATGAGGCATTTTCAAAAGAATTAGAAGTGACCACATTCACCCCATTGAGATTTTGTATCGACTTCTCAATTGGGTCTGTCACCTTATCTGATACTTCGTCCGGCGTTGCGCCAGGATACGTTGTAGAAACCGTAATGACTGGAGTGTTGATATTCGGGATTGATTCTTGTTTCATATTCAATCCGGCATATAGACCAGCAACTGTTACGATAATCGTCATGAGCCATACAGCGAACTTGTTCTTTAATACAAAATTGATGATCGAATTCATTATGTCCTCCATTTTCCTTTATGTATTGACTGACTGGTCATTCTATATCATAATAAACGGTGATATACAATGCCGTCAACCATTTCACTTGCGTTTGACGTAACATTCTAAAGCTGAAGGGGCCTTATTTCATGAACGAAAAAAAAGAAAAAATCATTAAAGCAAGCATTCAGTTGTTTGCGAAAAAAGGTTTTTCTTCTACGACCATTCAGGAAATTGCAGATGAATGCGGAATTTCTAAAGGTGCATTTTATTTGCATTTCAAATCAAAAGAACAGCTTTTCAACAGAGCGTTTGAATATTATATCGACACGTCTATGCAAAGTATTGAAAAGATTCGAAAAGAAAATCAGCATCTTGCGCCTAGAGATATCTTTCAGAAACAAATCGCTGAACAGTTCCAGCACTTTGCTGAGAACAAGGATTTTATCATTTTGATCCTCAGCGAGAACATTATTCCGGAAAACCAGCAAATTAAAAAGTATTCCAAAACGGTTAAAAAGCAGATGAATGATGAAATCCAAATTTCTATTTTGACCACGTATGGACAGGAGATCGAACCATACATAACTGACCTGTCAGTCATGATTCAAGGAATCATCCAATCTTATGTGCAGGTACTGCTTTTACAAGATCAGATGCAATTATCATGTGATGAGCTCTCATCCTTTATTCTCGACCGATTTGATGATTTGGTGCATGGGCTTCTCCATTCTCATGCGAAGCCGATTCTAAAGCAAAACATTTGGGATGATGAAGCGCCAAATGCCGCTACTCTTCAAGAAGAGCTTCGATTGTTAAAATCTGAGCATCTGCTTTCGGATGATACCCTTGTATCCATTGAAGTTATTGAAGAAGAATTGGCCAAAAATGAGCCTCGCAAGCCGGTCATTCAAGGGATGCTGACAAATTTAGAAACGTGTGAGGACTCCGCTGTCCAAAGAGCTGTGGAACAATTGAAGCTATTCCTCCAATGACAATACGTGGCGATGTTCACTTTAGTTCACCTTTATCCCCTTCGAATATGTGCTAAAGCTTATGCTTCATTATAAAAAAAGAACCAATGAATTGATATACGGCGGTGGTCTGAATCTGTGATAAGACCCTGTCATATCCATCAACAAAAAAACCGCCTCTTCCATGAGGCGGTTTTTGCAATTTAGCGTTTTTTGATTTCTTCAAGAAGAATCTTGTTGACCATCGGTGGGTTTGCTTGTCCCTTCGATGCTTTCATGATTTGTCCGACTAAGAAACCAATCGCACGGTCTTTTCCATTTTTGAAGTCTTCAATGGATTGCGGGTTGTTATCAAGAGCTTCTGTGACAAGTTTGAGCAGTGCACCTTCGTCAGAAATTTGGACAAGTCCTTTTTCTTTGACGATTGTTTCTGCGTCGCCCCCATTTTCGATAAGTTCTTTGAATACCTTTTTGGCAATTTTAGAAGAAATCGTTCCTTTTTCGATAAGCTTGATCATACCAGCCAGTCCTTGCGGCGTTAGCTTCGTATCTTCCAGCTCTTTTTGAGCCGAGTTCAAGTAGGCAGATACTTCACCCATGAGCCAGTTTGATGCTTGCTTCGCTTCAGCACCTTCTGAAATGGTCGCTTCAAAGAAATCAGACATTTCTTTTGTCAGCGTCAGTACCATTGCATCATATGCAGGAAGTCCAAGTTCATCAATGTAGCGTTTGCGGCGCTCGTCTGGAAGCTCTGGAATCGATGCTCTTACACGTTCTTTCCACTCGTCATCAATGTATAGCTCCACCAAATCTGGTTCTGGGAAGTAGCGGTAATCATCAGAACCTTCTTTGACACGCATGAGGATCGTCTTTTTAGACGCTTCGTCATAGCGGCGAGTTTCTTGTTCGATCAAGCCGCCAGAAAGCAATACTTGCTCTTGACGTTTTTCTTCGAATTCAAGACCTTTTTGGACGAATGCGAATGAGTTCAAGTTCTTGAGCTCTGTTTTCGTTCCAAACTCTTCACGGCCGATTGGACGAAGAGAAATGTTGGCATCACAGCGCAGTGAGCCTTCTTCCATCTTACAGTCAGAGACGCCTGTATATTGAATAATGGATTTTAATTTTTCTAAGTAAGCATACGCTTCTTCTGGCGTACGAATATCAGGCTCAGATACGATTTCAACAAGTGGTGTACCTTGACGGTTGAAATCGACGAGTGAATAACCGTCGCCTGTGTGCGTCAGTTTTCCTGCATCCTCTTCCAAATGAAGACGTGTAATACCAATTCGTTTTGTTTTGCCGTCTACTTCAATTTCAATCCAGCCGTTTTCACCGATCGGTTTATCAAATTGAGAAATTTGATACGCCTTTGGGTTATCAGGATAGAAATAGTTTTTACGGTCAAATTTTGTATCAGTTGCAATCTCACAGTTCAGTGCCATTGCTGCTTTCATCGCAAAGTTCACCGCTTCTTTGTTCAGCACAGGCAGTACGCCTGGATAACCAAGATCGATGACACTTGTTTGCGTATTGGCAGCCGCACCAAAAGGCGTCGGTGAGCTTGAGAAAATTTTTGATTGTGTTTTGAGCTCTACGTGGACTTCAAGTCCAATTACCGTTTCAAAGTTCATTCTGATTCACCCCTTACAGTTCAGGTTTTGCTTTATGATGATCTGTTGCTTGTTCGAAAGCGTGAGCCACGCGGTAAACGGTTCCTTCATCAAAGTGTTTACCGATGATTTGCAGTCCTAACGGAAGACCATTTGCAAATCCACAAGGCACACTGATTCCTGGGACGCCTGCAAGGTTAACAGGGATCGTTAAAATGTCGTTTGCATACATCGTGAGTGGATCGCTTGTCTTTTCACCAATGTTAAATGCCGGAGTTGGTGTTGTTGGTCCTACAATGACATCATACTTTTCGAAAACATCTTCAAAGTCTTTTTTGATCAGCGTACGGACTTTTTGTGCCTTTTTATAGTATGCATCGTAATACCCTGAGCTTAGAGCGAATGTGCCAAGCATGATGCGGCGTTTGACTTCGTCTCCAAAGCCTTCAGAACGGGTATTTTTATATAAATCAATCAGGTTGTCTGCATTGTCTGTACGGTAGCCATATCGAATACCGTCAAAACGAGCAAGGTTTGCAGATGCTTCTGAAGATGAAAGCAAGTAGTAAGTCGCAAGCGCATATTTAGAATGAGGAAGAGACACTTCTTCCCATGTGGCACCAAGTCCTTCTAATACTTTCAACGCTTGAAGAACAGACTCTTTTGCATCTTCGCCAACACCTTCGCCAAGATATTCTTTTGGCACAGCGATTTTCAAGCCTTTGATGTCGCCAGTTAATGAAGAAAGAAAATCTGGGACATCGACATTTGCACTCGTTGCGTCCATTTGATCAACACCAGAAATCGCTTGAAGAACATATGCATTGTCCTCAACATTACGCGTAATTGGCCCAATTTGATCTAATGATGAAGCAAATGCGATTAAACCGTATCTAGATACACGGCCATACGTTGGTTTAAGACCAACAACACCACAGAATGATGCCGGCTGACGAATGGAGCCGCCTGTATCTGATCCTAGAGAGAATGGTACTTCTCCAGCTGCAACTGATGCTGCTGAGCCACCACTTGACCCACCTGGAACTGTGTTTAAATTCCACGGGTTTTTCGTTGCTTTGAAGCCAGAGTTCTCCGTAGAAGATCCCATCGCAAATTCGTCCATGTTTAATTTACCGATTGTGACAGCTTCCGCTTCTCTTAAGCGGTTCACAACGGTTGCATCGTAAATAGGATCGAAGTTTTGCAAGATTTTACTTGATGCCGTTGTACGTAAATCTTTCGTCACGATGTTATCTTTGACACCGATCGGCATACCGAACAATAGACCAAGCTCGTCCTTTTCACCAACGGCCTCGTCCAATTCTTTTGCGTACGCACGTGCTTTCTCTTCGTCCAGCGCTAGGAATGCTTGTACTTTCCCGTCTACTTCATGGATTCGTTTATAAGACTCGTCCACTAAATCAGAAACAGACAGTTCCTTTTTATGTAAAAGCTCTTTTAATTCAGAAATTTTGTGGTCAAACAGTGACATGCCTCAGGCCTCCTTTAGTCCAAAATTGATGGCACACGAATATAGCCGTCTTTATGATCAGGCGCGTTTTTAATGACTGCCTCAATGGAAAGACCTTTATTCGGAACATCTTCTCTCATGACGTTTTTCATTTTTAATACGTGTGTTGTTGGTTCAACGTTTTCCGTATCTACCTCGTTTAACTGCTCTGCAAATGAAATGATGCTATCAAGCTGTTCTGTAAACATCTCAGCTTCTTCTTCTGTAATTGCAAGCCGTGCCAAATGCGCAACATGCTTTACTTCTTCTATTGAAATTCTTGACATGCAGGTTCACCTCCAAAAATGATACGTGTTCGTGGTCATGATCATAAGTCATATACACTTTATCATATCAAATTTTACTGTTCTAAAGCAACTTTACGAGGACGCCCAGAAAGGCTTTGTCCACTAATATGTCATTGTGATGCAGCCAGTGTCTAAAATATTCATCAAGTTGACTTTTTATTTTTCAGAAAATTTTTTCTTTTATTTAATTTAGTAAGCGCTTACATATAGACGCTTATCACGCATTCACGTATTTTTTTTGTCTGATGGGGATGTTTAAGAAGGTTGATCACTTGGGAATACTCTGATAGGTTAAGTAACCATAGCAGTGAGCAGACAGTTCAATAGGCTGTTCTTTGTATATTTTGATTGAGGTGATGTCAAATTAATACGAAAAAGGTGATATGGAAACATGAGTATTGAGATTGTAATTTCTCTATCTATTTATTTTATTGGAATGCTTGCTATTGGCTGGTATGCATTCAGAAAAACAAATGACTTGAATGATTATATGTTAGGCGGACGCGGGTTAGGTCCTTATGTAACGGCTCTATCTGCTGGTGCAGCTGATATGAGTGGGTGGATGCTGATGGGGCTTCCAGGCGCTATGTATACAACTGGCCTTTCATCTGGATGGCTTGCTGTTGGTTTAATTAGTGGGGCTTACTTAAACTATCTATTCCTAGCGCCACGATTGAGATCATATACAGAAGTTGCTGATGATGCAATTACCATTCCAGACTTTTTTGACAAACGGTTTAAAGACTCATCTACTTTATTGAAAGCTGTCTCAGCTGTCATCATTATGATTTTCTTTACGCTTTACACCTCATCAGGTATGGTATCAGGCGGACGCTTATTTGAATCAGCGTTTGGTGCTGATTATATGTTTGGTTTAATCTTAACTTCTAGTATCGTGATTTTGTACACACTATTCGGCGGCTTTTTGGCAGTTAGTTTAACTGATTTTGTTCAAGGAGCTATTATGTTTTTAGCATTAGTGCTCGTGCCGATCGTTGCCTTTACTCAATTAGGTGGACCTGTTGCCACATTCAATGATATTCAACAGATTGACCCTAAATTGCTTGATATTTTTAGAGGAACGAGCGTCATTGGCATTATTTCCTTCCTCGCTTGGGGACTCGGTTACTTTGGACAGCCGCACATTATTGTTCGCTTTATGGCGATTACGACTGTAAAAGATTTAAAGCCAGCACGTCGTATCGGTATGAGCTGGATGATTGTGTCTGTCATTGGTTCACTATCTGTCGGTTTAGTCGGCGTGGCGTATGTTCATGAAACAAGCACCACTTTGGCAGACCCAGAAACCATCTTTATTGTGTTTTCTAAAGTGTTATTCCATCCATATATTACTGGATTTTTACTTTCTGCCATTTTAGCTGCAATTATGAGTTCAATTTCTTCTCAGCTGCTTGTCACTGCAAGTGCGATGACAGAGGATTTATACCGTACATTCTTTAGAAGAAAAGCCTCTGACAAAGAACTTGTGATGATTGGACGTATCTCTGTACTAGTCGTAGCGATTGTTGCCATTGGTCTCTCTCTAAACCCAAGTGATACGATTCTTGACCTTGTCGGTTATGCTTGGGCTGGATTTGGATCTTCATTCGGTCCAGTCATCTTGTTATGTCTATACTGGAAACGAATGAATCATCATGGCGCTTTAGCCGGAATGATTGTTGGGGCTGTTGTCGTTCTCGTTTGGATTTCAACAGGCTTAAACAACACGACTGGATTGTATGAAATGGTTCCTGGATTTATTTTAAGTGGTTTGACTGCTATTATTGTCAGCCTCTTAACAAATAAACCGTCTAAAGCTTCTAAAAAGCTATTTAACAAAATGGAAGACCATCTCGAAGAAGAAACAAAATAACCAGACATGAGGAGTCATCTGCATTATGCGGATGACTCTCTTTATTTTTCAATAAAATGCTTTTCTTTCTCCCGTTTCTGAATAAAATAGAAGTTGTGCAGCCATATGGGCTGTGAGAAGATCATATACATGATGTGAAACGTACATGAAGTGAAAGGAGCGATACGCATGTTTTGGACAATTGAATGGGATACGGTCTTGAAATTAGCCGTTGCCACCTTAATCGGTTTGATCATCGGTCTTGAACGCGAACTTAAGAAAAAGCCGCTTGGGCTGAAAACGTGTATTGTCATTGCTGTCAGCTCCTGCGTATTAACCATCATCAGCATTGATGCAGCCTACAATTTCCCTCGAGTCTCTAAGCTTCAAATGGACCCACTCAGGTTACCGGCGCAAATTATATCTGGTGTTGGTTTTATTGGAGCAGGTGTGATTCTTCGCAAAAGCAATGACGTCATCTCAGGTCTTACGACATCTGCGATGATTTGGGGAGCAGCAGGACTTGGGGTTGCAACAGGTGCAGGTTTTTATAAAGAAGCCTTCCTCAGTCTTTTCTTTATTCTTGTCAGTGTGGAATTTTTACCTTGGCTCTTCCAGCGGATTGGACCCATTCGCTTACAGGAAAAAGAAATCCGCATCAGAATGTCACTTTCTGATCGAAACCGCATGACAGAGATTTTAAAAGAAATGAAAGCACTCAATATTCGTATTCATTCTGTACGTATTGATGATTTAAAGGAAAAAGACTATCCGATCATGGAAGTACGTGTTCGCGTACATAAAGACCGCTATACAACCGATGTGTACTTTGATATTAAAGATTTAGAAGGCGTTGTTGGTGTGAAGTGTGATACAGTGTAGGATAAAAAGCCCCTTGCTATGTGAAACAGCAAGGGGCTTTTGATTTATGTTGTTAGCTGATGAAAGTCAAAAGGCGTAATTGGGGTTTTGTCCTCAATTTCCTTTCGAAAACGCGCCAGTATGGCACTTTCGTCAGCGCTTAGTGTTCGGAGATCAAATGCTTGATGTAAAAGCCCATAAATAAGCATATGACGCAGCATAAGGAAATCTGGTATTGTCGCCAACCATGCGTCATCAAGCTCATTCTCCTGTCGATAGCCTTTGAGAAAATGGCTCATAAATTCACCCGTAAATTCAGCTTTATCCTCATACGGAATCACCGGATACCAAAGAACGTTGTATAGCAAAATGCTCATATCGTTGATAAACCAGTGATACCCACAATCATCAAAATCAAATGCAATGATTTCTCCCTGATGATAATGGAAGTTCCCGTGATGTAAATCCGCATGCACCAGTCCATAGACATCCTTGGATATTCGGAGCTGGTGAAGCTTTTGCATCAGTTCATCTTTTCTCTGCAACACAACCGTTTGATCAGAGGGAATATACGTTTCAAGCTTTAATTGCTCCTCCTCATACCACTCTTGACGCTTATAGCGAGGATCTTTCACTTGATATTGTTTAGTCGTTTGATGCATACGCCCTGTATAGGCTCCTAACGCTTGAAACAACTGTCCATTCCAATCTGCTTCGGTCACTTTTCTGCCAGGCGCCTTTTCGTACACTCTCAGCAAAAAAGCGCCTCCTGCTTGATCGGGAATCGCTTCAACATCTTTTCCTCTTGCGGATAAAACCGGTTTAGCTACTGAGATTCCATGTTGAGATAAATACCGAATCCAGTCCATTTCTCCTAAAATATATGTGCGAGAGCGGCGTATGGTATGGGTAATTTTCAATATATAACTCGACCCTTTTTCATCCGTATATTCATACACATAATTTTCTGCATCGGCTAGAAATGTGACCTGTTCTGGCTGAAAATGATAGAGTAGAGCCGCTTTCTTTAAGACCATTTGTTCATCGTATCGTGCTTTTACTTCTTTATGCATGCTGATTCTCCTTTTATCGTCTTTTTACTTATACATGACGGTAATCAGCATTTATACGAGCATCAACATACCTGCCTTTCCTTTTGATTTCCTCACATACTTTGACAAAAGTTGAAAGATTCCTCTAATTAGAAATAAAAAACCTTTGCAGTCCTAGGAAGGACGAGTACTGGCGCGGAGCGAATGTCACATTCGTGAGCACCAGCACTCAGGACTGACAAAGAATGTGAGATTTGTCTACACGCTAAAAACCGCCAAAAGGCGGTTTTTATTTAGTCATATATATGGACCGTTGGTTCTTTGTCTTCAGCATTTTTTGTGATGAGGGCTTCTTGCTGATCAGAAGAGGTGATGTTGATTTCTATATTGGTGCTCTTATAGTAATCCATGACTTCACCTGTTAAGTATTGCGTGAATGCCACGACTTCTGTTTTGCCGTAGAATTGCATTGGAATTTCTACTTTCATTTTTTGCAAGTTCCCGTTTTTATAGAAACCTTTGCCTACCACACCTGTGTAATTCGGGAAGTAGTCTTCTACCTTTGTCTTGAAGCGGTCAAATCGCTCTGAATCATCTTTGTAGCTGCTCTTGGCATTATCTGAAGGGAAGAAGACATTCTCTTCTTTAATCGTATCCCAACTGCCAATATCAGCTGATCCTGCTTTTACATCAGTTTTAGCGATGAAGTTTCCTGGAACAATAGATGATTTTGGTGCTTGTTTATAAAGAGCAATCATGACTGGGACTTTTTGCAGTCCGTCCATTTGACGAATTCGTTTAATGACTTGTTCCGCAATTTTTTCGCCCTCTGCTAAAAGTTTCTTTGAATTCTTCGATGAATCGATGGTCACCTCTTGCTGAGGATCTCCGATATTTTCGCGATAATAATAGACAGAGTTAAGCGCAAGACCGATAACAACCCCGCCAAGCTGTAAGCTATTTTTATCTTTTCTGATTAAGTAATTATGTTCTAGCATGGAAGCTAAGTAGATTGGACTATTTTCATTTTTTGACTTTGTTGAACCTGAGTTTGGAAGAGCAGGGTTTAAGCCTAAGTTCTTAAAGTCTTTGTCTTCTTTTTCAGCTTTTTTCAGATCACTGCCTGTTTTTTTGCGGGCAAGCCAGCTGAGAACAGTATCTTCATCTAAATGCTGTCCTTCTTGGAACAGATAGTCGTTTGTATTGAATGATTCTGTTGCCAGGCGCATGAGTCCTGTTTCAAATTCATCAATGTCTAAGCGTGTATTGAGACGCTCTGCAGTTAGTCCTCTTGCCGCTCCTTGTTTAAACGGCAGCACCATTTTGTAATAGGAATCAGAGATGTTGTACATTGGGATGATCGCTGTTTCTTTCGTTTCATCCGTTTTTTGTGTAACCTCTTCCTCATCCTTTCCCCCAAAAGGTGCACACGCTGACAATACCAGTGTGAGCATTGTCAGCAGCAATAGCAACTTTTTCAATAGAAAACACTCCTCTTATTTCTTTAGCTCCTCGAGCATTTTGGCTTCGTCCCAAATTTCAATATTGAGTTCTTCTGCCTTTGTCAGCTTGCTTCCAGCTGCTTCGCCGGCAATGACTAAGTCTGTTTTTTTACTTACGCTACCTGCTAACTTGCCGCCTAATGCTTCGATCGCTGCCTTTGCATCATTTCGCGACATTTCTTCTAATTTTCCCGTCAGCACAATCGTTTTTCCTGCAAAGTAGGAATCACTTTCTTCTACTTTCACCGGTTTTGGCCCTGTGTAGGTCATATTGACCCCAAGTTCTTTTAGTTCATTTAGCAGATCTAGTATTTCTTCTTTCTCAAAGTACGTGACGACTGCATCGGCCATTTTTTCACCAATTTCATCTACTTCAAGTAATTGTTCTTTCGTTGCTTGTTTTAACTGATCGATATCCTCAAAGTGCATGGCCAACGTCTTCGCTGCTTTAGAACCAATAAATCGAATACCGAGTCCAAATAATAACCGTTCAAGAGAGTTTTCTTTCGATTGCTCGATCGAACGCAGTAAGTTATCGACTGACTTTTCGCCCATTCGTTCTAGCTGAATCAACTCTTCTTTTGTTAAACGGTAAAGGTCTGATACACGAGAGACAAGCTGTTCTTTGAAAAGTTGTGTAATGACTCGCTCGCCTAGCCCATCAATATTCATCGCATTACGAGACACAAAGTGAATGAGTCCTTCACGTATTTGAGCGGGGCATTGTGGATTGATGCACCGAAGCGCCACTTCTCCTTCAATTCTGACCAGCTCACTATGACACTCTGGACATTCAGTCGGCATGTGAAACGGCTCTTCTTCTCCTGTTCGCTGATCAACAAGAACCCCTGCAACCTCTGGGATAATATCGCCCGCTTTTTTGACAATCACTTGATCAAAAAGGCGGATATCCTTCTCTTTGATTAAATCTTCATTATGAAGAGATGCACGTTGCACTGTCGTCCCTGCCACTTTTACAGGCTCAAGAATCGCTGTTGGGGTGATGACGCCAGTACGCCCCACACTTAGTTCAATATCAATCAGCTTCGTCACGACTTCTTCGGCCGGAAATTTGTACGCAACAGCCCAGCGTGGACTTTTTGCTGTGAAGCCTAGTTCTTCTTGCTGAGCCAATGAATTGACTTTAATGACAATGCCATCGATTTCGTATGAGAAATCAGCACGCTTTGTTTTCAGTGTTTCAATGAGGTCGATCACTTCTTCAATGGTTTGGCACATCCGTCTTTCTTTGTTCGTTTTAAAGCCAAGCTCATCGAGAAGATCAAGTCCTGCGCTTTGCGTTTCAACACCAATTTCATCAAGCTCCGCTATACTGTAGACGAAGATATCAAGGTTTCGTTTCGCTGCAATTTTCGTATCGAGCTGACGAAGTGAGCCAGCAGCCGCATTACGCGGGTTCGCAAACGGCTCTTCTTCGTTTTGTAATCTTTTTTCGTTAAGGGCTTCAAAAGAAGGTTTTGGCATAAATGCCTCGCCTCTCACTTCAATCGACAGAGGCCGATTGATTTTGAGCGGGATGGAACGAATGGTTTTGAGGTTCTCGGTAATATCCTCACCTGTTGTGCCATCACCCCGCGTGGCACCCCGGACAAACACGCCATTTTCATAACGGAGAGAAACAGCGAGTCCGTCAATTTTCAGCTCGACATTGTAAGCGACGTCGTCACCGACTGCTTGACGAACCCGGCGGTCAAAATCAAGAAGGTCCTGTTCATGAAACGCATTGCCGAGACTGAGCATCGGTGTGCCGTGACGTACTTTTTGGAAGGCGTCTAAAACAGCTCCTCCTACTCTTTGCGAGGGTGAATCCGCTGCTTTTAAATCAGGGTATTCTTCCTCCAGAGAAATCAGCTCACGCATCCGCGCATCATATTCAGCGTCAGGAACACTTGGACGATCCAGTGTGTGATATTCGTAGTTGTATTGATTCAAAATCTGGTGTAGTTCCTCGATCCGGCGTTTCGCTGCTTCTTTATCCATCTGCTTCTTCCTTTCACTTCATCCGTTTTGTCAGTCCTATCAGTTTATTGCTTTTCGATTGGCGCAAATGCGGCAAGGAGACGCTTAATGCCTGTAGGGCTTGGGAAGGCAATATCAAGCTCTGTACTATCTCCACTACCTTTTACACTCACAACCGTGCCAACGCCCCATTTTTTATGAGCGGCTTTATCACCGACAGCCCAGCCAATGCTGCCGCCGCCTGTGTTTTGAATGGTTTGCGTTTGGGGACGTGAGACAGGCCCTCGTCTTTGCGGTCTTTCTCTCGTTTGGCCAAACGGTGTTTTCGTTTCTTTTTTCTCATTTAGGTTGTCCAATAAATCAGCTGGTATTTCTCTGATAAATCGTGATTCCAGATTCATGTTCGTCCGGCCGAATAACGTTCTCATCTTCGCACTTGATAAATAAAGCTCTTCTTCGGCCCGTGTGATCCCTACATAAGCAAGACGGCGCTCTTCTTCCATCTCGGCATCTTCCATTAGTGAACGGCTGTGCGGGAAGACGCCTTCTTCCATACCCATTAAGAACACAACAGGGAATTCAAGTCCTTTTGCTGCGTGGAGGGTCATTAAAATGACCGCATCCTGATCTTCTTCCTCAGCCTCATCCAGCTTATCAATGTCTGCGACGAGGGCGAGGTCTGTCAGGAAGGTGACAAGTGATTTATCTTCATTTTGTTCTTCAAAGTTTTTAGTGACCGATAGAAACTCGTCAATATTTTCTAAACGGCTTTGTGCTTCAATCGTTTTTTCGATCTTCAGCGCTTCACGGTAACCTGTTTTCTCTAGGATCTCTTCCGTTAATTCAGTGACAGATAAATAATCCTGCATGTTTGTCATTTGGTCAATGAGCTGTTTGAACTCATCAAGTGCATTGGCTGCTCTTGCACTGAGTCCAATGAAATCCACCTGACCAAGTGCTTCAAACATAGAGAGATCATTCATTTCTGCGTATGCGGCAATTTTATCAACAGAAGTCGCCCCAATTCCACGCTTTGGTACGTTGACAATGCGCGCAAAACTAATGTCGTCATCTGGATTTGCCACAAGGCGTAAGTATGCCAAAATGTCCTTGATCTCTTTTCTGTCATAGAACTTCGTGCCGCCGACGATGTTGTATTGAATGTTCGCCTTCATTAACGTTTCCTCTATGACACGTGACTGAGCGTTCGTTCGATAGAGGATCGCAAAATCAGATAACTTACGCTTGCCGCTCTGATGGAGCTGACGTATCTTGCCAGCGACAAATTGACCTTCACCGAATTCATTATCTGCACGGTAATAGGCAATCTTCGCTCCTTCGTCATTTTCTGTCCAAAGGTTTTTTGGCTTACGGTTTGAATTGTTTTGAATGACCGTGTTTGCAGCATTCAGAATACGTTTAGTCGATCTGTAATTTTGCTCAAGCAAAATCACTTCACTGGACGGATAATCTTTTTCAAAGGAAAGAATGTTTGTAATATCCGCTCCACGCCAGCGGTAGATGGACTGATCCGAGTCACCGACCACACATATATTTTGAAAACGCTGAGCGAGCAATTTCACAAGCATGTACTGCGCTCTGTTTGTATCCTGATACTCATCGACATGAATGTATTGGAATTTTCGCTGATAGTGTTCTAATACTTCAGGGATCCGCTCAAACAGACGAATCGTCATCATAATAAGATCATCAAAATCGAGTGATTGGTTTTTGAGTAATCGTTTTTGATAATCTGTGTAGACGTCGCTGACCACTTGATCGTAAAAGTCACCGGCTGTTTTTGCGTATTCCTCTGCGTCAATGAGTTCGTTTTTTGCACTACTGATTGAACCTAAAATGCTACGTGGATCAAACTTTTTAGGATCGATATTTCGTTCTTTTAAAATGTTTTTAATGACTGAAAGCTGATCAGATGTGTCTAATATAGAAAAGTTGCGATTCACACCAATACGGTCAATATCGCGTCGTAAAATGCGCACACACATGCTGTGGAACGTAGAGATCCAAATGTCATCCGCACCAGGCCCTAAAATGGCTTGTACACGCTCACGCATTTCTCTTGCTGCTTTATTTGTAAAGGTAATCGCTAAAATATTCCACGGTGCCACATGCTTTTCTGCCATTAAATACGCAATTCGATGCGTGAGCACTCGTGTTTTTCCACTACCTGCTCCTGCCATCAGTAGCAGCGGCCCGTCTGTTGCTTTGACCGCTTCTTTCTGCGCGTCATTCAGCCCTTCTAATAGATGATTCGATATTTCATTCATTTCATTCACCGCCAATTCGAACTTATGTTCTATTTTAACCCGTTTCGTCTTGTTTGACTATGATGACTTTTTCACTGCGTCGACTGTCTTTAACGCTTCTTGAAAATTGTCATAAATGACGTTTCCCACTACGACAACGTCTGCATGCTGTGCAAAGTCTTTCGCCTGCTCTTTGCTTTCAATACCGCCGCCATAAAATAGAACCGTTTCATGTAGCACTGCTTTGGTTTCTTTCACAAGCTCTATGTCTCCAAGCGTCCCGCTGTATTCTAAGTAAAAGATGGGCAGTTTCATCAAGTGCTCTGCCACTCTCGCATATGCCCTTACGTCATCTATATCCAGTGCCGTATTTGCCTCTGTCAGCTTAGCCGCTTTACACTCTTCGTTTAAGATGACATATCCTTCCGGCACAATCTCTTCCATTGACATCAAATCACCGTATTCCTTCATCGCATCCTTATGCAGACCAACAATCCAATCAGGATGAGCGCTGTTTAACACAGTGGGGATAAAATACAAGTCAAAGCCAGGCACAATCATCTCATGTGTCGAGATTTCAAGGACACATGGCACAAGAAAGCGGCGCACCTTTGACATCAGTTGCAGCACGTTGTCTTCTGTCACGTTGTCACTGCCGCCAATCAAAATGGCATCCGTACCGGATTCACAAATCGCTTCAAGTTGTTCATCGGAAATCTCTTTATTTGGATCGAGTTTAAAGACATGCTTCCACTCGGTAACATCATACATGAAAAACGTTCCTCCATTCGTTTCATTCCATTTAAATATTATAACAAAATCAGACACCGCAAAAAATGGGTAACCTCCTTCAGCTAAAAGTTTCATTCTTTTGAAAATAGTCGATTTTCACTTTAGGCGAGGTGAATGGAGACTATATGAAAACTCCACTTCAAGAGGAGCTGAGGGAGATCAATAGATGGATGCTGAACTGAAATGAGAGCTACTTCATCTCATCACATGATATTATACACGAAAGGAACATTTTACTATCGACCAAGCAGGTGAATGATTTGAAAAGAACCATCACATATGATCAAACGATCGACATCGGATACATCTATCTCATCCCGCCTCGAATCGGGACAATCAAAGAAACCATTGAATTAGACGTGAATGAATGTGTGAACGTAGACATCGACAAAGAGGGCCGAGTGGCTGGGCTGGAGTTATTTGCAGAAGAAGCCAAGGTGTTGAAGCACACACCCGTTTATGAGGACGAGCTTTCGTTACGTTTTACGGATCAGGAAGTTCTCTCAACCTATCATTTATCGGGCATTGAATTTCTTTTCTCGACGCCTGATCACAAAGGGTTGATCGGTTTTACGATTGTCGATCCTCTTCGATATCACATCAAAAAAAAGACAAGAAAAAACCGTTTTGAATGGTCAAAACGGTTTTTCTAAACTATTGTCTCACTTCATTAAAATAATGAACAGATGTCATGGCCCCTTCATCGACCATCTTGTTGTCTTGAATATCTAACGGATCAGGGTGACCAGCTTTTTCAGGAACCTTTTCATCTGATCGGAACATCCTTGCCCATTTTTTGAGATGCTGTTTATTTTTCACTGCTAATAACACTGCACCACCAACCCCTAATCCTGCAAGTACATACGCATTCGGACGCTTATTCATGTATGTTCCCTCCCCTTATGATCTTATTTGTAAGTTACCCCGCCTCTTCATTTCTAAACGTCACAATCTGTTGAAGTGGTTTCTCTTTCAATGAAAAGTGGAATAACAACAATAATGATAGAGAAAAGAGGGGATTTTCGTGACAACAACTTTCATCGTCATTGGCGCATTATTAGTGATTTTTTTCATCATACCAATCATTTTATTCATC
Organism: Bacillus sp. UNC125MFCrub1.1; assembly: GCF_000701305.1. Classification (NCBI taxonomy): domain Bacteria; kingdom Bacillati; phylum Bacillota; class Bacilli; order Caryophanales; family Bacillaceae; genus Bacillus; species Bacillus sp. UNC125MFCrub1.1. The sequence continues at coordinate 200,843 of NZ_JNIG01000013.1, forward strand.
TGGATTTGGATGCGAGATGAAAAACAGGAAGAGCATTCTGTCCTACGAAATTATCCGGTCATTGGAAAGCTACGGTTTATTTTTGAAAAAATAGGACCTGAGCTTCGTCAATATCTGTTTCTAAATGATCGAGAGGAGCTTCCTTTCTCAAGAAGAGAATACGAGCAAGCTGTCATGTCTGGGAAGTACAAAAGCCGGACAATGGGCTTTGGATCAAAACGTGATTTTGACAAGCCTGGTTACTATATTCGCAACGTCCTATTTCCAAAGCAGCGAGATGAGTTACGCATCGATCAATCTGAAAAAATCCAAACAAAAGTGTATCAGATCGATCAAGACAATTTGTTGAGAAGAAGTGAACATACCAAAGAGATCGAAGCAAAACCTTACTATCTCCATCAAGACGATGTACAAGTGATAGGCGAGCACACATGTCAAAAGCCTTTCCGTGTAAAAGGCCTGATTGGTCAGTCAGCCATGAGCTACGGATCTTTAGGCGACAGGGCCATTACAGCATTATCCTCAGGATTAAAGATGGCTGGCGGTACGTGGATGAACACAGGTGAAGGCGGGCTTTCTCCCTATCACCTCAAAGGCGGAGCTGATATTATATGCCAGATTGGGCCTGGTCTATTTGGCGTGAGAACAGAGGATGGCGCTTTTTCCTTTGAAGAGTTTAAGAAAAAAAGCGAGCACGAGGAAGTCAAAGCCTTTGAGCTGAAGCTGGCTCAAGGAGCTAAAACACGCGGCGGACATATTGACGGTGAAAAGGTCACCGAAGAAATTGCAAGCATCCGTAAATTGCCGCCCCACCAATCCATTGACAGTCCAAATCGATTTGAGATGTTCCACTCCATTCCTGATATGTTTGATTTCATTGAACAGTTGCGAAGTATAGGCGGAAAGCCTGTCGGCATCAAGCTTGTGGTCGGACATAAAGAAAACATTGAGGAACTTGCAGCGTACATGAAAAAAAGCGGAAAGCATCCTGATTTCATTACAGTAGATGGCGGAGAAGGCGGCACTGGTGCTTCCTTTCATGAATTGGCAGATTCCGCAGGGCTGCCGATTTTTACGGCACTCCCAATGGTTCATCAAATATTGAAAGAATACGGTGTCAGAGATCAGGTAAAACTCTTTGCTTCTGGCAAACTTCTCTCCCCTGATAAAATTGCGATTGCCCTTTCCATGGGAGCAGATTTTGTGAATATCGCACGGGGCTTGATGTTCTCGGTTGGCTGTATTCGGGCGCAAGTATGCCACACGAATAAATGCCCAGTTGGGGTTGCCACGACAGATCCAAAGCTGCAAAAAGGTTTATCCATTGAAGAAAAGAAATACCGCGTCTGCAATTATATCCTGTCCCTTAGAGAAGGTTTGTTTAATTTATGCGCAGCAGCTGGAATTGAATCACCTATTCATTTTAACGAAAAACATATTATTTTTAGACAAGAAAACGGTCAGACAAGTGAAGTCCCTATGTTCTCAGGCACAGAGCAGTCTGTCTAGCTTAAAAAGGTGCGTTTCCGCACCTTTTTTCGTTGACATTCTTGCTCAATCACGTATAAAGAACTTAATAGATCTTTGATAAGGAGAAAGAGTATGCGTGAAAAAAAGGTCCGCGGTATGAAACGAAAGACTCAACAGATCATAAAAGAAATGAACGCAAATACGCAGTCGTTTCCGGAGAATGTTTCTGACTACTGGCACCTGCCTCTACCAGCGGCTTATGATTTTATGACTTCCAACAGAACACCGAAAAAGATCAAACGTCTATGCATTCAAACTCTATTGAATAGAGCTGAGCATCTCATTGATTTGAAACCAAACGACGGGGACATATATCGTGTCGTGGTCGCAGTCGATCTGCCTGGATTATGGCATTCACAAATCATTGTGTTTAAAGGGGATTCTTATGTGAAAGATTTCTTCAACAGACAAGATGAGTATCAGACATGGCTTCCCCTTTCTGATCAGAGAAATATTCAAAAAGATTGGGATTTATCTGTTCCGCAAAATATGCGAACTATCGGTTTTAAGGAAGTAATCACTGATGACGATGAAGTGTCCTATGAAGGTGAACGATGGTTTATGGGGGAACTTGATGACATCAAATAGAGCCATTTCAAATGAAATGGCTCTTACTTGTTCAACTTCAAAACGACAAATCATAAAGAATGTTTGCAGTGAAAGCTGCTTTATTTTGTTTCGTCCGTTGCTTGTTGCTCTGCTACGCGGTCAAGTGCCATCGTATAGGCATCATTTCCGTAGTTCAAGCAGCGTTTGACACGTGAGATAGTGGCTGTACTTGCACCTGTTTCCGTCTCAATTTTATGATACGTATTTCCCTCGCGAAGCATACGCGCTACTTCAAGACGCTGTGATAAAGATTGGATTTCATTGATGGTGCACAAATCATCAAAAAATCGATAACATTCTTCCAGGTCTTTAAGGGATAAGATGGAGTTGAATAGCTGATCTAAGCTTTTGCCCCTTAATTTATCAATTTGCATCTTTATACATCTTCTCCTTTACTATTGGCACACCGCTCCGCACTGACTTTTCCGAGAAAGCGGTATCTTTCCTGACTCATTTTTTTCAACCTCAGCAATGAGCTTTGAACGAATCATGACAGGTTTGGTTCTACGCTGAAAATGCCATCAGGTTCTTTCGTAAGCCGAAGCTTCTTTATCGTAAACAAATTCGACAAGTTTTGTCATATTCCTTGTGCGACAATCTGACAAACTTGTTTGCCTCCGATATCTAGAACACTTCTGCTCTGTTAGGTCTTTCCCTAAAAAACAGTATGTGTAGAAAGCTTGGCGAGACGACAAACCTGCGCCCCGCCTTGCTTGATTATTCAAAATATGTTGGTCGGCCAGCGTAACCGACAGATTCATTTTACAATTGGGCACTTCATTCGTCATGTCAAAGCCCTATGCTTTGTCACCATATCTAGCAGCGAAGAGATCTTTTGCTCACTCCTGCCCTATAACAGCGGTCAGAAATCTAGCAAATATGATACAGCTCCACTCTGTTATATTTTAACGCATTATAGACGGAAAGAGTACAGTTTTTTTCATGACATCAAATATTCCTCTTGGTGTCACCCGAATATACGGCAAGTGTGTGCTTTGGAAAAAGACAAGTGTATCAATCGGGCAGTCAAATGGATACCCGCGCTCAATGAGTAGCTCGCGTAACGTTTGCTCCTGCTGAAGAACCGTTTCAAACGATTCAGCTGATGCACAGCCTGATAATTGCAACGGGATTTCATGCAAAATCTTTCCGTTTTCTGCGAGCACAATTCCCCCGCCAATTTCTTTCATTCGCTTATGAGCAAGCATCATATCATCTTTATTTTTCCCAATCACTAAAATGTCACCAGTGGTTGAAAATGAGCTGACAAACCCTTGCACCTTGTTTGCAAATCCTTTTAACATTGTGTTCACGCGCCACTCGCCTTTTCGATCAATCAGACTGAAGAAGCTTTGATCATGGTCACAGGACAGCTGATTGACAGAGTTATCAATCTCCACTGTATAAGGCTCCATAATGACAGCATTTCGCATTTTGACACCAAGCGGCATTGAGAATTGCAAGTCACTCATTGTCAGGTCATAGCTTAAATCTAATGGTTCAAGCCCGCCATTTTCCCATTTTGTCTCTTGGAATTGATGCTGGTTCTCCCCCTCTAATTTAAGGATCACCCCTTTAGAAATCACCGTTTCTGGATTTGGATTCATCGGATCATCTAAAATATTCAAAGAAGCCAATCGACCAGGACCGACCACGCCTAATAAGTCATCAATTTGATAGTATTTCGCAATGTTAAAGGTCGCCATATTGTACGCATCAATAGTAGGCACGCCTTCTTCAAGGGCAATGGAAATGAGACGATTGATCATGCCTTCTTCATAAAAGTGAGGCGCTGATCCATCTGTTGTATAGAAAAAGTGATCGTAGTGCCTAAAGTCACGCTCATGCAACTCTCTTAAAATGTTCACTAAATCTGGGCGGATGGAAGAATGACGCAACGACACATGATAGCCAAGAGACAAGCGTTTGAGCACATCGTCTGCATTCATTGCTTCATGATCACTGTCCGCTCCAAACAGCTTCATTTTTGTTAGCGTTTTCTCAGAAGCCCCAGGGAAATGCCCTTCAATTCGTTTTCTCTGCTTCTTCGTTTCTTGCATGCAATATAAAATGAGATCATCACCGTCCATTAATCTTGGCCAGCTCGTTAATTCGCCGCCTTGTAGGACGTCGGGATGATCAATCCATTCTTTCCGATAGTTAATAGGAAGCATCTCATCTTCATACCTGACCTCGGTTTGAAGATCGTATCTGGACCACCAGAAATACTGAAATGGCTGCTTTTTTAATTCGCATAGAGTGGAAAGCGCTTTCTTTTCATTGCTTTGCAAAAGAAGAAATAAGTTATCGCTGACCATCGTTGTTGTGCCAAATTGAGACACATATTCTGCAAGTGATTGGGGATTATAAATATGGAACGGATGCGCGTGAGGTTCAATATACCCCGGCACAATGTATTTACCTTCACAATCAATCACACGTTTAGCTGATTTATTTTGAGGAAGCTCTGCTCCGACATAAACAATTCGATCATCATGTATCCAAATATTTGCCTTCACCCATTGCTTCAAAAACGGGTTTAGCACGAGTCCATTCGTTAAAAGGAGTGTTGGAACTATTTTTGAGTCGACTACATCGATTTGTGTGCGGATGTCATTGTTTCTCCAATTAAAAGTACGTTCGGACATTCACATACTCTCCTTCATTTGTATTAGCCCTATCGTAACATAACGAACCACGTTACGCATTAATGAAACGTTACAATTTCTTGAAATCACACTTAAAATAATTTAAAAAAGGAGAATCACTTGCAATGAAACCTAATCTTGGCTTAATGGAAGCGCTCATGAGAATTGCCTGCGGAATGACGATATGTACTGTAGCTGGATCCTTATATGCTCGAAAACCATGGAGTAAAATGCTGCTTTTTGGCATCATGCTCGGCGGATTAAAATTGGGCTCTGGTATTCTTCGTTTTTGTCCAGTGACCTATATGTGTGAACAGCAGAATACACATAAAGAGAAGGCTGAGTAGACAGCCTTCTTCAGATTGTTGACAAAGAGCTAAAATGAATTTTATTTTAGCTCTTTGTCTTCCTTTCAGCGTGACATGAAAACCTTTGAAGTCTAGGAAGGGCGAGCACCGGCGCACAGACCAGCGGGCGAATGCCAGGGTTTATCTAAACGCTGGAGAAGGCTGAGTAGACAGCCTTCTTTTTTTGTGTGTGAATCATTCCGCTGCTTCGCACCATTTGACCAATGTACCAGCAATGATTTCTGCTGCTTCAATGACATGTTTGATCTCAATAGATTCATTTGGGAAGTGGGCAAGCTCTGTCGTTCCCGGTCCAAACACAATGATTGGGATATCCGCTGCTTGTGACAGTAATCCGCCGTCTGTCCCCCAAGGGGCTGCTTCCACCTTTGGCGGGTGCTGCATGACCTCTTCATATTGTTCCTTCAATAGACCTAAAAGCGGGTGATCAGAGTCGATTGACCCCGGAAGCCATCTAGCACCAAACCAGTCCACCTCCACAGGATGTTCTTGAAACCAATCATCCTTTTCAGCGAGTCCAGTCATCCAATTTTCTAATTCCTTCTCTGCCTGCTCAACTGTCTCACCTGGCATCACACCAAGCCTGCCTTCCATTGTGACAAGATCGGCGACAGAGGACGGCCAATCACCGCCTTGAATTTTTCCAATGTTGATCGGAATTGGAATCGGGATGTGCTGAAACAGCGGCTCCGTCACTCGCTGATTTCTTTCTTTTTCTAGTGCCGCTATATGAGAAAGAACCACCGTGCTCTTTTCAATAGCAGAAACACCGTGATACCTTGTTCCGCCATGAGCTGCCCTTCCTTTAATATGCAACCTGAACCACTTTGACCCTTGCTGAATCGGAAAAATGTTCATATGACTTGGCTCCGGAATGATGGCAGCATCCGCTGTGTACCCTTTCAATATCGCTGCAAGTGTGCCTGCTCCGCCGCTTTCCTCTTCGACGACACTATGAAACACCACATCTCCTTTCAGGGGAATCTGAAGCGCATGCAGTGCCTCAAGCGCAAAGAGTAAAGAAACGTTTCCGCCTTTCATATCTGTTGCCCCGCGTCCATAAAGTCTCCCGTTTATGATATGCCCGCTGTAAGGCGGATATGTCCATTGATTCTTATCTCCTGCCGGAACCACATCTACATGCCCGTTTAATAAAATCGATTTGCCGCCACCTTTTCCTTTCAATCGCCCAGCAACGTTGGGACTCCCTTGAAAAGATCGGCGCGGGGAATAAAAATAAGGATGCTCTAGTAATTCATCGCCGCCAATTTCCCAAACGTCTACATCAAAGCCAACGGCGGACAGTTTATTGGCCACGATCTGCTGAACCTCTTCTTCATTTCCTTGGGTGCTGTCACATTGCACCATTTGCTGAAGAAGCGTAATGGCCTCATCCTGATGCTCTTTCATCCAGTTTCTGATACGTGTCATTGGCTGCAAGTCGTTCATCCTTTCTACACAACAGATTTGACATCAGGCGCTAAAATTAATGGCGCTTCAGTCGCCCTTATGACATCTTCCGGCTGAAATGGCGGCATGACTTCACGTAAAATGAGCAGCTGAGACTTGACCTCAATGACCGCCATATCCGTAATAATCAAATCGACACACGCTTTAGCGGTTAAGGGCAATGTACAAGTCGATTTCACTTTAGATCGACCGTGTTTATCCAGATGGCTCATCACCACTACCACTTTTTTCGCTTTTTGCGCCAGCTCAATCGCTCCGCCCATACCCGGTACTCTTTTCCCCGGTACAATCCAATTGGCAAGATCCCCTTGGCTGCTTACTTCAAGTGCACCCAAAATCGTCATATCCAGCATTCCTTTTCGGATGATGCCAAAAGCAGTCGTACTGTCCATGTACGAGCCGCCCTTTGTTAACGTAATGGGAAAACCGCCCGCATTGCATAAATTCGGATCTTCTTCCCCTTGCAAAGGCGAGGCTCCTGCACCCATAATGCCGTTTTCTGCATGCAGCCACACCTCGTAATGTGATGGAATGTAATCTGCTGCTAGGGTCGGAATGCCGATCCCAAGATTCACAATCATGCCATCTTCAATTTCTTGTGCTGCTCTTTTGGCAATGCGGTGTCTTAAATCGATGTCTCCCATGCCCATGTCCAGTTCACTCCTTTTGATTGCACGATTTGATTCACAAATACGCCTGGCGTCACGATTTCTTCTGGATCGAGCTGCCCCGCTGCCACAATTTCTTCTGCCTCCGCAATGGTCCAGTCTCCTGCCATCGCCACAATCGGGTTTGTATTCCGTGCGCTTTTATCAAAAATCAGGTTTCCCACTTCATCTGCTTTGTAGGCATTGACGATGGCAATATCCGCTGTGAGCGCAGGCTCCAACATATAATTCTTCCCATTCAGCTCAACCAATTGTTTCTCATCGAGATTCAGGCTATCCATCCCAACATCTGTCACAATGCCCGCCAGACCCATTCCGCCTGCTCTGATTTTTTCTGCAAGAATGCCCTGCGGATAAAAATGAACGTCTAATGTACCAGCCTGCATTTTCTGTCCGGCAATGGGATTTGAGCCGATATGAGAGGCGATGATTTTTTTCACTCTTCCTTCTGTGATGAGCCGGCCCACACCAATTTGCGGGAAACCTGCATCATTTCCGATCAATGTCAGATCTTGAATATTTGCTTCCAAAATGGCATCAATCAACGATGGTGGTGAACCCACGCCGCCAAATCCGCCAAACATGATGGTCATGCCATCTTTTAATCGCGTCATCACTTCATCCAAACCCACAGTTTTGTTCATGTTCGTTCCTCCTTACATAGCAGATGGGAAAAACCCTCGATTGATCACTTCTTGTTCGACTTGTGTGATGGTCTGCCCGAATAAATCAATGAGTTCATCCATTTCCTGCTGTGTGATGGAAAGCGGCGGTGCGATCATAACTGCTGCGCCTCCAACTCCATCCTCTCCAGCGCTTGCTGGATACACCAGCAGTCCATTTTGTTTTGCCGTTTCAACGACGAGGTTGGTTATCTGAGCATGTGCAGGAAATGGCGTTTTGGATAAACGATCTGCGACAAACTCAATGCCAATAAGCAATCCCTTCCCTCTCACATCTCCTATGATGGAATGATTGACTTGCAGATCTTTTAAAGCATTCATCAGATATCGCCCAGAAAGGTCAGCCCGGTCGGGAAGCTGATGTTTTTTCATATATCGAATGACCGCTAATGAAACGGCTGCTGAAAGCGGATTGGCACTATATGTGTGCCCTGCCATGACAGAGCCGGAGCCGCTGATAATCGGTGCCATCACACGATCCGTTGAGACAACTGCTGCGATTGGAGAATAACCTGCGCTCATTCCCTTTCCAAGAACCATGATATCTGGTACCGTGCCCCAATGTTCCATCGCAAACATTTTTCCAGTTCGTCCAAAGCCCGTCATGACTTCATCCGCGATCATTAAAATGTCGTTTTCTTCACAGACACGCTTCATCGCTTCGAAATAACCGTCTGGCGGCAGGAGCGCCGCTCCCGCTGCGCCAACAATCGGTTCGGCGATCAATGCGGCAATCCTCTCTTTTCCTATACGCTGGATGACGGTTTTAAATTCCTGGACATACCACTCGACCTGCTTGCTGTCTTCCTTTGGCAGCCATGACCGGTAGCTATAGGGCGGAGACAGCACTGGGTGCTTTTCAAGCAGTGGTTCAAAACGCTCTCTCCTTGCAATATGACCTGACATCGACAGCGCCCCTAATGTAATGCCGTGGTAACTCATCCATCTTGAGATGATATGATTTTTTTCCGTCTTCCCCTGCTCCTGCCAATGCTGTATCGCCATTTTCATAGCAGTCTCCGTTGCTTCTGAACCACTCCCTACAAAAAAAGACCAGTTCAGATCACCTGGGCAAAGTGTACTCAATTCATACGCTAGTTCTTCCGCTGGTTCATTCGTAAATTGTGACCTGTACGTAAAGCTCACCTTGTTCGCTTGCTCCGTCATCGCATCAATAATGTCTTGTATGCCATGTCCAATACTTGCCGTGACTGCCCCTGATGAGCCATCTATATATTTTTTTCCGTCCCGATCATATAAGTAAATCCCCTCTCCTCTCACAGCCACAGGATATTGCTGATTTAACATCGGTTTGATTAAGTAATCCCGGGTCTCCACTTTGTCATTCCTCCCTCTCTTGTCAGCAGCTGCACTTTTCTTTTTACATGAATCGCAAGAAAATTTTGTATACTTGGTATAAGATTAGCTTAATCAAGAGGGCAGTCATCCTCCATTCGCCATATGCCCGAATTTCACACGTGTTTTTTATACATGGTGTATAAGAGTGGTCAAAAGGAGGTCATGAGTCTATGGCGATTCTCGTCAAAGATGCACTCTCGCTCGATATGATGAAAGAAACCAAACTGCTTGCTGGAGAAAATGGACTGGATCGTCTTATCCAGTGGGTGACCATTGTGGAAATTATTGAGGACACGTCTAGACTTTCCGAAGGAGAATTACTTGTTACAACTGGATTTGGGCTGACAGAAAATAAAGAAAGACGCATCCGGCTTGAAAAATTGATTCAATCTCATCGTCTTTCAGCCATTGCCATTTATAAAGGCGTGTACTTAACGGAAATTCCCGCATCACTCATTGAAGCCGCCGAAAATAGCGGTATTCCGCTCATCGAGATTCCGCCCCATGTCAATTTTTCAGACATCACAAAAGCCGTTCTAGAACAAATCGTCAGCAGTCAGCTCCATCAGCTCAAATATTCTTCCGCGATTCATCAAAGACTGACCCATTTAAATGTGAGCAATAAAAATGTCACGCAAATTACAGATGAACTGGCACATCTCACAGCAGCAAATATCGTCGTGTTGGATGTGTTTTTGCACCAAACAGCAGCTCATCTCGAAACAGACGAAGTGACCTATTCTCATGCTTTTGGCTTTCTAACAGATGACGAACCGATTGAAACCTCTTCTCTGCTCAAGCAGGCAGAGGAAAAAGGCCGGCTTGTCTATGACACATATGGTGCGTTTGTTCTAGCTGCATGCCCTGTGATTGCAATGGGGGATATTTTCGGGTTCATTGTGGCGTTAAAGAAAAAAGAGACGTGGCACCATCTCGATGCCATCGCCATTGAGCATGCCGGTGCGGTGTATGCGATTGAATGGTTGAAACAAAAAGCCATTCAAGATACAGAAAACCAAATGCAGGGGCATTTATTGGATGATATGCTGCAACAGCAATACACAGAAGAAAGCTATGTCATCGAACAAGCAAGAAAGCTGCAATATGATATGAGCGAAGAACAAGTCGTCATCTACTTTCAATTTCAGCATCAGCACACACAGCTCGACCATCAAATGGTGCAGCGCCTATCCCAATTGCTCACATCCATTTTTGAACGCAGACAAATTCCTTTTTTATTAAAGGCAAGGCTTGATTCCATTTTCGTTCTGACACCCGCAGGAAAAAACACGTATCAAGAAACAAATTGGTATCGCGCATCAGAAGAATGCCGCAGTACTTGGTCTTATTTTTTCCCCGTCCATCCGATTGTGATTGGCATTGGAAGAGCCTACGACCAGATCAGTCTCTTTTCCAAAAGTGCAAAAGAAGCCCAGTATGCAGCAAGGCTTCTTCCTCTTTTGAAAACAGATGACAGCATCATTCATTATCAGAAGCTCGGTCTATATGGGATGTTGCTTGAAATGAACGAAGCCGGAATGAATTTGCATGACTTTTATGTGGAGCTGTTAAGCCCGCTGCTTTATACAAAAAAACAAGGGGCTGACCTCATTCATACACTCGAAGTGTATTTGGCACACAATGAAAATATTCAAAAGTCAGCGGGGGAATTGTTTATTCACCGGCATACGTTAAGCTACCGGTTGAAACAAATTGAAACGAGAACAGGCTGCAGCCTCAAATCCACTGATGATCGGATGAAGCTGCAGCTCAGTATCATGGCGTACCGCCTATCTGGTCTGCTTGATCAGATGAGAACCATTTCATGATTCATTTGGCGTTTTGACCCATAGATTCATATCTTCAATTTTGTCAAAAATATAGCAGTTGTTTTGAAAGCGTCCGGTGTATGTATACCCGAGCTGATAAAATACTTGATTCATTCCATAGGACAGTGCACGGGCAAGAGAATAAAAGACATAAATGTGCATGGATTGAAGCTCTTGTTCGAGGGCTAGAATCAAATGATGCATGAATCCTAGTTTTCTGTATGTGGGAAGGGTTGCACAATCTGTTAGTTCTGCATGACCATACGGTACATTGATTTCAGCAGAAGCGGCACTTACAAGTTGACCGTCATGTTCAACGGCATAAAAAACCGTCCCTTCCTCCATTACCTTTCGGATGTAATCTGGCTCATTCATTGGCGTGGGGTACGTTTCAAAGACCGTATCATAGAGCGCTGCCAGCTTGTGCACATCCTCTGGACCGGCTTTCCTCATCACATACTCATCCTGCCACACGCCTTGGTCTTTTTTAATCGGCTTTTCTTGAATAGACGCAACGATTTCATCTTCCTTCAACCAAAATGGGCTGTTCATTCGATCTTCGGTCAGAAAGAGCGACATGCCGTATGCATCACTTCCGAGGAAATAATGAGAAAACACGCCTTCAAGCCGAAAGCCTTTTTCTAAAAAAAGAGGCATATGCTCACGCCTTACTTTTACAATGACCTTAGACGCCTTGCAGTCCGCCGCTTCCTGAAGCACGGACTGAATCACATCACGCACCCTGCCGCTATAATCATCCAAACGAATTCTCTCGTTAAATGAATCCATACAGATCAAAGCAGAAAAACGATCGTTTGCAAGCTTCTTCAATTGCACCATATACTCATTCCCCTCTTAGCTAATAAAAAAACTTCCAAATTAAAAATGAAGAAATAGCAATACCAGAAAAAATGGATAGGATCATATAACTAATGGCAAAGCCTTTTTTCAATTTATTCTGCTTAATGGCAGTCACCATGATGTTATTTATAGTTATGAGATATAAAACAAGCATGACGTTTGCAAAGATGATAAATGCTTTGATTTCCATGTTTCCTCCCTAAATCTATTCGTAATCCCATACTACTTCTTCATCATCTGCCCGCATCCCTCCTATGAACAGAAGAAGAAAAAACACCTTTCCATCTCGTCAGATAGAAAGGTGTTTTGATTAAACGTTTTTCCCCGCTGCCTTCAGCGCACGGGCGCCAATGTCACGGCGATAAAATAAACCTGGCTGAATGATTTCTTCAACCGCTTCATACACTCTTGATCTTGCTGCTTCAAATGTGTCGTCAAATGCGGTCACATTTGCTACTCGGCCGCCATTTGTGACAAATTGATCGTTTTCTTTTTTTGTTCCTGCGTGGAAGGTCACAACATCAGAGACCGTTGTTTGCAAAGCACCGATTGGTGTGCCTTTTGCGTAGTCTTCCGGGTATCCTTCTGAAGCAAGAACCACACTGACAGCGGCTGTGTCTTTCCACTGCAAGTCCACATCTTTTCCATCTAGAATGTCGAGGAAGACTTGGACTAGATCTGATTCAAGACGAGGGAGTACTACTTGCGTTTCAGGATCGCCAAAGCGTGCATTGAACTCAATGACTTTTGAGCCTTCTGGTGTTAGCATTAAGCCTGCATATAAAATGCCTGTAAACGAACGCTCTTCCTGCACCATCGCGCGAGCTGCTGGTTTGACGACGTCTTCCACCGCTTTTTGTACCACTTCATCAGAAATTTGTGGAACCGGTGAATAAGCGCCCATCCCGCCGGTGTTTGGTCCTTTGTCATCTTCAAATGCCCGTTTATGATCCTGTGCGATCACCATCGGATACACCTTTTCTCCATTGACAAAGGCCATCAGAGAAAACTCTTCACCTGTTAAAAATTCTTCAATGACAACCGATGCACTCGCATCGCCAAACTTTTCATCCTCTAAAAAGTCATGCAGGCAGTTGATTGCCTCTTCAAGCGTCATTGCCACTGTCACGCCTTTTCCTGCGGCAAGCCCATCTGCTTTAATGACAATTGGGGCACCCTTTTCTTCCACATATGCCTTCGCTTCTTCAAACGATGTAAAAGTGGCGTAAGCGGCCGTCGGAATCTCATAATTTTTCATTAAGTCTTTTGCAAATTCTTTTGAGCCTTCAATGACTGCGGCTTTTGCATTCGGTCCAAATACCTTTAGACCTGCTTCTTCAAATGCATCGACGACACCTGCAATTAAAGGAACCTCTGGACCGACAATTGTTAAACCGATGTTATTGTCTTTTGCAAAACGAATTAACGCCTCATGATCACCTTCGTCGATCGGTACAAGCTTCGCAGCGTCTGTCATTCCATCATTGCCGGGTGCGACAAATACTTGGCTGACAAGTTCACTTTGATTCACTTTCCATGCGATGGTATGCTCTCTTCCACCTCTGCCGATAATTAATACGTTCACACTGTCATCCCCTTAATGTTTGAAATGTCTAACGCCAGTGAAGACCATGGCGATGCCGTATTCATCTGCCTTTTGAATCGATTCTTCATCACGAATAGATCCACCTGGCTGGATGATCGCTGTAACGCCTGCCTTTGCAGCAGCTTCCACTGTATCGCCCATTGGGAAAAATGCATCAGAACCTAGTGCACTGCCTTTTGCCTTTTCACCTGCTTGCTCAATCGCAATATTAGCCGAGCCAACACGGTTCATTTGACCAGCGCCGATGCCTGCTGTCATTTGATCCTTCGCTAGAACGATGGCATTTGATTTCACATGCTTGACGACTTTCCAAGCGAGCTTTAAGTCTTTCCATTCGTCTTCAGTCGGCTCTCTTTTCGTTGGGATAGAGATCGTTGCTTCCTCTAAGCCGTATGTGTCGATATCCTGAACGAGCAATCCACCATGAACACTTGTGAGCTGCTTTTCTTTTTTCCCAAGATCTGCTTCTACATCTAATGTTAGTAGACGAAGGTTCTTTTTCGCTGTTAACACGTCAAGTGCTTCTTGGCTAAACGATGGAGCAATGACGATTTCTAAGAAAATCGTATGGAGCACCTCAGCCGTTTGCTTGTCTACTTCACGATTAAGCGCCACAATGCCGCCGAAAATAGATGTTTCATCTGCTTTAAATGCACGGTCAAATGCTTCTGCAATCGTTTCACCTGTCCCAACACCACATGGGTTCATATGCTTTACAGCCACAGCCGCTGGCTCCGTAAATTCACGTACAATTTGAAGAGCTGCATCTGCATCTTTGATGTTGTTGTAGGAAAGTTCTTTTCCATGTAATTGCGTTGCCGTAGCTAAAGAGCCTTTGCTTGGAAGCGCATTTTCATAGAACGTCGCCGCTTGGTGCGGGTTTTCTCCATAACGAAGAGATTGTTTTTTCTCAAATGTAACTGTGAACTGTTCTGGCTCTGTTTCACCAACAAAGTTCGTTAAATAATCCGCAATCAGGGCATCGTAAGCAGCTGTATGACGGAATACTTTTGCTGCAAGCTCACGTTTTTTCTCTAGTGAGACGCCGCCTTCTTTGATTTGTTGAACGACAGAATCATAATCACGCGGGTCTACAATCACCGTGACATCCTGATGGTTTTTAGAAGCAGCACGAAGCATACCCGGTCCGCCAATATCAATGTTTTCAATCGCTTCTTCATACGTGACATCGTCTTTGGAAATGGTCTCTTTGAATGGATATAGATTCACAACGACAAGATCAATCGGCTGAATGCCGTGCTTTTCAATCTGTGCCATATGCTCATCGTTTTCTCTCACTGCTAACAGTCCACCATGAATGTTCGGATGAAGCGTTTTGAGTCGTCCGTCCATGATTTCTGGGAAGCCAGTCACTTCAGAAATACCAATGACATTAATGCCGTTCTCTTGAAGAAGTTTGTGTGTACCACCAGTTGAAATCACTTCAACGCCAAGTTCTGTTAGTTCTTTCACAAAAGGTACAAGATTTGTTTTATCGGAAACACTGATTAATGCGCGTTTGATCGTCATGCCTTTGTCACCTCATTAAGATAATTCTAAAAGTGATTTGATCACTTTTGGATATAGTGTATGTTCTAATTCATGCATTCTTTTTTCAATGGATTCAAGGTCTTCCCCTTGTTCAATATGAATGGCTGCTTGGTCAATAATCGGGCCGGTATCCATGCCTTCATCGACATAATGAACCGTGATGCCAGCCACTTTGACTCCTGCTTGATAGGCTTGTCCAATCGCATCGAGTCCAGGAAATGCTGGCAATAAAGAAGGGTGGATATTCACGATTTTCCCTCTAAATGCATCAAGCAATGTCGGACCGATCAGTCGCATATACCCAGCGAGGAAAATCCATTCCACTTCATGCAGCTTCAGCTGTTCAATGATGGTTTGCTCAAAAGCGGCTTTACTCGGGAAAGCCTTCGGTGTAAAAGAAAAGGACGGAATGCCCTCTTTCTCTGCCCGCTCCAGCACCTTCGCACCCGGTTTATCACAGATCACAATGGCGGCTTTTGCCGGCCACTGTTCTTCTTTTAACGTATCAATAATGGCTTGAAAATTTGTCCCGCTTCCAGAGGCGAAGATCGCAAACTTTTTCATGAGAGGCTTCCACCACCGAAAGTGACGCCTTCTCCTTTTTGAACTCGTCCGATAAGAAAGGCTTTCTCTCCGTCTTGTTCAAGTCCGCTGATCACATCCACAAGATCATCCTCTTTGACGGCTAGGACAAAGCCGATGCCCATATTAAATACATTGAACATCTCTTCTGCTTTTAATTGCCCTTTTTCTTGAATAAAGGAGAAAATAGGTGGAACTGGCCATGAGCCGTTATCAATCTCAACACCAAGTCCTTCAGGTAGCATACGTGGTAAATTCTCAATAAAGCCGCCGCCTGTCACATGTGCCATACCGTCAACCTTGCCAGCTTTCACTTGTTTAAGAACAGGCTTGACATAAATCTTCGTCGGTTCAAGCAGCTCTTCTCCAAGTGGTCTTGTAAAAGGTTCATACGTTTGGTGAAGATCTAGACCCGCATCTTCAAGCAATACTTTTCGTACAAGAGAATAGCCATTGCTATGAATTCCGCTAGAGCTGAGTCCAATCAGCAAATGCCCTTCCTTGATGTTCTCTCCTGTGACGATTTCATCTTTTTCAACGACACCTACAGAAAATCCAGCAATATCATATTCTTCTTCTGTGTAAAGACCCGGCATTTCTGCTGTCTCTCCGCCGACAAGCGCTGAGCCAGACTGCTCGCATCCGTCAGCTACACCTTTGACGATGGATTCAATTTTCAAAGGATCTGCTTTTCCAACTGCTAAGTAATCTAAGAAAAAGAGCGGCTCTGCCCCTTGTGCAAGTACATCGTTCACACACATAGCGACAGCATCTACACCGATCGTATCGTGTTTATCCATTAAAAATGCTAGCTTTAATTTCGTACCAACACCATCTGTTCCTGAGACAAGAACGGGCTTTTTGTATGGCAGTTCAGATAAATCAAACATCCCACCAAATCCGCCTAGAGCACCCATGACACCTGCTCTTTTTGTACGTTCTACATGTGTTTTCATTCGTTTAACGGCTTCGTATCCTGCTTCGATGTCGACACCGGCGTTTTTATATGCTTCTGACATCCCATTCACTCCTTTTATCTGCTTGTCTTTCATATATTTTCGGCAGAATGAAAGAGCAGCATATCAAATCACGTTGACTGCTGCTCCATTATTCGATTATTTCGTCAGGACTGTTTCCTTCACATGAGGAAGGACAGTATCTTCATAAATTTCGGTCGGGTATTTTCCAGTAAAGCATGCTAAACACTGACCGCGCTGCGGATCATCATACTTTCTGCCAATCCCGTCCATTAAACCGTCTACAGATAAAAATGCAATGGTGTCTGCACCGATTTCCTGTCTAATTTCTTCCACTGAATGAGATGACGCAATCAGCTCTTCGTGTGTAGACGTATCAATTCCATAAAAACACGGATGAGCGATTGGCGGTGAACTAATGCGTACATGCACTTCCGTCGCACCTGCTTCTCTTAGCATCGTCACAATCCGGCGACTTGTTGTTCCTCGTACGATGGAATCATCCACCATGACGACACGTTTGCCTTCGACCACCCCACGCACAGCAGACAGCTTCATTCGCACGCCCTGCTCACGCAATGCTTGAGACGGCTGAATAAATGTCCGGCCGACATAACGGTTTTTAATTAAACCTAGCTCATATGGAATACCTGTTGCTTCGGCATAGCCAATCGCTGCAGAAATACTGGAGTCTGGTACACCTGTCACGACATCTGCTTCGACATGTGCTTCTTCTGCAAGCTTCTTGCCAAGATTCTTTCTCGCACTATGCACGTTGATGCCATTGATATTGCTGTCCGGTCTTGAGAAATAAATGTATTCCATGCTGCACATGCTGCGGTTAATGTTCATTGAGAAGCGCTCAGATTTTAAGCCTTCATCATTAATGATCAGCATTTCGCCAGGCTCTACATCACGTAAATACGTAGCACCAACGACATCAAAGGCACATGTTTCAGAAGCGACAACATAAGCATCTCCAAGCATACCAAGTGAAAGTGGGCGTAACCCGTTCGGATCAAGGGCTACGATCATTTCTGTTTCCGTCATGATTAAGAAAGCATATGCTCCTTTTAACATGGACAGAGCATTTTTGATTTGATCCTTCAAATCCATATATCCGCTACGCTTAATTAAGTGAGCGAGCACTTCGGTATCAGAAGACGTTTGAAAAATACTTCCTTGGTTCTCTAGCTGCTGCTTTAATTGCGTTGCATTGACCAAGTTTCCATTATGAGCAAGGGCAAGACTGCCATTGTTTTGCGAGCGGAAGAAGAGGGGCTGCACATTCTCAAAGCCGCCTCCGCCTGCTGTCGCATACCGAACGTGTCCGATCGCACCTTTTCCCTTTAAATCCTTAAGCTCACCGTTTTGGAACACTTCCGTAATCAGTCCAAGGCCTTTGTGTGACGTCAGGTTTTCACCGTCTGTTGCAATAATTCCTGCACCTTCTTGTCCTCGGTGCTGAAGGCTATGCAATCCGTAATAGGTGATTTGCGGGGCTTCTTCGTGTCCCCAAACCCCAAAGACGCCACATTCTTCGTTTAAGCCTCTGATTTCAGCAAGCATGGGATCGCTCCTTTCCATGCGCGTTCAAGCTCGTTGACTGCCGCATGAATCCATTGTTGTCCTTCTTGATTTTTGACAGTGAATACACCATCATTTGTGACCGTTCCGACTTCTTTTGCATCTTGCACAGCCGCAGCAAACGCTTCGCGATTTTCTGGTTTCACTGTGACGACAAAACGTGACTGTGATTCACTGAATAGTGATGCTGCGCTGTTTAGATCGATCTGGATATCAGCGCCAAGACCATCTGTTCCAAATGTACTTTCAGCTAGTGCTACACCAAGACCGCCTTCAGACACATCATGTGCTGACTGAACAAGTCCGTTTTGAATCGCTGCTAATAGGGCTTCTTGACGCGCCAGTTCTACATCCAAATCAATTTCTGGTGCTTTTCCGTAGATACGGCCTTCTGTCATTTTTTGAAGCTCACTGCCTGCGAATTCTTCCTTCGTTTCACCAATGACGAAAATCACATCACCTGCCTGCTGGAACGATTGAGTCGTAATATGAGCTGTATCTTCAATCAAACCAACCATGCCAATGACTGGCGTTGGGTAAATGGCTGTTCCATTTGACTCGTTATATAAAGAGACGTTACCGCCGATGACCGGTGTGCTTAATGTACGGCAAGCTTCGCTAATGCCATCAGCAGACTTTTCAATCTGCCAGAAGATTTCTGGTTTCTCCGGGTTACCGAAGTTCAAGTTATCTGTTACTGCAAGCGGACGAGCGCCTGAGCAGACAATGTTACGCGCGGCTTCTGCAACGGCAATCTTCCCGCCAACCTCTGGATCAAGGTAGAGATAACGTGCGTTACAATCTGTTGTCATCGCAAGGGCTTTTTTCGTTCCACGGATTCTTAAAACGCCCGCATCAGAGCCTGGTGCAACGACTGTATTTGTACGAACCATATAGTCGTATTGATCGTAAACCCATTCTTTACTCGCAATCGTTGGCTGCTTTAACAGCTGTTTCAATGTATCTGCTGCATCTGTGATCGCTGGAGCTTCCACTTTTGTTTCTAAAAACTCGCGATAGTATGCAGGCTCACTTGACGGCTTGTGATAAACCGGTGCTTCTTCTGCAAGTGCATCAACTGGAAGCTCACACACTACTTCTCCTTGATGGAGTAAACGAAGCATTTTATCGTCTGTCACATGACCGACTGAGACTGCTTCAAGATCATATTTTTCAAAAATATCAATGATTTCTTGCTCACGGCCTTTTTCAATGACCAACAGCATTCTCTCTTGGGATTCAGACAGCATCATTTCATACGCTGACATGCCTGTTTCACGCTGAGGGATCAGGTCTAGGTTCATTTCGATACCTGAACCGGCTTTACTTGCCATCTCTGCACTTGAGCTAGTTAAGCCAGCCGCTCCCATATCTTGAATGCCCACAAGCGCATCATTTTTGATGACTTCAAGACATGCTTCAAGCAAAAGCTTTTCCATGAACGGATCGCCGACTTGAACCGCTGAACGTTTTTCTTCTGATTCATCAGAAAATTCTTCAGACGCAAATGTTGCACCGTGAATCCCGTCACGTCCCGTTTTAGCACCAACGTACATGACTGTATTGCCAACACCTTTTGCCTGCCCTTTCTTGATGTCTTCATGGTTGATTAACCCTACACACATCGCGTTAACGAGCGGATTGCCTTCATAACTTTGATCAAAATGAACTTCTCCGCCGACTGTTGGAATACCGATACAGTTTCCATAGCCTGCAATCCCTGCCACTACTTCTTCAAACAAGTACTTCACGCGCGGTGAAGTCAGTTCACCAAAACGAAGAGAGTTTAATACCGCAATTGGACGAGCACCCATGGAGAATACATCACGGATGATTCCGCCGACACCTGTTGCCGCTCCTTGATACGGTTCAATTGCAGATGGATGGTTATGTGATTCGATTTTAAATACAACCGCTTGGTTGTCTCCAATATCAACGATTCCAGCGCCTTCCCCAGGACCTTGAAGAACATGCTCTCCTTTTGTCGGGAATTTGCTTAAAACAGGCTTTGAGTTTTTATAACTGCAATGCTCTGACCACATGACAGAAAAGATACCCGTTTCTGTGTAGTTTGGCAGCCTGCCAATAATGGATTCGATTAAAGCGAATTCTTCATCACTCAATCCCATTTGCTGATACAATTTCTCTTCTTTAATTTGCTTGTGACTTGGTTCAAGCAGTAGTGACATGAGTGTCCCTCCAATTTTTCACGATAGATTGAAACAATTTAAGTCCGTCTGCGCTGCCTAGTAATGAATCAACCGCGCGCTCAGGGTGCGGCATCATGCCGAGTACATTGCCCTGTTCATTCGTTACACCTGCAATTCGATTCACACTGCCGTTAATATCGTCACCGTAAGTGAAAGCGATTTGGCCTTGTTCAATCAGCTTCGCTAACGTGTCTTCGTCACAGTAGAAGTTGCCTTCTCCGTGTGCTACAGGAATCGTAATCGATTCACCTTTTTGATAACCGCTTGTAAATTGCGTTTCGTTGTTCTCTACAATGAGTTCAACTGGACGACAGATAAATTTTAGATCTTTATTCCGTCTCATTGCACCTGGCAAAATGCCAAGCTCCTGAAGAATTTGGAACCCGTTACAAACACCAAGAACAGGTTTTCCTTCCGCAGCTGCTTTTTTCACAGCCGGCATGATGTTAGAAAAACGAGCAATCGCACCGCATCTTAAGTAATCCCCATAAGAAAAACCGCCTGGTACGAGTACACCGTCAAAACCATCAAGACTCGTTTCGTCGTGCCATACATATTCAACTTGTTCACCTAACTCATCTTGAATCGCATGGTACATATCGATATCACAGTTAGAGCCAGGCAAGACGATCACTGCAAACTTCACTGTGCGACAACCTCCTCCACCTCATAGCGGTAATCTTCAATCACCGTGTTGGCAAGCAATTTTTCACACATTTCTTTGACCACTGTATCTAAGTCACGATCTGATTTCTCAATGACTAGCTCCATATATTTCCCGATACGGACATCCTTTACTTCCTGATAAGACATGCTGTGCAAAGCGTGCTGCACGGCACTTCCTTGTGGATCAAGAACGCTCTCTTTTAAGCTGACAAAAATTTTCACTTTATACATGTTTATGGCCTCCAAGTCTTTTGAAAATTTCTTCGTATGCATTTGTTAAGCCGCCCAGGTTTCGTCTGAACACGTCTTTATCAAGCTTTTCGTTTGTGTCTTTATCCCAAAGCCTGCACGTATCAGGTGAAATCTCATCAGCTAGCAAAATACGATTCTCGTGATCTATTCCGAATTCAAGCTTGAAATCAATTAAATTCACATGGCAATCTGAGAAGATTTGCTTCAATTCTTCATTCACTTGTCTTGTGATTTGTTTCATTTCCTCGACCTGTTCAGGTGTCGCTGCATGTAAAATGCGAATATGATCTTCTGTAATGAGCGGATCGCCGAGTGCATCATCTTTGTAGTAAAACTCGATCAAAGGTGTGTCCAGTTTCGTTCCCTCTGGAATCCCAAGACGTTTTGACATACTGCCTGCCACCACGTTTCGCACAACGACTTCAAGCGGTACGATGTCTACCTTTTGAATGAGCTGTTCTGTTTCAGATAGGCGTTTCACAAAGTGATTGTTGATCCCTTTCTCATGTAGCATTTGAAAAATCAAGCTGGAAATTTCGTTATTCAGTCTGCCTTTGCCTTCAATTTCCGCTTTCTTTTCACCGTTAAATGCTGTAGCTGAGTCTTTATATTCAACATATAAAATATGCTCGTCATCGGTCTGATAGATTCTTTTCGCTTTGCCTTCGTAGAGAAGTTCTTGTTTCACAGTCATTCAGATTGGCCTCCTAATTTGAATGTTGGCAATTTTCAGGATTAGGCGCCTGACTAGCAGGCGGCCCATTTCTTACGCAAGACCTAGACGTTCGAAAATCATATCGACATTTTTCAAGTGATAGTTGTAATCGAAGCAGTCAGCGATTTGTTCAGGTGTTAAGCGTGAGGTGATTTTCTCTTCTGCTTCTACTAATGAACGGAATGGTACTTGTTTTTCCCAAGCTTCCATCGCCTTTGGCTGAACCGTGTCATATGCTTCTTCACGTGCCATACCTGTATCAATAAGTGCAAGAAGAACACGCTGAGAGTAGATCAAGCCAAGTGTGCGGTCCATGTTGCGTTTCATATTCTCAGGGAAGACCGTCAAGTTCTTCACAATATTAGAGAAACGGTTCAGCATATAGTTCAGTGCAATCGTTGCATCTGGTAAAATGATGCGTTCAGCAGATGAATGAGAAATATCACGCTCATGCCAAAGCGGTACATTTTCATAAGCAGTCAGCATATAACCACGGATGACGCGGGCAATTCCCGTCATATTTTCAGAACCGATTGGGTTTCGTTTATGCGGCATCGCTGATGATCCCTTTTGTCCTTTTGCAAAGAATTCTTCTACTTCACGTGTTTCACTCTTTTGAAGACCACGAATTTCAACAGCAAATTTCTCAATGCTTGTTGCAACTAAAGCAAGGGTTGCCATGTAATCTGCATGACGATCACGCTGCAAGGTTTGGGTTGAAATTGGTGCAGCTTTGATGCCAAGTTTCTCACATACATATTGCTCAACAAACGGGTCGATGTTCGCATATGTGCCAACAGCACCAGAGATTTTGCCGTATTCGATGCCGGCTTTTGCTTGTTTAAAACGTTCTAAGTTACGCTTCATTTCCTCGTACCAAAGAGCAAGCTTCAAGCCAAATGTTGTCGGTTCAGCATGTACACCGTGCGTACGGCCCATCATGACTGTATATTTGTGCTCTTTTGCTTTTTCTTTTAGTATGTCAACAAATCTCTCAATGTCCTTGAGCAAAATATCGTTCGCCTGTTTTAATAGATATGAAAGCGCCGTATCCACTACGTCTGTAGATGTTAACCCGTAATGAACCCACTTTCTTTCTTCTCCTAGAGATTCAGATACAGCACGCGTAAAGGCAACCACGTCGTGGCGCGTGTCTTGTTCAATCTCCAAAATACGTCCAATATCAAAGCTTGCATTCTTGCGCATTGTCACAACGTCTTCTTTCGGAATGATGCCAAGTTCTGCCCAAGCTTCACAAGCGAGAATTTCTACTTCAAGCCATGCATTAAATTTGTTTTCCTCTGTCCAGATTGCTGACATTTCTGGTCGTGCGTAACGTTCGATCATTTCCCGTTTCCTCCATCTCTTTCAGTCCATATCTTTGTGATGTTTGCCATCCATTCATCATCAAGCTGTTTCATAAATGTCATATGCCCCATTTTACGGCCGGCTTTTACTTCATGTTTGCCATATAGATAAAGCTTCGCTTCCTTTAAAAGCTCAGGATGTTCTTTTGGGATGTCCACTTCATCGCCCAGCAAATTCACCATCATGCCCTCTGATAAAAGAGCTGTTCCGCCAAGCGGCAAACCGCATATGGCGCGAATGTGCTGTTCAAACTGACTCGTCTCACATAAATCCAATGTGTAATGTCCAGAGTTATGCGGGCGCGGTGCCAGTTCATTGACGAGCAGCTTCCCTTCATTTGTCAGGAACAGTTCAACAGCAAGCGTACCGACCAGCCCTAGCTTTTCAGCAAGCGTTGTTGCCAGCTCTTTTGCTTTCTCCTGAATGCTGCCATCTACCCGTGCAGGCACGATGCTTTGGAATAAAATATTGTGCTTATGAATGTTCTCAGCGACTGGGAATGTCGCAATTTCCCCATGAACAGACCGCGTCACAATCACGGACAGTTCCATTTGGAAAGGAACCCAGCTTTCTAAAATACATGTCCCATGAGTGAGAAGTGCAGCCGCTTCATGAAGCTGATCCTTCTCTTTGATCACGTACTGTCCTTTACCGTCGTAACCGCCTCTGCATGTTTTCAGCACAGCTGGCAAACCAAGCGCATTTACTGCGTCTTCCAGCTCCTTCTCATCATGAACGATGCGATAAGGGGCGACTTCACAGCCTGCATCTACAATCCCTTTTTTCTCCGTTTCACGGTTTTGGGTTAAAAGAAGGAGTTCGCTTCCTTGCGGTAAATACGCCTCTTCCTTCAGCTGATTGAGTGCATCATAATCAATGTTTTCAAATTCATATGTGACCACATCACTGATGTCCGCCAGCTGCCTGATCGCTTCAAGGTCACTGTATGCGGCTGTAATTTCTGTATCAGCAACCTGTCCGCAAGGAGAAAGTGTGACAGGGTCAAGGACTGCTGCACGGTAGCCCATTTGCTTTGCACTGACGGCCATGTATCTGCCAAGCTGTCCGCCGCCGATGATACCAATGGTTGCGTTTGGAAAAATGGTCTGCTTAGCCAAGCTGATCACTGCTTTCTAATACAGTTTGTTTTGTTTGCTCTCTTCTTTCTTCAAGGCGTGCTGCAACGGCTTCATCGAATGCTGAAATCATTTGTGCGGCTAGAAGCCCTGCATTTGTTGCACCGGCTTTGCCGATTGCCACTGTAGCAACAGGTACACCGCCTGGCATTTGAACGATGGATAATAAGGAATCCAGTCCGTTTAATGCTTTTGATTGTACGGGCACACCAATGACCGGCAGTGTCGTTTTTGCTGCGACCATCCCCGGTAAATGTGCTGCGCCTCCAGCACCGGCAATAATGACCTTGAGTCCTTTACCTCTTGCTTCAGTCGCATATTCAAACATCAAATCAGGTGTCCGATGTGCGGATACAACCTGTTTTTCATACGGAATGTTCAATTCCTCTAAGATATCGCACGCATGTTTCATTGTTTCCCAATCAGATGTACTTCCCATGATGACACCTACAAGCGGCTTCATTTTGTCCCCACCTTTAAGCTATTATTCGATTTTGTATCGTTTGACACGCTTCCCAAACCTAAGTAGCTTGTCAAACGCCGAACAAAAAGACCCGGTTTGTATTGCATTGTTAGGAAGCAACACAAACCGGGCCATGGTAAGCGCTGTTCGCTTTTAAAACGCCATGTCAGTTTTGTTCACTATCCTGCATAGTCCAGTCATTTACGGTAACTGGGTAGAAACTTATGGGCCATATTCCCAAGATTATATGAGGCTCGTGTTTTGATTTCATGTTTATCTTAACAACGGATGTTCATGATGTCAACGGATTTATCGAACAATCTATGAAGTCGTCGTTTTAATGTTCGGATTTAGAGTATTTTTCCCTCAAATACGATTTTTTTCCCAATCGGAATGATCTGAATCGACCCATTTTCCTTCTTTTCCTGAAAGATGGGCTCCTCCATTCGTCGGACAGGTGAGTAGCCTTCCTCCGCCATCTGGGACAACACTTGATCAATCGTCATGTTGTCTTCCACGTAGAATTTCTTTTTCTTTGGTTTTGCGGTCATTCTTTAATTCTCCTTTTCTTCACAGCCTTCACCCAGAAGCCGCCATGAATCGTTTTGGGCTCATACGAAATGATAAACGCCTTTGAATCAAGCGTTTTAATCGTTTCATATAATTGCAGTTCATATTTTCTCGGTGTTAAAATTTGCATCGCTGACCGGTCTCCTTCAAGACCTCCTACTACCCAGTTGGTGACGCCATATCCTTTTTCTCTCAATTGTTTTGGGAGATCTAGATCGATTTCTTTTGTAATCACGTTCACAGTAATGTAGCCAAGTGCCAGCTTCTCTTCAATTTTCATCCCGACAATGATTCCAATTCCATAACCTAGCGCATACGCAATGACATTTTGTACTTGATCTAAGTTATCTAACACGATACTCAAACCAATGACATAAATCAGCATCTCGACAGTACCAGCAAAAGCGGCTGCATACCTTCTGCCTTTCATTGTTAAAATTAAACGCATAGTGGAAAAAGAGACATAGACAATGTTAATCACTAAAATAATCAAAACCATGGTGAACGCATTGGATAAAAGTTGTTGAAGCACGATTCGAACCCCCTGCACTAAAAATCAAATAAAGCACCCCATATTCTACTAGAGAACAAACCTTGATACAATCAAATTTGCGCGAGAAAAACACATATATCTTTCGACAACAAGGGGTGGTCTTTGTTACCAAGAGTTTACCCGTTTTTTCCTCTTCTCAACATGAAAAACCTCCTTTTTCAAAAGGAGGCTTTAGATGGTTGATAAAGGGCTGAAATATACTTTATTTTAACCCTTTGTCTTCTTTTCAGCGTGATAGAAAACCTTTGAATTTTAAAAAGACCGAGTACACGCTGAAACGTGTTTTATCCAAACCGAACTGGAACAAGTGATGGGATCAAATACTCTCCGACAATGCCCCATAAAAGGGCAATGATGACGAGCTCAATCAACAAAAAGACCCAGCCGGCATACATCAAGTCTCCCCGCACAGCTTCTTGATCTGATTGAATGGAGCGGAAGAGCACAATGGCAATCAGCTGAAGACCGAAAAACATCATGACGGATAAAATCACCGTTACATATGGAATATTCAGCATGGCAAATACAAGCCAAAGGATAGATAAAACCAAAACCGGCACAAGCACGGCACCGAACTTCATGATCACTTCTTTCAGCGAGATGTTTCCTTTCAGCATGTACTTACCGAGCACCCAAACCGTCAGCATCATCAGTGTCAACAGAATGAGTGTAAAGACCGCTACCTTCAAAAAGGCGTCACCAAAAGAATAATGAATACCAAAACCTAATAAACGGGTCTTTGACGCCTTTAATTGAACGTAGTTGCCTAAAGCAAAAAACACACTGAATAACACAATTGAAATCCAGGCGTACTTCATGCGTAAAGTGTCCGCTTGATGGATCGCACGACTCGGTGATTTTAACATCGCGAGCCCATATGAGCCATAGCGCTTAAACGCACCGCCTACACCTCTTGCAATGCGCTGAATGGCTGAACGCTCTTCATTAGCTGGCTTAGCCGTTCTTCCTCGTTTTGCAGCACTGCGGCTGAGGCGGGACTGCCTCGTTTCTTGATCTATTGATGGCTCTTCGTTTTCGTTTTTTATTTCAGATGTAACCTGCTCTTGATCTTTCTCTAACATCCCATATCAACTCCTATCTCAGACAATCCGCACAGGCTCAGGTGACCTGTCCGGATGACTCCTATTAAAGTAGCGGAGTCTCTCTATTCAGTCAAGATTCCTTGACGTTCATACGAATAGACGGATAAAAGAATGAAGAGGTTTTAAATGGAGAGAAAATAAGACAAAACAAAAAAGCTGATGAGTGGATCAGCTTTTCATCATCTTTCATCACTTTTCATGAACGATAGCGCGCCTGCTTTGCTTTCTGAATCCGAAGATTCTCTTGGTGTGCGGGGAAACGAGTCTTTTCTGTCGTATCGACTTGTGTAATTTGTCCATTATGAATGGTGATCACCACCGACCCGTATTCAATCCCTTTTAAGGCAGATAAAATAAAATTCAGCTTTTGTTCATCCATCGCTCATCCCCCATCCCACTAATTTTGCTTGCGCTCTTTTAAATAGAGAACCTCATTTTCCAGCTCATGAATCGTATAATGCATGAGCGCTTCATGTTTTTCTTCATGCCCCCATAATAGGAGCTGCTCAATCAATACCTGCTTTTTCCGCTCAATCACCTGCCTAAGCCAGCGTGACAAGTCATCCCCTCCCGTTATGATGAATGCAAGAAAAAAGGCACTCTGAACCCTTCTATAGAAAAAAGGAAATCAAAGCGCCTTTGGTGATCCAATCAGCGAATTATGTCTTTTTATCATAAACATATAATTCCTATAAGTCAACTACGGTTTTAAAATTTCCCTACAAAAAACAGCAGCCTCCATGAGCTGCTGTTTCAGACAAACGATTAATGATTTAAGAAAGCAAAATATAGAATAAAGATGACAAACAGTCCGTACATAATTGGATGCACTTCTTTTGCTTTTCCTTTAAAGATCATGGTGATCGGGTAGAAAATGAAACCAATTGCAATCCCTGTCGCAATACTATATGTCAGTGGCATCATAATCATGGTTAAGAAAGCCGGTACCGCAATTTCAAAACGATCCCATGCGATCTTCGCAAGAGGTGCTACCATCAGTGCACCGACAATGATTAAAGCAGGTGCCGTTACATTTGATGTCACGACAGATAATAGTGGCGAGAAGAACATCGCAAGTAAGAAGAAAATACCTGTCACGACGGCTGCAAACCCAGAGCGGGCACCCGCAGCAACACCTGAACTAGATTCAACATAAGACGTCGTCGTTGATGTACCAAGAACAGAACCGACGACGATAGAAGAAGAATCCGCCAGAAGCGCTCTTCCTGCACGCGGCAGCTCATTATTTTTCATTAAACCAGCTTGTGTCGCCACAGCCACAAGTGTACCAGCTGTATCAAAGAACCCAACGAATAGGAACGTTAAAATGACCACAAGCATTTGAATGGAGAAGATGTCTGGTAAGTGAATCAAAGCTTGACCAAAGGTTGGAGACAAACTTGGAATGCTTCCGATAATTTGAGATGGAACTGGCACAAGACCAAAGATCATTCCAGCAATGGCTGTCACAAGCATCCCAATGAAGACACCTGCATTCACTCGAAGAACCATTAAAATGACAGTCACAACGATTCCAAATACCGTCAACAATACAGGACCACTATGAATGTTTCCAATCGAAACGAGCGTATTATCGTTATTGGCAATAATGCCAGAGCCTTGAAGCCCTACAAATGTAATGAACAAACCAATCCCTGCACCAACAGCCAGCTTCAGCTCACTCGGAATAGCATTGATGATTTTTTCACGGAAACCTGTTAAAGAAAGAGCAACGAAAATCAATCCTGAAACAAACACACCGGAAAGTGCTGCCTGCCATGAGATTCCCATACCAAGAACAACTGAGAAAGCGAAGAACGCATTCAGTCCCATACCTGGTGCAATTGCAATCGGGTACCTGGCGATCAATCCCATCAGGAAACAACCTGCCGCAGAAGCTAACGCTGTAGCTGTAAAGACAGCCCCCTGATCAATTCGTAATTTATCTGGAAAATCCGGTACTGCTACTAAAGCAAGTGTGATCGGATTGACAAACAAGATGTAAGCCATCGACAAAAATGTCGTTAAACCGCCGATGATCTCTCTGCGATAATTCGTACCTAACTCATCAAACTGAAAAAACTGTTTCAAAGCCAACTGACTCCCTTCATGTCCTTTTGCTTTAGTCTGTCCCATTCACAAGTCAAATAAAAAACGCCCCAACAGTTTTTGGGACGCTTGACTACAATGTGAATTCAGACCGTGACATCAAACAAGAACAATGCATGATTTATATCAAACGAGTGTGAATTGACGTAGTCAAGCCATTTACGGTAGCTTGGTAGAAACTTGCGGGCCATATCCCCGCCATTATACGACTTCTATCTATTTGATTTCTGTGTCTATTGTACCAACTTCATTTTTAAAACACAATACGAAAAGCGAACATTTTTCAAAGAAATGTCCGCTTCATTCGTCTTATTACACGAATTTGGAAAATCACATCTAGTTCTTTATACACCCATCACTGAATTCTGGCAAAAACCGTTTCTGCTACATCGAAAAATGCCTTCACAGCAGGAGAAGCTTGCGTGAGCGATGGACAGGCAAGCGCCACCTCACGATGATGCGATACATTCAGATGACTGATCTGCACAAGTTGCTGCGTTTTTAGGAATAACTCAGGACCTATCGTCACACCAAGTCCTTCCCCAACCATGCGGGCAATGGTCGTACAATCATGCACTTCAAATAAAATAGACGGCTTGATTTGCGCCTCTGAAAAAATATCCTCTACATGGGATTGATACATGCCAGTTGGCATAATAAACGGTTCATCTGCTAATTCTTCCATGTCTACAATTGGCTGCTGATTAAAACGATGATTTTCGTGATAGGCGACCACCATTTTATCTTTCATAAGTGGCAATAGATGAAACGCTTCATCCGCTTTACCTTTTACAACAAACCCAACATCAATAATGCCAGAATCGAGCCACTCCAATATTTCTTCATATGTCCCCTCATAGAATTTAAATTCAATCTTTGGATGCTTTTTCTGATAGCTCACAAGTAGCTTTGGCAATAAACAAGCGGATGCACTGGCAAAAGTTCCAATCCGAATCAAGCCAGATTCAATATTTTTGGTGAGCGCAATTTCCTGCTGAATTTTCTCTACTCTATTTAGCACTTCTCTTATATGCGGAAGAAGGGTTTCACCGGTATCTGTCAGCGTGATGCCCTTTTTTCGGTCACGCACGAATAAAGACACGCCCCACTCCGTTTCTAAACTTGCCACCGCATGACTCACGGCAGACTGTGTCATATTTAATGCTTCAGCTGCAGCGGTAAAACTGCCTAGCTCAACCACTTTAGCCATCGTCTCGAATCGAACAAAGCTCATGAGTATTCACTCATCCCTTTCATGAAAAACATCAATTTTACTTATGTTAGCACGGAATTTAAAATGAATACAACGTTTCAACATAAAGGAAGGGTTCAAAATGAAAAGTACATCTTATCCATTGCTCATATTTCTTTTAGCCGTCGGTTCTTTCGTCACAGGCACTTCAGAATTCGTCGTATCAGGCATACTGGACATCATTTCTGACGATCTGCGCATCTCCATCCCGGTTGCGGGACAGCTCATCACCATCTATTCTCTTTTTTATGCGGTGGGTGCCCTCTTTTTAGTCATGGCCACATCGAAATTGAATCGAAAAAAGGTTCTTTTATCGGCGATTTCCATGTTTATAGCGGGGAATGTGCTCGCCTTTTTTAGCCATCACTTTATGCTGCTCATGCTCTCGCGGGTCATCATGGCCATGAGTGGCGGCTTATATATTGTGCTCGCAACAAATTATGCAGCGCAGCTCGCCCCGCCAGAAAAAAAGGGGAGTGCGATGGCAACGGTGATCACTGGATTTACAGTTTCACTAGTACTCGGTGTACCGATTGGAACATTTTTAGCAGGATATGTAGATTGGCATGCCATTTTTCTCATCATTGCAATAGGGACCGCTTGTCTCTTGTTTCTTCTGTATCGATTATTACCGCCTATGGCGGGACATTCCCATGTGCCATTTAAGCAGCAAATTCAAATTCTTCAAGACCGTAGGGTGTTAAGCGGCTTAGCCACGACAGTCTTTTGGATTTTAGGTTACACGATGGTATTTGCTTACATTTCGCCATTATTGCGACAGACATCCGGATTTACACTTGAACTGACAAGCATTGCCTTGCTTGTCTTAGGCATCTCTGCTTTTATTGGCTCACGCTTTGGTGGATACGCTGTCGATCAATGGGGACCAAACCGAACCATTTTAATCAGCATCACGGTTCAGATGCTCATGCTCTTTGCATTATCCTTTACACAATTTTCAGTAGTTGGCGTCTTCATCACGCTCGCCATTTGGGGCACCGCCACATGGACAACAACACCAGCCAAGCAATTTTATCTCATCTCCCTAAAACCTGAAACATCGGAAACCGTGCTGAGTTTTAATACAGCGATTATGAATATCGGCATGATGCTTGGCTCGTCAATGGGTGGTCTGATTATTCAATATTCAAATGTAACGAATTTAAGTTGGATTGGCGGGCTAGCCAGTTTTGTTGCGTTGATGTTGATTCGGTACTCGTTCAATCAGCTGGTTCAAAAGCAGACAAAAAGCGAACATGTGTAATCATGTTCGCTTTCTTATTTATTGACTAGCTTTTGATGTTTCTTTTTTGACTGGAATGGTTACCGTTATCGCCTTCTGTGGTGCCAACATATTCAGTTCTGACAAATCAAGGTAAAGCCCATATTCTTTAAAAGAAAAATGTTTTAATGATAAAGTTTCTAAATTCTTATCATCAAATTCAAAGGTGGATTGCATGGAAGCTGTCTTTAAATTCGTCATCTTCGCATGGTTCCCCTTCAAGTAATATCCGCTTTCATAGTCTGCTTGTGGATTGGGCCATGATTTCATCTTTTCAACATCGCCTAATCCAATGAATTCACCTATATTCTCCATTACATCCTGATCTAATTCTTTTTGATCTATTCCAGTAAATTGATAATCAACAATCACAGAACGGTCTTTTTGCTCTATCTTATTGATTTTGATTCCGATGCCATGGTGTTTTGTTTTGAACTGAACAGGCAGCTTTGTCTGAAGAGGAATGATTTTGCTTTCTTCCCGTTCGATATTCACATATGTGTCAAATGTCAATTCAGTCGCCTTTGGATTGATCGGCTGATTCAAAATCGTTAAATGATCTTTTCTAGTTTTGTCAGAAGACATTTGTTTTTTTCTTAAAACGGTCCCAATCTCAAGCTGATACTCATTCCCTAAATTATCCTTCATTCCATCTATACTGACTTTATCATCTTTGGCAAAACCATTGTAATCAATGGCATATTGAATTGCAGAGCCATTCACTCCATTTTCTACCTTTACATTTCTTATTTGATAACGTCCATTTAAAATAGACACGTCTTTTTGTCCCGCTAATAAAGTGGTTTTTTGCTTGACCACAGGTAACTTGAAGCGCCAATTCCCTACAATATCCCCAATCTTCGAAATAACAAGCGGTACTTGCTGACCTTGTTTGATCGTTTGTCCATTTGTATAGACTTCCGTCTGCCCAACATAGCGGCCATCTTTCATTTTTTTCAATCCCTGATTGTCGTAACTCGGTTGGAAAGTGTCATTTATACGATCGAAGTTGTTGACTATGAATGGTACAGAATCTTCCTTTGTATTCAAATTCTCCACAGTAAACGTATAAACAAGCCGCCCTGCATCATAATACACACTGTTTACTTTCACAGTAACCCCTCTTGATTCAGCCCCCTCATTGACATGCTTCACCAACTCACTCTGAAAAAGAGACATTCCTACTTTATCGTGAAACATCATATATAACTGTCCAACAAACGGCACTCGAGCCATCGCTGTATTAAGAGAAGGAAAAAGGAAGCCTGATGAAAAGTAAAGGACAACAAGGGCGATAACTGAATAGATTGGCGTTCTCCAATTCCATGTGAACCAACGTCTTTTCTTTTCCGCTTTCACATCTCCCATTGCTTGACGAATTGCAGAGGTCAATTCAACTTTTGGTACATCAATCTCTTCATAAAGCTTTTTCATTTCTTTTCGTTCCATCGACACTCTCCTCCTTCTCCAATGTTTGCTTTAATAACTTTCTTGCTCGATACAAATGAGTTTTGACCGTTCCTTCGGGCACACCCATCTGTTCAGAAATCATTGAAATCGAATAATCTTGAAAATAAAATAGCTGAATCACGAGCTGATATTGCTCATCTAATACATCTAGTGCATTTTTTAAATCGAGCTTGTCTTCCAAAAAATCATGACGCTCAACGCTTTCATGATGCTGTTCAAACGGAACAACATCTTGCTGCTTTTTCTTCATCGCAAAAATCGTATGAATCAAAATCCTAGTCAGCCATGTAGAAAAATAAGCCGGTTCTTTTAATCCAGATAAATGCTTAAATGCTTTCATGACCGTCTCCTGAACAGCATCCAACGAATCCTCTTTATTTCTTGTATAGAGAAAAGCCGTTTTATATAAACGCTCTTGATACATCAGCATTAATGTCTCAAATGCCGGGACATTCCCTTTTTGTGCTTTTTTAATTAGACGCACTTGCTTCATCTCATTCACACCTCCTACACCTGTTAGAGCAAGGTTTCTCTCAAACGGTTTCAACAATCGGAAATTTCTTTTACTTAGCATATGTCGGACAAAAACAGAGAAAGTGAAGAATAGGCCGCAAAGATCGTATTGAACTTTTGATATAATGGAAGAAATATCTGCAAAAAGGAGGATATTGATTGTTTCTATTTGAAGAACCTGCTTGTGCTAGCTGCCAAAAGAAAATAGAAGGTAACGAAGAAGTGTACGTTAAGCTGATCTATCCAAAGAGACGAGGAATGACAGAAGTAAAGGCTTGGCTAAGAAATGAAGGGGTTTTTTATTGTAAGGCATGTTATGAAAAAACAACATAAAGACGAGCACTTCAATAGAATGCTCGTTTTTACTTTCTACTATTTCACTCCCGCTTACTACGAAGTTCAATGAGTGCTAGTTTATTGTCATTGAAAAAGAACTCTAGAATGATACCGTTTGATTGATCTTGATATTGTATACCTTTGCTATACCCTTCGACAAACCAGAGCTTCTTGAATTGCTCTCCATATGTTTGTATCACAGATGAATAATCTTCTCCTATTTTAACTCCCTTAGATGTTTGAAGATTTTTCTGTTTTGACTGATTGTAAATAGATGTTACTCGATGATGCTGATCAACTGATACGACAAAATCTTCATTTTCTTTTTCCATGTAGACCGTCTGTTTTTGATGAGAGAATTGAGAATTCTCAACAAACTGATGATCTCCCTTAAATGTTTGACCGATCTTAAAATGACCTATCGATTCATCTGTTAAAGTGATAGAGTGAAAATTAAAAAACATTGCTATCCAGACAACTAGTATGGCTCCACCTAAAACAGAACCTATTATCACTAACACCTTAGAACGAATGGCACCTTTTTTAAATAAATAAATCATTAAAGATACGGTGATCATCATGATACAAATCATGATCAGAAAAATGCCCATTTTTTTTATCCTCTTTTTTGTAAAATTCGAATGTACATGATTACCCCAATGATAAATTCATATTATATCAGAGCAGTCCACAAATTGTGCCAATACAGGTATAATTTAAATAAAATAAACTATAGGAGATACATATGACTAGACATAAACTGATATTTCCACAATCATTTCCAACGATACAGACCGAAAGACTGATCTTAAAACAAGCAACGATCGCAGATGCCGAGGATATGCACTTCTACTTATCCAATGAAACCGTGTGCCGCTATATGGGCATTGATGCACATGAAACCATCGAAGACACAAAAGGAGAAATCAAGTGGTATGACAATATCTACAAAAAACAAACAGGCATCCGCTGGGGAATTTCTTTAAAAGATAACCCTACCATCATCGGCAGCTGCGGCTTTCTCAATCTAGAAAAACAGCACCGCCGTACGGAAATTGGCTATGAATTACACCATGATCATTGGAGAAAAGGCATCATGAATGAAGCGATTACTGCGGTGTTGCGGTATGGATTTCAGGAGATGAACTTGAATCGGATTGAAGCGATCATTGATCCAGCTAATAGGTCCTCTGTTCAATTATTGGAGAAGATACATTTTGTACAAGAGGGTTTATTAAGAGAGTATGAATTAGGTCAGAAGGGATTCGATGATGTGTATATGTATTCGATTTTGAAGAGAGATTACGAAAAATCCTATTAAACAGAGGAGAAACAAATGAAAACGGATATTCATTTCATCCAAAAGCCGCAACCAGAGTATGTTTCTTTTCACATTTATGAACTCAATCCAGCGATTGAAAAACTTGTCCAGCAAGTGGAGCAGTCAGCTCCCTATTTCTTAGCACAAGAACCCACGAAAGAAAGAGTGAAAAAGGTCTATTATCACGACATTTTATATATAGAAAGCGTTGATAAAAGATCGTTCTTGTATACGTCAGATGGAGTGTTTCTCTTAAAGGAAAAGTTATTTGAACTTGAAAAACAGCTTGAAGCGCACGATTATGTCAGGATTTCAAAATCGATGATTCTAAATATAGATTCTATTGCCGCTATTTCTCCTAAAACAAGCGGTCGTTTTGAAGCAAAGCTTACAAATGAGGAAAAGGTGATGATTTCACGTTTTTATATCCAATCATTAAAAGAGAAACTTGGGTTACGAAGGAAGTGAACAGGATGAAACGTTATATCACAAATCTTTTGATCACATTTTGTATAATCTTTACTGCACTCGTATTGATTTACTGTTTCACGTTTGGAACGATGCCCATCTATATTTTACAAGCCATCATGTTCAATTCCTTTTTTTCAAGCGCCCTGACCTTCTTGCTATACCCAAAACAAACGTACAGCCATCAACGGATTCTTTTTCAACAAATTCTATATATCGTCCTTGTGATGTGTATGATTATGACCACCATCATTATTGTGAGCGGTCAAATCAGCCCCCTTTCGTTTATCGTGAATTTCCTTGTAGTCATGGCTTTATTCTTTGTGATCAAGTACCTATTGTATAAAAAAGATCAAGCAACCGCTGAGGAAATCAACGATCTTTTACAGCAGCGAAAGAAACGAACAACATCTTAATATGCATCTTAGGGCTAAAAATTGACATGTTAGGAAGATTTCATTGTGACTTCTGCTTGATTCCATTACTCTGACGTTAG
The DNA here is from genome assembly GCF_000701305.1 of Bacillus sp. UNC125MFCrub1.1. Lineage (NCBI taxonomy): Bacteria > Bacillati > Bacillota > Bacilli > Caryophanales > Bacillaceae > Bacillus > Bacillus sp. UNC125MFCrub1.1. Next base: position 237,454 of record NZ_JNIG01000013.1, read on the forward strand.
AGGAGGAATCAACAATGAAACCAATGACAATCATTCGAAAAGCTGTACTTTTACTGCTGTTTTCTTTAATTATTCCAACAAGTGCAGGTGTCTATATATCCATAAAACAAGTGACCGATACAATGACCATCTATATCATCAATGGCAGTGCCATGCTAGCTGGGTGTCTTTTACTTCTATTCATTATTCAAAAAAGTCGTTTTCACTTGAAAGAAATAGGTTTTCGAAAAGGCTCTCTCGGTATGTGGATATTTCCGATCCTGATCATCGAGGCCATTCCGTTTATTGCTGGATTCAACAAGGATTTAACTGTTTCTTCCTTTCTAGCACTTTGTTTCTTCATGGTGTGTGTCGGTCTTTTTGAAGAAGGAATCTTTCGAGGCATTCTGTTTCAATATTTAAAACAAATTAACTTGAGCACTGCCATATGGGGCTCCGCCGTACTATTCGGTCTCGGTCATGCTGCGAATCTACTAAGCGGAAAAAGCCTCACCTTAACAGTCGCACAAATCCTATTCGCCTTTTTATTTGGATTCGTTGCAGCTGAAATCGTTGCACTCACGAACAGCCTGCAATGGGTAATCTTATGGCACGCGGTTCATAATATCGTGGATCAAACCACAAATGGGCAAACGTCTGTGGGGATGCAAATGCTTTTGCTTTCGATTCAATGTGTCATTTTGCTTGTTCTTGCGGTGGTGTTGTGGAGAAGATTAAGAATGAAAAAAGTGTTCAATAGATAATGAAAAGAGGAGGAAAGAGATGAAGGGGAACACATGGATAGAAGGCTGGTTTCAAAAGTGTGAAGAACTTGAAATCAAGCCTTGGGAATGGGATTTTAAACAAAGTTATATCAAAGAGCCGATACCGAAAGATAAATCATCAATTGAGTTAATATTAGATTATAAAAGTCGTAAACTGACCGAAATCGGAATTTGCAATGTCACTAAAAGAAGAGGTCGTGATGCTGACTGTGATAAAGAACCTTTTTATATTTATCAATTACTTTGGAGTACTGATTATAAGCCAGAGCCTAAATCACAGCTTAATTTAGACCGTTACAACTTGATCCGTGGAGAAACAATGAATTCGTTTATAACGACTTTCAATCATTCTAAAACACTAACTTATGTTTCTCATATCAAACATAAGTTTGAAAAATTCGCTACTGCCACCCACTGCATTGGGAACTTCATCGTATTACCACATTGGATGAATACGGGCCGTTATAAATTTTCTCAAGATTATTGGGATGTTACGATGTATTCACTATTTGAATTCTTTCAACCATTAGGCTGTTGGAAACAGTTCGTCGAACGATATTTCCTTCAACCTTATGTGAACGATGATGAGGAACGGACAGTGAGTGAATTTTGGGAAGGTCATTTTGCAGGGATCGGAAATTACAATCAATTAAAACCTCAAAATGAACAAGAATTAAGTGAGTACCTACATAAAGTCAATATTAGGATTGAAGAACGAGGCAAATGGATGATCAAAAAAGTCTGTGAAGAATTGAAGTTGCAACACTTCACATTCTATGATGAACTAAAAGATAGACAAATTCGATTTTCCAACGAATTGAATTAACCATAATGAGCGAGCTCAGTGTTCGCTTTTTTATTTTCTAAAAGGGTTCCGATAAAAGAAAAATGAGATCATAAAAAGCTGATATCTTAAACGCTATATCAGCATCATGTTATCAAGCTTATTCACTCATGTAATCCTCTTTCAGCATGCTGTATATTTCTACATCAACAACTCCTTTGCCAGACCATAAAACAGCTTGTCTAAGCAGTCCTTCTTTGATAAAACCATTTTTCAACAGGACTTTTTTTGATACCTCATTTGCTGGCATGACTTCCGCTTGAATTCTATTGATATCAATCTCTTCAAACAGAAATTTCACTAGTGTAGAGACAGCTTCTGTTGCGATGCCTTTTCCCCAATGTTCCTCTGCAAAGAAATAGCCAATCGTCACCGCATTCACTTTTTGATTGATGTCCATTGTTTCGATGATACCAACTAGCGTATGAGGATTATCCTTTTGAAAGATTCCCCATTTCACTCTGCTTTTCTTCGTATAATCTCGTTCAAAATGTCCAACCATTTTTTTTACCGTTTGGAGATTATGTTTGGGAATGATCCCACAATACTGAAAGACTGTGTCATTGTCGTAAATTGAAAATAACTCTGGCAAATGACGTTCTTCCACCTTTTTTAATAATAGATTCTTTGACGCAACTACAGGAAAAGTGCCAAAAAGATTTTCTATTTTCATCTCTTAATCCTCCTTATTCCTCGATAGGAATATAGATTTTCATTTTGATATCGTTCGGGCCATTCGAATGTAAGACATCTGTTATTTCAAAATCTGGTCCACTCGTTCTTTCATAATTAGAATTTGGAAGCCAGCTACCATAGATATATCTTCTAGTGTTTTGCACCATTTCATGAGAGCCACTCACTTTAAATTCTGCATATCTCCCCTCAGGAATCACTATATTTACAAACCCTTCATTTAAATCTATATCGGATTCCTCCACTTCTTCCCCTACCACAAACGAAAAACGGCCATCATCATGAAAGGAAGTAGATACACCATAAGCCATATGAGGTGCTTTTCTCTTTGGAATCTGTTGATAATACTCCTTTTTTCCAAAATCCATATAAAACAAAGGAATGTCCGTGAAATATTCCTCACTTTGAAGATTCGTTTGATACTCGTAACCAATAATATAAAATTTGTTTAATTGAGTCATGACAGGTTTATTCATATTGAATTCACTGTCTAACATAGATTGGTATGCTAAAAAATCCATTTTGTTTTGTTGCTTTAACACCATTTCCTCTTTTCTAAACCTAGCTGGTGTCACCCCAAAGAATTGTAAAAAAGCACGAGTAAACGCTTCTGAGAACCATACTGGAAAGCAATCGCTATGTGTAAAATATTTTGATTTGTTTCTTTCAGTAACCTAGCAGCTTCAGAGAGCCTTCTATTTCTGATATACTCTTGCACAGAAAAACCTGTAATGGCTTGAAACAGTCGTTGAAAATGAAACGCTGAAAAGCAGGATTTCGAGGAAATATCTTTTATACTTATATTGTTTTGAAGATTCTCCTCAATAAATTCAATCGAAAGCTGTATTCTCTTATAGTAATCCATTGTTTCTCCCTCCTCTACCTTTTATTTTATTACTTCCCTCCTCTTATTTTTTGATCATTTGTGCTATTTTTAAATAACCTTCCACAAAATATTCATTCAATTTCCATAGCACAAAAAGTCAAGTTTCTTAAAAATGATTTCCGTTATACTAAACTCGTAAGGTAAAGATGTGCTCGGTTGTCCTATCAAGAACATGAGAAAACGATTCAAGGACCATTAACATCTGAAAGATAAATTACCGCTTCAAACTCTAGCAAAAAACGCTAGTTATTCTACCATTAAAACAGAAGTAAAATAAAATTAAAAATGAAGACAAGACACCCACAGGACAAAAAAAATCAATTAAAAAAGACATCCCTACCACTATCTCTTTTTTGTCATCTTGGTATAATAGAAAAAATCAGAAAAATGAGAATGCGATGATAAGGAATAGTACTTGCCGAAATGTTTTCAGAAAGTTGCTGGTTGATGAGAAGCAATAACAAAAAGGCAAGGAACTCACCTTAGAGTAGCCTTAGTGAAATGCAAAGGATGGATGTAGTTAAGGTCGGCGCCCCACCGTTATATGGGAAGGATATAAGATATAACAATCTGTATCCGAATAAGGGCATGATAATGTAACGTTATCATGAAACAGGGGTGGTACCGCGTAAGAAGAAGTCTTTCGTCTCCAAGTTCAATCTTGGAGATGATAGGCTTTTTTTATATTCCAATTACAGGAGGAATGGATGATGTTTAACCACAAAAAATACGAAAAGAAATACTTTTTGCCACCGAACCTTACTTATGATTGGGTGAAGAACGAAACATTAGAAAGTGCTCCGATATGGTGCAGTGTGGACTTACGGGATGGTAATCAAGCATTACCTATTCCTATGAACTTAGAAGAAAAATTAGAAATGTTTCAGTTACTAGTGGAGATAGGTTTTAAAGAAATTGAAATCGCATTTCCAGCTGCTTCTGATACAGAGTTTAGGCTGTTACGGACACTGATTGATCGTCATATGATTCCAGACGATGTCACGATTATGGTGATCACGCAAGCGAGAGAGCATATTATCCGCCGAACCTTCGAAGCCATTAAGGGAGTACCGAAAGCGATTGTTCATTTATATAATTCGACGTCAGAAGCGCAGCGCAGACAAGTATTTAAGAAAACAAAAGATGAAATTAAACAAATTGCCATTGATGGCGCTATTTTAGTAAAAGAACTGGCCGAAAAAACAGAAAGTGATATTTATTTTCAATATAGTCCTGAAAGCTTTCCAGGAACAGAAGTGGATTACGCGTTAGATATTTGTAATAGTGTTTTAGATATTTGGAAACCGACACCACATCACAAAGCGATCATCAATATTCCGACAACAGTTGAATATTCAATGCCTCATATCTTTGCAAGTCAGATTGAGTATATACACAAAAATCTGTCTTACCGAGACAGTGTGACATTGTCTGTTCACCCTCATAATGACCGCGGGTCTGGGGTGAGTGATGCAGAATTTGGTGTGCTAGCTGGTGCCGAAAGAGTCGAAGGGACATTATTTGGTATCGGTGAACGTACAGGGAACGTAGACTTGATTACTTTGGCGATGAATATGTACTCACAAGGTTATGATCCACAATTGAATTTCAATAACCTAGAAGCGATTCGTAAAAAATATGAAAAACTAACAAAAATCACTGTTCATGAGAGACAGCCATATTCTGGGGAGATGGTTTTCACCGCATTTTCTGGGTCACATCAAGATGCGATATCTAAAGGGATGAAATATAGAAAGGAACATCATGTTGATAAATGGGACGTTCCGTATATCCCAATAGATCCAGTTGACTTGGGGAGGAATTATCAAACGGATGTGATTCGAATCAATAGCCAGTCTGGAAAAGGCGGCATAGGCTATATATTAGAAACAAATTATGGCATTCAACTTCCTTATCAAATGAATGAAGCCATGGGATATGCAGCGAAGAAAGTATCTGATCAGACAAATAGGGAATTGTCTGTCGAAGAAATATATCATGTTTTTAAAGAGCAGTATGTTGATTTTCACCCTCATTTCCAGCTGCTTGATTATCAATTTCATAAAGGAGAGAAGCAAGAAGTCACCTTAACTTTGCTGAGAGATCATCAACAAATTGACATACAAGGAACTGGCACTGGAAGTTTAGATGCAATCAGTAATGCGTTAAAAGCACATTTTCATCTCGAGTATGATTTGGAAGTCTATGAACAGAATTCTTTGGGCAAGGATTCTCAAGCAAAAGCCTGTGCACAGATTGGTATTTCATATCAAGGAAAAATGCATTGGGGTGCTGGAATCGATAAAGATATTATAGAAGCAACAGTGAAGGCCCTGGTGGTTGCAGTAAATAAACTAGAGGTTTGGATGTAGATGGAAACAGATACACTTGAAAAACATGAAGCGATGCAATATTTAAGAGAGTACAACGAACAAGAAATCTTTTATCAACAATACCAACAGAAAAAGCATGACAATCAATCATTGCAATTACTTTTGAAGGATTATGATCATAACAATTTCATGCAAAAGCAAATATATATAGAAGAATTTTTGCTAAGAGGGCAGAACGAATTTGAAAAAGAGGATACCATGTGGTTAGGTCAGGAAAAAGATATCGAAGTGAGAAAGTATAGCCGTTTTATGCCTCAATTGTCGGCTATCCATGATTTCTTTGAGATGATTTATGTTCTGGAAAATGAGATGTATGTAGAAGTGGAAGATAAAAAAATCGTTTTGAAATCAGGAGATATTGCCTTTATTCCACCTGACACAATACACAAGCCACTTGTAATGGAGAATACAATCGCAATCCAAATCATGATCCGTAAAAGTACTTTTCAAAAAGTGTTTTTTAAAATGTTAAAAGGCAATCATGTCATTTCAGAGTTCTTTTTGAATGCATTGTATATAAAAGAAAATAAACATATTCTTATTTTCCATAGTCACTTGGATAAAAATTTGCTAGACTGCTCTCTGCATCTATTTACAGAAAATCACAATCGGTTTCCTGGATACCAGTTGATTATGAATAATTTGTTTGAGATATTATTATGTCTTTTATTAAGATTCAAACCAAGTCATATGAACGTCATTCAGGTCAAACCATATAGTGATATACGTATGATTCAAATGCTTCAATATATTCAGCAATGTTGTGAGCATATAACAATCCAGAAGATGGCAGAGGAATTTAACCTTTCACAATCTTATCTGTCTAGATATATAGCTCGTAAACTCGGCAAATCATTTCGTGAGATTCGACAAGAAATAAGATTGGAAAAAGCCTGCGAAATGATAACCGGTAGTGAATTACAAATAGATGATATTGCGGGAGCCGTTGGTTATCAAAATGTAGAGCATTTCATTCGTTTATTTAAGAAAAAGTATCATCTAACACCACATCAATATCGTTTAAATAATAGATCATGATAATCATGACTCTATTGTATTAGTAATTGAAGAGACTGTACTTATACGTTATAGATTAGAACACGAGGACATACAAACAACATTAGGAACTTACGGACATTTATATGCTAATATAAATCGTGGAGTTGCTAATAGACTTTAAAATGTTATCAACGTGCAACATACTCAAATTGCGGATAGAAAGATGGTTTCAAACCATTACGTAAAAAGAAATATATAAACTTTTATTATTAGACATATAGTATTATAATGATTAAGAACGTGTGGTTAGATTCTTAACTTGTGTTTCGCAAGTTTTGACAAAAATGGTAGGGAGATTTGTTCCTTATTATTCGTATAATTGTATCGTATAGTATCTATTCCTAATAGAACGTAATGAGTAACCACACGTTCTATTTTTTTTTGGAGGCAAACTATGATCACTTTTGAAGACATAACATCAATAGATAATCTCTCAAATATTTTAAGAATACCGAAAAAAAAGTTAACTTACATGTTATATATTAAGAAAATTCAAAATTCATATACAACTTTCCAAATTCCCAAAAAAAGTGGTGGCCAGAGAATTATTAATGCTCCATCTAAAGATTTAAAGGATATTCAAAGAAGTATTGTGAATATGTTATTAAATCAACAAAAAATATTCAATTATCAAAATAAGATTAAGACGAACATTGCTCATGCTTTTACCAAAGAAAAAAGCATTATAACAAACGCTAAAATACATAAAAACAAACGTTTTGTTCTTAATATAGATTTAGAAAATTTCTTTGAAAGTTTTCATTTTGGAAGAGTACAAGGTTACTTTGAAAAAAACAAAAATTATTTGTTTCCCAAAAATATAGCAACAGTATTAGCTCAATTAACTTGCTATAACGGTTCTTTACCGCAAGGTGCTCCTTCCTCCCCTATAATAACTAATTTAATTTGCAATATTTTAGATATGAAATTATTAAAAATTGCAAAAAAATATAAATTAGATTACACAAGATATGCTGATGATTTAACTTTTTCAACAAACTATAAAAGTTTCGATGAAAGGTCAGAAGAATTTATAAGTCAATTAGAAATCATTATTAAACAATCTGGCTTTAAAATTAATCAAAAAAAAACTCGACTTCAATATAAGCAATCTAGACAAGTTGTAACGGGGCTAGTCGTAAATAAAAAAGTGAATGTGCCCAGAAACTTTTATAAAAACACTCGGGCAATGGCAAACTCTTTATATAAAAATGGATCATTCACTATAAATGGGGTAGAGGGTAGTTTAAAACAGCTTGAAGGTCGTTTTTCATTTATAAATCATATAAACAAAGAGAATAATAAAGAAAAGAAAAAAAATGATAAAAATTTGAAATTAAGTTTCAGACTTTTAAATGGACAAGAAAAAGAATATCAAAAATTTCTGTTTTATAAATATTTCTTCAATAATGAAAAACCTTGTATTTTAACAGAAGGCCCTACAGATATTATTTACTTAAAGAGTGCCCTCAAAAATCTCTATACAGATTATCCAAATTTAATTAAAAAAGTAAATGATGATTTTATATTCAAAATTTCCTTTTTAAAGAGAGGAGAAGATTCAAAAGCATCAAAAGCACAAAAAAAAATAAAAGGAAAGAAGACATCAAAATTGCAATACTTCTTTGGTTTAGAGAAAGATGGTGCGGATACCATGAAACAAATCTATAATTTCTATGTTTCTAATAAAGAAAAAAAAGATTGTCCAAACTATAGTGAAATTTTCAAAAAAATGAATGTGAATTCTAAAAATCCCTGTATATTTATACTAGATAATGAACTTAATAATAAAGAGAAACCATTAAAAACTCTAACAAACTATATGAGTTTAAAAGAAGGAAAAATTGAGGAGTTATGCGATAAAAATTATTTAAAGATTACTTCGAACCTTTATATCGTTACTAATCCATTGGTTAACGAACTAAAAGAATGTGAAATAGAAGATTTATTCGAATTAGATATCTTAAAAACAGAACTTAACGGGAAAACATTTGAACGATGTGAAAAAAAGTATAATCCCTCTGAAAACTATGGAAAAAGAGCTTTTTCCAAATATGTATGGAAGAACTATGAGGATATAAATTTCGAAAACTTTAGACCTCTATTAGATAACATCAATCAAATTGTAACAAATTATAATGATTAATGATTTTTTTGTTTGCAATTTGTTTGCACACGCTTAAAAAAGAGCCTCAAACCCTTTTAAATAAGAGTTTGAGGCTTTCTTTTTACTACTCCCACTCAATCGTAGCAGGCGGCTTACTCGTAATATCATACACCACACGGTTAATATGCTTCACTTCATTCACGATACGAGTCGAGATCTTTTCAAGTACATCCCAAGGGATTCTTGCCCAGTCACTTGTCATACCGTCAATAGACGTAACAGCACGGATACCGATTGTGTAATCGTATGTTCTTGCGTCACCCATGACACCTACGCTGCGGATGTCTGGGAGGACTGTGAAGTATTGCCAGATGTCTCGCTCAAGGCCGAAGTTGGCAATTTCTTCGCGTAAAATCGCATCCGATTCACGGACGATTTCTAGTTTTTCTTCAGAAATTTCACCTAGTACACGGATTCCTAGTCCTGGACCTGGGAATGGCTGTCTCCATACGATGTCGTCTGGAATACCTAGCTCTGATCCTAGAGCACGGACTTCATCCTTGAATAGCGTATTAAGTGGCTCAATCAATTCAAACTGCATGTCTTCTGGAAGACCGCCAACGTTGTGGTGAGATTTGATTGTTTGTGCCGTTGCTGTACCACTCTCAATGATGTCAGTGTAAAGAGTTCCTTGTGCTAAGTAGTCGATTCCTTTTAGCTTGTCCGCCTCGTCATCGAATACATAGATGAATTCGTTACCGATGATTTTACGTTTTTGCTCAGGATCAGACACACCTTTTAGCTTGTTTAAGAAGCGATCTTTCGCATCTACTTTAATCACGTTCATGTTGAAACCTTCGCTAAATGTTTTCATAACCCCTTCTGCTTCGCCTTTGCGAAGAAGACCGTGGTCAACGAAAATACATGTCAGCTGATCGCCGATGGCTTTATGGATCAATACCGCCACAACAGATGAATCTACACCGCCGCTTAGTGCGCACAATACTTGTTTGTCGCCTACTGTTTGACGGATTTTCTGCATTTCGATTTCAATGAAGTTCTCCATTGACCATTTGCCATCGCAGTCACATACGCCGAAGACAAAGTTCTTCAATAGATCATTTCCGTACTCAGAGTGACGTACCTCCGGGTGGAACTGAACGCCATAGAAATTCTTCTCAGCTAAGCTCATCGCTGAGTTTGGACAATGTGCACTTGTTGCATCAACTGTAAAGCCTTCTGGTACTTCAACGACAAGGTCACCATGGCTCATCCAAACGACTTGATCCGTTGGAAGGTCTTTGAATAGAGCAGGTGTTCCGTTAATATGAATGTCTGCTTTTCCATATTCACGCTGGCTTGCCGCTTCTACTTTCCCACCTAAATAGTGAGTCATCAGCTGCATGCCGTAGCAAATGCCTAGAACCGGAATGCCTAGATCAAAAATCTTTTCGTCACAGCGGAAAGATCCTTCATCATATACACTGTTTGGTCCACCAGAAAGGATGATTCCTTTCGGCGCCATTTCTTTAATTTCTTCAGCAGTTAAAGTGTGCGGATGAAGCTCACTGTACACACCAAATTCACGAATACGGCGAGTGATCAGCTGATTGTACTGACTACCGAAATCGAGAACCAAAATCATTTCATTTACTAAATTTGTCATGGTGTCACCTCTATGTCCAATATAGTTTTTATAAACGCACAGAAAAAATGAGAGGAGAAAACCTCTCTCAGTGTAAATCACGCTTTTGAAGCGCCCAGACTCACATCCGAACGCTTCAATTTCATGTATTTTAGAAGGTTTTAATATTCACCTATTCTAACAACAGGAAGGTACGTGGTCAAGACTATCTCCTGTTTATTAAATTTTCCCATAACTTCACCGACTGCTGCCAAAGCGCCGACGCATCTTCTCGCCTGTAGAGCGCCCGCTCATAGAACTGCGTTAGTTCAGACATGTGATGATTCCTTTCCTTGTCATCGATCAAAGAAGCAAATTCTCTTAGCGTCATGCCTGGCTTTTTCTCGATCCCTCTGCGCCTTAGCTGCTTTAATAGAGCAGCATATGCGTAGAAAAAAGCTTCCTCATCTGGCAGACGTTTTACCTTTCTCACAATAAAGATTGGCAGCCATCTTGCTCTGAACCGGTAAAGCACCCAGCCAATGAAGCCAAGAAGGACAATCGCACCTGCTGCGTAGCCCAAGATTGAACCAACATGAACCATACTTGGCTTTGCTTTAGCTGCTTGTTCCTCTTGTTTTGCCGCCTGTTCTGGTTCTTGTTGCTGCGGCTGCTGTGTCTGCTCGTTTTCTTGTTGATCAGATGCGGGCTGATCTTTTTCATCCTCTTGATCATCTGCTTGGTCGTTGTTAGCCGTGGTTTCATTCGTAAATGTCTCTGGGTTCGTGAACCCTTTTGTCGGTTCAAAAGTCACCCAACCACGGTTTGGAAAATACACCTCTACCCATGAATGGGCATTGTTATTGGTCACTTCATACACATTGTTTCCATCCATCTGTGTTTCATATAACTGACCAGACGTATATCCTTTCACCCATCTCGCCGGAATTCCAATCGAGCGAAGCATGACAATCATCGAGGTTGAAAAGTTATCACAATAGCCAATCATCGTATCAAATAAGAACTGATCCACATAGTCTTCGTCACGCCCAGGCACAGCGACATTTTGGGTTTCATATGAAAACTTCGCAGATCCTAAATAATCCTCAATCGATTTTGCTTTATCATACATATTATCCTTCGTTTCCGTTAAGCTGTTCGCCAATGTTTTCACACGCTCTGGCAGCGAGGATGGGAGCTGCAAGTATTCACGTCCGACCTGCTGGTTCACTTGCTGCTTGGTCGGTACTTTGATCCGCTGTAAATCCTCTAGGATAAATGTAGGTGATAAGAAGCTGACTCGATAGTTCCCTAAATTTTTAGGCGGGTTTTGAGTAGACGGGACAATTTTCTCCGTTTTGCCCATCATTTGCAGTGGAATGTTTTCCATTGGCGTCAGCATAACCGTACCAATCGGATAAACAGCATGATTAAATCGATAATTTGATTCCATATCGACTCTCGTTTCATGCTCCTCTGTTTTTACGAGATTGGTAAACCACCGGTTCGGCACATCACTCCCTTTTAACCGAGTAGGTTTCGTATCATTTGAAGCATCCTCCCAGCCTTTCCCCGTGTAAATACTTTTTGTTTCTACACGAAAATAAGACGGCTCTTTTCCGCTCCATTTAAATACCGGTGTACGGTCCTCACTAAACGGTCCCCCAAGCGACGAATCATCCGCACTATATCCCACCTTATTCTGTCCAGCGGAACCATCTTGATTCGTGACCGCTTTAAAAAACGGGACTGGGTCAGGCCATTTCGGATCAGATTTTGGCAAAGACGCACCGAGTGATGCTGATACAAGAACAAGCGCCAGCATGGGTAAGAACCAATTGAGACGCGCTTTCTGTGACACCCGCACACCTTCAGCCGAACGAAGCCGGTCGAAATAGAGCAGACCAAGTAAACAAAAGCCAAATACCATAATTCGAACGATCGCAAAAGTCGCATCATAAGGCGTAAACGTATCAAGAATCGTGACATATACAATCGTCATCAGTAAAAAGAAGAAGATACGCTGCTGATACACAACCCAATAATGAAGTAAATAAACAAGTAGCCAAAGCAAAATATAAAACAACAATGTGCGGAAAGACGGATACATGTCACTCCACATGCCCATGCTCATCAAAGAAATATTATCTTTAATATCAACAAATAGCGCAGGCAGATAACTTGGTTCTGATTGATAAAAAATCAAATATAATGCGAGCAAGATCAATCCAGCACAAATAGGAAACGTCACATACCACTTCAATCGAAAGAACGTAAACAAACACGTAAGCCCTATAAAAATGATGAAATAAGACGTATGACTCGTCTCTGTAAAATCTTGAAGCGGACGAAGCCACTCCCAAAGTAGCAGAAATGCGACAGCATAATAGATGAACAACTCAAAACGGCTTTGCCGCTGATGCATATGCAGCATAAATGTTTGTCACCTCACAGTTCTTTCATGCAGCCGGTCCTCAAATAAAAGGGTCGTGTGTATCCCAGAAGCTTTAAGCCGGTCCACAAGCTGTTTTTCTTTTGCCGTCAATCGATCAACGGCTCTCTTCACTAAAAGAACGGTGATGTTCTTTCTGTTTCGATTCCCAAGTAAAATGGCAGCAAGCTCTTCTTGCAGATGACCTGTCATCACATACTTTCCTGTCTGCTGGTGCTCACTCGCTGTTAATGATTGATAATCAGGTAAACGAGAAGGCAGATACTGCACCTTTGTTAAATAGTAGAGCATGTCCTGTAAATGCCACTCTCCTTGATCCACTCGAAATAAGTGCTGATCCCCAAGCGGGACAAGGCCTACCGGCACCCCTTTTTTCACAGCCGTTTGCAGAACCGATGCGGTCATAGACACAATCGTTTCAAAAGCGGCTTCATCTGTAAAATCAGCAAACACCACCAAATCCTTTGTCTGATTCTGTTCAAACTCCTTCGTCATAAGCTGACCTCTTCTAGCTGTTGTCTTCCAGTCCACCCAAGCGAAACGGTCTCCTTGCTGGTATTCACGCACACCTGTCGTCACATTTGTCGGTTCATTTAACCAAGAGTGCACCGCTTTGCCTCCATTTTCATTCACCGATGCAGCAGATTCAACCGGAATATCCAACATTTTCGGATACACAAGCAATTTTTTCTCTAGTGGAAGAATCACTTCTTTTTCAACAAACCCAAACATATCACCCGTTTTGATTCTAATCGCCGTCAATTGATGCTCTCCCCGCATGATGTCATTGAATTGATACGAAAATCGCCACGTTTTCCGAAACCATGGAAAGATCATTCGCTTCATTTCAATCTGTTCCTGTAAATGGAAGGTATCCGGCGGTTCATCCTCAAGTATGACGTACACGTACGGAAATAGATTCGTCCGCTTGATTTCAAGGTCCACAGACAGCACTTCCCCTGCCTTTAACCGGGTATGCTGTAATGTCCTTTTGGCTGTTGCACGAAGTGGAACAAGGGCAAACAGCAAAGCATACAAAGCATATGGTGAAAATGCATAAAAAAGGAACCAGCTCACAAAGCCGCCCTGAAACATGGCATAGCAAAAGGCTGCTGCCGTGAGGAGAAAGAGCATAAACACCCGTAACCATAGTGAAAAAGCGAAACGGTCACGTGACTTCATTGAGTCATCGACTTTTGAACTGGTACGCCAATATGCTCAATCATCTGTCGTAGCAGTGTCTCCGCCTTCTTCCCTTCATATGTTGCTTCTGATGTCAAAATCATGCGATGCGGCAATGTGTAAGGCGCCAAATACTGTACATCATCAGGAATCACATAATCCCGCCTGTTCAACAGCGCATACGCCTGAGCCGCTTTCATCAATGAAATTGAACCCCTTGGGCTCACGCCTAAATAGACAGACGAATGATTTCGCGTCGCTTGGGCGATTTCGACAATATATTCTTTAATCGACGCATCCACATGTACGGTCTGAACCGCTTGCTGCAAAGCATGGATATGATCTTTTGTCATGACTGCCTGAAGCGTGTCAATTGGCGATTGTTTCTCCTGCAAATTCAGCACCTCAAGCTCCTCCAGCATGGTTGGATACCCCATCTGCAGCTTAAATAAGAAACGGTCCATTTGCGCTTCTGGAAGTGGATAGGTCCCCTCATACTCCACTGGATTTTGCGTAGCCATCACAAAGAAAGGATCTGCCAGCGGCATCGTTTCTCCGTCTACTGTGACACTGCCTTCTTCCATCGCTTCAAGAAGGGCTGATTGTGTTTTAGGAGAGGTTCGGTTGATTTCATCAGCCAAAATAATCTGCCCCATAATCGGTCCTTGTCTAAATTCAAACTCGTTTGTCTTTTTATTATAAATCGACACACCTGTTACATCTGAAGGCAAAAGGTCAGGCGTAAATTGGATTCGCTTAAACTCACACCCAATGGATTTTGCCAGAGCACGAACCATCATGGTCTTCCCAACGCCAGGCACATCCTCTAATAGCACATGCCCCTTCGCCAAAATCGCAACAAGGCTTAATATCGCAATATCTTTTTTCCCTACCATCACTTTATTGATGTTATCTACGATTTTTTGTAAATCTGAATGCATCGGTTCATCAAATGCCATCCTGATCCTCCTATCACGTTTCCGTCAATTTTCATATAGTCTAACTTTACCATACAACACGCATTTGCATGAAACATCAACACGTAGAAAAAAGAAGCCTTCTCACGACGGAAAAGACTTCTGCTCCTCTTTAGGCTCACTTGCTGGTTCCATATGAACATGAGAGTGTAGAATATCATGTTCCTGCTTCATTCTGCGTTCAATTTCATCTGCAATATCATGGCTTTCTGCGATGTTTAAATGCGGTTCTACTTCAACGACCACATCCACATGGACGGTGCTTCCAAGATAACGAGCTTTAATGTCTTTCAAATCGCCCACTCCTGGTGTCGCTTCAATCGTCTCTTTATATTTAGACATATCTTTTATATGAAAACCGTCCGTTAACGAATGAGACGCATCTCTGAAAATCTCCCACGCCGTTTTACAGATAATTAAGCCAATCACAAACGCAGCAAGCGTATCAACCCACGCCAGCTGAAATTGAGAGGCGATAATTCCGACAAACGTCCCGATACTCACATAAGCATCTGATTTATTATCAGCCGCTGCCGCATATAGCGCCTGGCTATTAATTCGTTTAGACAGTTTACGGTTATACATATACACGCCATACATCACAACAGCACTTCCTGCTGCCGTCCAAGCTGCAATCATATCAGGCGTTTGATGCTCTGATGAGAAAAGCGACTGGCCTGCACTCAGCAAAACCTGAAGCCCGACAAGCATCATAATAAAGGAAGCTACAAGTGACGCAATATTTTCAGCTCTAAAATGACCGTATGGATGATCCTCATCAGGTGGCTTCTGAGAAATACGCAGCCCAATTAATACGGCAAGCGAAGCAATGATATCTGTCGTATTATTCAAGCCATCTGCGGAAAGGGCTTCTGAATGAAACACATACCCAATGATCAGTTTGACAGCAGATAAGATCACATAGGCTATAATGCTGACCCAAGCACCTGTTTCACCTTGTCTTAATTCGTTGTAGCGCTCCATACCGAACAGCGCCTCCTCACACATTACTTTTCTATATTTATCTTACAAAGCCAAGCCCGTGTGGGTCTACAGCAACATGATTCGCTTGAATCAGCAAAATAGGATACATAGAAATGTGTTGACCTAAGCAAACTTATTTTTATAAGGTCAATCGACCTCAAGACCCACTCCCATCAACGTTTTTCAAAACCACCCCGAAAAATGAAAAAGAACAAAATCACTCTACTATCTAATTGTCAGAATAGTTTTATTTTAAAACACAACTTTTCTTTCTTCCTTCTTATGCTATTTTTAAGAATGGGCAGAGGAAAATGAGGGAACATAATCTCTCAAATCCTTTATACTTTTTAACATCATGTTAAGAGGTTTGAAATGTCAGTTTGATAACCTGTCCAATGCTGAATGACAATTCAGTATGATAAAATTTAAAATATTCTAAAAACAAACTCTCGAATAAAAGAGAAATGTTTGGAGGTAAAGAAATGTCCAACATGACAAACGGTCTTCAAAAAAACCTTAAGACAAGACATATTTCAATGATCTCCATTGCCGGGGTCATTGGGGCAGGGCTATTTGTTGGTAGTGGTGCTGTCATTCATTCTGCAGGGCCTGGATCGATTCTTTCCTATTCATTTGCCGGACTTCTGGTCATCTTTATTATGAGAATGCTTGGAGAAATGGCATGTGCCTATCCGACAAGCGGCTCTTTCTCACAATACGCGAGCGACGCCATCGGCCCGTGGGCCGGGTTTACAATCGGCTGGCTTTACTGGTTCTTCTGGGTCATCGTCATCGCCATCGAAGCCATTGCCGGTGCTGCCATTATTCAATATTGGTATGGAGATGCACCTGTTTGGCTCACAAGTCTTATCCTCACAATCCTCTTAACTTTGACAAATATCTTTTCTGTTAAATCTTTTGGCGAATTTGAATATTGGTTTTCATTGATTAAAGTCGTCAGCATTATTCTATTCCTACTCATTGGTTTTGCATTTATCTTTGGTTTTGGCGGTCATCATACTGCAGGTCTTGCCAATTTAACGGGGAATGGCGGTTTCCTTCCAAACGGATTCGGCTCTGTACTCCTCGGGATTGTCGTTGTCATCTTTTCCTTCATGGGAACCGAGATTGTGGCAATTGCCGCAGGTGAATCAGCAGACCCTGTCAAATCTGTGACAACAGCTACCCGTTCAGTTGTATGGCGTATTATTGTGTTCTACGTCGGGTCGATCGCCGTCGTTGTCACGTTACTCCCATGGAATTCAGCGAATATTTTAACAAGCCCGTTCGTTGCAGTATTAGAATACATCGGTGTCCCATCAGCCGCCCAAGTCATGAACGTCATTGTTTTAACAGCCGTTCTTTCTTGTTTAAACTCCGGCCTATACACAACGTCCAGAATGCTTTATTCATTAGCTGAAAGAGGCGAAGCACCAAAACGTTTTATGAAAATCAGCAAACGCGGTGTCCCTGTAGCAGCGACAGTCGCAGGTACCTTCTTTTCCTATATTGCCGTCATGATGAACTACTTTTACCCTGAAACCATCTTTCTATTTCTAGTCAATGCCTCTGGTGCCATTGCACTTCTTGTCTACTTGGTGATTGCCGTTTCACAATTAAGAATGCGTCGTAAAATTGAAAAAGAAAATCCAGAACAACTCAAAATCAAAATGTGGCTGTTCCCATACCTTACGTACTTTACCATTTTGGTCATCTGCGCCATCTTGGCCTCTATGCTGTTTATCGAATCGATGAGACCTCAGCTCATACTGACAAGCATCATTACCATCGGTGTACTAGCCGCCTACTTCATCTTTAAACCGAATAAAAAAGTGCCTGCAAGTGCAGCGCTTGAAAATAAACACCCTTAATTCTCCCGCTGAAAAGCGGGTTTTTTTATTTTATTCACCTATTTGGATGTCCGCACTTATAATGTATCAAATTGATTTTAAGTGAGGATTAGTCAACATGAACCTAGAAAAGTTTGTTGACGAGCTGCCAATTCCAGAAGTCGCAGAGCCCGTCAAAAAAAACCCAAGACAAACGTATTATGAAATCGCTATGGAGGAGGTGTTCCTAAAAGTTCATAGAGATCTGCCCCCAACCAAGCTATGGACCTATAATGGCAGTGTGCCGGGTCCAACCATTAAAGCGAATCGAAATGAAAAGGTCAAAGTGAAATGGATGAACAAATTGCCGCTGAAACACTTCCTGCCTGTCGATCATACCATTCACGCTGGACATCATGATGAACCCGAAGTCAAAACAGTCGTTCACCTGCATGGGGGCGTGACACCTGCAAGCAGTGACGGTTATCCGGAGGCTTGGTTTTCGCGAGACTTTGAAGCGACCGGCCCCTTCTTTGAACGAGAGGTTTACGAATACCCTAATCACCAGCAAGCATGCACATTGTGGTATCACGATCATGCCATGGCATTAACACGATTAAATGTATACGCCGGATTAGCTGGCTTTTATTTGATCTCAGATGCGTTTGAAAAATCACTGGAATTACCTAAAGATGAATATGATATCCCTTTAATGATCATGGACCGGACGTTTCAGGAGGATGGCGCACTGTTTTACCCAAGTAGACCAAATAACACACCAGAAGATAGTGACCTTCCAGATCCCTCTATCGTGCCATTTTTTTGCGGGGAAACGATTTTAGTCAATGGAAAAGTATGGCCGTATTTAGAAGTAGAGCCGCGAAAATATCGTTTTCGTATCTTAAACGCATCCAACACAAGAACTTACGAGCTTCATCTAGACAATGACGCCACAATCTTACAAATTGGATCTGATGGCGGCTTTTTGCCAAGACCTGTTCAGCATCAATCTTTTAGCATTGCACCCGCTGAACGTTTTGATGTCATCATCGACTTCTCAGCTTATGAAAACCAAACGATTGTTTTAAAAAATACGGCAGGTTGCGGTCAGGATGTCAATCCAGAAACAGATGCGAACATTATGCAATTTAAAGTCACTCGTCCGCTCAAAGGAAGAGCAGCTAAAACATTACGTCCGATCTTCAAACCACTGCCACCGCTCCGACCGAGCCGAGCTGATAACGAGCGAACGCTGACCCTTACTGGCACACAAGATAAATATGGGCGCCCGATTTTATTACTAGATAACCAGTTTTGGAATGATCCTGTTACGGAAAATCCTCGACTTGGTAGTGTAGAGGTATGGAACATCGTTAACCCAACAAGGGGCACACACCCTATTCATTTACATCTTGTTCAATTTCGGGTGATTGATAGAAGACCATTCGATACAGACATCTATCAATCGACAGGTGAAATCGTGTACACAGGACCAAATGAAGCGCCTCCTTTGCATGAACAAGGTTACAAGGATACGATTCAGGCGCATGCCGGTGAAGTCATTCGCATCATCGCTCGGTTTGTCCCATATAGCGGACGATATGTGTGGCATTGTCACATTTTAGAACACGAGGATTATGACATGATGCGGCCGATGGATATCATTTAGTAAATATGAAACCTCCTCTCTGTTAATTGCGTAATATGAAAAAGGGCTAACAGCTTCTATATATTAGCCCTCTATTTTCTTTTCAATCTCCATGAGAAAAAACGAACAATGTATCGCATGAATGGCATTTTTTTGAACATTACACACTTAAAAAGTTGACGAAGTAAACCGATAATACTACTATATACCCATTACCTCTATCAAAAGGCACTTAAGAAACCATGCACAAACAAATAGAAAATCGTCATAAAAAACGGAGGAGTTCAATTTGAATGAAGAAAAAGAGACTTGCCAGGTCAAGCAAGAAACAGTGGCAGGTAACAGGGAGAAGCTTTCAATTCATGAAAACGAGAGCATTCGATCAAACATTGAACAACTAACAATTGAACTCGGTGAACAAAAAGAATTCAATCACTTCATATTAGATGAAAAACAGAAGGCCATCAGCACATTATCGGCTCTCATTGCAAAAGGTGATTGTGATGAAGAGTTAAAAGCTCATTTTGTACAAGCATTACATATCGGGCTCTCTGTTATAGAGATTATGGAGATCATTAAGCACTGTACAAAGGTTGCGGGATTCCCTCATTCCATTAATGCCTTGTTTATTTTTCAAAACTTACTAGATGAAAACAATAAATAAGAGAAAACGAGAAGTCTTCTGTCCTCTCGTTTTTTTATTTCCACTTACTTTACTCTCTTACGCTGATTCTGTCACAGTAGCAAAATATCAAAATACCACTCATTTCCTTGCTTAAAAAGTGATGTTGATTTCACAAATCCGCATTTTTCACCAACACATCCCATGACAAAATAAAAAAACGTCCAGTTATATGAAATAACTGAACGCGCACCTTTTACCGATTGACAGTGAAATTGTTAACAATCCCGCCTTCTTTCTCCCAAGCGGTTTCTACTGTTTTCTTCTTAATATCATATTCAAAAATGGTTCTGACCTTCGCCTTTCGTCCTGTGTCATCCTTTAATTCCTTTGCGTTCTTTGCAACACCTAAGAAATAAACAGATGTACCATCCGCAGAAAATTGCGGCTGGGCAGCACTTAAAATACGTACATCCTGACTGTTTTTAACAAGTGTCTTCGTTTTTCCTGTATCTACATCCATCACCTTAATAGATGATACTTCTTTTTCATTTCGAACCTTCACTTCTGTATAAATGAGTTTTTTATGATCTGGTGAAAAAGAAATATCATTGATGGTTTGAGAAATACGTGCAATTCGCTTTCCCTTCTCACCTGTTTGTAGGGTAATCTTCATGGTCGTTGGTTCAGGATCCATTCCTTTTTCATTTGCCTCATCCGTCTTTTTATAATCCTCTTTTAACGAATAATGCTGAATGACCAACAGATTTGATGCTGGATCATAAGCAAAAGAACTCACCGTATCATCATCACTTTTTTCTGGATATAACACTTTCACTTTCTGTGTTTTCAAATCAAAAGACGCTACATAAAATTGCTCACCTGAATCCTTGTTATACCTTAAATATAACTGTTTTCCGTCACCAGAAAGTCTCATACTGTCGATTGAATCGTCACTCGTAAAGAGCGTTTTTTCTTTATCCGTTTTCACATTCAATTCCCGTATACTTACTTTTTGTGTGTCTTCATCTGTATACGTGTAGTATAAAAGCTGTTTTGCCTGATCATAAGCAATTGAAGGATATGCTGTCAGTTTCTCTGTATGAAGCGCCTTGTCATGCAAGTAATAAGTATTGTTTAACTTTTGATCCGTAAATGAAACAAGCAATTCGTCTTTTGCATCTTGATTTGTTTTCACTTTTCCTGCATGTTTTGCCTCTTGCCCCGGCTTCATCATGAAGAAGATGACGGCCGCAATTGCTGCGACTCCAATCACTGTGACGATCCACCATGTTGATTTTTTCATTGATTTTCAGACCCTCTCCACAAGAAAAGAAGCCAGAAAATGAACTTTTCCCGCTTCTTTGCATGCCTATGTATTAATAAGTGTAATGCCCTTTGACGACACCTTTACTTGTTTTATACCCAAGTGCTTTGAATGCTTTCGGACTTACGTCTAATACTGCGTTTGGCATTCTACCTACATCATATTTATATACTGTAATCACTTTATGTGGTTTCGCTTTTGTTGTCACTCTTAGTTTTGTACCTTTTTTCGGTACGTCAAATCCCATTTTCGTTGCTGCATCCCAATGACCGAGTTTTTTTCCATCTGCGCCTTTTTTACCGACACCATTATACCATGTAATATTGCCGCTTACTTTTTTTGCACTTGCTCCATGTGAGAAACTAAACGCTAAAAATAAACTAGCTACTGTTACGATTGTCGCGATAAGCTTTTTATTCATTAAAAAATCCTCCGTATTTGGTTTCTGACCCTATTATACATGAAGATGCACCCAGTTATTTTACAGTCACATTACAATTCGAATACAAGTTGACCACTTAATGACCGATTTTGTTCATAAATTTCACCAAAAACAGCCAGAACATCGTAAGTAGACCTCCCCTTTCGTTTTATATAATAGAAATGAATCAAAGATAAGGAGGAATTTCCATGAAAAAGTGGTTCATCGTTTTGAGTGTAAGTTTGACCTTCGTTTTGATGCTTTCAAGTATTCCCGCCTCTGCGGCTGGTCCTCGTCACGGCGCCATCGTGACACAAACGGATGAAGCCAAATGGTCAGGTATCTCGGCTGATATTGTGCTGCCAAAAACAGCCACTATTAAAAATGGCTATGCTGACTGGTATCTTGGTCTCGGTTCTGCCGTTGTTGAAAGCGGGATTTCAAAAACATCTTCTGGCTATAAGGTATTCCTGGGCACCGGCTCCCAAGGCGGCAGTCAATATTGGAACAGCGAATACGATTCAAGTATTAAAGATGGTGCACGTGTCAACTTAAAGCTCATCAACAATGGTGATGGCACAGTGTCACTATACGTCAACGGAAAACTGCGTTATAAGCAGCCTGTTTTCAATCCTAGTCGTCTGAAAGACTTCGATGTCGTCAAAATGGTACATGGCGTACAAGATAATGGAACAAACAGCTACTCGCAAGCAAGTTTCTCTAATGTACAGCTTCGCGCAAATACATCTGGAAGTGTCTATAAAAAATGGGACGGCACCGTCAAATCATCTCTTTTACGCAAAAATCTAGAATCAGGTGCTTCGACTCCAAAATTCACGGTCATTTCGTCTATCCCACTTAGTACAACCCTTTCAGCACAATAAAACACGAGCACCCACCTTTGGGTGCTTTTGATTGTTCACAGCTTATCAACACTTCTCTTTTAATCAAAACATCGATTCGTGGTAACATAAGCATACATACTTTGAAGAACAAAGGAGAAAGAACGTGAGAAAAAGTCTACTTGTTTTCATGAGTCTTGTTGCAACCTTCTCTATCCTAGCAGCTTGCTCAAATACGGCAAAAGAAGAAAAAACAGAATCTACGGCACTTCCAACGATTAATCAACGCATTCAAAATGAAACGAAAGAGGTCATGGAGCAGTCTAAGCTCGTAAAAGACACAGCGATCACCGTTGATCAAAAGAAAAAAGTCATTTCCTTAAACGTGACATCTTCATCTGAGACCAATAGTGATTACGCTGAAGTCATTGGTTTGAACTTTGCCAAAACACTAGCTATTGGTGCATCCACTGAAAAGGAAAACAACCTGCATAAACCGGAAAATGACAGCCTCGGTGCCCTCTACTCCTTTTATGACCTAAACATTACCGTGAAACAGGAAAACGGAAAAGTACTGGCAAAAGGAAAGAAAACAACAATTGAAACAAAGATTACCTGGGAGAGAGCCCAGTAATTGGACAAGAAAATCCTTTATGGATTTTCTTGTTTTTTTTAACAAAACTATTAACATTGTGAAAAGAATGCCGATGAGTAAGATTGTGTTGGTTCTTAAGTACCAATAATTCTTATTTACATATCGGAGGAAAGTATTATGAAAAGAACAACGGAATTTGTTTTAGGCTTAATTGGAGGTATTTTTGGGTTTTTTGGTGCAATGTTTGCCATTGCCTTTGGAGGACTCGATGCCGCATTTAGTGAATCAGGTACGAGTCAAATCACAGGATTAGGCTGGGCAGCAATGCTTTTCTCTATTCTTGCAATTGTGGCATCTGTTATCGTGAAGAAAAAAGCAAAGCTTGGCGGGATTTTATTATTAGTATCTGCTGTTGGTGGTATTATTTCTATTTCTATGTTCTTTATCCTTCCAGCTGTATTAATCCTCATCGCAGGATGCATGGGTGTGTTTAGAAAAGAGCCTGTCAAAACAGTTCCAGCTGAATAAAGTTGATATAAAAAAGCTTGTAGAGGGTCGCTCTACAAGCTTCTTTTATTGTATATTTTCATTTAAATCTTCTCTTATGATATGAATCAGTGTATCAATATCCGAGTGAGCTCTAGATGCTAATCGTACCAGCAAATGATCGATATACTCATACAAATGACGATCTTTCAACATATACTTCCCATAATACGGAATGACAAAGAAATAGAGCAAATCAGCTACTTCTAGAGCAACGTCATCGCCAACTTCATTCTTTAGCGCCTCCCCAACACATTGGATCAGCCAATTCAAATCTTCTTTCTTTTCAATCGGAACGTACATCAGCTGATGAATACGGTCCGTATCTCCCGTTTGTAAAATCTGCTCCGCTGCTCCCTTTGATAGAGCACCAATCTCTTTAGAAGATATGTTAAGAACCGCGAATTCATTCTCTGATCTGTCTTGATCCATTTGCAGCACGTTTTGGTCCATCTCGACTCACTCCCCGTTCTCAGATACTTTTATTATAAGGAATTCACCTGATTTTTTATGGAAATAGTGGATTTTTTTATGTAATTTTAAACAAAAAAAAGAACCTAATGATATGATTCAATCTCAATTGGCATAAAAAAACCATTGCACTTTATTTCAATCTATCTCAATATATGTATGTTAGTAGATTGAAAGGGATGAGAGAAATGAAGATGAAACACCCGTGGATCAAAGGAATTATTGTCAGTGTGGTTCTCGTACTTGGGCTTGGAATCTTTCCTGTCCAGCTGCCCTTTTTACACATGACTTATGCGACACCAGTCGCAAAAGCAGCTACACCGAAATACGTGACAACAGCGAATGTTCATCTTCGCAAGGGACCTGGAACAAAATATAAAGGAAAGACGGGTTACGTCAGCTTTCAATATATCAAAAAAGCAGGCAAAAGCTCACCAGCTTCATATGCTGCTCCTTCCACTAAAACGCCAGGTACGTATGTAAAAGGGATATTGGTTGTGAATAAGAAACATAGACTCCCATCTTCATACAATCCAGGAGAAAACAAACAAGCGAGAAAAGCTGTAAATGCTATGACAGCAAAAGCAAAAAAAGCAAACATCCGACTCACCGCTTTTAGCACCTTCCGTTCATACGACCGTCAGCGTGTCTTGTACAACAATTACGTCGCCTCTCATGGCAAAAAACAAGCAGATCGATTTAGCGCAAGACCAGGCTATTCCGAACATCAAACCGGCCTTGCTTTTGATATCGGCGGTGCCAATTCAAAACATTGGGCTGAAGATTCTTTTGCCAATACAAAAGAAGCGAAATGGCTAGCCAAACATGCCCATGAATTTGGTTTTATCATCCGTTATCCGAAAGGTAAAGAAAAAGTGACAGGCTATCAATATGAACCATGGCACCTCAGATACCTCGGATCAACCAATGCGAAAAAAGTAAATAAGAGCGGTAAAACCCTTGAAGAATATTTAAACATAAAAGGATAACTACAAAAGCACTCTTTTTCTTCAGAGTGCTTTTTTCATATATTCTCTTCTCTTTTTTTCATCGCAGCCGCCATTTCCACTTCACCCTCTGCTTCCAGCTGTTCAATAATGCGAGCATAATCTCTTTCATGGCGATTTTGACTTAACTTAAAAGCAGCTTGAACTTCATCAATGATGATTTTGAAGCCCACAATCCCTTTCATTTGTTTCTCTAGCAGTTCCTCAGACAACGTATCCCATAACACTGGCTGATCTCTATGACTTTCATATGTCTCCAGCATCGCTGTTAATTCCTTGACCAGTTCTGATTTTTCGAGCAGTGCAGCCTTTCCATATACATGTACAGCTTGATAATTCCACGTCGGTACGGCTTCTTTCTCATACCATGAAGAGGATATGTAGGCATGCGGCCCTTGAAAAATGACGAGCACCTTCTCGTTCTCTTCAAACGTTTTCCACTGAGGATTTCCAATCGCCATATGCCCTGAGATCACATACGAATCGCCAATTTGATGAAAACTCACTGGAATATGTGTCGCAATGGGCTTTTCATTCGTTGTCGTCACAACTGTAGCAAATGAATGAGATTGAATAAATGATTTGATTTTCTCCATATCTTTCACTTGAAAAAATGATGGTACATGCATGTTCCCTTCCCCCCTTATTTAATTAGTAGCTTCTCTTTTTGCCTTTTTTCACATCTTCCCAATCTTTTTCGATATTCTTTCGCACCCTTAGAAGATACTCATAAATCTGTTCCGCTTCCTCTTCAGAAAATCCATCCAGCGCTACCCGATTTGAATGATCATGTTCTCGTTTGATCATTGGATAGACGGCTTTTCCTTTCTCAGTTGGAAACAGCTTCTTGATTTTCCTATTCACTGTGTCATCCTTTTTCTCAATAAAACCATGCAGCTCTAATTTTTGAATAGCCCGGGCCGCCGTTGTTCGGTCTACCTTGATCATCTCCGCTAGTTTTTCCTGAATGATGCCAGGCTCCTCACAAATACGCACAAGATACAAATACTGCCCCTTCGTTAAATCATACTCTTTAAATTCAATATTACTAATGGAATCAAGCGCCCGAGCAATCACGCCAATCTCCCGCAAAATTTCTCTCATTTATCACGCCTCTTTTTTATTGTATTTACATAAATTTTAAAAATTAGTATAGCTCATGAATATTGTATATGCAATAAAAAGCCCACTTCCTCTCTGGAAGTGGGTTCAACCTCTTATTTATCACGCCTCTTCGATCCAAACAATCCAAACACGACAGCCAGTGCAACAATAATCGCCACCCAAGTCGTAAAGCCCATATGATCACCGCTTTTCTTTTGAAAATCATCTCTTTATGTTAGATAAAACCAAAAAAATCACTGTCTCTTTAGTTAACGGATGTAAAGCGGTGAAAGTTTCAATTCATTTAACGCTCTTAACCAAAAAATAGACAAAACAAAAACCCCTATATTTCAAGGGGTTTTCGAGGGGTGTTACATCATTCCACCCATGCCGCCCATGCCGCCCATATCCGGCATTCCGCCGCCTGAGCCGCCTTCTTCTGGTTTGTCAGCTACGACTGCTTCAGTTGTAAGAAGCATAGCTGCTACAGAAGCTGCGTTTTGAAGTGCAGAGCGAGTGACTTTTGTTGGGTCAACGATTCCTTTTTCAATCATGTTTACCCATTCGTTTGTTGCTGCGTTGAAGCCTACACCAATTTCTTCGTTTTTCAAGCGCTCAACGATGACTGATCCTTCAAGACCTGCGTTGTGAGCGATTTGACGAATTGGCTCTTCAAGAGAACGTAGAACGATGTTCACACCTGTTTGAACGTCACCATCAGCTTCGATGGAAGCAACTTTATTGTATACATTCACAAGTGCTGTACCACCACCGGATACGATACCTTCTTCAACTGCTGCACGAGTTGAGTTCAGTGCATCCTCAATGCGTAGTTTACGTTCTTTTAGTTCTGTTTCAGTTGCAGCACCAACTTTGATGACAGCAACGCCACCAGCTAGTTTTGCAAGACGTTCTTGTAATTTTTCTTTATCGAATTCAGAAGTTGTTTCTTCTACTTGCGCACGGATTTGGTTCACGCGTGCTGCGATTTGAGCAGAATCTCCTGATCCTTCTACGATCGTTGTGTT
Organism: Bacillus sp. UNC125MFCrub1.1; assembly: GCF_000701305.1. Lineage (NCBI taxonomy): Bacteria > Bacillati > Bacillota > Bacilli > Caryophanales > Bacillaceae > Bacillus > Bacillus sp. UNC125MFCrub1.1. Next base: position 264,859 of record NZ_JNIG01000013.1, read on the forward strand.
TTCTTTTGTAACAACCACTTTAGACGCACGGCCAAGCTGACCAATTTCAGTTGATTTCAGGTCAAGTCCTAGGTCTTCTGTGATTAATTCTCCGCCTGTTAGAACAGAGATGTCTTCAAGCATTGCTTTACGACGATCACCGAATCCAGGAGCTTTTACTGCCACTGCGTTGAATGTTCCACGAAGTTTGTTCACAACCAGTGTTGCAAGTGCTTCGCCTTCTACATCTTCAGCAATGATCAATAATGGTTTTCCTTGTTGTACGACTTGCTCAAGTACAGGAAGGATTTCTTGAATGTTTGTGATCTTTTTATCAGTGATTAAGATGTAAGGATTTTCAAGAACCGCTTCCATCTTATCAGAATCAGTGACCATGTATGGTGAAGCATATCCACGGTCAAACTGCATTCCTTCAACCACTTCAAGCTCAGTTGTGAAACCTTTAGATTCTTCAATTGTGATGACGCCGTCGTTTCCTACACGCTCCATCGCTTCAGCAATGAGGCTACCGACTTCTTCATCTGCTGCAGAAATAGACGCAACTTGAGCAATTGATTCTTTACCTTCGATTGGTTTAGAGATCTCATGCAAGCCTTCAAGTGCTACTTTCACTGCTTCTTCGATTCCTTTACGAACGCCAACAGGGTTTGCACCAGCTGTTACGTTTTTAAGACCTTCACGGATCATCGCTTGAGCTAGAACCGTTGCAGTCGTAGTACCGTCACCAGCTACATCGTTTGTTTTGCTTGCAACTTCAGCCACAAGTTTTGCACCCATGTTTTCAAATGCATCTTCTAATTCGATTTCTTTTGCAATCGTTACACCATCATTTGTGATAAGTGGAGAACCGAATTTTTTCTCAAGAACCACGTTACGTCCTTTAGGTCCTAAAGTTACTTTTACAGCATCTGCAAGTGCATCTACACCACGTAACATCGCACGACGTGCTTCTTCACTGAACTTAATATCTTTTGCCATAATAACGAAACCTCCTCAGTCTTTTTAGAAATATATCTCAATCTTTGTTTATGTGATTAACCAATAACAGCTAAAATGTCGCTTTCACGAAGGATTAAATATTCTTTTCCTTCATATTTCACTTCAGTGCCTGCATATTTTGAGAAGATAATGCGGTCGCCTGTGTTTACTTCTAACGCAACGCGCTCACCACTTTCAAGTACACGACCTGAACCTGCTGCAACAATTTTACCTTCTTGCGGTTTTTCTTTTGCAGAATCCGGTAAGACAATACCGCTAGCGGTTTTTTCCTCAGATTCAACGAGTTCAATGATTACGCGATCGCCTAATGGCTTTAACATAAGAAACAACCTCCTCAATTTTTATATGTAGTCTTTTTTAGCACTCATCACTAGCGAGTGCTAACACATTTATTATAATAAAGAATGTCTTCTGCAATTTCAAGTAAAAACCTTTAAAAATTTTTACGCTTTCATGATCTTTTTTCAACTCAGATTCTTTCCTTTTCAACGAAAAAGAAGACTTGTGTTACAATAAATCTAGTTCTTTTAGTAAAGGGGTTTTCGTTACTTGAAAAAACAATATTGGTACATCATCTTAACGTATATATTGGTGCAATTTTCTGCGTTTCCGTATGTGTTCATCATGAAGTGGTTAGGTTACATTCAGACACCGATGACACAAGCAGAGCTCTCCAAATTGTCAGGAACATGGACAATCATCAGCTTCTGTATTGGACTAATCATTATTCTGCTCATCCTTCGGACTGTACCAAAAGCTTCACTTCGAAATGAAGCACCGGCATCAGTCGGCGTGGCAATCGCTTGGATCATTGGCGGTTTCTTTCTTTCCCTCTTTGCACAATCCATTGCGGGGGCGATTGAACAATATGCATTTGGCATTAGCAGAGAATCCGAAAATACTCAAAACATTTTAGCCATTATGGATGCAGTTCCATGGCTTGTCATCGTCATCGCTCTGATTGGACCGATATTAGAAGAAATCATTTTTCGAAAAATCATTTTTGGTGTCGTTTATGAAAAAACGAATTTTTTCATTGGCGCACTTGTCAGTTCAGTGGTTTTTGCTGCTGTACACAATGATTTCCCACATATCTTGCTCTATACCGCAATGGGCTTTACCTTTGCCTTTTTATATGCGAAAACAAAACGAATCATTGTGCCAATCGGCGCACACATGCTGATGAACTCGCTCGTCATTCTTGTGCAGATTGAGCCAGTAAGAAAAATAATTGAAGAACAATCTCAAACAATGCAAATGATTATTGGAGGCTTTTTCTCATGAGAAACCCTGTCGTATGGGGCATTATTTATTTTGCCGTAGGTGTGGCGTTCACCTATATGGCCATTCAAAATCCAGGTGACATGTGGTCATTTTACAGCATTTTGCTGATGGTGTTTGCGGCCTATAATATTAATATCGCGTTAAAAATGTTTGCTTTTTCTGTCAAAATGAAAAAACAACAGCAAAAATAAAGCAGAAACCATTTTCCGTCGTTTGGAAAATGGTTTTTTTATGGAGGTCATGTTTTCATGGAACACGAAAAACTGAACATCATGAACAATCAGCATGAAACGATTGGTACAGCCGCTCGATCTGATATCCATGCTGAGGGCCTTTGGCATGAGACCTTTCATTTCTGGCTTTTAAAAAAGGAAGATGACACAGTGTTTCTCTATTTTCAGCTGAGGAGTCCCTCCAAAAAGGATTTCCCTTCTCTATTTGATATCACAGCAGCAGGCCACCTTCTCGCAGATGAACAGCCTTCTGATGGCATCAGAGAAGTCGAAGAAGAGCTTGGTCTCTCCATCTCGTTTGAGAACCTTACCTTTGCTGGTGTCATTAAAGATGAAATCCATATGCCATCGTTTACCGATCGTGAGTTTTGCCATGTGTATCTTTATATGGATCAAAAAGAGCACATGGATGTCCATCTACAGAAAGAAGAAGTTGCTGGACTTTATAGAGCAAGGCTGATGGATGCACAGCAGCTTTTAAATAGAGAATGCGAAAAAATGAACATCGAGGGCTTTGAAGTGGATGCAGACGGCAAGCGACGTGAGGAAAAGAGAGAGGTCCATGTACATGATTTTGTCCCGCATGAATCTGCCTATTATGAGCATCTCTTTCAAGCAATCAATCAATTTCTTTCACAATAGAAAAAGCATCGTGACCCCTATTTGGATCACGATGCTTTTTTATGAGACAACATCATTTTCTTTCTCCTCTGTCTCTGTTTGCTGCATTTTGCGATAGGTCACTCTTGAAATGACAATACTCACTTCATACAAAACGAGCATTGGCAAGGTAACCATGAGGTGAGAAACGAGCTCTGGCGGTGTAATCAGTGCGGCAATGACAAGGAGGACAAAATAGGCATACTTCCGTATTTTTGATAAAAACATCGGTGTAATGATACCCAGTCTAGTGAGAAACATCAACACGACAGGCATCTGAAACAAAAAGCCAAATGGAAGTGTTAACTGCATCAGAAATGTAAAATACTCATGAATCCCAATCACTTGCTCCACATGTAAATCATTTGACATCCGTATCATAAAATCGACGACAAATGGAAACAAAATAAAATAAGAGAAAGCCACACCGCTCAGAAATAAAAGCAGTGCAATCGGAATATAAGCAAGTGTCACCTTTCTTTCTTTTTCATATAAGCCAGGACTCACAAACGCCCAAAGCTGATATAAGATCACGGGACACGTCAAAACAAGAGCAATGACAAAAGCGAACTGCATAAACACGTACAGTGGATCTGTGAGCTTAAATGCGTTCAATGTCAGTGTGGCCGCTTCATCGGTATTTTGTAAATACACAATGACCGGCTTAGCGAGAAAAAAACCTGCCACCATAAAAGTGACAAAAAACATCGCAATGATCACTAAACGTTTTCGCAGTTCCACAATATGCTCCATAAGCGGCATATCTTTGACATTCATGAAGCTCATCCTATTCTACTGATCTTCTTTTTTCTTTTTTTCTTCCTGATCATCAGCTAAACCTTTTGTGGCATTTTTGAATTCACGTAATGTATCTCCTGCTGCTCTTCCTAATTCAGGAAGCTTTTTCGGCCCAAAAATAATGAGCGCAACAACCGCAATCAGAACCAAACTTCCAGGACCGATCGGACCCATTTGCTCCACCCCCTTTACCCCTTTTCGTCAGTCCTCCTGTGTAACAGAGTAATGCTTTAAGAAATACACAAGAGACTGAAGTTCAACCGCCAAATCTATATGATGAATTCGAATGTGTTCCGGCACATTCAATCGAGCCGGCGTAAAGTTAAGGATTCCTTTGATGCCAAGGGCAATCAAACGATCTGTAATGGATTGAGCTGCTACGGCAGGCACTGTCAAAATCGCAACAGGAATATCTCCTACCTCTTGCACATGCTCTTCAAGCTTATCCAAATCATAGACAGGCACGCCGCCTATCTCACTTCCTATTTTACTCTCATTGACGTCAAAAGCCATTGAAATTTTTGTATTATTATTTTTAATGAAATTATAGTGTAAAAAAGCAGTCCCTAAATTCCCGACACCGATGAGCATGACATTCGTCATTTCATCTTGGTCAAGGGTCTTTCTAAAGAAGGTCAAGAGGTAATCGACGTTATAGCCATACCCTTTCTTCCCAAGTGCACCAAAGTAAGAAAAATCTCGGCGAATGGTGGCAGAATCCACTTTGACTGCATCACTAAGCTCTGCCGATGACACCCTTTGTTTTCCTGATGCATGCAGATTTTTTAAAAAACGGTAGTAAAGCGGCAAACGTTTGGCTGTCGCTTGTGGAATTTTTGACTGGTCTATATTCATATAAGATCCTCCAACTTAAATATCAGATGCTCTGTGAAAATCACCGTTTTTCCCGCCTGTTTTTTCTACTAGATAGGTCGGGCCGATAATCATCCCTTTGTCTATTGCTTTGCACATGTCATAAACGGTCAGTGCACATACTGAGGCAGAAGTGAGCGCTTCCATCTCCACACCCGTACTTCCTTTTGTTTTCACCTGTACTTGTATGTTCAGAATGTACGCATTTCCGTCTTCCTCCCAATCAAAGGAGATATCGACACCTTTTAATGCAAGCGGATGGCACATTGGAATGATAGTAGATGTTTGCTTTGCTGCCATGATGCCAGCTACCTGTGCGACAGATAGTACATCCCCTTTTCCAATACCATGCTTTTGTATTTGATGAAATACTTCTTTTATCATACGAACGCTTGAAACAGCAACGGCAGTTCTCACTGTAGACGATTTGTCACTAATGTCGACCATCTTTGCTCTTCCTTGTTCGTTAAAGTGGCTAAATTGACTCATCTTTCAACGCTCCCTCACTCAAATCATACACTATTTTTTCCTATCTGTCTTTCATTTGACCATGGCAGCCGTATGTAAGATTTGCCGGTTTACTGCTGATAAGCTACACTTAACATATTATAGCAGAGGTGAAGTTACATGATGATTCTACAAGTGAATCAGCTGTCCAAATCGTTTGGCGCTGATACCGTTTTAACGAATATAAAATTGGAAGTCAAAGCGAGGGATCGTATTGCCATTGTCGGTCGTAACGGTGCAGGAAAATCCACGCTTTTAAAAATCATTGCCGGTCAAATGTCTTACGAACAAGGTGAGATCATCAAACCGAAAGACCTATCCATTGGATATCTAGCACAGCATACAGATGTGACGTCTACACGTACGCTAAAAGACGAACTACTATCCGTTTTCGATCATTTAAAAGAAATGGAACAAGAGATGAGAACCATAGAAGAGAAAATGGCTTCTTCCACAGGAACAGAATTAGATTCTCTAATGAAAACCTATGACAGACTGCAGCAAGCATTTAAAGATCAAGGCGGCTATCAATATGAAGCAGATGTCCGCTCCATTTTACACGGACTCGGCTTTAGTCATTTTGAAGATCATACAACCGTCCAATCCTTAAGCGGCGGTCAGAAAACCCGTCTAGCGCTTGGAAAGCTATTATTGATGAAACCAGAACTCTTGATTTTGGATGAGCCAACCAACCATCTAGATATTGATACCTTATCATGGCTTGAGCAGTATTTGCAAAATTATACAGGAGCCATTCTCATCGTTTCCCATGACCGGTACTTCTTAGACAAGGTCGTGAACCATGTATATGAAGTGTCAAGAACAGCGATGAAAAAGTTCGCTGGGAACTATAGTAAGTATCTTGACCAAAAAGCTGAGCAGCTAGAGCGTGATATGAAGCTGTATGAAAAACAACAAGAAGAAATTTCGAAGCTTCAAGATTTCGTGGATCGCAACTTAGCAAGAGCCTCCACCACAAAGCGTGCTCAAAGCAGGCGGAAACAGCTGGAACGGATGGATCGTTTAGATAAGCCGTTAGGAGATGAAAAATCCGCAAACTTCCATTTCGATATTATGAGGCAAAGCGGAAATGACGTGCTGAAGGTGCATGATCTCGATATTAGTTACGATGAAAAAACGCCGCTCCTCTCCTCCCTCTCTTTTCATATTAAACGGGAGGATAGCGTGGCACTCATCGGTCCTAATGGTATCGGGAAATCAACTCTTTTAAAAACCTTAACGGATACGTTAAAACCAGTAAAAGGCGATATCAGCTTTGGTTCTCATGTGACGATTGGCTACTATGATCAGGAACAAGCCAAGCTGACATCCTCCAAAAAAGTGTTAAATGAACTTTGGGATGATTATCCCCATATGACTGAAAAAGACATTCGGACTTGTTTAGGAAACTTCCTTTTTTCAGGTGATGACGTCTTAAAGCCTGTACATGCTTTAAGTGGTGGAGAAAAAGCACGACTTGCACTGGCAAAGCTGATGCTCCAAAAAGCCAATTTCCTCATTCTCGATGAACCGACGAACCATCTTGATTTAGACAGTAAGGAAATATTAGAGAATGCACTAATTGATTATCCAGGCACCATCTTGTTTGTTTCGCATGACCGTTACTTTATCAATCGCTTGGCAACAAAAGTTCTCGAGTTGTCACCAAATGAAACAAAAGAATACCTCGGTGACTACGACTATTATCTTGAAAAGAAAAACGAACAATTAGAGCTTGAAGCACTCCAAACTCAGGAGACGCATAAAAAACAAGCAGAAAAACCAGTAGAAACAGCAAAACTTTCCTATGCAGAAGAGAAAGAACTCAAAAAGAAAGAAAGACAAAAGCAGCGCCGAATTGAAGAAATTGAAGAGCGTATCGCTGTCATCGAAGACAAGCTCGTTGAAAACGAAGAGCTTCTATGTGATCCTGCTATTTTCCAAGATCACGAGAAAGTACAAGCCATTCAAACAGAAAATGATGCGCTCAATCAAGAGATGGAATCACTTTTTGCGGAATGGGAAGATCTATCAGATGCATAAAGAGTGCCCTAACGGGTGCTCTTTTTTTAAGGTGAGAATCTTTATCCACAATGATACCCACAATAACATCTTGATTATTCTTAAATATTTTAAAGTTATCCACTTTATCCACAGTATTTTAATCACATATCCACATAAAAGATCACATTTATACACATTCTCTTCATTTTAAAACGAATTTTCTAACAATTGTGGATATATAACGTTTACATGTGAATAAATCGCTTTCATTTCAATAGAAAAAACTCCTGTATATCCACCGGAGTTCCAAATTGTTGACAAAGGGCTAAAATGAACTTGATTTTAGCCCTTTGTCTTCTTTTCAGCGTGATAGAAAGCCCTTGAAGTCTAGGAAAGACGATTACTGGCGCGGAGCGAATTTGATATTCGTGAGCACCAGCACGCAGGACTGACAAAGAATGCGAGGGTTTGTCTACACGCTGAAACTCCTGTATCAACAGGAGTTCTTATTCATAGGAGACAAGCGGCAGTCCAGGTTGACCGTTCATTGCCATGTCGCCTCTTATTCCCTTTTCAAATGCAATGGTTCCCGCAGCAGCAATCATGGCTGCATTGTCTGTACAAAGAGACAATGGCGGAATCATGACATTCACTTCAGGTAGCTTCGCAAATGCTGAAGTAAGGGCTTCTCTAAGACCTTTATTGGCAGCAACCCCGCCAGCTAGAACGACTTGTTTCACACCATACGCTTCAGCCGCTTTTAATGTCTTTCCAACCAGCACCTCAATCACACTTTCTTGGAAACTTGCAGCCAAATCCTCTGGCGCAATGGTTTCACCCTTTTGAGACGCATTGTGTAGTGTGTTGATGACCGCTGATTTTAAACCGCTGAAGCTAAAATGATAGGACCCTTCTTCAAGCCATGCTCGAGGAAGCTTAATCGTTGGCTCCCCTTCATGTGCCAATCGATCAATGTGAGGTCCCCCTGGATATGGCAGACCCATTGTCCGAGCTACTTTGTCATACGCTTCTCCAGCCGCATCATCCAACGTTTCACCAATAACCTCAAAAGACCCATGCTCTTTCATCAAAACAAGCTCAGTATGCCCACCAGAGACGACTAGAGCTAAACAAGGAAACACCAGTTCACCAACGAGCTGGTTCGCATAAATGTGTCCAGCAATATGATGAACACCTACAAGCGGAATTTGATGTGCGAAACTCAGTGCTTTGGCTGCATTGACACCTATCAAAAGTGCACCAACTAAGCCTGGACCTTCTGTCACAGCAATGGCATCTAAATCCTGAAAGGTCATATTGGCCTGCGTCATGACTTCTTCTAATACGATCGTCATTTGTTCCACATGATGCCTTGAAGCGATTTCTGGTACCACGCCGCCAAATCGTTTATGGCTTTCTATTTGTGAGGCGACAACATTCGCTACGATCTCTTTCCCATTTTTCACAATGGACGCAGCTGTTTCGTCACAGCTTGTTTCTATACCTAATATGAATCGATCTTTTTTTTCACTCATTTATCTTCACCCACATGACTAATGCATCTTCCCCGTTATCCGTATAATAATTCTTTCGAATAGAAGCTGGTTTAAAACCTAGCTTTTCATAAAGGGATTGTGCTGGCGTATTTGATACCCGCACTTCTAGTGAAAGATGATCTGTCTTTTTTTCTTTGCAAAATTCCATGACATATCGAAGCAGCGCTTCCCCGTATCCTTTTCCCCGGTGCTCAGGGAGAATCGCAATATTCGTAATTTGTGCATCATCCATGACAATCCAAACGCCGCAATACCCAACAGGCTGACCATCTTCTTCAATGAGGAAATAATGGCTGTATTGGTTATGGAGAATTTCATAGACAAACGACTCTTTTTTCCAAGGCGCTGTAAATGAATGCACTTCAATCGTATATACCTCTGGGATGTCCTCTACTGTCATTCTTCGCATCTCTACTGTGTTGAGATTATTTTTGTCCTTCAAGCCATTTCACTTCCGCTTCTGCCAAACGAATATAATTAGGAACAAGCTGATGGACATCTTCAGCAGGGCGGTCTGCCCCCAAAAATGCGAGCACTGAAGGTCTTGGGTTGTGAAATGCCTCGTCTGCTAAAACGGCGGTTTCTCCAAGTATGGAGAGTATATTCTCTTGATGAAGATGCACATCATGTCCAAGAAATAAAACAGGGTTCCCTTCCTTTTTCAGCTCTTGAAGCCAATCAGTGAGCAGGATATTTTGATCTGGTTTCACTTCTTTTATCTTTCCACCTTCAAATGTATATAACCCTGTATAAACTTGTCCTCTTCTTGCATCAAATATAGGAGAAATCATTCCATCAAAATATCGAGCATTTGCCGCCAGCGTTTCTAAACTTGAAACAGCAGCTATCGGAATAGACAGCGTCCAAGCAAGTGTTTTTGCAATGGTCACACCGATTCTAACGCCAGTGTAAGAACCGGGCCCTTTGGCTACAACAATTTTGCTTAATTCGCTCGGTGCTACGCCGCATTCTTTCATCAGTGCTTCAACTGTCGGCATTGCACGTACTGAATGATTCTTCTTTAAGTACGTAATACTTTCCCCAACCACAGTGTCATCACGGATAAGAGCTATTCCGAGTGTATGGTTTGACGTATCAATTGCCAGTATGGTCAATGTTTTTCATCTCCTTACAAAGGGCCTCATAACGCTCCCCTTTTGCATAAAACGTGAGATGACGTTCTTCTTCACGTTCTGTTCTCAGCATTTCAATTTTTAAATACGATGAAGGCAATTGAGGTTCAATGAGATGTGCCCATTCAACCAAACACACACCTTCCCCCTCAAAATATTCGCCCAGTCCAATATCTTCTTCCGCATCTTCCATACGATACACATCCATATGATAAAGTGGCAGTCTGCCATCCGTATATTCTTTAATAATTGTAAAAGTAGGGCTGTTGACGATACGGGTAATACCTAAGCCTTCTGCAAAACCTTTTGAAAAAGTCGTTTTACCTGCACCTAAGTCTCCTTCTAATGTTAAGACATCGCCAGGCATCACAAGTGTAGCCAAGGCAGCAGCAATTCGTTTCGTCTCATCCGCACCTTTTGTTGTCCACGTTAACTTCATGGTGGAGTCACCTCATTTCTTAAAATGATTATATCCTTTTTTCATTAAAATTGTTTGTTGATCATGGTCTTTTAAAATAACGCTGGACGCTCGGTCATCTTTGACTTGTCCAATACGCGTGACCTGAATGTGATCTTTTTTACATTGCGTCTCAAATCGCTTCCAATCCGTTTCAGGGATCGTACCAGTTAAGACAAAATCCTCTCCACCGAACAAGACCCATTCAAGCCATTCTTTATGTAACAACGGTAGATGTGGATGTTTTGGGAGCTGATCAGCTTCAATTTCAATCGTCACACGACTGGCTTCCGCTATTTCGTTTAACTCACTCGCTAATCCGTCACTCACATCATTCAAGGTCACCCGGGGGAAGCTTGAACAAATAAGGCCAGCAGCAATATGCGGCTGCGGCATTTTGTGTCGCTCTAGAAAAAAAGCAGTGTCAATCGAATGTGCAGCATTTACTTCATTCATTAAAAGGGATAGCCCAGCAGCTGATGAACCTAGTTCACCTGTGACAAAGACAACGTCTCCTGTCTGAGCACTATGACGGTAACAGGCTGATCCCTTTGGAATCTCACCAATGACCGTTACTGTGATGACAAAGTCACTGCGGGTGGCTACTGTATCTCCACCGATTAAATCCATATGATATCTGTCAGCCAATGCTTTCATTCCCTCGTAAAAAGCTGCAACAATTGCTTCATCCCCATGAGGCGGGATCGCGATTGATACAAGATAATACTTAGGGGTTCCTCCCATGGCTGCAATATCACTGATATTCACTGCCAGCGCTTTAAATCCAACCTCAAAGGGTGTGGAAAAATCAAATCGAAAATGGATATGCTCTACCATTGTATCAACACAAACGACCTCTTCACAATGTGAATGAGGTTGATAAACACTAGCATCATCACCGATGCCTATGACCAAAGAACGCTGATGCGTTTCTTTTGGTGTAATTCGGCGAATAAGATCAAATTCATCCATAAAAGACAGCCCCTTCATACAATCAACTGATTGAGCAAACATGATGTCAGACACAGTTAGTATTAGTGTAGCGAATATGAGCCTCGGTTCCAACTAAAAACGATATAAAGAAAGCCTGGTATAAAAAAACCAGGCGTTGTTTATTGAAGTCATGATCTTTTCTTATCACATTTAGTGTAGCCAAACACAAGGAGTTTCATTGCATCTAGGATACTTATTGAAAGAAAAAGACATAAAAAAAAACGAAACTATACGTTTTCGTTTACAAGTCATAAAAATGGCGGTCCGGACGGGACTCGAACCCGCGACCTCCTGCGTGACAGGCAGGCATTCTAACCAACTGAACTACCGGACCATTTTGGCTGTACTCAATGAGCACTCGCTACTTAATAGGTAAAATAATTTGGTTGCGGGGGCAGGATTTGAACCTGCGACCTTCGGGTTATGAGCCCGACGAGCTACCGAACTGCTCCACCCCGCGACGATATAAAATGACAAGCTTGGCGGCGTCCTACTCTCACAGGGGGAAACCCCCAACTACCATCGGCGCTGAAGAGCTTAACTTCCGTGTTCGGTATGGGAACGGGTGTGACCTCTTCGCTATCGCCACCAAACCTGATGGAGAGAATGTTCTCTCAAAACTAGATAACAATGTTCATGCTTCACATTAGAATATAGGTTAAGTCCTCGATCTATTAGTATCTGTCAGCTCCACGTGTCACCACGCTTCCACCTCAGACCTATCAACCTGATCATCTTTCAGGGATCTTACTTCCTTGCGGAATGGGAAATCTCATCTTGAGGGGGGCTTCATGCTTAGATGCTTTCAGCACTTATCCCGTCCGCACAT
>NZ_JNIG01000014.1:0-55556 GCF_000701305.1 Bacillus sp. UNC125MFCrub1.1
ATGCGGTTCAAGGAACTATCCGGTATTAGCTCCGGTTTCCCGGAGTTATCCCAGTCTTACAGGCAGGTTACCCACGTGTTACTCACCCGTCCGCCGCTAACATCCGGGAGCAAGCTCCCTTCTGTCCGCTCGACTTGCATGTATTAGGCACGCCGCCAGCGTTCGTCCTGAGCCAGGATCAAACTCTCCGAAAAAGTACAAAACCGAAGTTTTGTTTTTCGTCAGCGTTTGACTGACTACCTATGATGTATCATAGGATTTTTTTATAAAAACTCGAATTAACAGGTACGTTTTGTCTTGTTTAGTTTTCAAAGATCATTTTCTTTATCGCTCGTAAGCGACTTTAATATCTTAACATTTCGCTTCGGTTGAAGTCAAGAACTTTTTTCATTTTCTTTTTTCAACCTCGTTGCTGTTTTGCGGCAACGAATAATAATATACCATCTGGATTCTTTCCTTGCAATAGTTTTTTTAAAAAAAGTTTCATTTTATGAAAAATAGAAAGCGCCATAAATAAAATGGCGCTTTGGTTGATGTATTAGCGGTTTCTCATTTGTGGGAAAAGCAGTACATCTCTGATTGATGGAGAATTTGTTAAAAGCATGATTAATCGGTCGATTCCGATTCCTAGACCACCTGTTGGAGGCATACCGTATTCTAACGCTTCAACAAAATCGTCATCCATTAGATGTGCTTCGTCGTTTCCTTCTTCACGTTCTTTTAATTGAGCTTCAAAGCGTTCTCTTTGATCGATCGGATCGTTTAGCTCTGTGAATGCATTTGCATGCTCGCGGCGTACGATAAACAGCTCAAAGCGATCAGTAAAGCGCGGGTCTTCAGGATTTTTCTTAGCTAATGGAGAAATCTCCACTGGGTGTCCGTAAATGAATGTAGGCTGAACCAATGTTTCTTCTACTTTTTGCTCGAAGAACTCATTGATAATATGACCTACTGTCATATTTTTCGTGATTTCAACACCATGATCAGCCGCATGCTGTTTTGCTTCTTCAACAGACATCTCTTGCCAGAAGTCTACACCTGTCGCTTCTTTGACTGCTTCAACCATATGGAGTCTCTTCCATTCAGGTTTTAGATCAATTTCATCTTCTCCATATTGAATCGTTGTTGTTCCTAGTACCTCTTGGGCAATATGAGCAATCAAGTTTTCCGTTAGGTTCATGATGTCTTTATAGTCTGCATATGCTTCATACAGCTCAATCATAGTAAATTCCGGGTTATGACGAGTTGAGACTCCTTCATTACGGAATACGCGACCAATCTCGTATACTTTCTCTAGACCACCGACAATTAGACGTTTTAAATGCAGCTCGATCGCAATACGCATATAAAGCGGCATATCAAGTGCATTGTGATGAGTAATGAAAGGACGAGCTGATGCACCACCAGGGATGCTATGCATTGTTGGTGTTTCAACTTCTAGGTATCCTTTTGAATCTAAGTATCTTCTCATTGATTGAATGATTTTGCTTCGCATGATGAACGTCTGCTTACTTTCTGGATTGACAATCAAATCAAGGTAACGCTGACGATAGCGTTGTTCTACATCTTTTAGTCCGTGATATTTATCAGGGAGCGGGCGAAGTGCTTTTGTCAGAACCTCAAAGCTAGTCGCTTTAATTGAAAGTTCTCCTACATTCGTTTTAAATACGGTTCCCGTCACACCGATAATATCGCCTAGGTCCGAGCTTTTGAATAATTCGTAAGCTTCTTCTCCTACACTATCTTTACGTACATAGATTTGAATTTGTCCTTCTAAGTCTTGAATGTGTGCAAAGCCAGCTTTCCCTTTTCCGCGTTTTGTCATCATACGGCCAGCAATTGTTACTTGAGCTGCTTTTTCTTCTAAGTCTTCTTTTGAAAACTCGTCATATTCAGCAATAATTTGTGCAGATTGATGAGAACGGTCATATCGTTCACCGAATGGATCGATACCCTCTTCTCTCATTTTATTCATTTTGTCACGTCTTACTTGGAATTGATCATTTAATTCTTCGTTATTAAGCCCTTCATTACTCATTTATATCACTCCAATAATGTATTTTGCAGAGAAAAGCAGAAAAACTGCCAGTACGTGCACTAGCAGTGAGCTACAAAAAGAAAGATAGTCTTATCCTACTTTTATTCTTTGAAGCTCTTTTGCCTCGGCTTCGATCGTAAAGTCATCTAGAACTTTTACAAGCTCCGCTCTCGTTTCACTTTGATTGATTTGGTTTCTTACATCTGCATTGCCTCGGACACCTTTTAAGTACCATGCTGCATGTTTTCTCATTTCTCTGACAGCCACATGCTCGCCTTTCAGGTCTATGAGTCTGTCTAAGTGAAGTTTGCACACAGACATTTTCTCGCGCACATTAGGCTCTTCTTTTAGTTCACCCGTTTCTAAATAATGAACCGTCCGGTAAATCATCCACGGGTTTCCTAGTGCGGCTCTTCCGATCATGACAGCATCTGCACCCGTTTCATCAAGCATACGTTTTGCATCCTGAGGGGTTTTGACATCTCCATTGCCGATGACTGGAATGGAAACAGATTGTTTGACCTCTTTTATAATATCCCAATTCGCTGTTCCTTCGTACATCTGCACACGTGTCCGTCCGTGAAGCGCAACCGCTTGTCCACCTGCTCGTTCAACAGCACGGGCATTGTCGATAGCGAAGATATGGTCTTCGTCCCAGCCCATTCTCATTTTCACCGTAACAGGTTTATCTACAGCATCTACAACAGCAGAGACCATTTCATAAATTTTGTTTGGATCAAGTAGCCATTTCGCTCCTGCATCACATTTCGTAATCTTCGGCACAGGACAGCCCATGTTGATATCAATAATGTCCGCCGTTGTATTCTGGTCTACAAACTTGGCCGCTTCCACGAGCGTGTCCTTTTCTCCTCCAAATATCTGAAGGCTCAACGGTTTTTCACGTTCATCAATGTACAGCATGCCCATTGTTCTGGCATTATTAATCAAGATCGCTTTGTCACTGACCATTTCAGCGCAGACTAAGCCCGCTCCAAACTCTTTCACAGTGAGTCTGAAAGCAGAGTTACACACACCAGCCATTGGTGCGAGCACTACTTTGTTTTTAATTTCGATATCTCCGATTTTAAACATCATGTCCCCTCCTTTCTTCTTCAAGAATTGGTGAAAGTTCTTCCACCGTTATATTTAAAGCATCTGCTATTTGACCAACCATTTGGTTTGTTGGTAATCGATTGCCTCGCTCAATTTCCCCTAAGACAGAGACAGAGATGCCCAGTCTTTTGGCGAACCCTTCCTGAGTATACCCTTTTAGCTTTCGGTATGCACGAATTCTTCTACCCCACATGTCTTTTTCCATATGCTTACACCTTCTTGGTCTGTTACGGCGTTTATCTGGGCTTCGCCGATTTCTGGGCAAATCTCACTCATCGGAACAAGAACGAATAAACGTTCGTACATTCTAGGATGCGGCACTACAAGTTGTTCTGTTTCAATATTTTCACGATTATAAAGTAAAATGTCAAGGTCAGCTGTCCGTGGACCCCACCTGACTTCTCTTGTTCTGCCTAACTCCTGCTCAATGTTCTGAGTCAGTGATAGAAGTTCTTCAGGACGAAGCGAGGTGGAAATCTTCACAGCCATGTTCAAGAAGTCATCCTGATTCTCGTAGCCTACAGGTGTTGTCTCATATATAGATGAAATGGATTCAACTTGAACACCTGGATGTTCGTGAAGTTTTTTGACAGCTTCTTTTAAGTAGGTTTCCTTTTTTCCTATGTTTGAGCCTAAAGCGATATATGCTGTATTGTTCATGCGCGTGATCTCGTCATTTCAATGGCAACGGACTGATAGTGTCCTGGAATTGGCGGATCTGGTTTGATTACTTTTACTGTACATTCTTGAACTGTCGGAAAGTCCTTTAACACTTGGTTTGCAATTCTTTCTGTCAGCGTTTCAACGAGGTTCACCGGATCCCCTTCTACAATATTTTTGCAGATGTTGTAGAGCTCAGCATAGTTGATGGTCTCATTTAGGTCATCCGTTTGTCCTGCCTTACTTAAATCAAGTGAAGCTGTTAAGTCCACACGAAAGCGCTGGCCTAGTTTATTCTCTTCTGCAAATACACCGTGATAGCCGTAAAATTCCATTCCGTTTACATATACTTTATCGATGATAAGCGCCTCCTTTATTCAGCATGGCATCCATCATTTTTGCCATTCTTGCGATTTCTTTTACATCATGCACTCGGACCATTGCGCTGCCCTTTTGAATCCCAAGACAGACCGTCGCACCCGTTCCTTCAGTACGTTCTTCAGGCGGCAGGTCTAAAACTGCACCGATGAATCGTTTGCGGGATGTTGCTAGCAGCAGCGGATACCCTAGGTGGCAAAAATGTTCAAGTTCATTCATGACCATGAGGTTGTCAGTTTTATTTTTCGCAAATCCTACACCAGGGTCTAAGATGATCATGTCATCACGGACACCCGCTTGTTTCACAATTTGAACACTTTCTTTCAGATCTGCAATCATATCTGAAATCAGATGGGTGTAATTCCGCTCTGGTCGATTGTGCATTAAGATGATTGGCACGTTGTGCTTCGCTGCCACATGCGCCATTTGAGGATCAGCTTTCGCGCCCCATACATCATTAATGATTGAGGCTCCTGCTTTCACTGCCTCATCTGCGACATGGGCTTTATACGTATCAATAGAAATAGGTATGTCTAATTCTTTTGTGATCTTCTCAATGACAGGAATGACCCTTGAAAGCTCCTCTTGCTCTGAGACAAGTGCCGCTCCCGGCCGAGTCGATTCACCGCCAATATCAATAATATGCGCCCCATCTTCTATGAGCTGCGCTGCATGAGCCAGCGCTTTATCCATTTGATTGAATTTTCCTCCATCTGAAAAAGAGTCCGGTGTGACATTTAAAATGCCCATGACCAATGTCTTTTCTTCATAACTAAGGGTATGGTGCTTGGCTTGTATGATTTTAGGCTGTTTTATCAATTGTTGTGTCATTGTGTCCACCTACTCTTTATGTTCTAGACGTGCTTTTGTATATTCTGTTCTCAGCTTGGTCGAAATCGTTCGGTTGTGGTTTTGCAGGACGTTGTCTCCGATATTTTTAAAAGGCACAATTCCCTGAACCGAATTGGTCATCCACGCCTCATCAGCTGAGAGCAAGTGTGAGAGTGGATATCTTCCTTCTATTAGTGGGATCCCCGAAGCTTGCAGCGTTTCGATACAATATCGACGGGTAACCCCGTTTAAAATGCCGGTATCAAGTGAAGGTGTATAGATCACATCTTTTTTTCGCCAAAATAGATTTGACGTAATTCCTTCTGCCACATCGTCTTCTTTTGTTAAAAAGATCCCTTCTACAGTCGGATCGTTCCCTACTTCTCTTTTCGCCAGCAGGTTGTTCATGTAATGATGCGACTTGAGCCGTCTTGGACCTTCCGGTGTGTTTCTTCTTGTATCAAGAATGATTCCCTGTTTTTCATCTACTATTGATTCGGGCCGGAATGGGGAGATCATCACAAAAACAACAGGCTCCTCATAAGGGTCTGCAGAAAATCCATTGCCTCTGCCCGCAGAAACATTGAAGCGGATCCTCGCATGACCGCCCGTTATTTGGTTTTGATTGAATAATGTATGAATGATGTCGAGTACAAATGGTTTCTCTATTGTGGATTCGATGCAAAGGTCACGCAATGATTGATTGAGCCTTTCAAGATGCCAGTCTAACAAGAAGACTTGTCCTGCTAGAGAGGTAAATGTTTCGAATACACCGATGCCATATAGAAAACCATGATCAAAAGGAGAAAGAGTCGCGTCTTTCTCCTCTATATACTGACCGTTCAGGTAAATGATCATGCGTTTACTTCATTCCCCTTTTTACGATAGGTTTCAATGAAATTTCTGAGCATTTCTTTACCAAAGGACGTCATAATCGATTCTGGATGGAATTGAACACTTTCAATCGGAAGTTCTTTATGGCGAATGGCCATGAGTTCGCCTTCCTTTGTGCTCGCTGTTCTGACAAAGCACTCCGGCAGCGTCTCGTCTTTAACAATTAATGAATGATATCTCGTTGCGACGAGCGGATTTTGTAGTCCCGTGAAGACACCTTTGCCGTCATGTTCAATCTCTGATGTTTTCCCATGCATTAACCGCTCCGCACGAATGACATCTCCACCAAATACTTGTGCAATGGATTGATGACCTAAACAGACACCGAAGATCGGAATCTTCCCAGCAAAATGTTTGATCGCTTCCATACTAATTCCTGCTTCATCCGGACTGCAAGGTCCTGGAGAAATCATCAGAAAGTCTGGCTTGAGCTCTTCGATTTCTTGAATAGTGACTTGATCGTTTCGTTTTACAATCAGTTCTTCCCCAAGCTCACCTAAATACTGGACCAAGTTGTACGTAAATGAATCGTAATTATCAATCATTAATATCATACTCTGCTCACCTCTAACTCAAAATAGTCTCTTCTTTGCTCAACTGTAATGCTTTTTTCACTGCATAGGCTTTTTTAATCGATTCTTTGTATTCGTGCTTTGGTACAGAATCGATGACAATGCCTGCACCTGACTGCATGAAGGCTCTGCCCCCTGTACAATAAGCCGTACGAATGACGATATTAAAGTGCATATCTTGATTGAATCCAAACCAGCCTATAGATCCAGTATAAAGCCCACGCCTTGTCGGCTCAAGTTCTTCTATGATTTCCATTGTTCTCACTTTTGGCGCACCTGTAATCGTTCCACCTGGGAATACAGCTCTCATGACATCTACTGCATCACAATCATCACGCAGCTCCCCTTGGACATTTGATACAATGTGCATCACGTGTGAATATTTCTCAATGGCCATAAATTCGTTCACCTTGACTGAGCCATAAGTAGACACTCGTCCAAGATCATTCCGCTCAAGATCAACGAGCATCACATGTTCTGCGCGTTCTTTTTCATCTTCAATGAGTTCTTTTGCTAGCGCTTGATCTTCCGCATCATCCTTGCCTCTTGATCTTGTGCCAGCGATCGGTCTTGTTTCGAGCTGAATGCCTTTTTTCTTAATAAGCAGTTCTGGAGATCCACAGACAATTTGGAAATCTGGCGTGTGCAGATATGACATATATGGAGATGGATTCACGTGACGTAATGTTTTGTATAAATGATATGGGTGGGTATGAAGCTGTTCATCTTGTCTAATGGATAGGTTCACTTGGAACACATCACCGTTCGCGATATATTGTTTAATCGTTTCTACAGCTTCCCCGAAAGCTTCTTCAGTAAAAGGTGCAGCAGGTACACATTCCGAAGAAGACACGTTGACAGGTGAATGTGCTGATTCTTCTGATGTGCTTGTCCAGCTTTGCTTTAATTCTTCGAGTCTTTGATGAACTTCACTGACAGGTTCGTCTCCTTCTGTATGAGTCATCAGCCAGAGGACGTCTTCTTTATGATCAAAGACAGCGACATCATTGAATACGAGGAAATACAAATCAGGCGTCTTCAAATCATCGATGGACAGCATTTTAAAATGCTCGATATATCTTGCGTAATCATAGCTTAAAAATCCAATCGCTCCACCTTGGAAGTCAGGATATTCATCGTTCGTTTCGGTTTGTAGGGTTTGAAACCAATCAGCAAATGCCCTGAAAGGATCTCCCTCTTTGAACAACACCTCACCCTGATAATGGATGGTGGTCATCCCGTCCTTCCCTTTCGCTTTAGCGATTGGATGAATGCCGGCAATACTGTATTCTCCGCCACGTGCACTTTCAAGAAGGACGTGATGTGATTCATGAGCCGTTAATTGTTCGTATCGTTTCAAGAATGCATCTTTCGTAAAAGGAATTTTGATGCCCATCGGCCTACGTTGTGTCATGTAATCATCCTTTTTTATTTTCATTAATCTTATTGTAATGCAATCCATTTTAATTAGAAAATAGTATTTGCTTTCCATCTTCAGAATTCATGAAAAAACCCCAGCAAATGCTGGGGTGTATTGTTTAATCAAATTGATAAAGCGGCGTACTAAGGTAACGTTCACCGTTACTTGGAATAATCGCTAGAACCTTTTTCCCTTTACCAAGCTTCTTCGCTGTTTGAAGCGCTGCATAAATGGCTGCTCCTGAAGATATACCACCAAGGATTCCTTCTTCTTTCGCTGCCTTTCTTGCAAGTTCAAATGCATCTTCGTTTTTCACTTGGATAATGCCGTCATATACTTCTGTGTTCAAGATAGATGGAACAAACCCTGCTCCGATGCCTTGAATTTTATGCGGACCTGGTTTCCCGCCTGATAGTACAGGAGAATCTGTTGGTTCTACCGCATAGAGCTGAATAGATGGGATGGCTTCTTTCAGGACTTCACCAGCACCTGTAATCGTACCGCCAGTACCAACTCCTGCAATAAATGCATCAAGGTCGCCGTCGAATTGTTCAAGAATCTCTTTCCCTGTTGTGCGGCGGTGAATCTCAGCATTGGCTTCATTGCTGAACTGCTGAGGCATGAAGTATCCGTGCTCTTCTGCTAATTCTTCTGCTTTTTTGATGGCACCTTTCATTCCTTCTGCACCCGGTGTTAATACAAGTTCTGCACCGTAAGCCCGTAAAAGGTTGCGGCGCTCCTGACTCATTGTATCCGGCATAACTAAAATCGCATTGATTCCTTTTGCAGCCGCGACCATCGCAAGACCGATTCCTGTGTTTCCGCTTGTTGGCTCAATGAGTGTGTCACCAGCTTTTAATGTACCTTTTGCTTCAGCATCTTCGATCATCGCTAACGCAATACGATCTTTTACACTGCTGCCTGGGTTCATATATTCAAGTTTCAAGTAGACATCCGCACTGTCTTCATCTACTAAACGGTTTAATTTAACGACTGGTGTATTTCCTATTAGTTCAAAAACTGAATTTGCAATACGAGCCATCACTAACACCTCTATCTCCGAGTAATTTTATTGTATTAATATTAAATTATCAATTTCGAAAAATTTTGTCAATGCTTTTAGTCCTGCTCTCCATCGTAAAACCATGTGACTTTTGCTTCTTTCCACAGGGTTTTGACATTCGCCTTTTCACCCAGATCTTCCATGGCGATCTGCCTTTTGATCTGATCTTTGACTTCTTCATAAGAGAAGGAGCGGCCATTTAATTTTTCTTTTAATTGTATGATGGCATAACCGTTTTTGATCTCGATCGGCTCTTTCGTCCATTCATCTGGCTTAAGCTTTTGGGCTTCTTGTATGTATAGGGCTGGAATGCTTTCTTGCTCTTCTGTGACAAATCCAAGATCTCCGCCGTAAGGAGAGGTATATCGATCGGTGGATCGTTCAGCTGCTACAGCTTCGAAACTAGATCCGCCCTTTAAATCTTTTAATACACTTTGTGCCTCGTCTTTTGTTTTCACAACAATGTGGCGAATTCGGTATGAGTCATCATATTGATACAAGTCTTTGTTTTTTTCATAAAAGGATTTGGCTTCTTTTTCAGAAACGACCGCATCTCTCGTTAGAAGCTGTTCTAATAAAATTTGATAACGAATCTGCTCTTTCCATTCCTTTTCACTTGTATGACCGTCTTCGTAGAAATTATTAGATACCGCTTTCAGCATCAGCAGCTCACGATTGATCTCTTTTGAAGATACCTCCAGCTTGTTTTCTTTCGCAAGCTGATTGACTACCTTCTGATTAATCATTTGTTCAAGTGTTGCCTTTCCGTAGCGGTCTTCCATTTTCTTTAACCATTCTTGACGTGTGACTTTCTCTTTCCCAATAGAAGCAATTTCTTCACCGCTCTTCCCATTTGAAGAAGCCTGCGACATTTGTGACTTTGTTAATACATATGCAATGACAACGGCATTAATCATGAGCAGAACGAGGATAAATGTCCATACCACTCTTGCTTTCAGTCTCATCTTTCGTCTCCTTTCCATTCTAAAAAGAAAACCCGCTGCTTAGAGCTTAGCGGGTTATTTCTTCACGTAGCTCTTCTAGCTCTTCTTTTGTAAATACATACGTTTCGTTACAAAAATGGCATTGAGCTTCTGCTTGTCCGTCTTGTTCAATCATATCCTCAATTTCGGCTTCCCCTAGGCTGATAATACCGTTGGCAAACCGTTCTTTTGAGCAGTTACAAGAAAATTCGACAGGTACAGTTTCTAAGATTTGAGGTTTTTCACCGAGCACTTCTTCTAAAATTTCTTCAGGAGTCATCCCTTTTTCAATCAGTTTAGAGATCGGTTCAATGGTTGATAATCTCTTTTCGAGTCTTTCGATGACTGCATCTTCTGTTCCAGGCAGCAATTGAATGATGAAACCGCCTGCTGCAAGGATCGAGTTGTCTGGATTGACAAGAACACCCACACCTACAGAGGATGGCACTTGTTCAGAGGAGACCAGGTAATAAGTAAAGTCATCTCCAATTTCACCTGAGACAATTTCCGTTTGCCCTGTAAAGTGATCTTTCAGTCCGATATCTTTGACAACACTTAACGTTCCAGATGTTCCAACAGCACGTCTAACGTCCAGCTTCCCATGTTCATTTAAATCAAAGTGAACTTGTGGGTTTGAGACATATCCGCGCACCTGACCTTTTGCGTTTCCATCCGCAATGATGGCTCCGATCGGCCCACCGCCTTCAATTTTGACAGTTAATTTATTCTCGCCTTTCAGCATGGCTCCCATCATGACAGTCGCTGTCATGGTTCTGCCGATTGCAGCTGAAGCAGTTGGCCACGTATGGTGTCTTCTCTGCGCTTCGTTGATTGTATCTGTTGTGTTCGCAGCATACGCACGGACTTTCCCGTCATATGCTAACGCTTTAACTAAATAATCCATTTTGATTAAACCCTCCTATAATACACCGACACGATTACGTTCATAAATTAATTGGAGTCCTTTTAATGTGAGGAACGGATCGACAATATCAATACAGTCTGATTCATTTCCAATCAATGTAGACAAACCGCCTGTTGCAATGACTTTCGGTGTTTGTTTGGCTTGCTGCTTCATCCGTTTCACTATTCCCTCGACTTGACCAACATATCCATAAAGGATGCCGGATTGCATCGCACTGATGGTATTTTTTCCAACAATGTGATCTGGACGGACAATTTCAATTCTCGGCAGTTTTGCCGCTCTTGTATATAAAGCCTCTGTTGAGATGGTAATACCCGGTGCAATTGCGCCACCCATGTATTGTTTTTGTTCATTGATATAGCAGTAGGTTGTGGCTGTTCCAAAGTCTACCACAATGAGAGGGGCCCCATACAGGTGAATGGCCGCCACTGCGTTCACAATTCGATCAGCGCCGACTTCCTTTGGATTGTCACACATAATGTTTAATCCAGTCTTCATGCCAGGCCCAACGATTTGAGGAGTAATGTGAAAATACTTTTCGCACATTCTTTCCAGAGCAAACATCATTGGCGGGACAACAGAAGAAATGATAATTCCTTCTATCTGGTCAAACATCAGCCCTACATAGTCAAATAAGGATCGGATTGCCATACCAAATTCATCTTCTGTTTTATGACGGCTTGTTTCAATCCGCCAATGGTAGTTCAAATCGCCATTATGATAAACACCTAAAACGGTATTTGTGTTTCCTACATCTATCACGAGTAACAACTTCATCACCACTTTGAATAGTGTCTCAAAAAGAGCATTTTTCGACTTTCTATCATACCATACACGAATTGAGTTCCATTTGTAAACAATTCGAAACCGATCCATTCATGAATCGAAATAAAAAAAGCTGCCGGTGAGCCCGACAGCTTTTTATAGAAGGAGATTAAATCTCCTCGTCTTCTTCTTTTTTCTTGATGTTCACTTTCACATCATCGTTTTTCTCTTCGTCATCTGCGTATACACGCTCTGGAAGCTTTCCAGTATCGTAAAGAGATTTAATTTGTTCAGCATCTAATGTTTCCACTTCTAGAAGAGCTTGTGCGATGATTTCTAGCTTATCTTTATTCTCAGTGAGAATTTGTTTCGCACGTTCGTAGCTTTCTTTGATGAAGCGCTGAACTTCTTGGTCAATTTCATAAGCGATCGCTTCACTATAATTCGGCTCGTTGTTGAAATCACGGCCAAGGAATACTTGACCTCCTTGTGCTTGACCGAATTGTAGAGGACCAAGTTTATCAGACATACCGAACTCTGTGACCATTCTTCTTGCAATGCCTGTTGCACGCTGGAAGTCGTTGTGAGCGCCTGTACTTACTTCACCAAACGTAATTTCCTCTGCAACACGACCGCCGAGCAAGCCGACGATTTTATCAAGAAGCTCTGGCTTCGTTTGGAAATAACGGTCTTCTCTTGGAAGCATGACCGCATATCCGCCTGCCTGACCACGAGGAACGATCGTTACTTTATGCACCATGTCAGCTTCGTCAAGGACAAGTCCAATGACGGTATGACCTGCTTCGTGGTACGCCACGATATTGCGTTCTTTCTTAGAAATGACACGGCTTTTCTTAGCCGGTCCAGCAATGACACGGTCAGTTGCTTCGTCGATATCACGCATATCAATTTTCTTTTTGTTTTGACGGGCAGCAACAAGTGCTGCTTCGTTTAGTAAGTTCTCAAGATCTGCCCCAGAGAACCCTGGTGTTCTGCTTGCAATGGCTTTCAAGTTGACTGTATCATCAAGCGGTTTGTTTTTCGCATGAACCTTCAGTACTTCTTCACGGCCAATGACATCTGGGCGGTCAACCGTAATTTGACGGTCAAAACGTCCCGGACGCAGCAATGCAGGATCTAGGATATCTGCACGGTTAGTTGCAGCAATGATAATAATCCCTTCGTTGGCACTAAAACCATCCATTTCAACAAGAAGCTGGTTAAGCGTTTGTTCACGCTCATCATGACCACCACCAAGACCTGCTCCACGCTGACGACCCACTGCATCAATCTCATCAATAAAGATTAAGCAAGGTGCATTCTTTTTCGCATTTTCAAACAAATCACGTACACGTGATGCACCGACACCGACGAACATCTCGACGAAGTCAGAACCACTGATGCTGAAGAAAGGAACGCCTGCTTCTCCTGCAGATGCTCTCGCAAGCAATGTTTTACCTGTACCTGGAGGTCCTACTAGTAAAACCCCTTTAGGGATTCTTGCGCCAAGCTCCGCAAATTTACGTGGATCTTTTAAGAATTCAACCACTTCTACGAGCTCTTGTTTTTCTTCATCCGCACCGGCAACATCTTTAAATTTCACACGTTTCTTCTCTTCTGTGTAAAGCTTCGCCTTACTCTTACCAAAGTTCATGACACGGCTTCCACCGCCTTGAGCTTGGTTCAATAAGAAGAAGAACAGGATAAAGATGATGATGAATGGAATGATGGTTGTCAGAACTTGCAGCCATCCATTTGTTTCAGGTGCTGGTTCTACTTTTACATCTGTATTCTTCAGTGCACTGTAAATTTGGTCAACTCCTTGACCGTCTGGAACGTGGGTAATGAAGTATTCATCTTTCTTCGCGCCATCTAATTGACCACGAATTTCATAAACCCCTCTTACAGGCTGGATGGAGATACTCTCCACTTTTCCCGCACTTAAATTTTGCGAAAATTTGCTGTAAGACATGTTCTCAGGCTTTTGATTAGGGGATCCTAACCAACTGACAACCCCTATCACAAGTAATAAAATAAGTATATAAAAAATCGTATTACGAAAAACCCGATTCATTCCTTACCTCCTCCCACAGTAAGCACAACTATGTTCAATAGTATCATAGAAAATCATTCCAACACAACCAATAACCTCATGTAAACGTGTGCTCATTAGCCTTCGTAAACAGATGGTTTTAACACTCCAATATACGGGAGGTTTCGGTAACGTTCGGCAAAATCCAATCCATAGCCAACAACAAATGCATCTGGTACTTCAAACCCAACATAATCTGCTTTGATGTCTGCTTTGCGGCCGCTTGGTTTATCAAGCAATGTCACAATTTTAATGGAGTTTGCTTTACGGTATCGGAAAAGCTCTACCAGATAACTCAAAGTTAACCCACTGTCGATGATATCTTCCATAATTAGAATATCTCTTCCTTCAACAGAAGTATCTAGATCTTTGATGATCTTCACTTCTCCAGAAGATACGGTAGACTTTCCGTAGCTAGATACATCCATAAAATCAAGCTCTAAATATGTATCAATGTGTTTGATCAGGTCTGCCATGAATGGAAGAGCCCCTTTCAAAACACCAATAGCCAGGGGAAATTTACCATCATAATCGCTGGTTAATGTTGCACCCAGTTCCTTCACTTTTAGCTGGATCTCTTCTTCTGAGATCAAAATCTTTTCAATATCTTGTTTCATGCTTTTGCTTGCCCCCTACAAATTTTCGTGCTGTCTATATTGTAATACAATGAGATCGCTGTTTGTCATATCAATTTCTTCAAAAATGGATTTTTTCAGACCTGGGATCCAGATGATTTGATGATCCGAGTCAGTGACGATCGGCCAGCTGTCTCTTTCTGCAAGAGGCACTTTTTTATCAATAAATATATCTTTCACCTTTTTTGATCCATTCATCCCTTTAAGTTTGATTCGATCACCGTTTTTTCGTGAGCGAATGATCAAAGGAAGACGAACATGATCTTTTTGAAGCAAGAAAAAATGGTTTCCGTTCCGTGCATCCTTCGGAACATGATTTGATACCAAGATAGACTGTCCATTCGGGAGAAAAAGTTCCTCGCCAAGCTCACCTTTTAAATGATGAGTATATGACTGATCTATGACAAGCGATCGTTCAAAGGTAAACATACAGTGATCATAAGATTTGACAGCTTGTAAACCTTTTGGCAAATCTAATGATCCAGACGGTTGATCAGTATGAGATAACCAGTCCAAAGTCCCTAGAATATGCTGGTTTGAAAACGCTGATTGAGTGTTTTCATAAAGATAGTTTAATATTAGTTGAATGCCTCTTCTTTGTAAAGGCAAAGGCAGGTCAAGCAAAGGCTTCGTTTTGATCTCAATTTGCTTAGGCGTTTGATTCGTAATGACTTGATGCATTTGATCCTTTGTTAATGCCTGCAAGTACTGCTCATCCTCAGTCAGCATGTCACTTACAAACTGAAAGCTTTCATGCACATGAGGTGCCTCTTCTTTTAACACGGGAAGAACGTGTCTTCTGATCCGGTTTCTCAAGTAGTCATCGGTGTGATTGCTTTGATCAATGACATAAGGAACTTGTTCTTTTTCGCAAGAAGTGAGTACATCATCCTTAGAATATCCAATCAGCGGACGAATCAGCCACCCTTCTTGAAAAGGGCGCTTTGCTTGCATACCTGCGAGTCCTATTCCAACAGTCCCTCTTGTCAGCCTCATCACCATTGTTTCTACTTGATCGTCTCCATGATGTGCAAGCGCTATAAATTGAGCGTTGTACTGTTCCATCAATTGACGAAAGAAAGCATATCTGCACTCTCTTGCAGCTGCCTGTTTGTTTAAGCGGTTTTCTTTTGCATATTGGGTGACCTGTATACGAGCCGATTCAAAAAGGATCTCATGCTCTTTACAGTACGCTTCAACAAATGCCAAATCAGCAAAGGATTCTTCTCCTCTGAACATGTGATCTACATGGGCTGCAATCAGCTGAAAGGAACATTTTCGACGTTTGTTTAGTTCATGCAGCAAGAGCATAGAATCTGGTCCGCCAGAAACCCCGACAATGACTGTCGTATTTTCAAGGAAAACATCATGTTTTTTCAAAAAAGATTCAATTCTATTCACAACTTCCTCCTCACAAAGAGCAGGTAATTTAAAGATATACATATCCTATCACTTTCATTAGCTCCAAGCAAAGAAGAAGCCTGCTTTTTTACAGCTCTATAATAGGAATAAAACCACATAGGCACAGTAAAGAGCGAGCACACTGCATAAGATGAGAATGGTTTCAAAAAGACCGCCTGATTTTTTGCGTACTGATGTTCTTTTCGCAGCAGCAGCTCTTGATCGTGAAGGTACGGTCTGTTGATGTTGAGGAACAGCTGACTTTTGCCTATTTTGCTGTGATGGCTTCTTTTGTCGTGATTTTCTTGAAGCAAGCAATTGTCCTTCTTTCAACATCGCGCTTTTCATGTCTGCCGCTGATTGATATTTGCCTTGGAGAGCCGCTTTTAACACCCTCTCATATCGCTTTAATAAAGGATGTCCTTCAATCGCTCGATAAAGCTGCTTTTCTGGTTCTGCCCCTTTTTTAAATTCTTTTTTATAGGCACAGTTCACCATGACCATACTTAAGGCAAATAGATCATAAGAAGGTTCTGCTTTTCTTGTACCGAAGCCCCAGTAGCCGCGGTCAAAAAACTCGGTGTATTCCTTAATCGCCCTTCCCGCCTTCGTTGTTCCTCCAACATCAATACATCGAATCGTAGCTGGGGGGCCTGAAACGATGAGATTATCAGGCTTCAAGTCACCGAATATCCAGCCTTCCTTATGTAAGTGAGCAAGGTTAGACAACAGTTGAATCATGAGAACGACGATCCATTCATCGCCTTTTTGTTTGACAAATTCAAGTAGCAATGGTCCTCTGACATACTCCATGACATAAAACGACCGTTTCTCTGACATACCAGGATAAAGAGCATCATCCATATCATAAAAAGAAGGCCCCATGGTTTTCACAGGAGCCTTTGAAAAGGATTTTAATACATTGACTTCAGATGCAATGAGCATACTGTCATCACTCACTTTAAGGGCCACTTGCCCCTTTGACGATTCGGCCAGATAAACCACACCGTTCGCCCCTTTTCCCAGCTCTTTTACAATGCGGTAATGTTGATGATGCCACTTTCCTTTTATCATTGTACCTAATGGGATGTTAGAAGCCGAATTCATCATGTTCTTCCTTCGCTTCAAGCAGCCCTTTTCGTGAACGAACTGATTTGAAATGCTGGAGTGCTTCTCGAATTGCTGGTCCAGTCGGTGTAATTCCTCCTGTTGTCAGCTTCGGGAAAATCGATGATAACGAATCGAACCGAGGCGTCCAGTTCAACACAATTTCTGCATCTGAGTTTTTCCCGGGAAATACACACATCCCAAACTGATTTTCACCAATTCTCGAATTTAGACTAATAGAGAGATCGATGAGTGCTTCTTTTACCGTTGGCAGCTTCGGTTTCATACTTGCACTCGTATCCACAAGCACAAGCACTTGAAGATGAACCGTCTCACCGAGCTCGTCCACAACCTCCATCACTTCTCCACGCTTATCTGGGGGAAGTTCTTCAATTTCAGTATCTTTGCCAAGAATTTGCTGCAATTCTTTATTCACAACACCTTGTAACGTTTGCGTCATCGCCTTTTTTGTCACCATTTGTACGGTTTGAGACAATTGCTGAACGTAGACAACCTGATGAATGCCTCCGCCTGCTAGAGCAATCCCCTCTACTTCTTTCATCGCTTCATGATCGTGTCTGTTCTCTTCCATAATGCCAATGACATTGACTGTGATCCCTTGCTCCTTTGCCAATGCGGCAATCGCAAGTGGGTCTTCCCCATGATTTGAGCAGCCATCTGTAATCAGTAAGATTTGGTTTACGTGACCTTTTCGCATCTTCATTCCTCCTGGGATTGTAACTGAATGCTTATATCCCCATCATCGCCAGAAGAAATTCATATTATACGATATTTCAAGAAATCTCTTGTTTCTGAAGGTAGAATGTACCTGTCGGAATGGATGCCCATTTTGGTGTATTGTGGTCGAGCCTAATGACGACAACCGTCATATCGTCATCGATTTGACCTGCTCTTGTGCGAATGACCTCCTCCATTAATAAATCAGCAATCTCTTGCGGATCTTCTGTTTTAAAGCTCTTCATTTTTCGTTTGACCCACAAATCATGATTTTCGATATGCTTTGGTCCTTCAAAGATCCCGTCGCTCATCATGATAAGGAGATCTCCTGCCTTCATCTGTTCACTCACCACTTCTACTTCAAATTCATCAATAATGCCAATAGGCAAGTTGCTGGCCTGTACCTTCATCACTTGATCACCACGTTTAATAAAACTTGGGGTGGAGCCAATCTTGAGGAACTTACAGCTCGCATCCTGTAAATCAATAATGGATAAGTCTAATGTGGAATAGACTTCATCTGTTGTCCGTAAAGATAAAATGCTATTAATCGTTTTAATCGCTACTTTTTCATCAATACCAGACGCCAAGATTTTTTCTAACAGCTTGATCGTTTCATTGCTTTCAAAATGGGCTCTTGCTCCATTTCCCATCCCATCACTAATAGCTGCGGCATATTTACCTGCACCCAGCTCCATCATGCTGTAGCTGTCTCCAGATACTAATCCTCCGCCTTTCGCTGCATGTGCTACACCTGTAGACACTCGATACGATTTTGCAGAACCGAATACAACATGACAATAACCTGTTGGATGCTCCGCACACTGCTCTGCTTTGACTAAAACTTGTTCTTCTAAAATATCCGAGAGCATTGGAGCGATGATTTTTTCGCATTCCCCATGACCTTGGCAATAGGGAATTCTCATCTCTATATCAACATTTCCCTGTTCTAAGCTATAAATTTCAACTTGCTGAATTTCAATTCCAAAGTTCTGAAGTGCTTCTATCATCTGCTCTTCCTGAATAAAATGCTGCTCTCTTTCTCGTTTTATTTCCCGGGAAAAATCCTCCATGACTTGTGAGACACCCATAAGTTGTTCGGCCACAAGGCGCCTGCTGTCTTGGACCTTTTTCTTTAAGGTCTGATTTGCTTTATAGTAAGCTATCTCCTCTTCAATCAATTCTTCTACATGCTTTGATTTTGAGCAGTGCTGACTGAATTTCTTTTTCAACTTCCGGTTATGCTCGTACGTTTTTTCATCAGATTCATGCATAACTTGTTTCATGAGTTCATAGGTTGTATCAAAGTTCTGCACCCAGCATTTATTTTTCTTATAGCACGTTTGACAGGAACGTTCTGTGATCGTACTTAAAAAAAGATCTACATCCTCTTCCTGCTTCTTCTCCTCAGGAATGGATTCGTAAAATGTCGCAAAACTCTCAGACAGCGCATGAAATACATTAGAGAATTGATCTACCTTTTTTGCTGTCACGTCTCGTACTTTTCTGGCATATTGCTGCTGTTCCTGTACATGCTCTACCGTACCAGGAATATATTTTGCCACCTTGGACGTTACTGACTGTGGCGTGAGCAAAAACAGTGCAACTGCGATGAGTGATTCATATAGCGTGGTCATTAGCCCTGCTGACCCTTCACCGTAGAGGGAGATTAGTAAAGAACCCACAATCAAGCCGATGGCGGCTCCTGCTTTTTTCCCCTCTTTTAGTAATCCGCCTAATAAGCCCGAAAAGGCAAGCAGACTCATCTGATAAAGGTTGCCGATGTTGGCGAGACCAAGAATTAATCCAGTTACAACACCCACTGTACAACCAATACTCGCTCCTCCAATAAAGGCAAAGCTCAGCACTACATATCGTGACAAAATATGCTCTGCCTGCATTCCTTGAAATGTGATCCCAGCCAGACCTGTTAAAACTGAAGCGATTAATATCATAAAGCAAATAATTTCTTCAACCTTTAAGGAGTGTTTGATTTTCCTGACTGTAAAAATCGGCAAACTTTGAAGAAAAATCAGTGTCAAAATGAAGGCAAGTCCAGCTTCAACCCCTGCCATCACATAGTCATAGCTTTGAACCGCACCCTGCTCGAGGTATACAAAAGCTCCCCTGGTTATCAGCATTGAGAGCACAATTACAACCGGTAATGTTTTCACCGGGTCTTTGATGATGAATGAAACGACCTTTGACATGAGAAGGAACACGATCAATGACGCAAACACGAATAATGCATTTTGAGGTGATATCGTCATCGCCCCAGCGAGTAAAGCAAGACAAGCAAGCATCGCTTTATCCCTTTTAATGAGCAGCATGGACCCAAAGAAAGGCAATGCAAACGGCATAATTTCAGATAAGATAAAGGCTCGTCCCAATAAAAAGCCCAGAACAACATAAATAAACCCTTTATAGAAAAAAAGAGAATGCGTATGATGAAGAAACAGGTTTTTCATCTTTTTTAACCCTGCACTGATTCTTTCAAACCCGGCTCCCGTTAAATCAGTTCTTCTTTCTAGTTTTTCCATCTTTTCATCCCCCACCTGATATTCGTTGCTTGTCATTATAGCGAAGGTGAAAAAGAAATTTTGTCAAAAGAAGTTGTCGTTTCCATAAAACGTTCGACGCTTTATTTGCCAAAAAGGCATACTTTCTTGAAAGTCGATGTCTTTCATCAGAATTTTACGAAAGCACAAAAAAACAGCTTTCCTATAGAAAGCTGTTTTGAAGATGACCCGTACGGGATTCGAACCCGTGTTACCGCCGTGAAAGGGCGGTGTCTTAACCGCTTGACCAACGGGCCTTGCTTATCGTTCTTTTTAAAAGGATAGCGGCGGAGGGGATCGAACCCCCGACCTCACGGGTATGAACCGTACGCTCTAGCCAGCTGAGCTACACCGCCATAATGTAAAATGCGCTAAGAAGCACAAGAACTATAATACAAAGGATTCGCTTGTCCGTCAATAGAAAGTTTTAAATTAAATGGCGAAATCACAAAAAGCGTTGAATTTGTATTAAAAAAAGCACCCGCTAAACAGCAGATGCTTTGTTGTGAAAAATATATAGAAAGCAGCAACAAGTTAACCTCTTCTTGCTCCGCGCCCCCCACGTTTTGATTCCGTGTTACGTTTTAAAGATGTTAAGCGATCTTCGCTATCTTTTAAGAATTTGTTCATTTTTTGCTCAAACGATTCCTTCGGACGGAAATCATTTCTGCTCGGTCTTGATTGTTGTTGTTGAGGACGATCTTTTGCTTTTTTAATGGACAAGCCGATTTTACCGTCTTTTTCAACGTTAATCACTTTCACTTCAACTTGTTCACCGACTTTTAAATGCTCATTAATATCTTTTACATAGTTATCGGCTACCTCACTGATATGAACGAGACCAGTTGAACCGCCTGGCAACTCCACAAAAGCTCCAAAATTTGTAATGCCCGTAACTTTCCCTTGTAACTTGCTGCCAACTTCAATCGACATAAAAAAAGTGCTCCTCCTTAGACTTATAAAAAAATCTCATTTGTTCAATTATACATAAACTGAATTTTAAGTGTCAACAAGGCTAATCGCTCTTATTGCCCACATCAAAGATTTTTTCGCCTTTTTTAGACATATAATAGTCCCGTCGTGCCAGTTCGAGTACGTATTCTTTGCTTTTCAGCTTTTTGATTTCATCAGAAATATCTTCCTGCTTTGTTTGTAATTGCTTCAATTCTTTTTCAAGCGCAACCTTCTTCTCTTCTTTTTCTTTCAATGCAGACGATTGCGACCAGAGGGCACTTGTTACCAAAACAGCAAACATGAGCACAATGACTCCAAACACGGTAAGCCTTCTAAGGAGTCCCCGGCGTTTGCGTTTTAGGCGCTGCGCTTGCTGTTCCATTTGTTTTTGATAATCATTTTGAATTTGTGCGATATTTCTTTTTCTCTCGTTCAAGGATGAAGGCCTCCTCTCTTACTTTGTCCAGAATTGTTTCCATTTCGTTTTCATGGTACGAGATAATTTCTTGATCCCTTGTAAAATTCCTGCTCCTTTTGAGAAAAACAACCTCATTGATGTTCGCCATTTTTCGGGAATTCGATGAATAATGGTCACATTGAGTAACCAAATAAGCGGATAACAAACAATATACAGCACCTTCCACACGAGTCGAAACGCAAAACGAACAAGGCGTAAGAGCGAGTGGAACAAGAACAGAAGAGCACTTATGATCAAACCGACGATCCAGCGAATGGGCTGGAAAACCATCGACATGATCAGCCTTTTCAGGAAGAGAACAGTCTGATAAATACACCTCATCACAAACTTGAGGATGTTCATATACAGCTGTTTCATCAATGCCTGGTACATCGAGAAACCTAGAGCAACAGCTAGAAAAATATAAAGCCTGAATTCTCCCTCATTGGTCAGCAGCAGGACATAAAAGAATAAGAGACCCTGCACCACCCAAAAAAGGAGGTCGTGAATGACCAGCAGCCATTTTGCTGTTTTTTCCCGGTTCACAAACAGCTTGTACGTATCCAGCGATGCGCCCAGCCAGATGCCCATCGCCGCCATCGAAAGCATCGTATAAAACTGGACCGTCAGTGTCATTTAAACAGCTTGCTAAAAAATCCTTTAGCTTTCTCCCCGTGCTGCTCATCTACATAGATTAAGTCAAAGACACGCCCTTTAATGGACACAACGCCCTTTTCTACATCTAAGTTTTTCATTTGCAGATTTTCTCCGCGAATGGCGAGGACTCCCATGACAGTCTCAAGCAGAAATTCTTCATTATCAAAGCTCTCGACCTGTTTGACCCCGGTAATATCTAAATGCTTTCTGTTGCGCATTGTGACATGATGCTCGGCTTCTGATGACAACTTCGTGCCTTGAGGTTGATTATAATATTGATTCATTTATACATCCCCCATATCTCATACTTGCATTGTTACTGCATTGTATGTGACAGGCGGGACATTTAGAACAAGCCCTATTCTGCTGTTTTTTCTTCTTTTAGCACGGTATACATGCCAGCAGCTTCTTCTTTTTTCGTTGTGTCTTTTAACTCGTTGACTTGAACAGTCACAAGCTTTTGGCCAAAGCGAATTTGAAGCTCGTCCCCTTCTTTCACGTCAGAGCTGGCTTTCGCCTGCGTGCCATTAATGGAAATTCTCCCTTGATCAGCTACTTCTTTTGCCAATGTTCTTCTTTTGATTAAACGAGACACTTTTAAGAATTTATCTAGTCTCATGTATGTTCACCTCTTTCTATACGTTTGGCATCGTTCCACAGATCGTCCATTTCTTCTAAGGTCAAGTCCTCTAGTGAACGCCCTATGTCCTTTGCTTTTTGTTCAATATGCTGAAAGCGCCGCATGAATTTTGTGTTTGCAGAAGAGAGGGCGGTTTCAGGCTCTAGATGATAAAATCTTCCAATGTTGACGAGAACAAACAAAAGATCCCCAAATTCATCCTTCATTTGCTTTGTTGCACCTTCACCCGTCTTATCTGCCACTTCCACAAGGAATTCCTGCTTTTCTTCTTCGTATTTGTTCCAAATATCCTCTACTTCTGTCCAGTCGAAGCCCACTTTTGCTGCTTTCTTTTGGAGCTTATAGGCTTTTGTTAAAGCTGGAAGAGTCGTTGGAATGGATTGCAAAATAGAAGCTGCACGCTCCGGTTTTTCCTGCTGCTTGATTTTTTCCCAGTTGGCGACGACATCTGATGCTTCAGACACATCCGTATCACCAAACACATGCGGATGTCGTCGAATCATTTTTTCTGTGACATGCTGGATGACGTCATCCATTGAGAAGTAACCATCATCTTCACCAATTTGGGCATGGAGTAAAACTTGCAGCAGTACATCTCCGAGTTCTTCAACCATATGATCTGGATCGTCTTCATCTATGGCTTCCAGCAGCTCATAACATTCTTCAATTAAATATGGTTTGAGCGACTCATTCGTTTGTTTTTGATCCCAAGGACAGCCGCCAGGACCTCTTAATGTACGAATGACTTCACGGAAAGTGTCAAATTGTTGATAGAGTAGCTTTTCATCTTGGATTGGAGGCACATAAACACTCGTTAAGTTATTTATCGACACATCTCGATCAAGTTCAAATAAAGGAACACCTGTAATCTGTTCCTGACTGCTTCCAGCTGCCGTTACGATAAAGACTTCATAATCGTCAGGTAGCTTTTCCATGAGGGTCAGCTTCACATTCGAGGCTGTCATCTGATCATATACCTGACAGATCAGCACATGCTGGGTCAACTTCAGATCATCCGCTCTCATATCCCCTGCGTCAACGAATTGCAGCCCTTCAATTGGGTCAATCTGTAAGGAATTAAACGTCGCATCCAAAAAGCTTTGTCCACCAGCGACGTACACCTCAACCCCGCGCTCCTTCTGTTGTGAAACAAGAAGCTGCACTGTCTTTTCCGCCACAAACGGGTGACCTGGTACTGCATACACAATATCTTTCCCCTCAGCCTCTTGGAAGAGAATGTCTGTGATTTCCTCATACACTGCATCAAACTGATCATGCTTTTCATATATCTCATCAAAAAAGGTCAGAGACGGGACCTCCTGCATCAATTCTGCGGTGAGTGGATGATCCTGCGTTCTCATGTATACTTCTTTCGCCTGCTTCAGCTGCTTATATACACCGAGCGTCAGCTGATCCATGTCGCCTGCCCCAAGACCAACGACTGTAATCTTACCTGCCATTTCGATTCCCTCTCATCTGTTTAAAATATAAAATCTTTTCTCCTAATGGAATGAGTCTCCATTCCTCTTCCGTAAATACGTCTAGCTTAAGAATACTATATAAAAAGGCGAAACCACCAATAAAAACTGAAGTCAGGCTCTCTAAAACAGAAAACGGACGTTTCTCAAAGGGAATGACCCAAGAAAACAATGCCTGATATCCAATTAAAACGACAGCCATGAATGCTGCTGATAAAAGAATTTTCACTGGGAATAGCTCTCTTATTGAAATCCACCCTTTATGCTTCAAATACACCGCATTGAGCGCAGCGGCAACGAGAAACGCACAAACAGTCGACCATGCGGCTCCATAAATGCCGAATAACGGGACAAGAGCCAGCGTCAGCCCCCATTTCACCAGTACACTGATCAGGACCACAACAGCTGGGTACACGGTATGTCCCAGACCCTGAAGTAAAGCGGTTTGCGTAATCGCCATTGATGTAAAGGCAATGGATATGCAAAATATTTGCAGCGCATCTGCCCCTAAGTCATTACGAAAAAGCATAATGTTCACAGACGATAAAATACATATAAGACCGACAGCTGAACCAATCCCCAGCACCGATGTTGCCTTAAACGATGTACGTACTTTTTCACGAATTGCTTCATGCTGCCCTTTTCTTAAGGCCGACGACAAAAACGGAACAAGAGACGTCCCAATACTAATTGCAAACACCGTCCCGAGCTGCAGGAACGGCTGACCTCGGTCATATACGCCTTTTGCCGCCTTTGCAGCTGCTTCACTCAGTCCCTCACTGCGCAGTAGCGCATACAGGTGAAAAGCATCGATCATTTGCATCCATAGGATCAGCAATCCACTCACACAAATCGTCAATGTATACAGCACCAAACTCTTCAGCACATTTTTTTTCCGCAGTGTAGCCTGTTTTAATGTCTTGCTCGCTGACGACCGCTTCCGATAGGTCAGCCAAAGGAAAAGAAGCAAAATGAGTGAAGCCGCACTTCCAGCTATAGAAGAGAACACCGCACCCGCTCCTGTTTCATAAAGCGAATAGCCATGTTTCACAAAATAGAAAGATAAAACAAGCAGGACGCCTACTCTGATGAGTTGCTCAGCCAATTGAGAGACCGCAGTGGGGAGCATCAGCCCATCACTCTGAAAAACACCCCTCAGCATCACGGTAAGCGGCAGAAATAAAAACACATACGAACTCATCTGGATGAGCAACATTAATTGACTGTCCGCCATGAGATTCGCAATTGTGCCTGCTCCTATGTATAAACAAAGAAATAAGGCCAAGCTCAGCAAAGTGATATACACCAAAGATACCTTTGTAATGATTCGGCGATTCTCCTCACCATGCTCGCTCAGGAGCTTGGACACCATCACAGGAAAACCAGTGGTGCCGAGCATGATCGCAATGCCAAGAAAGGGATAGACCTGCTGATAAATATAAAAACCTGTGTCTCCTACGATATTTTGAAAAGGGACACGATATACGGCACTCAGTACCTTTGATAACAAGCCTGCGATGGTTAAAATCACCGCACCTTGGAAAAGCCAATGCGGCTGATTTACAGCATTTTTCATGGATGACTCCTTTATGTTCAATCAAAAAATATACCTGCATTTAAACGCACTCATTATATCATACGTGACTGGCAAGCCGTTTCTTTCTAAGGAGTAGACGATACATTCATTGTTTTGTTTCATCCCATATAAAAAACGCCGACAAAATCAGATGATTTCATCGGCATTCTTTGGTTTTATCAAAATGATATAGATTTATTAGACCTAATGTTCCATTTGACGGGCTAAGAAGCCAGCTGCCGTTTCTGCCGCTTTATGCTCCACTTCTCCCATTGAACGCTCTTTAGAAAATAAGACGACGGCGCCAATTGGATCTCCGTTTGCAACAATAGGTGCAATGGTATAAGCTGATACATCATCATCAATACCATCCACAAGCTGAATTTCTTTCTTGCTGTCCTCTAATACAGAATTACGCTGATCCATTGTTCGTTCAAGTAAATCACTAATGGATTTGTTTAAGTACTCTTTTTTTGAACTGCCGGATACAGCAATATACGTATCACGATCACAGATGAGGATAGAATGACCCAAACTGTCGAATAATGCATCAGCATATTCCTTCGCAAAGTCTCCTAGCTCACTAATCGGTGAATACTTCTTCAAAATGACTTCTCCATCGCGGTCGACAAAAATCTCAAGTGGATCTCCTTCCCGGATGCGCAATGTTCTGCGAATCTCCTTCGGTATAACCACTCTACCTAGATCATCGATGCGGCGTACAATTCCAGTTGCTTTCATTCACTGCTGCCTCTCTTTCGTTTGATGATGTGTTGGGTGAATGGAACAAAAGCGTCCACTTTATGCAACATTCACCACTTGACCCTGAGATTAGTATCCGTCACATCAAACGTAATATACACGAGAGACCAACAAAATTTTATGAAGATGGAATGGTTTCTTTTTTCACATCTTGAAGACCTCGAAGCATACGAAGAATGACTTCAAGCCACTCCTCCGTTTTCTTGCCTTTTGTTTGGACAGAAATAATCAGCTTGCTGCCTTCCATGCCAAGACCGATATCACGTCCATATTGACTGCCAAGCTCAAATAATTTTTGACCATCGATGTCGCTGCTTGCTTTTTCATCGAGAGTGAGTCTGACAATGCCTTTCTCCATCTTGATCAACTCGACACGTTCCTGCACAGCGTACACCTTCATCGTCGCAATCGTGAACAAATCAGCCACTTCTTGCGGATATTCTCCGAATCGGTCAATCATTTCATCTTGAAGCTCTTTCCGCTCTTCTATTGATCCAATCGCTCTAAACTGTTTATACATCTCGATCTTTTGTTTGCCATCAGAAATATAGCTATCTGGAATGTAGGCATCAATTTGGAGATCAATTTCCGGCTCGAATTTTTCTTGAGCAGTCGTATCGCCTCTTCTTTCTTCAATGGCTTCTTTCAGCATTTGAGAGTAAAGGTCGAATCCAACTGAATCAATAAATCCATGCTGCTGTGCACCAAGTAAGTTCCCTGCTCCTCGAATCGTTAAGTCACGCATCGCAATCTTAAAGCCTGATCCGAGCTCAGTGAATTCTTTAATGGCTTGAAGCCTTTTCTCTGCAACTTCAGAAAGCACTTTATCTTTTCGATAAGTGAAATAAGCATAGGCCACACGATTCGAGCGCCCAACTCGTCCTCTTAACTGGTACAGCTGCGAAAGCCCCATTTTATCAGCATCGTGAACAATGAGCGTGTTCACATTTGGAATGTCTACGCCCGTTTCGATAATGGTTGTACTGACGAGTACATCCGATTCACCTTCTAGGAAATTAATCATCACGGATTCCAGCTCGTTCTCACTCATTTTCCCGTGTGCGTAGCTTACTTTTGCGTCTGGAACAAGCATCGAGATTTCATCTGCTTTTCGTTCAATATCCTCCACTCGGTTATAAAGGAAGTACACTTGACCGCCTCTTGCCAGTTCTCGCTCAATGGCTTCTCTAACTAACGCACCATTGTACTCGACAACATAGGTTTGAACTGGGAAACGGTTCTCAGGTGGCGTTTCAATAACAGATAAGTCACGTACGCCAAGCATCGACATATGAAGCGTACGAGGAATTGGCGTTGCCGTTAACGTCAGCACATCAATATTGGCTTTCATTTGCTTAATTTTCTCTTTATGCGTCACACCAAAGCGCTGCTCTTCATCGATAATTAACAGTCCTAAATCCTTGTACACAATGTCTTTTGAAAGAAGACGATGCGTTCCAATGACCATATCAATCGTTCCATTTTTCAGCCCTTTTAAGGTTTCTGTTGTTTCTTTTCGTGTACGGAAGCGGCTAAGCTGAGCGATTTTAACAGGATAGTCTTGGAATCTGTCCATAATCGTGTCAAAATGCTGCTGCGCTAAGATCGTTGTTGGTACAAGCAGTGCCACCTGCTTCCCGTCAGCAATGGCTTTGAAGGCCGCTCGAATCGCCACCTCTGTTTTTCCATAGCCCACATCTCCACAAAGCAGACGATCCATCGGGCGCTCCCGCTCCATGTCTTGCTTGATTTCATGAATCGAGCGAATTTGATCATCTGTTTCTTGGTAAGGGAATGCAGATTCAAACTGGCGCTGCATCTCATGGTCAGGCGAGAAGGCATACCCTTTGCTTGCTTCACGTTCTGCGTACAGCTTAATCAGATCATCTGCAATGTCCTGCACAGATGATTCTACTTTTTTCTTCACGCGTTTCCAGTCGCTGCCGCCTAATTTGTATAGCTTTGGTTCTTTTCCTTCTGACCCTACATACTTCTGCACCTGATCAATTTGTTCAACAGGGACATAAAGCTTATCGCTTCCTTGATAATGAATATTTAAATAATCTTTATGAATGCCGCCAATTTCAAGCGTTTCAATTCCTAAATACTTACCGATCCCGTGGTTAATGTGCACCACATAATCGCCCACTTGCAGCTCTGAATAGCTTTTGATTCGCTCTGCGTTCGTCAGCTTTTGCTTACGTGCCTGCTTCTTCACACGTTTCTTGAAAAGTTCACCCTCTGTAATGACTGCAATTTTGGATAAAGGTAGTTCAAAACCGGTTTGCAGCTCACCTTGTAAAATATATACTTGCCCGCTGACAAGCTCAGCATCAGGTTTAGCAAGAGCTGCTTCAATGTCATAATCATGCAAGACAGATGACAACTTCTCTGTCCGCTCTTCATCTGCACCTAAAAAGACAACC
Organism: Bacillus sp. UNC125MFCrub1.1; assembly: GCF_000701305.1. Taxonomy (NCBI): domain Bacteria; kingdom Bacillati; phylum Bacillota; class Bacilli; order Caryophanales; family Bacillaceae; genus Bacillus; species Bacillus sp. UNC125MFCrub1.1. The sequence continues at coordinate 29,124 of NZ_JNIG01000014.1, forward strand.
GTATAATTCTGCTTTTTGTAGCGTTCAATTTCACTTGCAAGCACATTCATCTGCCCGTGGAAATTCTGCATTTGCTTACTAGATACATTGACGATATTTTGCGGATTGGTCTGCTGAACATGTCTCAAAAATAAGGAATAGTACAGAATCGATCTCGATTGCTGATTGAACAGCTCTTGAAATGGGAAGGAAAGGGCTAGATCATGCAGGATATTCCCTTCTTCCAGCAGACTAATTGTCCAATCTGCTTCTTCCTGTTCAAGCTGTTCTTCCATCTCCTGAATTCTGCTGATTTCATCTAGAATGATAATCGTATCCTGCGATGTATAATCTAGCAAACTAGCAGGCTTTTCATAGAAATAGGACAGATACTTCGTCATTTCTTGTGTCACAATACCTTCTAGCAGCTTCTCACGATCAGCAGAAATATTCTGATGGAGCAGTTCTTTTTGTTTATCCGAGTTGAATTTCTTTAAGCTGCTGGCAAGACCTTCGTCAAGCTGTTCAATCGCTCTCACTCGTTCAGGCCCTCTTACAATCAGCTCTTTCGCCGGGCCAATCTTGATTTCTTGAAGTGTTTCCAATGAACGTTGCGTGTCAGAGTGGAAGGACCGAATAGAGTCCACTTCTGTATCAAACAGCTCAATACGGATCGGGTGGTCTTCCGTTAACGCATAAATGTCGATGATTCCTCCGCGCACACTAAAGTCTCCGGGCGCAGCGACCATGGACGTCCGGTCATAACCGATTTGCACGAGTTGTTTTGAAAACGCCTCCAAATCAATTTCTTCACCAACCTTTAAATGGATCTGGCTCTCCTTCCAGAGCTCAACAGGCGGAAGCATTCTACGCACTGCAGCTGCTGGAGTCACGACAATCGGATTTTCTCCATTCGCGAGACGATTCAATACATCAAGACGCTGTGCTCTAAGCTCAGGGCTTGCTACAGCAATCTCAGATGCAATGAGTTCATTGACAGGATAAAGAAGGACCGAGCGATCTGGCATCACACTTGCTAGATCATCTGTGACCTTCTGCGCTTGATATAAGTTGTGTGTCACAATAAACATCGGACGCTTTAATTCGTCTGATATGGCGGCTGTAAATAAAGATCTGACGGAGCCTGATAGTCCGGCGAGCAGCTGTTCTTTTAACCCTTCTTTTAGTCCGTTAAAAATGGACTGAAAATCATCACTTTGTTTGATAAATGATTGTATGTTTTTCATTTGGCTCCTCCTCCCTGCTTGTTTAAAACAGAAAAACGCTTTGGTCTAATATCTACACCAAAGCTTTTTTATTGAATAAAAGTATGATACTGATGGTAATCAGGATTTCTTTCGAGCGCCTCTTGGCAATCCTCACAAATGGTTTGTACATGTAAATCACCATTTTCCCTATAAGAAATCATATCGTTTCTTTCCTCATTTGTTAAGTGATGAAATCCAAGTGCTTCACTTTGGACAGCGGATTCATCTAGACTGCCAACCTTTACACCACAGTGCCGGCAGTAATAGTGCAAAGCCATACGTGATCCTCCCATGCTGAGATTTTATGATCAGTATGTGCTTTGCTTATCATTCTTATACCTTCTTGTTAAAATCATTCATCACTTCTAAAAATGGCTTTGTTAAAGCCGCTTCACAAGCTTCAACAGATGCTTGAATAGCAGATGAGATATCAGGCTGTTCTTCCTCTGAGAAGCGTCCTAGTACGTAATCGACGACCTTCATGCCGTTTTGTGGACGGCCAATGCCGATACGAAATCGGTCAAACTCTGGTGAACCTAAATGCTGAATCAACGATTTGATTCCGTTATGTCCGCCTGCACTTCCTTTAGTACGCAAACGAATCCGGCCCGTTGGCAAATCAAGATCATCATAGATGACCTTCAAATGTTCAAGGGGAATATCATAGTAATCCATCAGCGGACGCACACATTCCCCTGATAAGTTCATATATGTAAGAGGCTTCACAAGTAGAACCTTTTGCCCCGAAACAAACCCAGTTCCATATTGTCCATGGAATTTTGATTGATTTAATGGGATGTCCCATTTTTTTGATAGTTCATCTATTGTCATAAACCCGACGTTATGTCTTGTTTTTTCATATTCTTTTCCTGGATTACCCAATCCAACGAACGCAATCATGAAACCAATAACCTCCTTTGTCGCACATGCACACGCCTAAAAAATGAGCCAATGTGATTGCCTCATGCAAAACGTATGAATTCTTTTCATTCTAGCACAAAAGACGTAACCGCGGGAGGGTTACGTCTCTAATTGACCAGTTATTCTTCGCTATCATCTTTTTCTTTAATGGCCTCAGGCTCTTGCGTTTCCTCTTCACTATCTGGCTCTGGAACCTCTGATTGCTGAGGCGGTAAGATCGAAGCAACAACTTCTTCTGGATCATTATTAATTTGATACGTAGACTGAACAGACAGATCACCAACTGTTAGTACGTCATTTACTTCTAAGTTTGTAATATCAGCTTCAATATTTTGCGGGATATCCTTTGGTTTCGCTGTAATGGATAGCTCAAATAGTGGCTGCTGAAGCACACCGCCATCCTTTACACCTTTGGATTCGCCAATGAGTTGTACAGGTACATCTGCGTCAATTTCTCGCTGTAAGTCGACCACTTGGAAATCAGCGTGGACAAGCTCATTTTTCAACGGATCTGTTTGCAGTTCTGTTACCATCACAGATTTTGTTTCACCGCCAACGTCTAATGTGATGATTGTGTTTTTTCCTTCATCACGTAATGTCTTTAATAAATCAATACTGTCTAATGAAACAGCAAGGTTGTCTGTATTTTTTCCGTATATGACACCAGGAACGTGTCCTGAATGACGGATTTTTTGCAGTGTGGAACGTTTGAAATCAGTTCTTTTATTTGCTTTTAAAGTTGCCATATTCAGCACCATCCTATTTCTTTTTTGTCACTACTTTCATAAATACCCATAACTGAATCATTTTAAACATGTTTGGCTTTCATTTATCACAGCAAAAAGACCCCAAGCTGATGCCTAGGGCCTTTTTCAATCAGAAAATTAGCTGAAAAGGTAGCTCACAGATTCTTCTTCATGTACACGAATGATGGCTTCTGCAAGCAAAGGCCCAACTGAAAGCGGAATGAATTTTCCAACTTTCTTGTCATCTGTTAAGTGAATACTGTTTGTCACAACTAATTCTTTAATTTTAGAGTTTGTAATACGTTCTACTGCTGGTCCAGACAATACTGGGTGAGTACAACAAGCATAGACTTCAGCCGCTCCATTTTCCACAAGTGCATTTGCAGCAAGTGTAATCGTACCAGCTGTATCAATGATATCATCGATGAGAATCGCCGTTTTTCCTTCAATGTTCCCAATGATGTTCATCACTTCAGCCACGTTCGGCTTCGGACGACGTTTGTCGATAATGGCGATTGGTGCTTTCAGGCGGTCCGCCATTTTGCGCGCACGCGTAACACCACCGTGGTCAGGAGACACAACAACGATATCATTCAAGTTTTTCTGTTCGAAATAGTTTGTTAAGATTGGCACAGCCATTAAGTTATCGATTGGAATATCAAAGAAACCTTGGATTTGCGGCGCATGAAGATCAAGTGCAATGACACGTGTAGCACCTGCTGTTTCAAGTAAGTTCGCAAAAAGCTTCGCTGTGATTGGCTCACGAGGTTTCGCCTTACGATCTTGACGTGCATATCCGTAATAAGGGATGACAATATTGACCGTTTTCGCAGAAGCGCGTTTTAGTGCATCTACCATAATGAGTAGCTCCATAATGTGCTCATTGACTGGCGCACTAGTAGATTGAATAACATAACAATCACAGCCGCGGATACTTTCTTCAATATTGATTTGGACTTCACCGTCACTAAAACGTTTAACAGAGCTCTTTCCTACATCAACTCCGATACGATCGGCAATTTCTTTGGCAAGTTCAGGGTTTGAATTCAAAGAGAATATCTTTAAATTCGCATCAGCATAACGATTAGACATGGTAAACCTCCGGGTATTTGGATTATTTTTTATGAATATTTTTCACATAATCTTCTTTATTGACTTGTCTTGCTCTAGCAATAGACAATGCATCCTGCGGTACATCTTCTGTAACCGTTGAACCGGCTGCAACATATGCCCCTTTTCCGACAGTGACTGGTGCAACGAGATTTGAATTGCAGCCAATAAATGCGCCATCTTCAATCTTCGTTAAGAATTTGTTCTTCCCATCATAATTAACTGTAATAGATCCACAACCAAGGTTTACATCCGTTCCGACCTCTGCATCTCCAATATAGCTTAGATGAGACGCTTTGCTTCGGTCACCGAAAACTGTTTTCTTGATTTCGACAAAATTCCCGATCTTCACTTCATCGCCAATTTTCGACAACGGGCGAATATGAGCAAACGGTCCAATTGTCACATCTACCCCAACTTCACTATCGCAGACAACAGACTGCTTAATGACTGTCCGATCTCCAATTACGCTATCAACAATTTCAGTGTTCGGACCGATTGTGGCATCTGCACCAATCTTTACATTCCCTTTGATGACCGTCCCAGGATAAATCATTGTATCTTCACCGATGACTGCATCTGGCGAGATATACGTGTTCTCAGGATCAATCAAGGTTACACCATTCTTCATATGCTGATGATTAATACGTCGCTTCATGAATTGCTCTGCTTGTGATAGAGCGATACGATCATTGACTCCAAGTGTTTCTTCAAAATGCGGTGTTTGATACGCTGCAACTGGCTGTCCTTCATTCTTTAGAATTTCAATGACATCCGGCAAATAGTATTCACCTTGTGCATTTTCATTTGACACTTGCTCAATCACACGGAAGAGATCTTCATTTGAAAAGCAATAGGTCCCAGTATTAATTTCATTCACTTGACGTTCAGCATCATTTGCATCTTTATGCTCGACGATTTTTACTACAGCACCTGTTTCATCACGAAGAATACGTCCATAACCTGTTGGATCATCCGCGTGTGCTGTCAAAATCGTCACTTTCGCTTGTTGTTTTTGATGCTCGCTTAACATGGCTTCCATTGTTTCCGCTGTCAATAATGGTGTATCTCCACAAATGACAATGGTTGTTCCCTTTTCCTGCGCGAGGAACGATTTAGCTTGTTTGACGGCATGTGCTGTTCCCAGCTGTTCTTCTTGAAGTGCATATTCACTTCTGTCCCCAAGTTGCTTCTTGACGTCCTCTGCTCCATGGCCGACAATCGTCACAAGCTTGGCTAAAGATAGCTTTAACGCTTGATCTGCCACATGCTCGACCATTGGCTTTCCGCAAACTGGATGAAGTACTTTGTATAACTTTGACTTCATTCTTGTTCCTTTTCCCGCTGCTAAAATCACTGCGAACCGCTTATCCATTGATTGGCCTCCAATATCCCTATTATCCATAGAAAAATATATCCTAAATAAGGACTGATTTCAAGGATACAAGAGGAAGTACATTAATTTTCTAATGGTTGAAACCTAGAAGAATCATGAGGAAAAACGCAAAAAAGACAGCATTTAAAAGAAAACATTCATTTTCTCTTAAAGCTGTCTTTTTAGGTTCACATATCTTTAAGAAGCTCCAGCTTCTTCATATTCAATTGTCTCTTCCTCTTCGCCTAAGCGATGATACTCATTTAAAACAGCATCTTGGATTTTACCCCGAGTGCTTGAATTAATTGGATGTGCAATGTCGCGAAACTCTCCATCAGGCGTACGTTTGCTAGGCATTGCAACAAACAAGCCATTGTTTCCATCAATCACACGAATATCATGAACAACAAATTCGTGGTCCAGCGTGATGGATGCAATCGCCCTCATGCGACCATCGGTATTCACGCGGCGTAATCTTACGTCAGTAACTTCCACAGTAGTTCACCACCTTTTCCCAATATAAAAGCATTAATTAGGTATTCAACGATTGTGGTGATTCTCCTGCTCTTTTTTTAAACTTTTTTGAAATATCGGGATATTTATACATTTTTTGTCATTTTGATGACGACGCTTACATCGGTTGCGTAAAAAAAGACATCATGACGATGCCTTTTCATACATATAATGAAACCAAACGGCCTCCAAAGAGATGGCCTGTTTATTTCACTAATGCCACAACTTCAATTTCTACTAGTGCATCTTTTGGAAGTCTGGCTACTTCTACACACGAACGAGCTGGCTTATGTGTATGGAAGTATTCACCGTACACTTCATTCACTTCAGCGAATTGTTCCATATCTTTAATGAAAACCGTTGCTTTCACGACTGTTTCAAAGGAAGCACCCGCTGCTTCAAGGACGGCTTTAAGATTATGAAACACTTGATGTGTTTGTTCTTTAATATCTCCATTCACAAAATCTCCAGCTGGCGTTAATGGAATCTGCCCTGAGCTGTAAAACATGTTATTGACGATAATCCCTTGAGAGTAAGGTCCAATGGCTGCTGGCGCGTTTTTGGTTTGAACAACTTTTGTCATATCAATCTCTCCCATTCAAATACATGTTTGATCAAAGCTTAAGCTTTCGAATGAAAAAACTCGTGGAAATTACCTTCATTGATCTCAATGATTTTCTGCTTCATATCAATGGTTGAAAGCTTTAAAAGCGATACATATTCATCGACAAGACGTTCATCTACGCCTTCATCTTCTAATAAAACACCGATCCCTGCAACATTTGCATTAAATTCCTCTAGAAGATTCATCATGCCATTAATGGTTCCGCCTGCTTTCATAAAGTCATCAATAATCAACACATTGGATCCTTTATCTAAGCTCCGCTTTGCAAGTGACATGGTTTGAATTCGGTTAGAAGAACCTGATGCATAATTAATACTCACAGTTGATCCTTCAGTTACCTTATTATCTTTTCTAACGATCACAACAGGCACATTTAAATAACCTGCAACAGAATAGGCAATCGGAATACCTTTCGTCGCAACAGTCATGACAACATCAATCGGTCGATCCGAAAAAATGGTCGCAAAAAGCTTACCGATTTTCGCAAGAATCGATGGATTGCCTAAAACATCAGTTAAATATAAATAACCGCCAGGAAGCACACGTTCAGGAGTTGATAATGCCTCTCCGATATCGTTTACGACTTCGTCTGCTTCTTTTAAATGAATCTTTGGAATATATTTCACTCCGCCAGCAGCGCCAGGTACAGTAAGTAAAGTCCCTATTCCCTGCTGTTCGAAGGTCTGTTTGATAATCGTTAAGTCTTCACTAATAGAGGACTTTGCAGATTGATATCGCTCTGCAAAAAAAGTTAAAGGTACTAGTACGTGCGGGTGGGTTAACAAATAATTTGTTAAGTCCACCAATCTGCCGCTTCGACGAAACTTCATGAACTTACCCCCAGAACCCGAATAATTTATGAATAATATAACTTAATATACGGATTTAATCAAGGGTATTTTGTTCGCCGATCATGCGGACAGCGTAAACCTGATCACAAAATCCTCTCAGTCCGTTATATATTCTTTGTACCTTCGATTCATATTGAATCAAGCCAAATACAGTTGGCCCGCTGCCGCTCATTAATACAGCATCTGCTCCGAAACGCTTCATCTGTCTCTTAATCATATCGACTTCCGGATACATCTTTAATGTCACAGATTCCAACACGTTACCGAGTGAGCCGCACATCTCTTTATAATCTTTCGCTTCAATTGCTTCAATCATACGCTGTACATTTGGGTGTTCTACTTTGCTTGCGTCATATTGTCTGTAGACCTCAGCTGTAGATACCCCTATCACCGGCTTCGCTAAAATCACCCAGCAATGCGGCGGTGTCGCAATATGCTTTAGTTTCTCTCCACGTCCTGTCGCTAGCGCCGTCCCTCCGTGTACACAAAAAGAGACATCTGAGCCGATCTCCGCTCCAAGCTCAGCTAGTTCATCTAACGTGAGATTTAACTTCCACAAACGGTTTAAGCCGCGAAGCGCTGCTGCGGCATCACTGCTGCCTCCAGCTAAACCTGCTGCGACGGGAATTGCTTTTGTGATGACAATCGATACGCCTTTTTGAATACCGAATCTTGTTTTTAATAATTTAGCTGCCTGATAAGCCAAATTCCGTTGATCATCTGGCACAAAACGATTATGAGATGATACACGGATTTCGTCTTTGTCCAGCTCCGTCAGCTCTAGTCGATCTGCAAGATCTATTGTTGTCATCACCATCTCCACTTCGTGGTATCCATCCGGTCTTTTTCCATGAACATCAAGTGAGAGATTAATTTTTGCCGGTGCTTTTTCTAAAATACGCAAACATTTCACCTACTTCTCCATCTAAACATAAGTATCAATATTGTATCACATTTGATGGATCTGATGAATATTGGCTTTTGCCCCCAGCACACTCACTTTTTCAAGCAAAAAAGACCAGAGACACCCGAGGTATCCCTGATCATTTCTTTATCGTTGATTCTCTTCTTGAGCCATGTGCTGTTGAGCTAATTCAATGGCACGTTTGACCATATTTCCTGCGTCACGCGCACGAATCTCTCCCCAGCCTCCATTTTTGACGGTATCATAAAATCCAAGATCCTTCGCCAGCTCGTATTTGAACTCATCTGACATAATGCCTCGGCGTCTACCCAAACGAAACAGCCCCTTTGGTCGAGAATTCGAATCATCGCCACTCCTTTGTGGCTTTCTTATTTTGCATCGATTCCCGCCTTTTACCCCTTTCAAATAATGGACAGCCTCCCATACAGAAAAAAAGGCAAAACAAAAAGCAGTAAACAAAAAGTTCACTGCCCATTAATAGGCGACTGAGCTAGCGGTATCATCGAACGTTAATTCGACCGTCTCAGTCAGTATATCTGCATAACTGTAAGAAACTCTTTCAAACGAATTCTCATCTTGATCTAATTGAATCACAAAAACAGAAGGGTACGTTTCAGCTAAAATGCCCGAACGCTCAATTGTTTTTCGGCGGCCTCCGTTAGCCTTTAACGTCAAACGTTTACCTAAGTTACCATCAAGCGATCTTTTGATGTCGGACAAAGTCTTCGCCATTGCATCCACCTCACTGAGATAATTATACAACAACGGCCCATTTTTGTCAAATAAAAATTAAATTATATCAACCAACACGAGCCATTGTCAACAAAATAATTTTGACAAACTTCTACCTTTTCTCCTCCCTATTTTTCTCAAATTCCGGTGAATTATGTATTCATATGAAATTTCTTTTTGAGCATAAAAAAAACCAGACTGAAATCAGTCGGGTTATGTCGATTCATGGTCTCTTTTATATGGCATACCTACCCTTAAAACACCCCTTGTTTCAATCCCTCCGAGACCTTTTTCTCTCGTCAGTGTATTTCGGAGCACATCCCACACGTTGATTCGATCTACAAATGGAGTGAAGCTGATCTTGGCAACAATATAGACGGGGTCAAGTGCATGAATGTTGACACGTGAGGGTGAGCTTGCAAAATTAGCACCTGCTTGAATTAATGATTCAAAATGAGATTGGCAGGCACCTGCAAAGATCACGAGCTGATCTAAATGCGGAACCTTCCTTCTTGCCTTTTGAACCGTTTCAACGAAATGACGAGAATGACGATATGCACCGATATCGTGTACACCGCCCTTTTGTTTAGAATACGCATCATGTCCTGTGATGACCAAAATATCAGGCCGGTATTGATCAATTAATGAATCAATCATGCTTGGCATTTTCTTCTCGTGGCAATGCACACCATACACAGGTACACCAATTCTTTCATATACATCTAAGCATTTCTTTAAGTATGAAGCATCTCCATCTAAATGCAGAACCTTTCCGGGCATATGAAAATACTGCTCCTGATGCTGATATTGTCCAGACGTATAATACTCTTGTTTTTCACGAAGCAGCTGATAATCTTGCCTGAGTAAGTCGAGCGATTCGTTAATTTTCCGTTCATCGTCTTTCTCTCTTGTCAGTTGCTCCTCTTTTTGAATCAAGACCAAATCTGACATCTTCGCATCGGCGATCAGCCTCACTTCATTCCCATGCAAAATGGCGGTGGCTTCGTGCTGGTCTGTCTCATCAATTCGAATGATACGAAACATAATATCCATCTGATAGGATGCCCTCGTCACCATATCTCCTATTTGAAATTGCATGCTTTTCACTCCACAATCAGGCTCTTATCCTGTTGGTATCGTCTTACGCTACACTTGTTCTTCTTTCAGGTGTGTTGTTCTTTCTAGCCTATGCCTGAACAGATGAAGTGGTGAAAACCAAAAGAAAAAAGCCCTTATGAAAGGGCTTTGTGTAAAACATTGGACAAACGGGCAAATTCATCGATTGATAATGATTCACCACGGCGTTTCCCATCAACCTCAGCTGTTACAAGGGCTTCTTCAATGATCGCTTTATGTTTCTTGCCATCTGGCAGATTGTTCATCAAATTATTCATCAATGTCTTCCGGCGCTGGCCAAAACTCGCACGAATCAGTTGAAAGAAAAACGTATCATTGTCTACTGAGACCGCAGGCGTTTCACGAACAGTTAGTTTGATTACCGCTGAATCCACATTTGGTTGTGGGACGAAAACCGTTTTCGGCACAACCATGACCGTCTTCGCTTCTGTATAAAATTGCACTGCAATCGACAAAGAGTTGTATTCTTTTGATGAAGGAACAGCAGCCATGCGATCTGCTACTTCTTTTTGCAGCATGACAACGATTCCTTTCAATGGAAGGTTTTCTTCAAGCAATTTCATAATAATTGGTGTCGTCACATAGTAAGGAAGGTTTGCTACGACCATTACTTCTTTACAGTCAGCAAACTGTTCTTCAATCACCTTTCTTACATCTGCCTTCAATACGTCTTGATGTATAATGGTGACATTATCGTATGGAGAAAGCGTATCGTTTAAAATCGGCAATAGGCGCTGGTCGATTTCAAAAGCCGTGACTTTCTTTGCCCGTTTAGCGAGCTGTTCAGTCAACGCACCGATACCAGGGCCAATTTCAATCACACCTGTCTCATCCGTAATCTCTGCATGATCGACAATGCGATCTAAAATATTCGTATCAATTAAAAAGTTTTGCCCTAAGCTCTTTTTAAAAGAGAAACCGTACTTCTTCAGTATTTCCTTCGTTCTGATGGGCGTCGCAATATCTTTATTCATCGGCTTCCTCCTGCATGACGGTCTTTAAGGCCGCAATAAAATCCTCTTTCGTTATTTGGAACATGTGAAGACGCTTTTGCAGCTGCTTCGCATTTGTATATCCTATATTTAAAAGCACACCTAATCGTTCGCGGCGGCGTTTTGATGCTTCGCCTCCGATAAGGCCTGCGTCAAATAAATCGTCTAACGTAATCTCGCTTTCTGATTCTTCCATTTCCTCATGGACATGAGCAAGGCATTCTCGAATACTATCCAAGGAAGCATGCTCAACACCAATTCCTTTGTCCCGCTTCGCTTTCGCAAGGTGTTTTGGTAAAAAGGCGTGCTTACAGCCAGGGACAGCCTCTGCGATGGTTTTACGGATCTTTTCCCCAGGGAAATCAGGATCAGTTAAAATGATAACCCCCCTCGTCTCCTGAGCAAGACGCACTTGTTGAATGACTGTATCGCCAATGGCAGATCCATTCGTTTCAATCGTATCTGCATCAACTGCCATCTTTACTCTAGCAGTGTCGTCACGACCCTCCACCACAATGATTTCTTTGATTTTCATGTATTCCTCCGCTTGCAAAAACAATCTACATTTTTTTGTCAAAAAATGAAACCTTCCATGCTGCTTTTGCGTCTAATTAATTAGAAAACAGTGCTTCTATTATAACCAAAAAAACAGAGGGTGCGCAAAGCCCTCTGTTCATATAAATGATTTGATGTGTTTATTTGAGCACTCTAATTTTCACTCGTTTATTTCCCCATTGATAAGCTGCCGACTTACTTGGGACGAACACATCAATTTTATTCCCTTTTATAGCAGATCCAGTGTCTGATGCAACGGCATACCCATAGCCTTCCACATACACTTTAGAGCCCAGCGGAATGACACTCGGATCTACTGCTATGACCTTTGCACCTGGATTTGCTTTTAAATTAAAGCCTGTAGACGTTCTGCCCGTACATCCAGCACAGCTCGCTGTATAGGCTGTAGACGTCACATAGAACTCTTTTCCTGAAGATTCATTACTTCTTGAAACCGCAGGTGACGCTTTAGGTTCCTTCTTGGACACTTGTGTACCAACGGCCACTAAACGATCCTTACTGTCTTTTGCAGTAACCTCTTTAATTAATTCTTTAGACACCACTTTGCCGTTTTCTTTCACAATGGCATAGTGCTTCTTTAATTTACCTTCTTCACCTTTTTCAAGCACCTTCTCTTTTCCTTTTTCAAGAGATCGATCCTTTTTATGTTTGGTATCAAAAGCAATTTTCTCTTCCACTACATCGGTGACTTTTTCCACCCGAGTGATCTTCACATCTGCGCTTTTTTTAGAAAGGTGACTATGTAACGCAGGTTTGATCTTATCGTGCTTCTTGAGCTTCAGCTCTTGTTGCTTTAAAAAGTCAGCGACCGTAGTCGAAGTGGTCCACACTTTCTTATCCTTTCCTCCATCGTTTAAGCTGACCTGGAATGCCTGCTGAACCACAAGATCCATATTCTTTTTAATCTTGTCATTCTTTCCTGGAGTTACTTGATCGTGCTTCCCAATATCTATCTTCTCATTCTTCAATAATGCTCCAACCGTCTGATCTGTTGTCCATATCGTTTTCTCTTTCCCATCTAGGGTGAGATGAACCGGTATAGCCGCATCATACACAATGTTCATGTTGTCTTGAATCTTTGTATTTAGACTTGGAGAGATATGATCCTCCGCCCTGGTCCTTATTCCAAGGTCTGAAAGCAGCTGTGCTACTGTCTCTTCATGTGTACGAATTGTCTTCTCTTTGCCATTGATTGAAATGGTAATAGACTGCTTGGTGAGCTCATGCGCACCGTAAGCCGTCCCAGTTCCAGCTAAAAGCAAGCAAGCGACTAGAAATAAAACCTTGCCTTTTCCTAGCTTGACAGAAAACAGATTTTTCATTTTTTGTACGATGAAAAACGCCTCCTTCTCCTCGGAGAGATTATATAGAGTATCTCAAAACCTGTCAACCCTTCCACCCACTGTACAAAAATGCTCGATTGTAAACCTATTATGGGAGATTTTTGGAAGGAAGGGAAGAAAGACTTATCGACAACTTATCCTATGAAGAGGCGCAAACGTGTAGAACTTTTTCGTTATGTTTCATAATTGGACAAGCTTAAACAAGGATTGACATCATATACTGTCAGTTTATACGGAAAACTTTTTTCGCATTTTCTGTTGTCAATGCAGCAAGCTCTTCAAAGCTTATTTCTCGCAATTCAGCAATTTGTTCTGCGATATATTTCACATAGCTCGGCTCATTTCGTTTCCCTCTAAATGGCGCTGGAGTTAAATACGGGCAGTCTGTCTCAATCAGAAGACGATCACTTGGAATATCCTTTACAACTTCTTTCGGTTTTTTCGCATTTTTAAATGTCACAGGTCCACCGAATGAGATATAAAAGTTCATTTCCATACACGCTTTTGCAATTTCGAGGCTGCCAGTAAAGCAGTGCATAATTCCTCCGACTTCTGCCGCTCCTTCTTCTTTTAAGATCGTCACTACATCTTCCGTAGCGTCACGGTTATGAATGATAATTGGCAGATTCACTTCTTTTGCAAGAGCAATTTGACGTCTAAAGACTTCTTTTTGCACATCTTTTGGCGACTTGTCCCAATAGTAATCTAGACCCATTTCTCCAATGGCAACAACCTTTTCATGCTGAGATAATTCTTTGATCCAAGCCAAATCTTCATCTGTCATATCAATGGCATCAACAGGATGCCAGCCGATGGCTGCATACATAAAATCATATGCTTCAATTAGCTCCATCGCTCTCGTAATGGTTGGACGATCAAACCCGACCACTACAATCTTCTCTACTTTTTCACTTTTGGCTCTTTCAATCACCTGCTCTAAGTCTTCATTATATTGTTCAGCATTTAAGTGGGCATGTGTATCAAATAACATGGTTGATTGCTCCTTTCGACAATTCTTCTGAAAAACAAAAGGTGTTCGACGAAATGTTACACGTGGAACACCTTTGTTAAATTATAAAATTTTCGTTCCATTTGCTAGAGATTGATCTACTTCAAGAACCTGCAATTTACCACCAGTTTCTCCAGTTAAAATCATTCCCTGGGAAATTTCCCCTCTTAGTTTAACTGGTGTGAGATTCGCTACGCAGACGAGCTTCTTCCCTACCAATTCTTCTGGTTGATAATGCTTGGCAATCCCTGAGACAATTTGTCTCTTTTCAAATCCAAAATCAAGCTGAAGCTTTAAGAGACGGTCAGCCTTTTTCACTGGTGCTGCTTCCAATACTTGTGCTACACGAAGGTCAACTTTCGAAAAATCATCGAAGGCGATTTCGGCACCCAGCTCAGGTAATTCAGTTTCTTCTATTTCAACTGTCTCTTCTTCTACCTTAGGCGCACTTCCCTGCATCTTCTCTTTAATGTATGCCACTTCTTCTTCAACCTCTAAACGAGGGAACAATGGCTCACCTTTTTGTACCGTCGCTTTTTGGATCGCACCGAAAGAAAGAATACTTTCCCAGCTTTTGAGTTTCTCTTCTTCAATTCCAAGCTGGAAGAAGATTTTCTCAGGTGTTTTTGTTAAGAATGGTGTTAACAATACAGCTGTGATTCGAAGTGATTCTGCTAAATGGTACATCACAGAATGCAGTTCTTTTCGTTTTGTTTCATCCTTTGCTAACACCCAAGGAGCTGTTTGATCAATATATTTATTCGTTCTGCTGATTAATGTCCAAACATTTGAAAGAGCCACCGAGAATTCGAGGTTTTCCATCGCTTCTTCATAGGCTTTCACCGTTTGTTCAGCTACAGCTTTTAGTTCCTCATCAAACTCATTGACTGGTCCCTTATAGCTGCTTAATGTACCGTCGAAGTATTTTTGCACCATCGCCACTGTACGATTAAGCAAGTTTCCTAAATCATTGGCAAGGTCATAGTTTACACGTTCCACGAATCCTTCTGGTGTAAACACACCGTCTGCACCAAATGGTACTTCGCGTAGCAGGTAATAACGAAGAGCATCAAGACCATAGCGATCAATTAACGTAACAGGATCTACTACGTTCCCTTTTGATTTAGACATTTTGCCATCTTTCATGAGTAGCCAGCCATGTGCAAAAATTTGTTTTGGCAACGGCAGATCAAGTGCCATCAGCATAATTGGCCAGTAAATTGTATGGAATCGTACAATTTCTTTCCCAACTAGATGTACGTTGGCAGGCCAATATTTTTTATATTTTTCATCTTGATCGGTTCCGTAGCCAATCGCTGTTAAGTAGTTGAATAACGCATCAATCCATACATAGATGACGTGCTTCGGATTATTAGGTACTTTAATGCCCCAATCAAAGGTTGTTCTTGATACAGCTAAATCCTCTAACCCCGGTTTAATGAAGTTATTAATCATTTCATTCTTTCTTGATTCAGGCTGAATGAACGACGGGTTCTTTTCGTAATAGTCTAGTAAGCGATCTGCATACTTACTCATACGGAAGAAATATGATTCCTCTTTAATCAATTCAACAGGGTGTCCACTGTCTGGGCTTTTCCCTCCAATGACTTCCCCTTTCTCATTTCGCTCAACATCAACAAGCTGTGTTTCCGTATAGAATGTTTCATCAGGAATACTGTACCAGCCCTCATATTGATCTAAATAAATATCTCCTTGATCAAGCAGCTTTTGGAAGACTTGTTCAATGATTTTCGTATGTCTTTTTTCCGTTGTACGAATGAAATCATCGTTGGAAATGTCGAGTTTCTTCCATAATGATTTAATGTCAGCAACGACCGGATCTAAATACTCAATCGGTGTAATATTTTGTTCTTCAGCTTTTTGCTGAATTTTTTGTCCGTGCTCATCAGTACCCGTTAAATACATCACATCATAGCCTTGCAGACGTTTATATCGAGCCATGGCATCCCCTGCCACTGTCGTATAAGCATGTCCAATATGTAATTTTCCGCTCGGATAGTAAATTGGTGTAGTCAGATAAAACGTTTTTTTCTTTTCCGGCATGTCGGAACCTCCTGCTTGTGTGTAAATGTCAAAAACTCCCGCCCAATGGACGAGAGCGGTCATCATACTTCATTAAAATGTGTCAGATCATTTCATTATGTTTTGCACTTGTGCTTTCTCTATGATACCATCTTAGCCTTTAAGATCAAGCATATATACATAGAACAGATTGAAATGAACGAAAAAGATGAGTTTTTCGAAAAAAACGACAAACCGCTCGACATTTTGTCGAATATTGTCGTATGAAATCTATTTCCAGATTTACAATTGGCTAAATTAGGGCAAAAGTCTTGTTAATCTGTTATCGTCATTTTTCATATTTTTATAGATAAATTCTGAAAAATCCTTATACACCGGTAGTTTCAAGGTCCTTTGACTTTAAGAGTCATATTTTACAAACAATAGTAAACAAAATGATTGACGATTTATGGAAACCTTGTTATGCTAGGAATGTAAGGAATTTGTCGAATAATGACGAAGATAATATTATATTAAGAATAAGAACTTTTTGGGAGGAGAATGAAGATGAAATCTACAGGTATTGTACGTAAAGTTGACGAATTAGGACGCGTGGTGATTCCAATCGAGCTTCGCCGTACGTTAGGAATCGCAGAAAAAGACGCTTTGGAAATTTATGTTGATGATGAAAAAATTATCCTAAAAAAATATAAACCAAACATGACTTGCCAAGTAACAGGTGAAGTATCAGACGATAACCTTAAACTTGCTAATGGTAAATTAGTTCTTAGCCGTGAAGGTGCAGAGCAAATCATTAACGAAATCCAAAACCAACTTCAATCACAAAAATAAGTTTTATATAAAAAGGTTCTTGCACCGTTTGCAAGAACCTTTCTTTATTGTTCAATATGATACGCATCATAGATCGTCCGCTTTGGCACACCACGTTCGACCGCAGTACGTTTAATGGCCTCTTTTGACGTTAACCCTTCCTCTATGTAATGGATCACGTGCTCTTTTTCAGATAAAGAATTCCACCAAGCTTCTTCATTCAGTTCTTCTTCATCCTGATCATTTCCTTGTACGACGAGACAGAACTCACCACGGATTTGTTGTTCTGTCACCCAAGTCAGCGCGTATTCTAAATCTCCACGAATAAACTCTTCAAATTTCTTTGTCAGTTCTCTCGTAATGGCAATATTCCGGTTCCCCCACACCTCTTTCATCACAGTCAGCGTTTCTTTTAACCGATGGGGCGCTTCATAGAAAATAATTGTTTCTTGGCGTTTCTTCAATGCTTCCAGCTGTTTTTTCTTTTCCTTTTTTTGACGATCAAGAAAACCGTAAAAGAAAAATGGCTGTGGTGCGATTCCTGACGCAATGAGCGCCGTAAGTGCTGCGTTTGCACCAGGTAACGGAATGACATAGCCTCCGATGTTCGTAAAGTCTCGAACCACTTCGGCTCCTGGATCAGAGATCGTCGGTAAACCGGCATCGCTCACGAGTGCAATGTTCTTTCCTTCTTTTAACCATTCGATTAACTTGTGACCACTGCTATCTTTGTTATGTTCATGATAACTCGTTAATGGGGTATCAATTTCATAGACATGACAAAGCTTTTTCGTTTGTCTCGTATCTTCTGCGGCAATATAGTCTACATCTTTTAACGTTTGTATCGCTCGAAATGTCATATCTTCTAAGTTTCCAATCGGGGTTGGTACGAGATAAAGAATACCCATTTCTGATTGACCATCAAAGCTTTTTTGTGTCTTTTTCATGTGCCGCCTCCTTTTTGATTCGCTTTTCTTCTATATACATGTCCTTTTTTCGACGTGTCCACGTTTTGAAACGATATTCCTGTTGCATGGCTTCTCTTTTGGTTAAAAAGCATTCGTGGTAATAGAGTTCCACCGGCCGTCTAGCTCTCGTATACTTTGCACCCTTCCCACTATTATGGGCAGTCAGCCTTTTTTGTAAGTTATTTGTATACCCAGCGTACAAACTGCCATCTGCACATTTCAATACATAGAAATAATGACTATGCTTCTCCATACAGTATCGTCCTGATTTCTTTTGTATACTCTTGGTCTTCTCCATAAACAAAAAGCGGCGGGAGGATTTTCAAATCCGGTTTTCCATCTTTCATCCCTTCCACTAAAATGGTATTCGCTTCTTTTCCCTGTTTCGGATATACAAATTGAATTCGTTTTGGCTCAATTCGATATTTCTTCATCATTTCAACAATCTCAAGCAGCCGTCCAGGGCGATGAACCATTGCCAGTTTGCCTCCTTGCTTTAGCAAAGTGGAAGAAACACGAATGACATCTTCTAATGTACAATGAATCTCATGACGTGCAATCGCCAAATACTCATTTTCATTGATTTCATCCTTAGAAGGAGTCTTAAAATATGGCGGATTACAAGTAATCACGTCTACTTTGTGGTTTCCGTACCGTTTAGGCATATCATTTAAATCACCATGGATCAACTCAATCTGCTGCTCCAGTTGATTATGCGCCACACTTCTCTTTGCCATATCAAACAGACGTTCTTGAATTTCAACCCCTGTAATAGAGGCTTTAGATCTCGTCGAAAGCAGCAATGGAACGATGCCATTTCCCGTACAAAGATCAATAATCTCCCCTTTTTGAATCGGCACATACGCAAATTTTGCTAATAACACTGCATCCAATGAAAAGGCGAACACCGTTTTACTTTGAATAATTTTCATATCTTCTGCAAGCAAGTAGTCTAAACGTTCATCTTCTCTTAACGAAACCATGATGTATCCTTTCTTTTCCTGTGAAAAAGGCTCCCGATTCAGCGGAAGCCTTTTCTCATTTTTTATTTAAAAATGACAGACAGAACAAACAGTCTCCCTCTTTCCGAATGCTCCCATAATGTACATTACAAATATGGAAGCCCTCCTGATATAAACGAGCTAGGTTATCATGACCTTCTCCTATATCAGAATGACTTGGCTTCTGGGCAGAATCATGCTCTGCCTCAGACGATTTATCTCGATCGGATTGATCCAGACGTTCACGCAAGTGCTGATTCTCCATCTGCAGCTGATGATTTTCTTCAATCACTTCACCGATATGATTTTTCAAATCACCTAGCTGGCGATAAAGAGAACCGATTTGTTCTTCTAAATTAATCACCGTATCAAATAGTTCCTTTTTATCCAAGGTGGCACACCTCGTTACTCAGTTGTTTGTGCAGATACAACGCCTTCTTGTAATAATTCTTCCCAAGTATATTCTATCACTTTTTCTTGCCCGGTTAATTCAACTTGCAAAATTCGTTCTAAAATATTAAGCCCTACTACCTTTGCAGAGCCATTAGACGTCTGAATCGTTTCACCGATGTCCGGTAATTGTTCTTTTGCTGTTTCGTACTCATCATTCTCATATTTCAAGCAGCACATTAAACGGCCGCAAAGCCCTGAAATTTTGGTAGGGTTTAACGAGAGGTTTTGATCTTTTGCCATTTTAATGGACACAGGTTCAAAATCTCCTAAGAAAGTTGAACAGCAAAGCATACGTCCACACGGACCAATGCCGCCTAGCATTTTTGCCTCGTCTCTTACACCGATTTGACGAAGTTCAATTCTCGTCTTAAAAATAGATGCAAGATCCTTGACCAGCTCACGGAAATCTACTCTGCCATCCGCTGTAAAATAGAAGATGACCTTGTTGCGGTCGAATGTAAATTCGACATCCACCAGCTTCATTTCCAGGCCATGTTCACTTACTTTCTGAAGACATGTGTCAAAGGCTGCCATCGCTGCTTCTTTGTTCTCCTCAACGATGAGCCGGTCTCGTTCGTCTGCGACGCGAATCACCTTACGCAAAGGGAGAACCACATCGTGTTCATCTACTTTTTTATTGGCGATGACCACTTGCCCGTACTCAACACCTCTAACCGTTTCTACAATGACACAACTATCATTTTCTATATGAAATCCATTAGGATCGAAATAATAGATTTTGCCCGCTTTTTTAAAGCGAACACCAATTACGTTGTACAAGCTTATCCCTCCTGCAACATCAACACCAATTGCTCCATTAGCCCTTGGGCATTCACGTTGGATTGAAGTCTCTTTTTCGCTTCTAATACAGCAAGGATCTGATTCGTCACCATCTGCTGTGTGGAATGCAGCGCGTGCTGCTTCATTGTCTGGAATAAGTCTTGATAAATGACTTTATCTTCATTTCCTATTTGAATCGACAATACATCACGATATATAAATAAAAGCATATCAAGACCAGTTTCTTGAAGGTCTTTCTCTTTGAAAAAAGGCATCCATTGATCTTGTATATAAAAAAATGCATGTTCTTTTCGCTGGTGTAAGACTTCATACAATTTTATCACTTTCGCTCTAGACTCTGCAAACTGATCATTTCGACTTAATTCGAGTGCTTCTGCTAAATTATTGGTTAAATTCGACAAAAGCCTTGCGAGGTCCTGAGACACGCCTTCTTGTAAAAGCTGCTGCTCCAAAGATTGCGGCTGCAGCGGCTGAAAGCTAAGCATCTGACATCTTGAAATAATCGTATCCAGCATTTTATGCGATTGTTCAGTGATTAAAACTGCCATCGTTTCCCGGTTGGGCTCCTCTAGGAACTTTAATAAACTGTTCGCAGCATTGACCGTCATTTTGTCCGCATGGAGAATGATATACATTTTCCGATGCGATTCTACGCCTGCTTTTGTAAATTCCTCCTGCAAAGCCTGCACTTGTGCCTTCTTAATTGATTGACCGTCAGGCTGCACTAGATGTAAATCTGGATGGTTGCCAGACTGAATTCTTTTGCAGTTTTGACAGGACTCACATGGTTTCACTCCTGCTTCCAAACAAAAAAAGCTCTTCGCTAAAAGCATCGCAGCATCTAGCTTTCCTGTCCCTTTTTTTCCTTCGAATAAGTAAGCATGAGCCAGTCGGTCTTTATCAATACTATTAAAAATCAGCCGCATGACGCGCGGCTGCAACTCATTCATGTCATCCCAGCTAATTGCCATGTTATCACTCTCTATGTGTAAAGGTTAATCAATAAACCTTTTATTTCTCCAATACGTTCAAGCAAATCAATCGAGGGTTTCTCCTGATTCATCATATCCTCTGTTAACTCAATCAGCTTTTCATCTAATGCTTTGACTAAAGCGAGTGTTCGCGTGTTGCCATAAATGTCAAAGCTCCTTGATGTCTCTATATTTAATCCATTATCGACTGTTTCTTTTACAAAGCGTTTCACAAGTCCTTTAAACCTAGCCAAATCTTTAAGGTTTCGTGACTTTGTCAGTTTCTTGCCGAAGACTTCGATATCGCTCAGCATGACTGTCAGCTGCTCTAAACGCAGTTTACCGCTTTGTGTCTCCATCGATGATTTAAACGATGCTGAAGTTTGGCTTCCTTTCATCGCTTGAAGTTCACGCTTTTCTAAAAGCAGCCGCATATCTTGATTAATTTTCACAGCAACCCATCCTTAAAATTGATGAAATTGTTCAACTGGCAGAATAAAAACGGTAGCTCCACCAACTTCAACCTCAACAGGGTATGGTACATATGAATCTGCATTTCCACCCATTGGTGATACAGGCGCGATCATTTGATCACGTTTGCGGCAATTTTCCTTGATTAGCTGTAACGCTTTATCCACTCGGACATCATCGCAACCAATGATAAAAGTCGTATTCCCAGACTTTAGAAATCCACCAGTCGAAGCTAATTTTGTCACGCCGAATTGATGTTCGGTCAATATTTTCAATAACTTGCTGCTATCTTGATCCTGTACAACGGCAACAATTAATTTCATTTGAATGGCCTCCTTCATTTTAGGCACAGGTGACATGCCGATGTCTTCCTCTATATTATAACAACGATTGGGAATGAGGTCATATTTGATTTTTCTTTAATGTGTCCTGAATCAGTTGAAACACTTCATTAAAGACATCCTGAACAGGCTGAGACGCATCTACTACACGGAATCGTTCTGGTGATTGCGCAATCAGAAGCTCATATCCTTCTCTGACCATTTGATGAAAATTCAGTGTTTCCATGTCTAATCGATTTTTTTCTCTTCCTTGATTGGCATCAATTCGCTTTAGACCTTCCTCTGGTGTAATGGAAAAGTAAATGGTCATTTGTGGCATCGTGCCATCAATGGCGAAATCATTAATGGATTTGACTTCTTCAATCCCAAGCCCTCTCGCATAGCCCTGATAAGCAAGGGAGCTGTCGACAAAACGATCACATAAAACAGTTTCCCCCCGCTTCAATGCCGGTTCTACTTTTTCAGCCAAATGCTGCCTTCTAGCTGCTGCATAAAGCAGTGCCTCTGTTTTTGCGTCCATTTTTGTATTTTTTTCATTTAAAATCACTTCACGAATTTGCTCTGCAATGTCAATGCCTCCGGGCTCACGTGTCGCCATCACTGCATAGCCTTGACGTTCCATTTCTTCGTACACTTTTCGAATCACTGTCGTTTTTCCAGCACCCTCAGGCCCTTCAAACGTAATAAACATACCGCTCATAGTGTCTCCTCTTCTATATAAACATATAATTTTCTCTGGTGAATCACCTGACTTGCTTGCACATGAACTTGATGCCCAAGCAAACGGCTTAACGTCGCAATTTGATCTGATTCAATCGGTTCTCCTTTAATCATCAAAGGAATGCCAGGCGGATAGGGAATGACCGATTCTGCACTAATCCGGCCAGCTGCTTTTTCGAATGGAACAGCTTCTACATCTCGCTTCTGCTGATCGTGCTCTAAGAAGAGCGTTCCCGTTTGAGGCTCTTTTTTTACAAGCAATGAATCACTTTGCTGAAGAGCCTGCTCTATAGCTGTAAAAGGAACGTCCTTTTTCTGTCCTAGACCAAAAACGAGTAAGACTTGATGTTCATCCGCAAGTTCTGGGTGAACCTCCACCGACTCAAGCACCTTTTTGAGTTCATAGCCTGTCAGCCCTTTTGTTGAACGAATGACACATTTTAATGGATCCATAGGTAAAGAGTCAGACTCAACCACTTCGAGATTGGAGATCATATTGAACTGTGCTTTCAGATTTGCCAAGTCTCTCATGATTTCGTCCATTAACCCTTTTCCCTTCAACTCCTCCACATAAGCTCTCGCCACATCTAACGAAGCCATAATTGGATAGGAAGGTGAACTGCTTTGAAGCATCGTTAATAACGTCTTTATCCGCTTCACATCCATTCGGTCTCCTTGAAGATGGAGATAAGACCCCATCGTCATTGCCGGAAGGGTTTTATGTGCTGATTGTACCACCACGTCTGCTCCATAGGAAAGGGCAGAAGGAGGAAAGGCACCGCCTAATACAAAATGAGCACCATGTGCCTCATCAACTAATACAATGATGCCAGCTTCATGACACATTTGAATGAGTCCTGATAAATCAGCTGCATGTCCGTAGTAGTTCGGATATGTCAAAACGATTGCCCGGCAGTTAGGATGTGTCGCCATAGCTTGTTTGACTGTTTCCTCCGTCACATGAGTTGGGACGTGCAAGTGCGGATCACTCTCGGTTTCTAGCATAATAGGCGTCGCTCCCGCAAGCTCAATCGCATGGAACACAGACTTATGACAATTTCGCTGAACGAAAATGCCCTCCCCAGCCTGACACGCAGACATCACCATCGCCAAATTGCCAACGGTTGTGCCATTTACAAGGAAATAACTTTGTTTAGCTCCATATAGCTTTGCCAATAAACCCTCTGCCTCTTGAATCACCCCAGTCGGATGGTGAAGATCATCTAGACCTTCAAGTTCTGTTACATCCAGCTGAAGAATGGATGCATAATAGGACCGTGCCTCATCAAAAAAGACATCTCCATTGTGATGTCCCGGAACGTGAAAAGAATAGGGCTTCTTTTCCGCATGTTGTGATAATGCTGTATATAAAGGTGTTTTCAAACAAATCGACCCTTTTCACTTAAACGATATCTTATATCTATTATAACGTTCAAACAAGTGAACTGAAAGATGGATTCTCATTCCTTTATTGGTTTATGATTCACCAGCTTCTGCTCTGCCTCATGCATGCTACTTTTTAATTGAGCTCGTTCTTGGCTCCCATGTTCTTTTACCTGCAACGTTTCCCGCAATGTTTCGGCCAATTGGCGCTGAACTTTTTTCAACGTATCTATAGGCGTTAAGGATGCATCTTCAAGCAGCTGTCCTTGCTGCTTCGATACCTGTTCATATGTTTGCTGGATACGCTGCTCAAGCGCTGAATTGGCTCGCTGCTGAATATGATTGAACGCAATCGACATTTGGTTGATCCATAAAGGAATTGATGCGGAAACAGTTGATTGAATATGATTGGCTAAAGTATGGTTTGTATGCTGAATCATTCGAATTTGGGCATTACATTGCAGTGCGATTTGACGGCTCAACAACAAATCATACTTCCGTTCTTTTAATCTCTCCATATATTCTTCTTCATCGACTTCCCGACTCATCAATTGTTCCTCTAATCTCCGATCATGTGAATGTGATTCTGTTAGGGCATGTTGCTCTAACAGAATCAATTTTGCTTCAACTGCTGCAACCTGTAACGTCATCTCTTGAAAGTATGATTGATTTTCTTCAAATAAACGCTCTAATAACTTATGGTCCGAAATTAGCACGCCTCTTGCGTAACGAAGCCTTGCTGACAATCTTTCTATCTGTGCTTCCGCTTGTTTAAAACGAGATATGATCTCCTGAGTCGAACGCTTTTCTCGCTGAAACAACCTTGAAAAAAAGCCTCGCTTCTTTGGCAATAAATCCTCTGGCTCCACTAAATGCAGTTGCTGTAAAAAGGACTCGAGAACATCTCCGATTTGCTCAATATCTTTTTTCTCCACATATTGCATCATTTGTTTTGATTGTTCTAACAATCGTTCCTGCACACGTGTGCCATAGAAAAGCAGTTTTTGTGGATGGTCAGGGATCTTCTCAGCTCGCTGTAGCGCCTCCTGCTTTTCCTCATCAGATAAGGTATCAAACACCCGAAACGGAAGATCTGTAGTAGATGGGGCTGGTGGTATGACTGGATCTTCTGGTTTCATCGAGTTTGACTCCTTTCATATCTATTTTTTAATCATTTTATCGGCCACTTCAAGTTCAATATGAAGTGCTTCTATATCTCTTCCTAAAACTTGCTGTAAATCATTCGTTAATTGCTTTTGCAGTTCAGTCAGCGTGACTCGAGTTTGGCTTAATGTCATTTCAAGCTCATGGCTACGATTCGGCTGATTATACAGCAGTGCATATTTCTCAGTTAATTCAACAACAGAATCCAAACTCTCAAAATAAAACCGCTGTGCATCATAAAACCGGTTCGGTTCCTTTTTTGTTATCGTATAGATGCGTCGTGCAAGCCGAAGAATTTCATAATTATGCTTGATCGTCTGTACGTTCTTCACAGCAAATAAAGCTTTCTTCAAACGAACCAGCTTTTGCCCAGCTTCTTTTAAGTGCTGTTTAATATATACATAATCACTGCGAGACAGTCCGTGTTTCTTCAAAAACAACTGGAAGGCAGCCCATCGGCTTCCTGCAAACATCACACCCCACCCAATCATCGCATACAGTATCGACAATCCAACATGATGATGGAAAACACCAATACTGACAGTTAAAATCACCAGCGAAAAAAGAGTAGAGAGAACGGCCCATACAAATGTGTAAAAAATTGATTTCATGTTCATCGACTCCTATGAATAATCAGGCTCTCTGTTTATCTTATTATTTATTACGGTTGATGTCCAAACTAAGTTCCAAAAAACAGGCCCAATCACCGATTGCCCATAAAAAAAAGACCATCTAATGGTCTATGAATACAAAGGCGGCGTATGAAGATTTTTAAGCTTTCTTACATAATCAGCATAACTAGGATCCGAGGTTGATGTCGAAATTAACTTCCGTTCACAATCTCGGCATAAAAACTGATGATATAAATAAATTCCCTTTGTTTTTTTCTCTTCACAAATCAAACAAATTGCTTCTCGCTCTTTTTTGCTCATTGTGACACCTCCACTTATAGCTTCAGTATGCCCTAGCGCTTTCAATTGTATACAAAATTAAGAATGTTTTAGATGATAGTTTAGTATATGTATCCATGCCAGATCGAGTGTTTGTTCCTTTTTTAAAACACAAAAAAGACCAGTTCCGATTGGAACTGATCCTTTGAAAAGCTTGGCGGCGTCCTACTCTCACAGGGGGAAACCCCCAACTACCATCGGCGCTGAAGAGCTTAACTTCCGTGTTCGGTATGGGAACGGGTGTGACCTCTTCGC
>NZ_JNIG01000015.1:0-45798 GCF_000701305.1 Bacillus sp. UNC125MFCrub1.1
AAGCATGAAGCCCCCCTCAAGATGAGATTTCCCATTCCGCAAGGAAGTAAGATCCCTGAAAGATGATCAGGTTGATAGGTCTGAGGTGGAAGCGTGGTGACACGTGGAGCTGACAGATACTAATAGATCGAGGACTTAACCTATATTCTAATGTGAAAAATGAACATTGTTATCTAGTTTTGAGAGAACATTCTCTCCATCAGGTTTGGTGGCGATAGCGAAGAGGTCACACCCGTTCCCATACCGAACACGGAAGTTAAGCTCTTCAGCGCCGATGGTAGTTGGGGGTTTCCCCCTGTGAGAGTAGGACGCCGCCAAGCTTTTCAAAGGATCAGTTCCAGTCGGAACTGGTCTTTTTTGTGTTTTTGGGACGTTTGGCACCAGATAAATGTGGAAATAATATTGTTAGTTGAGCGATTATCTTGAAAAATCGATCGAAAAAATTTATAGTAAGATTAAAGTCAAATATAGTCAAAGTCAATGGAGGAGGAGGCGGAGTGGCACAAAATATTTCTGATATCATCGAGCAGTATTTGAAGGAAGTCTTGGATCAGAATGGTCGAGAAATATTAGAAATTAAACGCAATGAAATTGCAGATAAGTTTCAATGCGTACCTTCACAAATTAACTATGTTATCAATACACGCTTTACGAGCGAAAGAGGTTATATCGTCGAAAGTAAGCGTGGCGGCGGTGGCTATATCCGTATCATTAAAGTCAAAATAAATGATGAAGTCGATTTATTGAACAACATTATTTCCCAAATATATCATCGTTTATCACAGGCTGCATCTGATCATATCATCATGCGTCTTGTTGAGAACAACATTTTATCCGAAAGAGAAGCAAAGATGATGATTAGTGTCATGGACCGTTCTGTTTTACACATTGATTTACCTGAACGAGATGAACTGCGGGCTCGGATGATGAAAGCGATGTTAAATGCTTTGAAATTAAAGTAAAGCGGGTGAAAAGATTGATTTGTCAAGAATGCAATGAGAGACCAGCCACTTTTCACTTTACGAAAGTAATAAATGGAGAAAAACAAGAAATGCACATATGTGAACAATGTGCAAAAGAAAACAGTGATTCATATGCTATGAGTGGAAACCAAGGTTTCTCGATTCACAACTTATTATCAGGCTTATTGAATATTGATCCTAGCTTTACCACAAGTGCGAATAAAGGATCATCTATTTTTCAAGAGGCAAGAGAAGTGGATCAATGTCCTAAGTGTGGCTTAACTTTTCAGCAATTCAGGAAAACAGGCCGTTTTGGCTGTGCAGAATGTTATCGAACCTTTGATCAGTATTTAAATCCTGTTTTAAGGAAAGTCCATAGTGGAAATACAGTCCATAATGGAAAAGTCCCTAAACGGATTGCCGGCAGTCTGCATGTTCGCCGGAAACTTGAGTTAATGCAGCAAGAACTGAAGCAGCTGATTGAACAGGAAGAGTTTGAAAAAGCAGCGGAAGTTCGAGATCAAATTCGTGCATTAGAGCATGAGCAATCTCAGCAGAGGGAGGGAGATTAACGACATGTCGCTCCAGCATTTTATTCAAGACGCATTAAGTCAATGGATGAAACAGAAAGGACCAGAAAGTGACATTGTTCTAAGCAGTCGTATTCGGCTGGCACGCAATCTAGAGCATGTTCGTTTCCCAACTCAGTTTTCTCAAGAGGAGGCTGAAGCTGTTCTTCAGCAATTCGAGCAAAAGTTTGCGAGCCAGGAAGTGAAGGACATTGGAAACTTTGTTCTGATTCGAATGAATGACACGCAGCCTTTGGCTAAAAGGGTACTTGTTGAAAAGCATTTGATTAGCCCCAATTTAGCAGAATCAAGATTTGGTGGCTGTTTGCTTTCAGAAAATGAAGAAATCAGTGTCATGCTGAATGAGGAAGACCATATTCGTATTCAATGCTTGTTCCCAGGATTTCAGCTGGCTAATGCACTAAAAGCAGCTAACCAAATAGATGACTGGATTGAAGAGCAAGTGGATTATGCGTTTTCTGAAAAGCGAGGATACTTAACGAGCTGTCCGACCAATGTAGGTACAGGTATTAGGGCTTCAGTCATGATGCACTTACCAGCATTAGCCCTGACAAGACAAATGAATCGCATTATTCCTGCAATTAATCAATTAGGTCTTGTGGTCAGAGGAATTTATGGTGAGGGTAGCGAAGCAATAGGAAACATCTTTCAAATTTCAAATCAAATGACACTGGGTCAATCAGAAGAAGATATTGTAGATGACTTGAATAGTGTGACGGCACAGCTCATTGAACAAGAGCGATCTGCACGTAAGGCATTATATCAGACGTCTAAAATTGAACTTGAAGACAGAGTGTACCGTTCCTTGGGGATTTTGGCTAATTGTCGCATGATTGAATCTAAGGAAACGGCTAAGTGTTTGTCAGATGTGCGACTTGGAATTGATTTAGGTATCATTAAGGGGCTTTCAAGTAATATACTGAATGAACTCATGATTTTGACACAGCCTGGCTTCCTTCAGCAATATTCAGGAGGAGCCTTGGAACCAAATGAAAGAGATATAAAACGAGCAGCAATTATCAGAGAAAGGCTGCGCTTAGAAATGCATAGGAATGGACAGGAGGATGAAACGATATGATGTTTGGAAGATTCACTGAAAGAGCTCAAAAGGTATTAGCACTTGCACAAGAAGAAGCCATTCGCCTAGGCCATAAGAACATCGGAACAGAGCATATTTTACTTGGTCTTGTACGTGAAGGTGAGGGCATCGCCGCAAAAGCATTAGAAGCACTGGGCCTTGTTTCAGATAAAATCCAAAAAGAAGTCGAGAGCTTGATTGGAAGAGGGCAAGAGGTGTCTCAAGCTATTCCTCATTACACACCTAGAGCGAAGAAGGTTACGGAGCTTTCTATGGATGAAGCGAGAAAGCTTGGTCATTCCTATGTAGGGACAGAACATATTCTTTTAGGTCTTATTCGTGAGGGAGAGGGTGTAGCTGCCCGTGTCTTAAATAACCTCGGAGTGAGCTTAAATAAAGCACGCCAGCAAGTATTGCAGCTTCTAGGCAGCAATGAAACGGGTGCATCTGCGGCAGGATCTAATAGCAATGCCAATACACCAACTTTGGATAGCTTGGCAAGAGACTTAACGGCTATTGCGAAAGAAGACAGTTTGGACCCTGTGATTGGCCGTAGCAAAGAAATTCAGCGTGTCATTGAGGTCCTAAGTAGAAGAACAAAGAATAACCCTGTCTTGATTGGAGAGCCTGGTGTTGGTAAAACAGCGATCGCAGAAGGCCTCGCACAGCAAATTATTCACAACGAAGTGCCTGAAATTTTGCGTGATAAACGAGTCATGACACTTGATATGGGAACCGTTGTAGCGGGAACGAAATATCGTGGTGAATTCGAGGATCGTTTGAAAAAAGTCATGGACGAAATCCGTCAGGCTGGAAATATCATTCTCTTCATTGATGAGCTTCATACACTGATTGGTGCAGGAGGAGCAGAGGGTGCGATTGATGCCTCTAATATTCTAAAACCATCTTTAGCACGTGGTGAGCTTCAATGTATCGGGGCAACAACGTTAGATGAGTACCGTAAATATATTGAAAAAGATGCTGCACTTGAACGTCGATTCCAGCCAATTCAAGTGGACCAGCCATCTGTTGATGAAAGTATTCAAATTTTAAGAGGGCTTAGAGACCGTTATGAAGCACATCACCGTGTGTCTATTACAGATGAAGCCATTGAGGCGGCGGTAAAACTTTCTGATCGTTATATCTCTGATCGTTTCCTTCCAGATAAGGCGATTGACTTAATTGATGAGGCGGGTTCAAAAGTTCGCTTACGTTCTTTCACAACACCGCCTAATCTAAAGGAACTTGAGCAAAAGCTGGATGAAGTACGCAAGGAAAAGGATGCAGCTGTTCAAAGTCAAGAATTTGAAAAAGCCGCTTCTCTTCGTGATACTGAGCAGCGATTGCGTGAAAAGGTAGAAGTGACGAAGAAATCTTGGAAAGAAAAGCAGGGACAAGAGAATTCAGAGGTATCTGTTGATGATATCGCAATGGTTGTTTCTAGCTGGACGGGAGTACCTGTTTCAAAAATTGCTCAAACAGAAACAGATAAGCTTCTAAACATGGAACAATTGCTCCACTCTCGCGTCATTGGACAGGATGAAGCAGTTGTTGCTGTTGCAAAAGCTGTAAGACGTGCCCGTGCTGGACTAAAAGATCCGAAACGTCCGATAGGCTCCTTTATTTTCTTAGGGCCAACAGGTGTTGGTAAGACTGAGCTTGCAAGAGCACTCGCTGAGTCTATCTTCGGTGATGAAGAAGCGATGATTCGTATTGATATGTCTGAGTACATGGAAAAACACTCGACTTCAAGACTTGTTGGATCACCTCCAGGCTATGTGGGCTATGATGAGGGCGGTCAGCTGACTGAAAAAGTGAGAAGAAAGCCGTATTCTGTCGTGCTTCTAGATGAGATTGAAAAGGCGCACCCTGATGTGTTTAACATCTTACTTCAAGTGTTAGAAGATGGTCGTCTCACTGATTCTAAAGGTCGTACTGTTGACTTTAGAAATACGATTTTGATTATGACTTCAAACGTTGGAGCTAGTGAGCTGAAGCGCAATAAATATGTTGGCTTTAACGTGCAGGATGAAAGTCAAAATTACAAAGATATGAAAGGCAAAGTAATGGGTGAGCTGAAACGTGCGTTTAGACCGGAGTTCATCAACCGTATTGATGAAATCATTGTCTTCCACTCACTCGAAAAGAAACATCTAAAAGAGATTGTGTCTCTCATGTCTGATCAATTGACAAAACGACTAAAAGAGCAGGACCTTTCAATTGAATTGACGGAAGCAGCAAAAGCCAAGATTGCCGACGAAGGCGTAGATCTTGAGTATGGTGCTCGTCCGTTAAGAAGAGCGATTCAAAAGCACGTCGAGGATCGACTTTCTGAGGAATTGCTGAAAGGCAATATTGAAAAGGGCCAACATATCGTATTAGATGTAGAAGATGGAGAAATTGTCGTAAAAGCAACGGCTGCTACGAACTAATATAGTAAGAAAAAAGTGTGAGGCATACCAGTAAGTTGGATGCCTCCCTTTACTTATTTTCTGACCAGTATAAGGAGTTGTATTCTTCAATCTATGGCTAAGTCAAAATCAAAATTTATATGCCAATCGTGCGGTTATGAGTCAGCCAAATGGATGGGGAAATGTCCCGGCTGCGGCACTTGGAACAGTATGACAGAAGAGGTCGTTCGTAAAGAGCCGGCAAATCGTCGAAGTGCGTTTAATCATTCTGTTCAAACCATTCAAAAACCTTCACCTATATCTGCAATTGAAACATCCGAAGAACCCCGAATTAAAACGAATTTAGAAGAATTTAACCGAGTATTAGGAAGTGGAATTGTCAAAGGTTCACTCGTTCTTATTGGCGGTGATCCTGGGATTGGGAAGTCCACACTATTATTACAAGTTTCAGCACAGCTATCAGATCAGAATCAGAATGTGTTATACATATCTGGTGAGGAATCAATCAAACAAACGAAGCTTAGGGCGGACCGTCTCGGTATTGAAAGTGCCTCTTTACATGTTTTGGCTGAAACCGATATGGAGTATATAACGTCTGCTATACAAGAGATGAAACCCGCTTTTGTTGTGGTCGATTCAATTCAAACCGTTTATCAAAGCGATATCACGTCAGCTCCTGGATCTGTTTCTCAGGTGAGGGAATGTACTGCTCAGCTGATGAAAATTGCCAAGACGAATGGTATTCCTATTTTTATCGTTGGTCACGTGACGAAGGAAGGCTCGATTGCTGGGCCGCGCCTTTTAGAGCATATGGTAGATACAGTTCTTTATTTTGAAGGGGAGCGCCATCATACGTTTCGTATTTTACGGGCAGTGAAAAACCGTTTTGGTTCAACGAATGAATTAGGAATTTTTGAAATGAGAGAGGAAGGGCTCACAGAGGTATTAAACCCATCAGAAATCTTCTTAGAAGAGCGGTCAGCAGGTGTATCTGGATCGTGTGTTGTTGCCTCAATGGAAGGAACAAGACCTGTTCTAGTGGAGATACAAGCACTTATTTCACCGACGAGCTTTGGGAATCCACGGAGAATGGCTACTGGCCTTGATCATAACCGAGTGTCATTGCTTATGGCCGTTTTAGAAAAACGGGTAGGGCTGCTGCTGCAAAACCAAGATGCCTATTTAAAGGTCGCAGGTGGTGTGAAACTTGATGAACCAGCGATTGACTTGGCTATTGCCGTTAGTATTGCATCAAGCTTTAAAGATGCAGCGCCGCATCAAGCAGATTGCTTTATAGGAGAAGTGGGTCTGACGGGAGAAGTCAGAAGAGTATCAAGAATTGAACAGCGTGTGCAGGAAGCTGCTAAACTAGGATTTAAGCGAATGTTTATTCCTCAGGCGAATATAGATGGATGGAAAAAACCGAGAGGGATTGAGTTAGTCGGTGTAGAAAATGTAGCAGAGGCACTTCGTATTTCACTAGGGGGATCATAGAAATGGAAAAAGAGAAAAAAGGAGCGAGAGAAGTCGATCTCTTAGATATTGTCCAGTTTGTGGCACCGGGGACACCCCTGCGGGCAGGGATTGAAAACGTCCTAAGAGCCAATACTGGAGGGCTCATTGTTGTTGGTTATAACGATAAAGTGAAAAGTGTGGTAGATGGAGGATTTCATATTAATTCTGCATTCTCCCCAGCACATTTATATGAATTGGCGAAGATGGATGGGGCGATTATTTTAAGTGACTCTGGTCAAAAAATCTTGTATGCGAATACACAGCTCATGCCGGATGCAACCATTCATTCATCAGAAACAGGCATGAGACACCGAACGGCTGAACGTGTAGCAAAGCAGACAGGCTGCTTAATCATTGCCATTTCTGAACGTCGGAACGTCATTACCTTATACCAAGGGAATCGACGATATACGCTGAAAGATATTGGTTTTATTTTGACGAAGGCCAACCAAGCGATACAAACACTTGAGAAATATAAAACCATTTTAGATCATGCCATTTCTGCGTTAAGCGCCTTAGAATTTGAAGAGCTTGTGACCTTTGGTGATGTATTATCCGTGCTGCATCGTTATGAAATGGTACTTAGAATCAAAAATGAAATCAATATGTATATCAAAGAGCTTGGGACAGAAGGACACTTGATCCGTCTGCAAGTCAATGAGCTGATTACAGATATGGAGCAGGAAGCGGCTTTATTTATTAAAGATTACGTGAAAGAAAAGATCAAAGATCCATATGTGCTGCTGAAACAGCTCCAAGATATGTCGAGCTTTGAACTTTTAGATGACTCTATTTTGTACAAGTTACTCGGCTATCCAGCATCTACAAATATTGACGAATATGTGTACACTAGAGGTTACAGATTACTTCATAAAATCCCTAGACTGCCTATGCCAATCGTTGAAAACGTGGTCGAAGCATTTGGTGTGCTAGATCGAATTATGGAAGCGGATGTACAAGATTTGGATGAAGTAGAAGGAATTGGAGAAGTAAGAGCGAAAAAGATAAAAAAAGGATTAAAAAGACTGCAAGAAAAACATTATATCGACCGTCAGCTATAAAAAGAGAAATTTTTCTTAAATACGGTTAAAAATGGATGAATATGGGTATATTAATGATGGTTTTGTTTTCTGTTCATGATGATAGGAAACTTAAGCATATATCAATGTCAGATGAAGGTGGATTGACAGATGAAAAATAAAGGAGGTGAAGGTATGTTAAAAAGAATCGTTCAGGCGTTTTTTATCATTTTCGGTGCAGTTGTAGGGATTTTTATCATTCCAGAGTTATTTCTGCTGTTAAATGTGAAGGACATACCTTTCATAACAAATGCTTACTCTTCAGCACTAATAGGAGCCGCTGTGTTCTTTATCATTGGTAAATGGTGCACAGGCTATGTGGTTAATTGGGTGAAATGGATCGAGGATTCTCTATTGAAGGCGCCTCTTCCTGATCTTATATCTGGAAGTTTCGGTTTAGTATTTGGACTTATTCTAGCATATCTTATTGTAAACGTGATCCCGCTAAACAATATCCCATATCATATTTTTGGTACCATTATTCCGATTTTCCTGGCTTTCTTTTTAGGATACCTTGGATTTCAGGTAGGGTTTAAGAAGAAGGATGAAATGATGGGGTTGTTCTCCCGATCTGCAAAGGTCACAAAGAAAAAAGGAGCAGCTGATGATGAACCTGAAATAGAAGATAAAAAGCTGAAAATTTTAGACACAAGTGTTATCATTGATGGAAGAATCGCAGATATTTGTCAAACTGGATTCCTAGAAGGTGTGATGGTCATTCCTCAATTTGTACTCGAGGAATTACAACACATTGCAGACTCTTCTGATGTATTAAAGAGAAATAGAGGCCGAAGAGGTCTTGATATTTTAAATCGTATTCAAAAAGAACTGGATATTAAAGTTGAAATTTACGAAGGTGACTTCGAAGATATTCAAGAGGTTGACAGCAAGCTTGTGAAACTCGCTAAGTTAACTTCAGGTGTTGTTGTGACAAATGATTTTAATTTAAATAAAGTATGCGAACTTCAAAAAGTAGCAGTGTTAAACATCAATGATCTAGCCAATGCAGTCAAACCGGTTGTACTGCCTGGGGAAGAAATGAAGGTACAGGTCATCAAAGACGGGAAAGAGCATAACCAAGGTGTTGCTTACTTAGATGACGGTACGATGATTGTGGTCGAAGAAGGACGCAATTATATTGGAAAAGACATTGATGTGCTCGTCACGAGTGTGCTGCAAACTGCTGCTGGAAGAATGATTTTTGCGAAGCCAAAACTTCTGGAGAAGGCGCTCTAAAGGGAGAACGAACATGTATTATGAAGTAGTTATTCCGGCTGCGGGGCAGGGGAAGCGAATGAAGGCCGGCCGCAATAAACTTTTTATTGAATTGAAAAGAATGCCGGTCATCATCCACACACTGAAGGTGTTTGACGCTCATTCACAATGCAGACGCATGATCTTAGCGATCAATGAAGAAGAGCGTCGTGACTTTGAAAGGCTACTGAAGGTACACGCTTTTCAAACGCCTGTTTCACTTGTCACTGGCGGTGAAGAACGGCAGCAAAGTGTATACGAAGGATTGAAGGCTGTGCAAGATGCGGACATCGTGCTTGTTCATGATGGCGCAAGGCCTTTTATTAAGCATACACAGATTGACTTGCTCGTTAAAGCAGCGATTGAAAAAGGCTCCGCAGTCGTAGCGGTACCAGTGAAAGACACAATCAAACGCGTTCAAGAAGGCAAAGTGGAACAAACCATTGAACGTCAGAGCTTGTGGGCAGTCCAGACCCCACAAGCTTTTCGTCATTCTATTTTAAAAGAAGCGCATGAACATGCGGAGCGGACAGGCTTTCTTGGAACAGATGACGCCAGTCTTGTGGAACAATTACACGGTGAGAGTGTGTATATTGTCCAAGGAGACTATACCAATATTAAACTGACAACACCGGATGATTTATTGGTTGCTAAGGCAATTATGGATGCGGAAAGAGGGTACTAGAACATGTTTAGAATAGGACAAGGTTTTGATGTACATCAATTAACAGAGGGAAGACCTCTTATTATTGGCGGTGTGACGATCCCTTATGAAAAGGGTCTACTTGGGCATTCAGATGCGGATGTACTGCTTCATACTGTGGCGGATGCCTGCCTAGGTGCGATTGCAGAAGGAGATATCGGCAGACATTTCCCAGACACGGATCCTGAGTTTAAAGATGCAGACTCTTTTAAATTACTTCAGCACGTGTGGGCACTTGTAAAAGAAAAAGGCTATACACTGGTGAATATCGATTGCACGATCATGGCGCAAAAACCAAAGATGGCACCATACATTCAGCCAATGTGTGAGAAAATCGCAGAAGCTCTTGAGGCAGATGTCACACAGGTGAATGTCAAAGCAACAACGACAGAGAAACTTGGATTTACAGGAAGAGGCGAAGGAATTGCCTCTCAGGCGACAGTGCTTCTTCAGAAAAAGTAAAATCCGTTTTGATGAGAATGGGTTTTGATGATAAAATACGTTTATAAAAAATTGGTGTCAGACAACATGATGCAGATGAAAGGAAGTTAAACTCATGGGAAATGAAGTGCGTGTTCGTTATGCACCGAGTCCAACTGGTCATTTACATATTGGGAATGCTAGAACGGCTCTTTTCAACTATTTGTTCGCACGCAGCCAAGGCGGCAAATTTATTATTCGAATCGAGGATACGGATCAAAAGCGTAATGTAGAAGGCGGAGAAGAAAGTCAGCTTCGCCACCTGCAGTGGCTCGGAATTGATTGGGATGAGAGCATTGATAAAGATGGGGGCTACGGTCCTTACAGACAATCAGAGCGTAATGATATTTACAAAAAATATTATGACGAGCTGCTAGAGAAAGATTTGGCGTATAAGTGCTATTGTACGGCTGAAGAACTAGAAGAAGAGCGTGAAGCACAAATTGCCCGCAGTGAAATGCCTCGATACTCTGGTAAATGCAGTCATTTATCAAAAGAAGAAGAGGACAAGCTGATTGCTGAAGGAAGAGAGCCAAGCATCCGCTTCCGAGTGCCTAAAGGAGAAATCATCAAATTTGACGATATGGTCAAAGGCGAGATTTCATTTGAAACAGACGGCATCGGTGACTTTGTTATTGTGAAGAAAGATGGTACACCAACGTATAACTTCGCTGTAGCGGTGGATGATCATTTGATGAAAATGACTCACATTCTTCGTGGTGAGGATCACATCTCGAATACACCTAAACAAATTATGGTCTTCAATGCATTTGGCTGGGATGTTCCGCTGTTCGGACATATGACGCTGATTGTAAACGAGAACCGCAAGAAATTAAGCAAGCGTGATGAATCAATTATCCAGTTCATCGAACAGTATAAGAACTTGGGCTATTTACCAGAAGCTTTGTTTAACTTCATTGCACTACTTGGATGGTCTCCAGTTGGCGAAGAGGAACTATTTACAAAAGAGCAGTTCATCGATATTTTCGATGTCAATCGACTTTCTAAGTCACCAGCTCTCTTCGATATGCATAAACTAAAATGGGTGAATAACCAATACGTAAAAGCACTTGATCTTGATCAAGTTGTGGCACTTACACTTCCACATCTTCAAAAGGCAGGCAAGGTAAGCGAGCAGCTGTCAGAAGAAGAAAACACGTGGGTGCGCAAACTCATTTCTCTATACCACGAGCAATTGAGCTACGGAGCAGAAATTGTTGAGTTAACAGAGTTGTTCTTTAAGGAACAAATTGAGTATAATCAAGAGGCAAAGGAAGTTCTTGCAGAAGAGCAAGTACCAGAAGTGATGGCTTCGTTTGCAGGTCAGCTTGAACGTCTTGAGTCTTTCACACCTGATGAAATCAAAGCTGCCATTAAAGCGGTACAAAAAGAAACAGGGCATAAAGGTAAGAAACTATTCATGCCAATTCGTGTGGCTGTCACTGGACAAACGCATGGCCCAGAGCTTCCGCAAAGTATTGAACTACTAGGTAAAGAGACGGTATTAAACCGCATTAAACAAATATAAGGAAAATCGTTGCGAGGGAGAAGTACAATGTTTTCGCCTATCACAGAAAGAGTCTTCACCGGCTGAAAGAGACTTATGGGCAGACGTTGGAAATGCACCCTCAAGACCCTTGAGGAACACGTATGTTAGTATGCAAGGGCGGTACCCTCCGTTATGGGATGAAGTTGAGGAAGTTTGCAATAAGAGGCTTTCTAAACAGAGTGGAACCGCGTTTTCAAAACGTCTCTGTCATATGGCAGAGGCGTTTTTTATTTGTCCAAAAAAGAGAGTAAGTCCTAAGAGAGATTGATGGGGAAGAACGGGGGGAGCATGTGTTTTTCAAAATGCTGAAAGAAGATATTGATACTGTGTTTGATCAAGATCCTGCTGCTAGAAGCTATCTTGAAGTAGTGCTAACCTATTCAGGGCTTCATGCGATTTGGGCTCATCGTGTTGCGCATGCATTTTACAAGCGTAAGCTGTATTTTCTTGCGCGGATCATTTCTCAGGTCAGCCGGTTTTTCACAGGGGTTGAGATTCACCCAGCAGCAACCATCGGCCGGCGGTTCTTTATTGATCACGGCATGGGCGTCGTGATTGGGGAAACATGTGAAATTGGCGATAACGTCACTGTTTTCCAAGGCGTGACATTAGGGGGAACAGGGAAAGAAAAGGGAAA
Organism: Bacillus sp. UNC125MFCrub1.1; assembly: GCF_000701305.1. Lineage (NCBI taxonomy): Bacteria > Bacillati > Bacillota > Bacilli > Caryophanales > Bacillaceae > Bacillus > Bacillus sp. UNC125MFCrub1.1. The sequence goes on from NZ_JNIG01000015.1 coordinate 12,259, forward strand.
GCGGCATCCAACTATTTTGGACGATGCGCTGATTGCGACTGGTGCTAAGGTGCTCGGTTCTATTACCGTAGGAAAAGGGTCCAAGATTGGTGCGGGGTCTGTTGTGTTAAAAGACGTACCAGACCATTCTACTGTTGTAGGTATACCTGGGCGAGTGGTCGTTCAAAATGGAAAGAAAATCAATCGTGATCTCAATCATCAAGATTTGCCAGATCCAGTTTCTGATCGTTTCAAAGAATTGGAGCGAGAAATGGAAAAGCTAAAACGTGAGCTGGCTTCATTGAGCAGAAAGGAAGAACAATCATGACAATCAATATTTATAATACATTGACACGTAAGAAGGAAGAGTTTGTCCCGCTTGAACCAGGAAAGGTCAAAATGTATGTATGCGGACCAACCGTGTATAACTACATTCATATCGGGAATGCAAGACCGGCCATTGTATATGATACGGTACGTAAGTATTTAGAATATAGCGGCTATGATGTGAATTTCGTATCCAACTTTACTGATGTGGATGATAAACTCATCAAAGCAGCAAATGAATTAGGCGAGGATGTCCCAACGATTGCTGATCGATTTATCCAAGCATACTTTGAGGACGTCAGTGCATTAGGCTGCAAAAAAGCAGACCTTCACCCGCGAGTGACAGAAAATATGGATGATATCATTGCGTTTATCGCCACATTGATTGAAAAAGGCTACGCCTATGAAGCAGATGGTGACGTGTATTACAGCACACGCTCATTTGAAGGCTACGGAAAACTGTCTCACCAATCGATTGATGAATTAAAGACAGGTGCCCGTATTCGTGTAGGTGAAAAGAAAAGGGATGCACTCGACTTTGCATTATGGAAGGCCGCAAAGGATCAGGAGATTTCTTGGGATAGCCCGTGGGGAGAAGGGCGGCCAGGCTGGCACATCGAGTGCTCTGCGATGGTCAAAAAGTATTTAGGCGATACGATTGACATTCATGCTGGCGGACAGGATTTAACGTTCCCTCATCACGAGAATGAGATTGCTCAATCTGAGGCTTTGACAGGAAAACCTTTTGCGAAGTATTGGATGCATAACGGGTATATTAATATTGAGAATGAAAAAATGTCAAAATCACTTGGGAACTTTGTGCTCGTACATGACATTATTAAAGAACAAGATCCAGATGTGCTTCGTTTCTTTATGCTGTCGGTTCACTATCGTCATCCAATCAATTACTCCATTGACTTATTGGAAAGTACAAAGAGTGCATTTAACAGACTCAAAACATCTTATTCAAATCTACATCATCGCCTTGAGAGCAGTACCAATTTAACAGAGGATAACACGGAATGGCTGACAAAGATTGAAGAGCAGCGTGCGACATTTATTTCTGAAATGAATGATGACTTCAATACGGCAAATGCCATCTCTGTTTTATTTGAACTAGCGAAACAAGCGAATTACTATATGGAAAATGATCATACTTCTGAGGAAGTGATCAAGGCATTTATTGGCTTGTTCCAAGAAATCACATCCGTCCTCGGCTTCTCACTAGAAGAAAAGCACACGCTTGACGAAGAGGTAGAAGCATTAATTGAGAAGCGGAATGAAGCTAGAAGGAATCGTGACTTCGCATTGTCTGATCAAATTCGTGACCAGTTAAAGAGCATGAATATTGTATTGGAGGACACTCCTCAAGGTACGCGCTGGAAAAGAGGAGAATAGGTCATGTTGAATTTTGAAAAGCTGAAAGACGGAAAACAGTTGAACGGACTTGCACTTGCTTATATGGGTGATGCCATTTTTGAAGTATACGTGAGGCATCACCTCCTCCAAACGGGGGCGACCAAACCAAATGAGCTTCATAAACGTGCAAGTAAGATCGTTTCAGCTAAATCTCAGGCCGCTATTTTATTTGAGCTTCAGCAGAAGGGCTTTTTCACAGAAGCGGAAGAAGCGGTGCTGAAAAGAGGAAGAAATGCAAAATCAGGCACAGTGCCTAAAAACACAGACGTTCAAACGTATCGTTATAGTACAGCGTTTGAAGCGCTCATGGGTTATTTATTTATCGAGAAGCAGGACGAACGCTTAGAAGAGTTGATTAGTCAGGCGATTGAAATCGGAACGTCAGGGAGGAAGACAAATGAGTCAGCAACATGATTATGTGATTGGGAAAAATGCAGTGATTGAAACACTGAAGTCAGATCGGGAGTTATATAAGCTCTGGATGGCAGAAAACACTGTAAAAGGACAAGCCCAGCAGGTCATTGAACTCGCGAAAAAGCAAAATATCACCATTCAGTATGTTCCGAGGAAAAAGCTTGATCAGATGGTAACAGGTCAGCACCAGGGAATCGTTGCACAAGTAGCAGCATATGAATATGCAGAATTGGACGATCTGTATCAAATTGCTGAAAAGCGGAATGAACAACCATTTTTCATCATCTTAGATGAAATTGAAGATCCGCACAATTTAGGGTCGATCATGCGTACGGCCGATGCTGTTGGTGCACATGGAATCGTCATTCCAAAACGACGAGCGGTAGGCTTGACGACAACTGTTGCGAAAGCATCTACTGGAGCCATTGAACATATCCCGGTCGCAAAAGTAACCAATCTTTCCAGAGCTCTTGATGAAATGAAAGAAAGAGGAATCTGGGTCGCAGGAACAGATGCATCTGCGAAGCAGGACTACAGACAATTTGACGGCACGATGCCTCTCGCTCTTGTCATCGGCAGTGAAGGAAAAGGAATTGGCCGATTGATTAAGGAAAAATGTGATTTCTTGATTAAATTGCCAATGGCCGGGCAGGTCACTTCATTAAATGCATCAGTTGCCGCTAGTCTATTGATGTATGAAGTGTATCGAAAACGTTATCCGTTAGGAGAATAGAGATGGACATCCTCTTAGTCGATGGATACAACATGATAGGTGCATGGCCTCGTTTGCAGCACTTAAAAGAAAACAGCTTTGAAGAAGCCAGAGACGTGCTGATTCAACATTTAGCAGAATATCAAGCATATACAGGGTATCGAGTCATTGTCGTATTCGATGCCCATATGGTCAAAGGAATCGAAAAGAAGCGGACAAACCACCGAGTAGAGGTCATCTTTACAAGAGAAAATGAAACGGCTGATGAGCGGATTGAAAAACTGGCACAAGACTTGAATAACATTCGGACGCAAATTCATGTGGCGACCTCTGATTATACAGAACAATGGGCAATTTTTGGACAGGGTGCACTTCGTAAGTCAGCACGAGAGCTCTTAAGAGAGATAGAAGTGATTGAACGAAAGATTGAAACACGTGTCAAAAAGATTACTTCTGATAAACCAGCATCCAAAATTGAATTGTCAGAAGATGTATTGAAAACGTTTGAAAAATGGCGGCGGGGAAACTTGGAATAGCTTGACGATATTTCAACCATTATTGTATAATATTTCTATCTAGGTGCGGTCGGGGGGATCGAAGTGAATCTAAACAACAGCAAGGGTAAGTCCATCAGAGAGCAATTTTGCCAGTTGGAAGATGAACAAGTCATTGAAAGGGTTCATGTCGGAGATAGTGATGCGCTAGATTATTTAATAACGAAATACCGCAATTTTGTACGTGCGAAAGCAAGATCTTATTTCTTGATTGGAGCGGATCGAGAGGACATTGTCCAAGAGGGGATGATCGGACTTTATAAGTCTATCCGCGATTTCAGAGAGGACAAGCTTACTTCATTTAAGGCTTTTGCAGAATTATGTATTACCCGCCAAATTATCACCGCAATTAAAACAGCTACTCGCCAAAAACATATCCCGTTAAATTCCTATGTATCATTAGACAAGCCGATATACGATGAAGAATCGGACAGAACATTATTGGACGTCATTTCCGGTGCTAAAGCGCTTAACCCAGAAGATTTAATCATTAGCAAAGAAGAATTTGATGATATTGAAATGAAAATGGGTGAATTACTAAGCGAGCTGGAAAGAAAGGTACTTGTGCTTTATCTTGATGGTAGGTCCTATCAGGAGATTTCTGAAGATTTAAACCGTCATGTGAAATCAATTGATAACGCACTCCAAAGAGTAAAGAGAAAATTAGAGAAATATTTAGAGCTGCGCGAGATCAGTCTCTAATCAAACCTATATTGACAGCTTTTTCGACACTGTGATAAGGTACTAAGGAAATGATGTCGAGAAAATAGGTGTAAATATGAGGAAAAAGATTACTCTAGCCTGTAAAGACTGCGGAAGCCGCAATTATACGACAATGAAAAGTGTTGCTTCAGCAGCTGAAAGATTAGAAGTTAAGAAATATTGCAAGACTTGTAATTCACATAAAACACATTTAGAAACGAAGTAGGATTTGCGTTCTTTAATCTGTGGAGGTCTTTTACATGCGTATTATCAGTTTCTTAAAAAGTGTCGGGAAAGAAATGAAAAAGGTCAGCTGGCCAAAGAAAAACGAAATGGTCCGCTACACGATCACTGTTATTTTAACAGTCGTATTTTTTGCCATCTTTTTCTCTTTTCTTGATATAGGAATCTCACAATTAATCGAATTAATTCATTAATACTTGAATAATGGTCTGCTGAACGTGCTATAATAGATCATAATATGACTTGCCAAAAAACCCGTTTTACGGGTTTTTTCAATTGCTTGAAAATATTTACCGGTACTCGAGATTCGTCAAATAGACATTACGAAATGTGGGGAGGGAAGGACTAAATAGTCCTGAACGAAAATGGAAAAGAATTGGTATGTTGTGCATACGTACTCTGGCTATGAGAACAAAGTGAAAGCGAACTTGGAAAAGCGTGTTGAATCAATGGGCATGCAGGATAAAATTTTCCGCGTTGTTGTACCAGAAGAAGAAGAAACGGACATTAAAAACGGTAAGAAAAAAGTAGTGAAAAAGAAAGTATTCCCTGGATATGTGTTAGTAGAAATCGTCATGACTGACGATTCTTGGTATGTCGTTCGTAATACACCAGGTGTGACAGGATTCGTTGGATCAGCTGGATCAGGCTCTAAGCCGACAGCGTTATTACCTGGCGAAGCAGAAACCATTCTGAAGAGAATGGGGCTTGAAGAGCGCAAGACAGAAATCGACTTTGAACTTAAAGAAACAGTCAAGGTCATCGATGGACCATTTGCTAACTTCACAGGCTCTATCGAAGAGATTGATTATGATAAAAGCAAAGTCAAAGTATTCGTTAATATGTTTGGTAGAGAAACTCCTGTGGAACTTGAGTTCACACAGATCGATAAATTGTAATTTAAAAGAGCTTGAAATGAGTGTATAGAAGTGGTAATATAGCAAAGGTACGTCTTGAGTTCGCTCAAGATCGCTAGCTAGTTATTTCGTCATTCATATAAAGAATGAAGTTGTTGAGTGGGAGGGGGATTCCCCTATTACCACATCACGGACTTTAAGGAGGTGTGTCTCGTGGCTAAAAAAGTAGTTAAAGTTGTTAAATTGCAAATTCCTGCTGGAAAAGCTAACCCAGCTCCACCAGTTGGACCTGCACTAGGTCAAGCCGGTGTTAATATCATGGGATTCTGTAAGGAGTTTAACGCTCGTACAGCTGACCAAGCTGGTCTTATCATTCCTGTTGAAATTTCGGTTTTTGAAGACCGTTCATTTACATTTATTACTAAAACTCCACCTGCTGCAGTTTTACTTAAAAAAGCAGCTGGTATTGAGTCTGGTTCTGGTGAACCTAACCGTAATAAAGTGGCAACTGTTAAGCGTGATAAAGTACGCGAAATCGCGGAAACAAAAATGCCTGACTTAAACGCTGCTAGCGTTGAATCAGCTATGCGCATGGTTGAAGGTACTGCACGCAGTATGGGTATTGTCATCGAAGATTAATTTTTTGTCTTGTTGGGTTGCGAGTTTGGTTTTGACAAGTTCGCAACCCTTATTCGTGGGAGGTTATTCCGCTAAAACCACATAAGGAGGATTTTTATAATGGCTAAAAAAGGTAAAAAGTATGTAGAAGCTGCTAAGCTAATCGAACGTACTAAAGCGTATGATGTAGCTGAAGCTGTTTCTCTTACAAAAAAAGCAAATACAGCGAAATTTGATGCGACTGTAGAAGTTGCTTTTCGTTTGGGCGTAGACCCTCGTAAAAACGATCAACAAATCCGCGGTGCAGTTGTACTTCCTAACGGAACTGGTAAAACTCAACGCGTTCTTGTGTTCGCTAAAGGCGAAAAAGCAAAAGAAGCAGAAGCTGCTGGAGCAGACTACGTTGGAGATTCTGATTACATCACTAAAATCCAACAAGGCTGGTTCGAATTCGATGTAATCGTTGCGACACCTGACATGATGGGTGAAGTTGGTAAGATCGGTCGTGTACTTGGACCAAAAGGTCTTATGCCAAACCCTAAAACAGGAACTGTAACTTTCGAAGTAGAAAAAGCAATCAATGAAATCAAAGCTGGTAAAGTAGAATACCGCGTTGATAAAGCTGGTAACATCCACGCGCCAATCGGAAAGGTTTCTTTCGAGGACGAAAAGCTTGTTGAGAACTTTGCAACAATCTATGACACAATCCTTAAAGCAAAACCTGCAGCGGCTAAAGGTGTATACGTGAAAAACGTTTCTGTTACATCTACTATGGGCCCTGGCGTGAAAGTGGACCCATCTTCTTTCTCTGCAAAATAATTCTTGACTTGTCACAACCGTTTTGATAATATCAAAATGTTGTAAAATAGAATAATCATTTATACCGTAGACAGCAGGGGCCTTATGGCTTAATTAACCCGCCGAGGTGTATATGTCACAGTCTTACGTTAACGTATGCTTGTATATACAGCCTCCATGTCTTAATGGAGGCTTTTTATATGGAGAACCGTTCGTTAGGAACGTGATGGCCTGATCGGTATAAGTGTTACACAAAGAATGTACAGGAGGTGTAACCATGAGCAATGCAATCGATACTAAAAAAGTTGTCGTTGATGAAATTACTTCTAAATTTAAAGACAGTTTGTCTACTGTAATCGTAGATTACCGCGGTCTTTCAGTTTCTGAAGTGACTGAACTTCGTAAACAGCTTCGTGATGCTGGCGTAGAATTCAAAGTTTACAAAAATACTTTGACTCGCCGTGCAGTTGAACAAGTTGAACTAACGGGTTTAAACGATTTCTTAACAGGTCCAAACGCTATCGCATTCAGTAACGAAGATGTTATCGCACCTGCGAAAATCATCAACGAATTTGCGAAAAGCCACGAAGCTTTAGAAATCAAAGCTGGTGTTATCGAAGGAAACGTAGCGACTGTAGAAGAAGTGAAGGCTCTTGCGGAGCTTCCGTCTCGCGAAGGCTTACTATCTATGTTGCTTAGCGTTCTTCAAGCTCCAGTTCGTAACCTTGCTCTTGCTACTAAAGCAGTTGCAGATCAAAAAGAAGAACAAGGCGCTTAATGCGTACTTGACGTAAAAAAACTTAAAATGGAGGAATTACAAATGGCTTTAAATATCGAAGAAATCATTGCTTCAGTTAAAGAAGCAACTGTACTTGAGTTAAACGACTTAGTAAAAGCAATCGAAGAAGAATTTGGCGTAACTGCTGCTGCTCCTGTAGCTGTAGCTGCTGGTGGCGGTGCTGCTGCTGAAGAAAAAACTGATTTTGATCTAGTACTTGCTGGTGCTGGAGACCAAAAAATCAAAGTTATCAAAGTGGTTCGTGAAATCACTGGTCTTGGCTTGAAAGAAGCTAAAGAACTTGTTGACAACACTCCAAAACCACTTAAAGAAGGTATTGCTAAAGAAGAAGCTGAAGAACTTAAAGCTAAGCTTGAAGAAGTTGGCGCTTCTGTAGAAGTTAAGTAATCTTCGCCTAATCTTTTGGGAAAGCTCGCTTTTACTGGCGGGCTTTTTCTTTTCTTATCTCCTGAAACGATTGAATCCAGAGGAGGTCCATTCACCATGAGTGACCACTATTATACGGAAAAGCCATCAGTGAAAAGCAATAAACAGACATGGGACTTCACCTTGAGAAACCGTAGCTTTACTTTTACAAGTGACAGTGGAGTGTTTTCTAAGAAAGAAGTCGACTATGGTTCGAGGCTTTTAATTGAAGCTTTTGAAGAACCTGACTTGGATGGCGACGTCTTAGATGTCGGTTGCGGTTATGGACCGATCGGCTTATCGTTAGCAAACGAAATGACAGGCCGCACCATTCATATGATTGATGTGAACGAAAGAGCAGTCGAACTTTCAAAGGAAAACGCTAAGCATAATCGCATTGATAATGTCCGCATCTATCAAAGTGATTTGTTCTCGAATGTTCATTCATCAGCTGCTTTTGCCTCTATACTGACCAATCCCCCAATACGGGCAGGGAAGAAAGTAGTACATGCGATCTTTGAAAAAAGTGCTGATCATTTATTGCCGGAAGGTGAGTTGTGGGTGGTTATTCAGAAAAAACAAGGTGGACCATCTGCGATTGAGAAATTAGAGCAGCTTTTTGGAGAAGTGACGGTCGTTATGAAAAAAAAGGGCTACTATATTATCAAAGCTAAAAAAGTTTGACGCAGTTTCCTAGCTGTGTTAACATTATAAAATGCCAATGTGTATATTTTGCTTGATAGGCTTAAAAAACAACTATTTTGTATAAATTATGCATACTTGGGAAAACTAATAAAATCGGTATTTGTTTTTGGATGTGGTTTTCTTATTTTAGAAACCCTTTTTTCTTTTGTCTTGTAAAAGTATTTCTTTACTGACATTTGAAAGACAGAAATACTTTTTACACATATAATACGCATGATTTGAGGGGTGAATCAGTTGACAGGTCAACTAGTTCAGTATGGACGACACCGCCAGCGCAGAAGCTACGCACGCATAAGCGAAGTGTTAGAATTACCAAATCTCATTGAAATTCAAACCTCTTCTTATCAGTGGTTTCTTGATGAGGGTCTTAGAGAGATGTTTCAAGATATATCCCCAATTGAGGATTTTACTGGTAACCTTTCTCTTGAATTCATTGATTACAGCCTAGGGGATCCTAAGTATCCTGTAGCAGAATCAAAAGAACGTGATGTAACTTACTCTGCTCCACTAAGAGTAAAAGTTCGTTTAATTAACAAAGAAACTGGAGAAGTAAAAGACCAAGATGTGTTTATGGGTGATTTCCCAATCATGACAGACACAGGTACTTTTATCATTAATGGTGCGGAACGTGTAATCGTTTCTCAGTTAGTACGTTCTCCAAGTGTATATTTCAGTGGTAAAGTAGACAAAAACGGTAAAAAAGGTTTTACTGCGACTGTCATTCCAAACCGTGGCGCATGGTTAGAATACGAAACTGATGCGAAGGATGTAGTCTATGTACGCATCGATCGCACACGTAAGTTGCCGGTTACGGTTCTTTTGCGTGCTCTCGGCTTCAGCTCTGATCAAGAGATTCTTGACCTCATTGGCGAGAATGAATACTTACGCAACACGTTGGAAAAAGACAATACAGAGAATGCCGATAAAGCACTTCTCGAAATCTACGAGCGTCTTCGTCCCGGAGAGCCGCCAACTGTTGAAAATGCGAAAAGCTTGCTAGACTCTCGCTTCTTTGATCCGAAGAGATATGACTTAGCAAATGTTGGACGCTACAAGATTAATAAGAAGCTTCATATTAAAAATAGACTATTCAATCAAAAATTGGCTGAAACGCTAGTTGATCCTGAAACAGGTGAAATCCTAGCAGAAAAAGGTCAAATTTTAGATAGAAGAGTGCTTGATAAAGTTCTTCCATACTTAGAAAACGGCATCGGATTTAGAAAGCTTTATCCAAACGGTGGCGTAGTAGAGGATGAAGTAGAACTTCAATCTATCAAGATTTATGCACCAACTGATCAAGAAGGCGAGCAAGTGATCAACGTGATTGGTAATGCATATGTAGAGGAAGCTGTGAAGAATATCACGCCTTCTGACATCATTGCTTCAATCAGTTACTTCTTTAACCTGCTTCATGGAGTAGGTGACACAGATGATATCGATCACCTTGGTAACCGTCGTCTGCGTTCTGTAGGTGAACTTCTGCAAAACCAATTCCGTATTGGTTTAAGCAGAATGGAGCGTGTTGTTCGTGAAAGAATGTCGATTCAAGACACGAACACGATCACACCTCAGCAGCTGATCAACATCCGTCCTGTGATCGCTTCTATCAAAGAGTTCTTTGGTAGCTCTCAGCTTTCTCAGTTCATGGATCAAACAAACCCGCTTGCTGAATTGACACACAAACGTCGTCTATCAGCGCTTGGACCGGGTGGTTTGACACGTGAGCGTGCAGGAATGGAAGTTCGTGACGTTCACTATTCTCACTATGGTCGTATGTGTCCGATTGAAACACCAGAGGGTCCAAACATTGGTTTGATCAACTCTCTATCTTCATTTGCGAAAGTGAATCGCTTCGGATTTATCGAAACACCTTACCGTCGGGTTGATCCTGAAACAGGTAAAGTGACGCCGAGAATCGATTACCTAACAGCTGATGAAGAGGATAACTACGTAGTAGCACAAGCGAACGCTATATTAGGTGAAGATGGTTCGTTTATTGATGATAATATCATTGCTCGTTTCAGAGGGGAAAACACCGTTGTTCCTCGAAACCGCGTTGACTACATGGACGTTTCGCCGAAGCAGGTTGTTTCTGCAGCGACAGCATGTATCCCATTCTTAGAAAACGATGACTCTAACCGTGCTCTAATGGGAGCAAACATGCAACGTCAGGCTGTGCCTTTGATGCAGCCGGAATCACCGATTGTTGGTACAGGTATGGAGTATGTATCAGGTAAAGACTCTGGTGCTGCTGTGATCTGCCGTTACCCAGGTGTTGTAGAACGTGTTGAAGCGAAGAATATTTGGGTTCGCCGTTATGAAGACGTTGACGGACAACAAGTCAAAGGAAACCTAGACAAATACAGCTTGCTGAAATTTGTCCGCTCTAACCAAGGGACTTGCTACAACCAGCGCCCAATTGTAAGTGTTGGAGATGAAGTCGTCAAAGGAGAAATCCTTGCAGACGGTCCTTCTATGGAAAAAGGTGAATTGGCTCTAGGACGTAACGTCATGGTCGGCTTCATGACTTGGGACGGTTACAACTATGAGGATGCGATCATTATGAGTGAGCGCCTTGTAAAAGATGACGTCTACACTTCTATTCATATTGAAGAATATGAATCAGAAGCTCGTGATACAAAGCTTGGACCAGAAGAAATTACGCGTGATATTCCAAACGTTGGGGAAGATGCTTTACGCAACCTTGACGAGCGTGGAATCATCCGTATTGGTGCAGAAGTAAAAGACGGAGACCTTCTTGTCGGGAAAGTAACGCCTAAAGGTGTAACAGAACTAACAGCTGAAGAACGTCTATTACATGCAATCTTCGGTGAAAAGGCTCGTGAAGTGCGTGATACGTCTCTACGTGTACCACACGGCGGCGGCGGAATCATCCACGATGTCAAAGTCTTTAACCGTGAAGATGGAGATGAATTACCACCAGGTGTTAACCAGTTAGTTCGCGTATACATCGTTCAGAAGCGTAAAATTTCTGAAGGTGACAAAATGGCCGGACGACATGGTAACAAAGGGGTTATCTCCAAAATCCTTCCAGAAGAAGATATGCCGTATCTTCCAGATGGAACACCGATTGATATCATGTTAAACCCTCTAGGGGTACCATCTCGTATGAATATCGGTCAGGTACTTGAGCTTCATATGGGTATGGCTGCACGTTACCTAGGCATCCACATTGCGTCACCAGTATTTGATGGTGCTCGCGAGGAAGATGTTTGGGAAACGCTTGAAGAAGCAGGTATGTCCCGTGATGCGAAAACAGTCCTTTATGACGGTCGAACTGGTGAACCATTCGACAACCGTGTATCTGTTGGAATCATGTATATGATCAAACTGGCTCACATGGTTGACGATAAACTTCACGCACGTTCAACTGGACCATACTCACTTGTTACGCAGCAGCCACTGGGCGGTAAAGCACAGTTTGGTGGACAGCGTTTCGGAGAGATGGAAGTATGGGCACTTGAAGCTTACGGTGCAGCATATACACTTCAAGAAATCTTAACTGTAAAATCGGATGACGTTGTGGGTCGTGTGAAAACATACGAAGCGATCGTCAAAGGGGATAACGTACCTGAACCAGGTGTCCCTGAATCATTCAAAGTATTAATTAAAGAACTTCAAAGTTTAGGTATGGATGTGAAAATCCTATCTGGCGATGAAGAAGAGATAGAAATGAGAGATTTAGAAGACGATGAGGAAACGAAGAAAGCAGACGGATTAGCGTTATCTAATGACGAAGATGCTGCAGACCTCGCACCTGTCGATCTTGAACGTGACGCAGTCACAAAAGAATAGCAGAAACGATTAGAGCAAGTGACTAGGGTATAACCCGAAGATTAAAAGGGAGGTAGGCCCCTTGCTAGATGTGAACAATTTTGAGTATATGAACATCGGTCTCGCATCACCTGATAAAATCCGTTCTTGGTCTTTTGGTGAAGTGAAAAAGCCTGAAACGATTAACTATCGTACACTGAAACCGGAAAAAGATGGTCTCTTTTGTGAACGTATCTTCGGACCGCAAAAAGACTGGGAATGTCATTGTGGAAAGTATAAACGCGTTCGTTATAAGGGTGTTGTATGTGACCGTTGTGGTGTAGAAGTAACACGGGCAAAAGTCCGTCGTGAGAGAATGGGGCATATCGAACTGGCTGCCCCAGTTTCCCACATTTGGTATTTCAAAGGTATCCCAAGCCGTATGGGTCTTGTTCTAGATATGTCACCACGTGCGTTAGAAGAAGTGATTTACTTCGCTTCTTACGTCGTGACTGATCCGGGCAACACACCGCTTGAGAAGAAACAACTTCTTTCTGAGAAAGAATTCCGTGCTTATTTAGATAAATACGGTAACACCTTCCAAGCAGCTATGGGTGCAGAAGCAATTAACAAACTTCTTCAAGATATCGATCTTGTGAAAGAAGTAGATACACTCAAAGAAGAGCTAAAAACAGCTCAAGGACAGCGTCGTACACGTGCGATCAAACGCCTTGAAGTGTTGGAAGCTTTCCGTAACTCAGGAAACAAACCGTCTTGGATGATCCTTGATGTACTTCCGGTTATTCCACCAGAATTACGTCCAATGGTTCAGCTTGATGGCGGACGTTTTGCTACTTCTGACTTGAACGACCTTTATCGTCGTGTCATCAACCGTAACAATCGTCTGAAACGTTTATTAGATCTTGGCGCGCCAAGCATCATCGTTCAGAACGAGAAGCGTATGCTTCAAGAAGCTGTCGATGCCTTGATTGATAATGGACGTAGAGGCCGACCAGTAACAGGACCAGGAAATAGACCATTGAAATCTCTTTCTCACATGCTGAAAGGGAAACAAGGACGTTTCCGTCAAAACTTGCTTGGTAAACGTGTTGACTATTCTGGACGTTCCGTTATCGTCGTTGGACCACATTTGAAAATGTATCAGTGTGGACTTCCGAAAGAAATGGCTCTTGAACTATTCAAACCATTCGTGATGAAGGAGCTTGTTGAAAAAGGATTAGCTCACAACATTAAGAGCGCGAAACGTAAGATTGAGCGCGTGCAGCCGGAAGTTTGGGATGTTTTAGAATCAGTAATTCGTGAGCATCCAGTTTTACTAAACCGTGCACCAACTCTTCACAGACTTGGTATTCAAGCGTTTGAACCTACACTTGTGGAAGGACGCGCAATTCGTCTGCATCCACTTGTATGTACTGCCTACAACGCTGACTTTGATGGTGACCAAATGGCGGTTCACGTACCATTATCTGCTGAAGCTCAAGCTGAAGCTCGTATCTTAATGCTTGCTGCTCAAAACATTTTGAACCCGAAAGATGGAAAACCTGTTGTTACGCCATCTCAGGATATGGTGCTTGGTAACTATTACCTTACACTTGAGCGTAAAGGTGCTATCGGAGAAGGTATGGTCTTCAAAGATACGGATGAAGCCCTTCTTGCTTATCAAAATGGGTATGTACATCTTCATACACGTGTAGCTGTTGCAGCTAGCTCGTTGAAGAACGTTACATTCACTGATGAACAGCGTTCTAAATTGTTGATTACAACAGTTGGAAAACTAATCTTTAACGAAATCTTACCGGAATCATTCCCATACATGAATGAACCGACTAAGAGCAATATTGAAGAAAAAACGCCTGATCGTTTCTTCCTTGAAAAAGGTGAGGATGTCAAAGCTGCGATCGAGAAACAAGAAATCAATGCGCCGTTCAAAAAAGGTATTTTAGGTAAAATCATTGCTGAAATCTTTAAGAGATTCCATATCACTGAGACATCTAAAATGCTTGACCGCATGAAAAATCTTGGTTTCAAATACTCTACTAAAGCGGGTATTACGGTTGGGGTGTCTGATATCGTCGTATTAGATGATAAACAGAAGATCCTCGAAGAAGCGCAAGCAAAAGTAGATAACGTCATGAAGCAATTCAGACGTGGTTTGATTACAGAAGAAGAGCGTTATGAGAGAGTCATTTCAATCTGGAGTTCTTCTAAAGATGTCATCCAAGGTAAACTGATGAAGTCCCTTGATGAAGTCAACCCTATCTACATGATGAGTGACTCTGGAGCGCGTGGTAACGCATCTAACTTCACTCAGCTGGCTGGTATGCGTGGTCTGATGGCCAACCCGGCTGGACGTATCATCGAACTTCCGATTAAATCTAGTTTCCGTGAAGGTTTAACAGTATTGGAATACTTTATTTCCACTCACGGAGCGCGTAAAGGTCTTGCCGATACAGCTCTTAAAACAGCTGACTCAGGTTACCTCACGCGTCGTCTCGTTGACGTTGCACAGGATGTTATTATCCGTGAAACAGATTGCGGTACAGACCGTGGAATCTTGGCGAAGTCCATTAAAGAAGGAAATGAAATTATTGAGAAACTTGAAGAACGTCTGATCGGACGTTTTGCAAGAAAACCAATTGTTCATCCTGAAACGGGCGAAGTCATTGTTGGCGAAAACGAACTAATTGATGAAGATAAAGCACTTGAAGTGGTTGAAGCAGGAATCGAGGAAGTATGGATCCGTTCTGCATTTACATGTAACACGCCTCATGGTGTATGTAAACGATGCTACGGCCGTAACCTTGCAACTGGTACTGACGTTGAAGTCGGTGAAGCAGTTGGAATCATCGCTGCACAATCGATCGGTGAGCCAGGAACACAGCTTACAATGCGTACGTTCCACACCGGTGGGGTAGCAGGAGACGATATCACTCAAGGTTTACCTCGTATCCAAGAGTTATTTGAAGCGCGTAATCCGAAAGGGCAGGCAACCATTTCTGAAATTGATGGTGTCGTTGCTGAAATTAACGATGTTCGTGACAAGCAGCAGGAAATTGTGGTTCAAGGCGAAGTTGAAACTCGCTCTTACACAGCTCCTTACAATGCACGTCTGAAAGTTGTTGAAGGTGACAAAGTCACTCGTGGTCAAGTACTGACAGAAGGTTCAATCGATCCGAAAGAACTTCTTAAAGTGACTGATATGACAGCTGTTCAAGAATATCTGCTTCATGAAGTACAAAAAGTATACCGTATGCAAGGGGTAGAAATCGGAGATAAGCACGTAGAAGTAATGGTTCGCCAAATGCTTCGTAAAGTGCGTGTCGCTGATGCAGGGGATACAGATGTATTACCAGGCACACTTCTTGATGTACACCAATTCACAGAAGCGAACAAAAAAGTACTATTCGAAGGCAAACGTCCTGCAACAGGCCGTCCAGTTCTTCTTGGTATTACAAAAGCATCGCTTGAAACAGACTCATTCTTGTCTGCAGCATCCTTCCAAGAAACGACTCGTGTCCTAACAGATGCGGCGATCAAAGGAAAACGTGATGAACTGCTTGGCTTGAAAGAGAATGTCATCATCGGTAAACTTGTTCCTGCTGGAACTGGAATGCCAAACTACCGTAAAGTTAAGCCGGTTTCACAAGTGCAGCCGTCTGACGATATGGTTCCTGTAGAGTAATCTTTCTCTTAAGATTTCTATAAAAATCATCAAAAAATGGTGAAGGATGTCAAGATAATCTGTCAAACGATATTGACATCCTTCTGCCATGATGATAATATAACCAAGGTGCTCAAAATAAAACCTGTTACTTTGGAGGATATTCGATGTCTTATGATAAAGTATCACAGGCTCAATCCATTATTATTGGTACGAAGCAAACAGTAAAAGCTCTGAAACGAGATTCAGTGAAGGAAATCGTCGTAGCGAAAGATGCTGATCCTGCTTTAACCGCTAGTGTAATGAAACTAGCGCAAGAGAAGGGTGTAGACATTTTAGTGGTAGATTCCATGAAAAAGCTCGGCAAGGCCTGCGGAATTGAAGTTGGGGCAGCAGCTGTTGCCATTATGTTATAGCGTACTTGTTTTGTTTTTGCATGCTTAAAATGCAAAAGCATTGTTTTTTGCCTTTTGATGAACCACCTGGGTATGTGGGTTATAAAAAAAGTAATGAAGGGAGGAATAACAACATGCCTACAATTAATCAGCTAATACGCAAAGGACGCGTGAGTAAAGTTGAAAACTCAAAGTCTCCTGCACTTAACAAAGGATACAACAGTTTCAAAAAAGAGCACACTAACGTAACATCTCCACAGAAGCGCGGGGTTTGTACTCGTGTCGGTACAATGACACCGAAAAAACCAAACTCAGCACTACGTAAATATGCTCGTGTACGTTTGTCTAACCTGATTGAGGTAACAGCTTACATTCCTGGTATCGGACATAACCTACAAGAGCACAGTGTAGTACTTATCCGTGGCGGCCGTGTAAAAGACTTACCGGGTGTACGTTACCACATCGTTCGTGGTGCGCTTGATACTGCCGGAGTTGACGGTCGTATGCAAGGACGTTCTAAATACGGAACAAAACGCCCTAAACAAAGCAAATAATATAAACAAACATAAGGGTTTTTAGAAGTTGAGTTCAGATCAGTGGAGTCAGGCAGCTGACGATGAAATTGAGATGAAAGACAGATAGAAATCCTTTTAAAAGAGAAGGGAGGCTATTCAGATGCCACGTAAAGGTCCTGTAGCAAAAAGAGACGTTTTGCCAGATCCAATTTACAATTCTAAACTTGTATCTCGTTTGATCAACAAAATGATGATCGACGGTAAAAGAGGAAAGTCACAAACTATTCTCTACAAGTCATTTGATATCATCAAAGAACGTACTGGTAATGAAGCGATGGAGGTTTTCGAACAAGCCTTGAAAAACATCATGCCAGTTCTTGAAGTTAAAGCACGTCGTGTAGGTGGAGCTAACTACCAAGTTCCTGTAGAAGTTCGCCCAGACCGTCGTACGACTTTAGGTCTTCGCTGGTTAGTAAACTACGCTCGTCTTCGTGGAGAAAAAACGATGGAAGAGCGTCTTGCTAACGAAATCCTTGACGCAGCTAACAACACTGGTGCTGCTGTTAAGAAACGTGAAGATACACACAAAATGGCAGAAGCGAACAAAGCATTCGCTCACTACCGCTGGTAGGATTTATACCAAACTAAAAAAACTATTCCCTAATAAGGAAGGAGAAATTACCCAATGGCAAGAGAGTTCTCCTTAGACAAAACTCGTAATATTGGTATCATGGCTCACATCGATGCCGGTAAAACGACAACGACTGAGCGTATCTTGTACTACACTGGTCGTATCCATAAAATTGGTGAAACTCACGAAGGAGCTTCACAAATGGACTGGATGGAGCAGGAGCAAGAACGTGGTATTACAATCACTTCTGCTGCTACTACAGCACAATGGAAAGGTTACCGTGTAAACATCATTGATACACCAGGACACGTAGACTTCACTGTTGAAGTTGAACGTTCTTTGCGTGTACTTGATGGTGCGGTTGCTGTTCTTGATGCACAATCAGGTGTAGAGCCTCAAACTGAAACAGTTTGGCGCCAAGCAACAACTTACGGAGTACCTCGTATCGTATTCGTTAACAAAATGGATAAAACCGGTGCGGACTTCCTTTACTCTGTAAGCACATTAAGAGATCGTCTTCAAGCGAACGCTCATGCAATTCAATTGCCGATCGGCGCTGAAGATCAATTCGAAGGAATCATCGACCTTGTAGAAAACGTAGCATACTTCTACGAAGATGACCTTGGAACTCGCTCTGATGCACAAGAAATCCCTGCTGAGTATAAAGACAAAGCTGAAGAGCTTCGCAGCAGCTTAATTGAAGCTGTCGCTGAGCTTGATGAAGAGCTTATGGAAAAATACCTTGAGGGTGAAGAAATCACAATTCCTGAATTGAAAGCTGCAATCCGTAAAGGAACTTTGAATGTTGAATTCTACCCAGTTCTTGTTGGATCTGCTTTCAAAAACAAAGGTGTTCAGCTTGTACTTGACGCTGTGCTTGACTACCTTCCTGCACCAACTGATGTTGCTGCAATCAAAGGTACATTGCCAGATACAAATGAAGAGGTTGTACGTGAGTCTACTGATGACGCACCATTCGCAGCTCTTGCATTTAAAGTTATGACTGACCCTTATGTTGGGAAACTAACTTTCTTCCGCGTATACTCTGGAACACTTGATTCTGGTTCTTACGTGAAGAACTCTTCTAAGAACAAGCGTGAGCGTGTTGGACGTATCCTTCAAATGCACGCAAACAGCCGTGAAGAAATCTCTACTGTATATGCAGGGGATATCGCAGCAGCTGTTGGTCTTAAAGATACATCTACTGGTGATACTCTTTGTGACGAGAAAAATCTTGTTATCCTTGAGTCTATGGAATTCCCAGAGCCAGTTATCGATGTAGCAATCGAGCCTAAATCTAAGGCTGACCAAGATAAAATGGGTATCGCTTTAGCTAAACTAGCTGAAGAGGATCCAACATTCCGTACACAAACAAACACTGAAACTGGTCAAACGATCATCTCTGGTATGGGTGAGCTTCACCTTGATATCATTGTTGACCGTATGAAGCGTGAGTTCAAGGTTGAAGCTAACGTAGGAGCTCCTCAAGTTGCGTACCGTGAAACATTCCGTTCTAGTGCAAAAGTTGAAGGTAAATTCGTACGTCAGTCTGGTGGACGCGGTCAGTTCGGACACGTTTGGATCGAATTCGAACCAAACGAAGAAGGCGCAGGCTTCGAATTCACAAATGCAATCGTCGGTGGGGTTGTTCCACGTGAATACATTCCAGCAATTCAAGCAGGTCTTGAAGATTCACTAGAAAATGGTGTATTAGCTGGATTCCCATTAATCGACATCAAAGCAAAATTATTCGATGGATCTTACCACGATGTTGACTCTAACGAAATGGCGTTTAAAATTGCTGCATCTATGGCATTGAAAAATGCTGTCAGCAAATGTAACCCAGTTCTACTTGAGCCAATGATGAAAGTAGAAGTCGTTATCCCAGAAGAATACATGGGAGACATCATGGGTGATATCACATCTCGTCGTGGACGTGTAGAAGGTATGGAAGCTCGCGGTAACGCTCAAGTTGTTCGCGCTATGGTTCCACTTTCTGAAATGTTCGGATATGCAACTGCACTCCGTTCTAACACACAAGGACGCGGTACTTTCACTATGCACATGGATCACTACGAAGAAGTGCCTAAGAGCATCAGTGAAGAAATCATCAAAAAAAATAAAGGTGAATAATTGATTTTGCCTTTAAACTAAAGTATAACTACTATTGAAGATCAGAAAGTGAGAGGTAACTCTTCACTTTCTATCACTCATACCAAATACAATGAACCTTTAAGGAGGATTTTTAGAATGGCTAAAGAAAAATTCGACCGTTCCAAATCGCATGCTAACATTGGTACAATTGGACACGTTGACCATGGTAAAACAACTCTAACTGCTGCTATCTCAACAGTTCTTCATAAGAAATCTGGTAAAGGTACAGCTATGGCTTATGACCAAATCGATGGTGCTCCAGAAGAGCGCGAGCGTGGAATCACAATCTCAACTGCACACGTTGAGTATGAAACTGAAACTCGTCACTATGCACACGTAGACTGCCCAGGACACGCTGACTATGTTAAAAACATGATCACTGGTGCTGCTCAAATGGACGGCGCGATCTTAGTAGTATCTGCTGCTGATGGTCCAATGCCACAAACACGTGAGCACATCCTACTTTCTCGTAACGTAGGTGTTCCTTACATCGTAGTATTCCTTAACAAATGTGACATGGTTGACGATGAAGAGTTACTTGAACTTGTTGAAATGGAAGTTCGTGACCTTCTTTCTGACTATGACTTCCCTGGTGACGATGTACCAGTTATCAAAGGTTCTGCTCTTAAAGCTCTTGAAGGTGATGCTGATTACGAAGCAAAAATCTTCGAACTTATGGATGCGGTTGATGAGTACATCCCAACTCCAGAGCGTGACACTGAGAAGCCATTCATGATGCCAGTTGAGGACGTATTCTCAATCACTGGTCGTGGAACAGTTGCTACTGGTCGTGTTGAGCGTGGACAAGTTAAAGTCGGTGACGAAGTTGAAATCATCGGTCTTCAAGAAGAAAACGGTAAAACAACTGTTACAGGTGTTGAAATGTTCCGTAAACTTCTTGACTATGCTGAAGCTGGTGACAACATCGGTGCACTACTTCGTGGTGTATCTCGTGAAGATATCCAACGTGGTCAAGTACTTGCTAAACCAGGTACAATCACTCCACATAGCCGTTTCAAAGCTGAAGTTTATGTACTTTCTAAAGAAGAGGGTGGACGTCATACTCCATTCTTCACTAACTACCGTCCGCAGTTCTACTTCCGTACAACTGACGTAACTGGTATCGTACATCTTCCAGAAGGTACTGAAATGGTAATGCCTGGCGATAACACTGAGATGGAAGTTGAACTTATCTCTACTATCGCTATCGAAGAAGGAACTCGTTTCTCTATCCGTGAGGGTGGACGTACTGTAGGTTCTGGCGTCGTTTCTACTATCATTAAGTAATAACTGTTAAAAGAGACTCCTTGCAAAAGGGTCTCTTTTTTTGCTTTTCCAGTGCATAACGGCTACTATAAGCTATAGAATCTAAATGGAACCGAGAGGATCACTGGAATGGCGATGACAATGTTGAAAAAGTGGCTGATTGGCGGGCTTGATCAATGGATTATGATAAAAGAAGATCAAGCGAAAAAAACAAAACCTGTTTTATTATTTTTACACGGTGGCCCAGGCTCAGCTCAAATGAGTTATATCGATTCCTTTCATAAGGAACTTGATCAAGACTTCACTGTTGTTCATTGGGACCAGCGTGGTGCAGGACTGTCTTATCAAAAAAACATTCCTGAGTCTTCTATGACCATTGGGCAATTCATAGAGGATACGATTGAGCTTACAGAAAAACTACTTTCCTATACTGATCAAGCGAAAATATACATTGCAGGTTATTCATGGGGATCATTAATCGCCATACAAGCTGTACATAAACGCCCAGATTTGTATCATGCCTATTATGGAATTAGTCAGGTGGTTGATGTATTAAAAGAGGATATTGTATCGTACGAACTTCTTCTAAAAAAATATCAAGGCAAGCATTTCTTCACTAGATGTCTAAGATTGCTGACACCACCCCCTTGGAAACGCACCTCTGCTCATGCTTTATTCTCACTATATAAAGAGTTCGCAAAAGTAGGGCTCACGCATAGGTGGAAGCCCATTTTTCAAATGCTGTATGCATTTCTCGTTAGTAAGCATTATCAGCTAAAAGATAAGTGGAAATTCCTTATGGGACAGAAGTATAGCCAGGATTTGCTGTGGGACGAGCTGATGAACGAAAGCATTCAATACCGAGTTTCTTCTATATTAATACCCTGCTACTTTATCATCGGGGAACATGACATGATTACACCAGCTGCTGTATCAAAACCATATGTTGATCAACTTACAGCACCAATAAAAGAGTGGTTTACTTTTAAAAAATCTGCGCATTCTCCGCATATTGAAGAGCCAGAAGAATTTATTCGTATCGTCAGGAAGACAGCTACACATCATCTTCAGGGAAAGCTTGATTTATAGGCTGAACCCCTGTATAATATGAAAAGTGTGCAAATCATAAATTTATCCGATTTATTATTGCAACACGCAGGCCAATTTGGTACAATAGTGCATGTTGGTCTTTGACTGCGATGAAGTGAGAGGTTGCTGACACACCCGGCCGCTTTGCCATGGCAAGGTGATCAGGTTTTTCTCACGGAGAACTGTCTAACGTAAGTAGGCGAAAAGGAGGGAAAATAATGGCAAAACAAAAAATTCGTATTCGTTTAAAAGCATATGATCATAGAATTCTTGATCAATCTGCTGAGAAGATTGTTGAAACGGCTAAGCGTTCTGGTGCTAGTGTATCTGGTCCAATTCCGCTTCCAACTGAAAAATCAGTTTACACAATCCTTCGTGCGGTGCATAAGTACAAAGATTCTCGTGAGCAATTCGAGATGCGTACTCACAAACGTCTAATCGACATCGTGAATCCAACTCCGCAAACAGTTGATGCACTTATGCGTTTAGATTTACCATCCGGTGTAGATATCGAAATCAAACTTTAATTCAAATAGAAAACACATATTATAGGAGGTGTGACGAATGACCAAAGGAATCTTAGGTAGAAAAATTGGTATGACGCAAGTATTCGCAGAAAACGGTGATCTTATCCCTGTAACTGTTGTTGAGGCTGCTGCTAACGTTGTTCTTCAGAAGAAGACTACTGACACGGATGGCTATGAAGCAATCCAAATCGGTTTTGACGACAAACGTGAGAAGCTTTCTAACAAACCAGAGAAAGGCCACGTTGCTAAGGCGGAAACTGCTCCTAAGCGCTTCGTAAAAGAATTACGCGGTGTGGAGTTAGATGCGTATGAAGTTGGTCAGGAAGTCAAAGTTGATATTTTCGCAAATGGAGATATCGTAGATGTAACAGGAACATCAAAAGGTAAAGGATTCCAAGGGGCTATCAAACGCCACGGACAATCACGCGGACCAATGACTCACGGTTCACGTTACCACCGTCGTCCTGGTTCAATGGGACCTGTTGATCCAAACCGAGTATTCAAAGGTAAACTTCTTCCAGGACGTATGGGCGGAGAGCAAATCACTGTCCAAAATCTTGAGATCGTTAAAGTTGATGCAGAACGCAATCTTCTTTTGATCAAAGGTAACGTACCAGGAGCTAAAAAATCTCTAGTAACTGTAAAGAGTGCAGTTAAAACTAAATAACTCTCTTAGGAAAGGAGGAAACAAGTCATGCCAAAAGTAGCATTATTTAACCAAAACGGTTCTACTAACGGTGAAATCGAATTAAACGCTTCTGTGTTTGGAATTGAGCCAAACGAAAGCGTAGTATTCGATGCTATTCTTATGCAAAGAGCTTCCTTACGTCAAGGAACTCACAAAGTAAAAACTCGTTCTGAAGTACGTGGCGGAGGTCGTAAACCTTGGAGACAGAAGGGTACAGGTCGTGCTCGTCAAGGTTCTATCCGTTCACCACAATGGCGCGGAGGCGGTATCGTATTCGGTCCAACACCACGCAGCTATTCTTATAAATTACCTAAAAAAGTTCGCCGCTTGGCTATCAAGTCAGTATTGTCTTCTAAAGTAATCGACAACAACATCATCGTTCTTGAAGATCTTACTCTTGATGCAGTGAAAACGAAAGAATTCGCAGGCATCCTTAAAGGGTTATCTGTTGAGAAGAAAGCGTTGATCGTCACTGCGGATGCAAACGAAACAGTTGCTTTATCTGCTCGTAACATCCCTGGAGTAACAGTTGTTGAAGCTAACGGTATCAACGTTCTTGACGTTGTCAACCACGACAAACTTCTGATCACTAAAGCAGCGGTTGAAAAAGTAGAGGAGGGACTTGCATAATGAAAGATCCTCGTGATGTTCTAAAGCGCCCTATCATTACTGAACGTTCTGCTGATCTAATGACAGAGAAGAAGTATACGTTCGAAGTTGATGTCAGAGCTAACAAGACAGAAGTGAAAGACGCTGTTGAAGAAATCTTTGGAGTGAAAGTTGAGAAAGTCAACGTTCAAAACTACAAAGGTAAATCAAAACGCGTTGGACGCTACACTGGTATGACTAGCCGTCGCAGAAAAGCGATCGTGAAATTAACTGCTGACAGCAAAGAAATCGAAATTTTTGAAGCGTAAATCTTAAAAAGAAGGAGGGAAATTCAAAATGGCGATTAAAAAGTATAAACCAACCAGTAATGGTCGTCGTGGCATGACTACTTCAGATTTTGCTGAAATCACGACTGACAAACCAGAAAAATCGTTGCTTGCACCGCTTCACAGAAAAGGCGGACGTAACAACCAAGGTAGATTGACTGTTCGTCATCAAGGTGGCGGTCACAAACGTCAATACCGTATCATCGACTTTAAGCGTGATAAAGACGGTATACCTGGACGCGTTGCTACAATCGAGTATGATCCAAACCGTTCAGCGAACATCGCTCTTGTAAACTATGCAGATGGTGAGAAACGTTACATTCTTGCTCCGAAAGGAATCCAAGTTGGTACTGAAGTTACTTCTGGACCAGAAGCTGACATCAAACCAGGTAATGCTCTTCCACTTATCAACATCCCAGTTGGTACAGTTGTGCATAACATTGAATTAAAACCAGGTAAAGGTGGACAATTAGTTCGTTCTGCTGGTACTTCTGCTCAAGTTCTAGGTAAAGAAGGTAAATACGTTCTTGTACGTTTGAACTCTGGTGAAGTACGCATGATCCTTTCTGCTTGCCGTGCGACTATCGGTCAAGTTGGAAACGAACAACACGAACTAATCAACATCGGTAAAGCTGGACGTTCTCGCTGGAAAGGCGTACGCCCAACAGTTCGTGGTTCTGTAATGAACCCTAACGATCACCCACACGGCGGTGGTGAAGGACGCGCTCCAATCGGACGTAAATCACCAATGTCTCCATGGGGTAAACCGACTCTTGGATTCAAGACTCGTAAGAAAACCAACAAGTCTGATAAATTCATTGTACGTCGTCGTAAAAACAAGTAACGGGGTTGTCTACGGTTCATTTAGGACCGTAGTTCAATCACGAAGGGAGGTTCCACAATGGCTCGCAGCTTAAAAAAAGGACCATTTGTTGATGATCATTTGATGGCTAAAGTCGAGAAATTGAATGAAACTGACAAAAAGCAAGTCGTAAAAACTTGGTCTCGTCGTTCTACAATTTTCCCACAATTCATCGGTCACACAATCGCTGTCTATGACGGACGCAAACATGTACCTGTTTTCATTTCTGAAGATATGGTAGGTCACAAATTGGGCGAATTCGCACCAAGCCGTACTTACAAAGGTCATGCTAGTGACGATAAAAAAACAAGACGCTAATGAGAGGAGGCTTTTAAATGCAAGCTAAAGCTGTCGCAAGAACAGTCCGTATTGCTCCTCGTAAAGCACGTCTAGTAATGGACCTGATCCGAGGTAAGCAAGTAGGAGAAGCAGTTTCTATCTTAAACCTTACACCTAAGGCTGCTTCACCAATTATTGAAAAAGTATTAAAATCTGCTATCGCAAATGCTGAGCACAACTACGAGTTGGACGCTAACAGCCTAGTGATTACTCAAGCATTCGTTGACGAAGGTCCAACACTTAAGAGATTCCGTCCACGTGCTATGGGTCGTGCGAGCGCAATTAACAAACGTACTAGCCACATTACAATCGTTGTATCAGAAAAGAAGGAGGGATAATCCGTGGGTCAAAAGGTAAATCCAGTAGGTCTTCGTATTGGCGTCATTCGTGATTGGGAATCTAAATGGTTCGCAGGAAAAGATTACGCTGACTTCTTACATGAAGACTTGAAAATCCGTGAATTCATCAGCAAGCGTTTGTCTGACGCGTCTGTTTCTAAAGTAGAAATCGAACGTGCTGCAAACCGCGTAAATATCACAATCCACACGGCTAAACCAGGTATGGTAATTGGTAAAGGCGGATCTGAAGTTGAAGCACTTCGTAAAGCTCTTAACAGCCTAACTGGCAAACGTGTACACATCAACATTCTTGAAATCAAGAGAGCAGATCTTGATGCTCAGCTAGTTGCTGAAAACATCGCTCGTCAACTTGAAAATCGTATTTCATTCCGTCGTGCACAAAAACAAACAATCCAACGCACAATGCGTGCTGGAGCACAAGGAATCAAAACAATGGTTTCTGGTCGTCTTGGCGGTGCAGATATTGCTCGTTCTGAATATTACAGTGAAGGTACTGTTCCATTGCACACACTTCGTGCTGACATCGATTATGCTACTGCTGAAGCTGATACTACTTATGGTAAGCTTGGCGTAAAAGTATGGATCTATCGTGGAGAAGTCCTTCCAACTAAGAAGAATACTGCGGAAGGAGGAAAATAATATGTTATTGCCAAAACGCGTGAAGTATCGCAGAGAACATCGTGGAAAAATGCGTGGTCGTGCAAAAGGCGGTACTGAAGTACATTTCGGTGAGTTCGGTATCCAAGCTCTTGAAGCTTCTTGGATCACTAACCGTCAAATCGAAGCTGCTCGTATTGCTATGACTCGTTACATGAAACGTGGCGGTAAAGTTTGGATCAAAATTTTCCCTTCTAAGCCATACACAGCTAAACCTCTAGAGGTCCGCATGGGTTCCGGTAAAGGTGCTCCAGAAGGCTGGGTAGCTGTAGTAAAACCGGGCAAAGTTTTATTTGAAATTTCTGGTGTGTCTGAAGAAGTTGCTCGTGAAGCTCTTCGTCTTGCATCTCACAAATTGCCAATTAAAACGAAGTTCGTAAAACGTGAAGAAATTGGTGGTGAATCAAATGAAAGCTAATGAAATTCGTGACCTTACCACTGCTGAAATTGAACAAAAAGTAAAGTCTCTTAAAGAAGAACTTTTCAATCTTCGTTTCCAATTAGCGACTGGGCAGCTTGAAAACACTGCTCGCATTCGTGAAGTGCGTAAATCAATCGCACGCATGAAAACTGTGATTCGTCAAAGAGAAATCGCTGCTAATAAATAATAATTAGAGGGGAGGCCCCGCAAACATGAGCGAACGTAACCAACGTAAAGTGTATCAAGGTCGTGTTGTTTCTGACAAAATGGATAAAACCATCACTGTTGTAGTTGAAACATACAAAAAGCATTCACTTTATGGCAAACGTGTAAGATACTCTAAAAAGTTCAAAGCACATGATGAAAACAACCAAGCAAAAATCGGAGACATCGTAAAGGTCATGGAAACTCGTCCATTATCTGCGACTAAACGCTTTCGTCTAGTTGAAGTTGTCGAAGAAGCTGTTATTATCTAATAAAGTTCGGATTTCTTTTTCCGAAGGGAGGTAACATTAATGATTCAACAGGAGACTCGTTTAAAAGTAGCTGACAACTCTGGCGCACGCGAAGTACTAACGATTAAAGTTCTTGGTGGCTCTGGACGTAAAACGGCTAACATCGGTGATGTCATTGTTTGTACGGTTAAACAAGCAACACCAGGAGGCGTTGTCAAAAAAGGTGAAGTTGTGAAAGCAGTTATCGTTCGTACTAAGAGCGGAGCTCGCAGAAACGATGGATCTTACATCAGTTTTGATGAAAATGCATGTGTCATCATCCGTGACGACAAGAGCCCACGTGGAACTCGTATCTTCGGACCAGTAGCACGTGAACTTCGTGAAAATAACTATATGAAAATTGTTTCTTTAGCACCAGAAGTACTTTAATGAATACAATCCGCGACTCAAGGAGGTGCGATTAAATGCATGTTAAAAAGGGCGATAAAGTAGTGGTTATCTCTGGTAAGGATAAAGGTAAACAAGGTGTCATCCTTGCTGCTTTCCCTAAAAAGGACCGTGTTTTAGTAGAAGGTATTAACCTTGTGAAAAAACACTCTAAACCAACCCAAGCTAACCCTCAAGGCGGAATTTCTGAACAAGAAGCGCCGATCCACGTATCAAACGTAATGCCGCTTGATCCTAAAACGGGTGAAGTGACACGTATTGGATATAAAGTTGAGGACGGAAAGAAAGTCCGTGTAGCGAAAAAATCTGGGCAAGTTCTAGATAAATAGTAAATAAGGAAGGGAGGTCTTTCTCATGAACCGCCTTAAAGAAAAGTATGTAAAAGAAATTACACCTGCATTAGTTTCTAAGTTTGAATACAAATCAGTAATGCAAGTGCCAAAAATCGAAAAAATCGTGATCAACATGGGTGTTGGTGACGCCGTTCAAAACGCTAAAGCAATCGATACTGCTGTTGAAGAATTAACGTTTATCGCTGGTCAAAAACCTGTCGTTACTCGTGCGAAGAAGTCTATTGCTGGATTCCGTCTACGTGAAGGAATGCCAATCGGTGCGAAAGTAACACTTCGCGGAGAGCGCATGTACGATTTCCTTGATAAACTTATTTCTGTATCTTTACCACGTGTACGTGACTTCCGCGGGATTTCTAAGAAATCTTTCGACGGTCGTGGAAACTACACGCTTGGTATTAAAGAACAGTTAATCTTCCCAGAAATTGATTACGATAAAGTAACAAAAGTCCGCGGTATGGATATCGTTATCGTTACGACTGCCAACACGGACGAAGAAGCACGTGAGTTATTAACTCAAGTAGGTATGCCGTTCCAGAAATAATCAATGAAAGGGAGGCGAAATCGTGGCTAAAAAGTCTATGATTGCGAAACAACAACGCAAACAAAAGTTTAAAGTTCAAGAGTATACGCGCTGCGAACGTTGTGGACGTCCACATTCAGTAATTCGCAAGTTTAAACTTTGCCGTATTTGTTTCCGCGAACTTGCATATAAAGGACAAATTCCTGGCGTTAAAAAAGCCAGCTGGTAATCCCCATAAATGGGAAGGAGGTTATTAAATAATGGTTATGACAGATCCGATTGCAGATTTGCTGACTCGTATTCGCAATGCGAACATGGTACGTCATGAGAAGCTAGAAGTACCGGCTTCAAAAATCAAAAGAGAAATTGCTGAAATCTTAAAGCGTGAAGGTTTTATCCGTGACGTTGAGTACGTCGAAGACAGCAAACAAGGAATTATCCGTTTGTTCCTTAAATACGGCCAAAACAACGAACGTGTTATCACTGGTCTTAAAAGAATCAGTAAACCTGGTTTACGCGTATATGCGAAATCAAATGAAGTACCACGTGTACTTAACGGACTTGGAATCGCAATTATTTCTACATCACAAGGTGTTTTATCGGACAAAGAAGCCCGTGCTAAACAAGCTGGTGGAGAAGTACTTGCTTACGTATGGTAAAAAAAGTTTAAGATGAATGGAGGTGCTTGGTATGTCTCGTATAGGTAAAAAGCTAATCGAGATCCCTTCAGGAGTAACTGTGACAAACAACGATAACACAGTGACAGTAAAGGGACCAAAAGGTGAACTAACTCGTGCATTTCACCCTGATATGGAAATTAAAATTGAGGACAACGTCTTAACTGTAAGCCGTCCGTCTGAAAATAAAGAACACCGTGCATTACATGGTACAACACGTAGCTTAATTGCAAACATGGTTGAAGGTGTATCTAAAGGTTTCGAAAGAGGTTTAGAACTAATCGGTGTCGGTTACCGTGCAGCTAAATCTGGAAACAAACTTGTTCTTAACGTTGGATACTCTCACCCAGTTGAAATCGTTCCTGAGGCTGGAGTTGAAGTAGAAGTTCCATCTCAAACGAAAGTAATCGTTAAAGGTATCGATAAAGAGCGTGTAGGAGCTCTAGCTTCTAACATCCGCGCTGTCCGTGCTCCAGAGCCTTACAAAGGTAAAGGAATTCGTTACGAAGGTGAATTCGTTCGCCGTAAAGAAGGAAAAACTGGTAAGTAAGATCGCTTAATGTGAAGAAAGGAGTGACTCGGATGATTACGAAAACTAGCAAAAACGCTACTCGTCTTAAAAGACACGCTCGTGTTCGTGCGAAACTTTCAGGTACTGCTGAAAGACCTCGCCTTAACGTTTTCCGTTCTAACAAGAACATCTACGCTCAAGTAATTGATGATGTTAACGGTGTAACACTTGTAAGTGCTTCTACTCTTGATAAAGAGTTAAAGATCGAGAATAGTTCTGACGCTGCAGCTGCTACTAAAGTTGGCGAACTTGTTGCAAAACGTGCTGTTGAAAAAGGCATCTCTAACGTGGTATTTGACCGCGGAGGATACTTATATCATGGACGTGTAAAAGCTCTAGCTGAAGCTGCTCGTGAGGCTGGACTTAAATTTTAATAAAAGAAGGAGGGACACATCCGAATGAGTCGTATTGACCCAAGCAAATTAGAGTTAGAAGAACGCTTAGTTACGGTTAACCGGGTAGCGAAAGTTGTTAAAGGTGGACGTCGTTTCCGTTTTGCAGCTTTAGTTGTTGTCGGTGACAAAAACGGTCATGTAGGATTCGGTACTGGTAAAGCGCAAGAAGTACCAGAAGCGATCCGCAAAGCTGTTGAAGACGCGAAAAAGAATTTAATTGAAGTACCAATGGTTGGAACTACAATTCCACATGAAATCATCGGTCGATTCGGTGCAGGAAACGTTCTATTGAAGCCTGCTTCAGAAGGTACAGGAGTTATCGCTGGAGGCCCAGTGCGTGCGGTACTTGAGCTTGCTGGTCTAGCTGATATCCTTTCTAAATCTCTAGGTTCTAATACACCGATCAACATGATCCGCGCAACACTTCAAGGTTTAAGTGAACTTAAACGTGCTGAAGATGTAGCGAAGCTTCGTGGAAAATCTGTAGAAGACCTGTTAGGATAAGGAGGGAACAATAATGGCAAATAAATTAGAAATTACCCTCAAACGCAGTGTAATCGGTCGCCCAGAAGATCAGCGTGTCACTGTTCGTACTCTTGGTCTAAAGAAAACAAACCAAACAGTCGTACATGAAGACAATGCAGCGATCCGCGGCATGATTAACAAGGTGTCTCATTTAGTTTCTGTTAAAGAACAATAAAACATTTTTAATCGATAAGGAGGTGCCCAAATGAAACTTCATGAATTGAAGCCTTCAGAAGGTTCACGTAAAGTACGCAACCGTGTTGGTCGTGGTATTGGATCAGGTAACGGTAAAACTTCTGGTAAAGGTCATAAAGGTCAAAACGCTCGTTCTGGCGGCGGTGTACGCCCTGGATTCGAAGGTGGTCAAATGCCTTTATTCCAACGCCTTCCAAAACGTGGTTTTACAAACATCAACCGTAAAGATTACGCGGTAATCAACTTAGACAGATTAAACAGTTTTGACGAAGGAACGGAAGTCACTCCTGAACTTCTTCTAGAGACTGGTGCAATAAGCAAGTTAAAAGCAGGAGTAAAAATTCTTGGCAACGGTAAATTAGAAAAAAAATTAACTGTAAAAGCCAATAAATTCTCTGCTTCTGCTAAAGAAGCGATTGAAGCTGCTGGCGGTACAGCCGAGGTGATCTAACTTGTTTAAGACAATCTCCAATTTTATGCGCGTGAAAGATATACGGAATAAGATTATATTTACACTTTTAATGTTAGTCGTCTTTCGTATAGGTGCTTTCATCCCTGTGCCTAATGTGAACGCCGAAGTTCTCCAGGCACAGGATCAAATGAGTGTTTTCGGAATCCTCAACACGTTTGGGGGCGGGGCACTTTTCCAATTCTCCATTCTTGCAATGGGGATTATGCCGTATATCACTGCTTCGATCATCATCCAGCTCTTGCAGATGGATGTTGTACCGAAGTTTACTGAGTGGTCAAAGCAAGGAGAGGTTGGCCGCCGAAAATTAGCACAATTCACAAGGTATTTTACAATTGTTCTAGGATTTATCCAGGCGTTAGGAATGTCATATGGATTTAACAATATGGCAGGAGGCATGCTGATTGAAAACCCAGGTGTTTCAACGTATCTCTTAATTGCGGTCGTACTCACTGCGGGAACAGCATTTTTAATGTGGCTGGGAGAGCAGATTACTGCTCACGGTGTTGGTAACGGTATTTCGATTATTATCTTTGCCGGTATCATCGCAGGTATCCCTCAAACATTAAAGCAAGTGTACGCTCAGCAATTTGTAGGTGGAGATGGACAGCTGTTCATGCAAATCCTGAAAATTGCCCTTATTGTGATTGCTATTCTTGTCATTGTTATCGGTGTTATTTACATTCAAATGGCAGTGAGAAAGATTGCGATTCAATATTCAAAAGGAACTGGCCGTGCACAAATGTCTGCTAGTCAAGCAACGCACCTTCCATTGAAAGTGAATCCAGCAGGGGTGATTCCAGTCATCTTTGCCGTTTCGTTCATTATTACTCCGCAGACGATCGCATCGTTCTTCGGAACAAATAATGTGACAACCTGGATAACTAACAACTTTGACTATACTAAGCCAATCGGTATGACGATTTATGTAGCACTGATTGTTGCTTTCACATATTTTTATGCCTTTGTCCAAGTAAACCCTGAACAAATGGCTGAAAATCTGCAAAAGCAGGGTGGCTATATCCCGGGAGTTCGTCCAGGGAAAATGACTCAAGATAGAATTACGAGCATTTTGTACCGACTCACGTTTGTGGGCGCCATTTTCTTAGCCGTGATTTCAATACTTCCTATCTTTTTCATTCAATTCGCTGGATTACCTTCCGCTGCACAAATTGGCGGCACAAGTCTTCTCATTGTTGTAGGTGTTGCACTTGAAACAATGAAACAGCTTGAAAGCCAATTAGTGAAACGAAACTACCGTGGATTTATGAAATAAAACAGAGGGCTGGGCTCCTGCCCAACCTCTCTAAGTAAGGAAGGGGAAATCCGAAATGAACTTAGTCTTAATGGGGCTTCCGGGTGCTGGTAAAGGCACTCAGGCAGAACGAATTGTTGATGATTATGGGATCCCTCATATCTCAACAGGAGATATGTTCCGTGCTGCTATGAAAGAGGAGACACAACTTGGACTCGAAGCAAAATCCTTTATCGATAAAGGAGAGCTTGTTCCTGATGAGGTCACAATCGGTATTGTTAGAGAAAGACTTGGCAAGAATGATTGTGAACAAGGTTTTCTTCTGGACGGATTTCCGCGAACTGTCGCTCAGGCTGAAGCTTTAGAAGACATTCTAAAGGACCTTGGCAGAACGATTGATTATGTCATTAATATTAAAGTCGATAAAGATGCTTTGATGGAGCGTCTGACTGGCCGAAGAATTTGCAAAGATTGCGGAGCAACATATCATTTAGTATTTAATCCACCTGCGAAAGAAAATGTTTGTGACAAGTGTGGAGGCGAGCTTTATCAACGTGCAGATGATAATGCAGAAACCGTTTCGACAAGACTTGAAGTGAACTTAAAGCAGACTGAACCTTTACTGAATTTCTATTCAGAAAAAGGATATCTTGCAAACATTGATGGTGCGAAGCACATTAACGATGTTTACGCTGATATCAAGGACCTGCTTGGGGGATTAAATAAATGATTATCTGTAAAACTCCTCGCGAGCTTGAGATTATGAGAGAAGCTGGACGCATTGTCGCACTGACTCATGAAGAGCTGAAGAAACACATAAAACCAGGTATTTCGACAAAAGAATTGGATCAA
>NZ_JNIG01000016.1:0-18647 GCF_000701305.1 Bacillus sp. UNC125MFCrub1.1
GATTTCCCATTCCGCAAGGAAGTAAGATCCCTGAAAGATGATCAGGTTGATAGGTCTGAGGTGGAAGCGTGGTGACACGTGGAGCTGACAGATACTAATAGATCGAGGACTTAACCTATATTCTAATGTGAAGCATGAACGTTGTTATCTAGTTTTGAGAGAACATTCTCTCCATCAGGTTTGGTGGCGATAGCGAAGAGGTCACACCCGTTCCCATACCGAACACGGAAGTTAAGCTCTTCAGCGCCGATGGTAGTTGGGGGTTTCCCCCTGTGAGAGTAGGACGCCGCCAAGCTTTTCAAAGGATCAGTTCCAATCGGAACTGGTCTTTTTTGTGTTTTCTTCTAGCAGCATCATGATATAAGCCGGAAACTTGTCCTCTGCAATCTCCATATAACGTTCAATCATGACATAATCATCACTAATGTATTGAGATAAAAGCTCGTACCACCATTCTGTTTCGTAGCGGGCAATCATACTGAGGTTATACATTAACAAGTAATGGCTGATGATCTCAGGAATCCCTAAAAAGGCATCTCGTGTTGATGGAATGAACCATTGATTCATTTCTAAATCATAATGAAGGTGAGTAGCAAGAGCAGGGTTTTCTTCTGAAAATACATCAAATGTTAGTTTTTTAGCCTCTCGTTGCTTAAGCTTCCAAGTTGTATGGAACTCAAAATATTCAATAAAACGTTCGGCAGACATGTTATAGAGCAAGGGAATATGATCTTGAATCAACATGCCATTTGCTTGTTCTACTTTCACTAAAGTAGAGGGTTGTTTTTGAAACTCCAGAATGTGACCCATTTCAGGTATTTTTGAAAGGAGATTGATCATCGTAAATCGCTCATCTTCAAGACCATTTAAACGAAATAAGTGCTTTAATACATGCATACATAATCCGTTTCGCTGAATCTTTACTTCATCCTCACTAAAACGATAATGTTGCTTCTTTCTTTTTCTTGAGGTTACACCGTGAGCTAAGACAGAGGTTTGAGATGGATAGTCGGGATCTACTGTCAGTAAACATGCCTTTAACAGCTGTGCCATTCCATAAAATAATAAAATCGGTTTTAGTTCAAGTGGAGCTGATGCGGCTTGGTCATAAAATGTATGGCCATGCTTTAAAAAGTAAATAAATCGTTCACAGTTTTTATAGGCTTGTTGATTTGCATCCTGAATGTTCCGTTTCTCGTACTGTTGAAATAGAAACTTTTGGGAAGTTTCTAGTGAGTAAAAACGTTTTAAATCCTTCCATCCTGAACTTTTCATCTTCTTCCTCAACTCTCTTTATATTTTCTAAAAATTGCAACTGTTTGTTGCTTCCTTGACATGCTGTTTCCTAGTTGATAATCTACATATAATATTTTGCCGAAAAGAGGGGGATTTACTAATGTGGGAAAGTAAATTTTCAAAAGAAGGTTTGACGTTTGACGACGTGTTGCTTGTTCCAGCAAAGTCTGAGGTGCTTCCGCGTGATGTCAATTTATCAGTTGAGTTAACAAGCACTTTAAAGTTGAACATTCCAATTATTAGTGCAGGAATGGATACTGTGACGGAATCACAAATGGCGATTGCAATGGCACGTCAAGGTGGTCTTGGAATCATCCATAAGAACATGTCTATTGAGCAGCAAGCTGAACAAGTGGACAAAGTAAAACGTTCAGAGCGTGGTGTTATTACAAATCCATTTTTCTTAACACCGGATCATCAAGTATTCGATGCAGAACATTTAATGGGTAAATATCGTATTTCTGGTGTACCGATTGTCAATAACGAACAAGATCAAAAGCTTGTTGGGATTATTACGAACCGTGACCTTCGTTTTATTTCGGATTATTCAATGAAGATTAGCGACGTGATGACAAAAGAGGAACTTGTGACAGCTTCTGTTGGAACAACATTAGAAGAAGCTGAAAAAATCCTTCAGCAATATAAAATTGAAAAATTACCTCTTTTAGATGACGAAGGAACATTAAAAGGTCTCATCACCATCAAAGATATTGAAAAAGTGATTGAATTCCCTAACTCCTCTAAAGATGCACATGGCCGTTTAATTGTTGGTGCCGCTGTAGGTGTCACTGGCGATACAATGACTCGTGTGAAAAAATTAGTAGAAGCCAATGTTGATGTGATCGTCATTGATACAGCACACGGTCATTCTCAAGGTGTTCTAGACACTGTATCGAAAATCCGTGAAACGTATCCTTCTCTTAACATCATTGCTGGTAACGTTGCAACAGCTGAAGCAACAAAAGCATTGTTTGAAGCTGGAGCAGATATTGTAAAAGTGGGTATTGGACCAGGATCGATTTGTACAACACGTGTTGTTGCAGGGGTCGGTGTACCACAAATCACAGCGATTTATGACTGTGCAACAGAAGCAAGAAAACATGGTAAATCTATTATTGCAGATGGTGGAATTAAATATTCAGGTGATATCGTGAAAGCATTAGCTTCTGGTGGACATGCTGTTATGCTGGGAAGTCTTCTTGCTGGTACATCTGAAAGCCCAGGAGAAACAGAAATTTTCCAAGGTAGACGTTTCAAAGTATATCGTGGTATGGGTTCTGTTGCTGCAATGGAAAAAGGAAGTAAAGATCGTTACTTCCAAGAAGATAATAAAAAATTCGTTCCAGAAGGTATCGAAGGACGTACACCATATAAAGGACCAGTTGTTGATACTGTTTACCAACTCGTTGGCGGTATTCGCTCTGGTATGGGCTACTGTGGAACACAGGACTTACGTACTCTTAGAGAAGAAGCACAATTCATTCGCATGACAGGTGCAGGTCTTCGTGAGAGTCATCCACATGATGTACAAATTACAAAAGAATCACCAAACTACACAATTTCTTGATAAATTGTGACAATCAAATTACATTTGACAGGGTCTATGACTCTGTCTATTTTTTTTGTCTTTATTGTGATAAAATTTATACTGTTGTGTCGAAATAAGCCCTTGTGGATTAAATATATATGAAAAACGTCGAAAAAAGATGAATACGGAGGTATGACGATTGAACAGCAAGATGTTGAAACAGCTTATGGTCTCTATCCTTGCATTGGCATTGATTGTTACTGCATTTACGCCAATGTCCAAAGCAAAAGCGGCTGAAGATCCATTCAATGTGAATGCGAAAGCAGCCATCCTTATTGAAGCTTCTACAGGTAAAATTCTTTATAGTAAAAACGCAGAACAAAGACTGCCTATTGCAAGTATGGCAAAGATGATGACAGAGTATCTATTACTAGAGGCGATTGCTGAAGGCAAAGTGAAATGGGATCAAACATATACGCCAGATGATTATGTGTACGAAATTTCCCAGGACCGCAGTTTATCCAATGTTCCATTGAGAAAAGATGGTTCGTATACTGTCAAAGAACTTTATCAAGCAACGGCTATTTATTCAGCAAATGCAGCAGCAATTGGTCTAGCAGAGGTAATCGCTGGATCAGAATCGAAGTTTGTTGAAAAAATGAACGCAAAAGCAAAAGAACTTGGCTTAACCAATTACAAATTCGTGAATGCAACTGGATTAGAAAATAAAGACTTACATGGCAAACAGCCAAAAGGTACGGGTCCTGATGAAGAAAGTGAAGTTTCCGCAAAGGATATGGCTTTGCTTGCACAGCATCTCATCAAAGATCACCCAGAAATTCTTGAAACAGCAAGCATCGCGAAAACAAAGTTCAGAGAAGGCACAGATGATGAAATGGACATGCCAAACTGGAACTTTATGCTTAAAGGACTTGTGAAAGAATATGAAGGCGTAGACGGTCTGAAAACGGGCTCTACTGATTCAGCTGGTTCTAGCTTCACAGGTACAGCAAAACGTGGTGACATGCGTGTGATCGCAGTTGTCCTGAATGCTAAAGGAAATCTTCATACAGCTCGTTTTGATGTGGCGAAAAAATTGTTCGATTATGCCTATAAAAACTTCACGATGAAAGAAATGTACAAAAAAGGCCAACAAATCAAAGGACATGAAAACATCGAAGTCGATAAAGGGAAAGATAAAGAAGTACCCGTCGTGACGAAAGAAGCTTTCTCTGTACCGGTTAAAAATGGTGACGAGAAGAGCTATAAAGCCAAAGTAAATATTGATAAAAAGAACCTAGAAGCTCCTATTAAAAAAGGAACAAAGGTTGGCATGCTGACGACTTCTTATTCTGGTGATGAGAAGGACTACGGCTATTTGAGTAAAGACCAATCAGGTGTTGAGCTTGTGACGAAAACAGGTGATGAAAAAGCAAACTGGTTCATCCTTGCAATGCGTGGTGTAGGTGGATTCTTCGCTGGCATTTGGGGCGGAATCGTTGACACAGTAAAAGGTTGGTTCTAATAAAAAACTGCTCTCACATATAGAGAGCAGTTTTTTTATCGTTAAAAGAAAAGAGATTGTTTGTGGTTTTGAGGTGTAGACAAGGCCTGCTGAAAAATACCACATAACTTTTCCATACCTTCCGTCAGTGCCTTTTCATTCACATAAGAAAAACTAAGACGTATATAATTCTGCTTCGGCTCCCCAGGATAGCAGACAGAGCCAGGCAGGAAGGTGATTTGCTGCTTCCGTGCCTCATGTAATAGGGCACGTGTATCGACCCAGGAAGGAAAGCTAAGCCACAAATTGAGCCCGCCCTGTGGGATTTGCCACGTGACGTCCTTTGGCGCATGTTTTGTCAACACTTCCATCATCAAATCGCGTCTCACCTTCAAGGCAGTTCTTAATTTTTTCGTATGATCGATCATCTTCTTGGATGTGAGAAACGGTAAGATCGCCTTTTGGGTGAGAAGCGGGCTCCCTAAATCATTATTGGCTTTTGCAGCTAATAAACGGTTAAATATAGAGCCTGACGCTGTAATAATTCCAATTCTGCATCCTGGAGCCAGTGTCTTGCTTAATCCTCGTAAATAAATGACGTGTCCATCGTGATCTAGGCTTTTAATGGGTGCCGGCGGTTTCTTTTCAAAATAAAGCTCACGATAAGGATCATCCTCTACAATGAGACAATCAATGCTTTGTGCCAGTAAAAGCAGCTGCTTTCTTCGTTTCAACGACATACTGGCGCCTGTAGGACTGTGAAAAGTAGGAATGGTATAGATGAGCTTTGGTTTATATTTATCACAAATGCTTTGAAGCTGTTTCATGTTCATTCCTTCATGATCGACAGGAACCGTAATAATTCGTGCCCCTCTCCCCATAAAGACATCAATTGCGCCTGGATAGGTGGGCGCCTCCATGACAACTACATCATCCGGCCCGATAAATGTACGTGCTACTAAATCAAGTCCTTGCTGAGAACCGCTAGTGACAAGGATATTTTCAGGAGTAGAAGGGACATCTAATTTTTCTAGAAATGATTGAATGACCTGACGAAGCTGAAGGTCACCTTGTATTTCTCCGTATTTTGACATGATTTGAGGATGCCGGGCCAGGACATGCTGCATTTCTTTTTCTAAATACCGGTTAGGTAAAAGACCAGGATCAATCATAGAGGAAGAAAGATTAATGGCTTCTTCGACATAGTGATACTGAGCGAATTGAGACCTTGGTAAATAATCAGGGATCGATAACTGCCAATCGAAAGAAGTAGATGACTGAACCGGGATGTCAGTTTGCTCATGCTGCTCATTCACAAACGTACCTTTTCCTTGTACAGTCGTTAAAAATCCGTCGTCCTTAAGCCGTGTATAGGCTTTTGCTGCTGTGACAAGACTTACATTCAGCTGTTTCGCTAGATCACGTACAGTCGGCAGCTTATCGCCTTGCTGAAGCAGACCTGATTGAATGTGATCAACGATGGAAAAGTAAATCTGATTCGAAAGAGATGTATCTGAATGTCGATGGATATCAATATGCATGAGAATCCTCCAATGAGCGTGAAATTGTTATACATGGTTTCAGATTGTTATAGTTACATTATAACATGTTAATTACTCTTAAAAGAGGTAATGATGCTTTTTTAACTATAAAACCTTGATGTATAAGGGTTTATCCTTTTTTGTGAGCTAATTGAATTGTTATACTATTCTCTTTATTGTTATACTCTATCGCTTGTATGATAAAGGTGTTGAATCAATCGAATAGACAAATGGGAGGAAACAATTGTGAGCAATAAGGGAACTGAACGAGTGAAACGTGGAATGGCAGAAATGCAAAAAGGTGGCGTCATTATGGATGTCGTCAATGCTGAGCAGGCAAAAATCGCAGAAGAAGCAGGCGCAGTGGCAGTAATGGCACTAGAACGAGTACCAGCTGATATCCGTGCAGCAGGCGGTGTTGCCCGTATGGCAGACCCAAGAATCGTGGAAGAAGTACAAAATGCAGTAACGATTCCAGTCATGGCAAAAGCACGTATCGGCCACATCGTGGAAGCTCGTGTTCTTGAAGCACTTGGTGTTGATTATATTGATGAGAGTGAAGTGCTGACGCCCGCAGATGAGGAATTCCATTTAAATAAAAATGAATACACGGTACCTTTCGTATGTGGCTGTCGTGACCTAGGTGAGGCGACTCGCCGTATTGCAGAAGGCGCTTCAATGCTACGGACAAAAGGTGAGCCTGGTACAGGAAACATTGTAGAAGCTGTCCGTCATATGAGAAAGGTCAATGCTCAAATTCGTAAAGTGGCGGCAATGAGTGAAGATGAATTGATGACAGAAGCCAAGAATCTGGGCGCACCTTATGAATTATTGGTTCAAATTAAAAAAGAAGGCAAATTGCCAGTTGTAAACTTTGCAGCTGGAGGTGTTGCGACACCAGCAGATGCAGCACTCATGATGCAGCTTGGAGCAGATGGTGTATTTGTCGGCTCTGGTATCTTCAAATCAGACAATCCAGCTAAATTTGCAAAAGCGATTGTAGAAGCAACGACTCATTTCACAGATTACCGCCTGATTGCAGAGCTTTCTAAAGAGCTTGGAACAGCGATGAAAGGAATTGAAATTTCAAATCTATTGCCAGAAGAGCGTATGCAAGAGCGTGGCTGGTAATTAAGGGAGCGCGACGAACATGCTAACAATTGGTGTACTAGGGCTTCAAGGAGCGGTGAGAGAGCATATTCAATCGATTGAAGCTTGTGGCGCAGCGGGAAAGATCATCAAGCGGGTAGAGGAGTTAGAAATTGTTGACGGTCTCATTATCCCTGGTGGTGAAAGTACGACGATGAGAAGACTCATGGATACGTACCAATTCATTGAACCGATTAAAGCGTTCGCTGCTCAAGGTAAACCGATATTTGGGACTTGTGCCGGTTTGATTATGCTGGCAAAGCATATAGAAGATCGAGAAGATGCTCATCTTGGCCTGTTAAATGTATCTGTTGCACGTAATTCGTTTGGCAGACAGGTAGACAGCTTTGAAGCAGATGTAGAAGTGAAAGGACTGGATGCGCCGTTTACAGGAGTGTTCATCCGTGCGCCTCATATCATCAGCGCAGATGAGAGCGTAGAGGTCATGGCTGAGTATGACGGCAGGATTGTGATGGCGAAAGAAAACAATATCTTAGGTTGTTCTTTTCATCCAGAGCTGACAGATGACCACCGGTTAACACAGCTGTTTGTTGAGATGGTGGAGTCCTATAAAACGAAGCTTGCTGTATAAAACGGTTGAAAAGAGATAAAACTTATAGTACATTAAAATCACAATCAAAGATCGAAAAAGCGTTGACGGGAAATAGTAAGAAGCCCCTCTTTCTCAGAGAGCCGATGGTTGGTGAGAATCGGTGAAAGATGCATTCTGAATCCATCCTTGAGCGAAATGCTGAAACACGAAGTAAGCATTTACGGTGATGCCGTTACAGAGGAAAGAGGAAAGCATGCTTTTGGCGTGTTTTCAATCAGGGTGGCAACGCGAGAGCTCTCGTCCCTTTCATGGGATGAGGGCTCTTTTTATTTTTCGATAAAAAAGGAGTGTTACACATGCTGGATATTAAACAACTGCGCACGGATTTTGATCAAATCAAAGAAAAATTAGCCCATCGAGGTGAAGATTTAGCGGATTTTGATAAGTTTGGTGAGCTGGATCAAAAAAGAAGAGAATTAATCGGCAAAACAGAAGTATTAAAGAGCCGAAGAAATGAAGTATCACAGCAAGTGGCTGTTCTAAAAAGAGAAAAGAAAGACGCCGATCACATTATTCAAGAAATGCGTGAGGTAGGCGATGAGATTAAGAAGTTGGATGATGAATTAAGAACAGTAGAGGAAAGCCTGCAAACCATCCTGTTCTCAATTCCAAACATCCCTCATGATTCTGTACCAGTCGGTGAAA
Source organism: Bacillus sp. UNC125MFCrub1.1 (assembly GCF_000701305.1). Classification (NCBI taxonomy): domain Bacteria; kingdom Bacillati; phylum Bacillota; class Bacilli; order Caryophanales; family Bacillaceae; genus Bacillus; species Bacillus sp. UNC125MFCrub1.1. The sequence continues at coordinate 8,277 of NZ_JNIG01000016.1, forward strand.
CAGAAGATGACAACATTGAAGTGAGAAAATGGGGCGAACAGCCAGCCTTCTCATTTGAACCAAAGCCGCATTGGGATGTAGCGGATGAACTGAAAATTTTGGATTTTGAACGTGCAGGAAAAGTGACAGGAAGCCGTTTCGTTTTTTATAAAGGGCTAGGCGCACGGTTAGAGCGTGCACTTTATAACTTTATGCTGGATTTACACGTAGATGAATTTGGTTTTACTGAAGTACTACCACCTTATATGGTCAACAGAGCAAGCATGACAGGAACCGGACAGCTTCCAAAGTTTGAAGAGGATGCTTTTAAAATTCGAGAAGAAGATTATTTCCTCATTCCAACGGCTGAAGTGCCAATTACGAATATGCACCGTGACGAAATTCTTGAAGGAGAGCAGCTGCCAATCAATTATGCAGCGTTTAGTGCTTGCTTTAGATCAGAAGCTGGTTCTGCCGGCAGAGATACGCGCGGACTCATCCGTCAGCACCAATTTAACAAAGTAGAGCTTGTGAAATTTGTCAGACCAGAAGATTCTTATGAAGAATTAGAGAAACTAACAAACCAAGCAGAAAAAGTTCTTCAATTATTGAACCTGCCATACCGTGTCATGAGTATGTGTACAGGAGATTTAGGCTTTACGGCTGCGAAGAAATATGATATCGAAGTATGGATCCCAAGCCAAAATACGTATCGTGAAATTTCTTCTTGCAGTAACTTTGAAGCGTTCCAAGCGAGACGAGCAAACATTCGTTTCCGCCCTGAGCCTAAAGCCAAGCCAGAACACGTCCATACATTAAATGGATCTGGTTTAGCAGTAGGAAGAACTGTTGCAGCCATTTTAGAAAACTATCAACAAGAGGATGGAACAGTGATCATTCCTGAGGTGTTACGTCCTTATATGGGAAATAAAGAAGTGATAAAATAAGATGCCGTCATGGCATCTTATTCTTTTTACCTAAACTTCTACAGCTTTTCTAAAATAAGCCGATAAAAGAACTAAAAGCATCTAGGAAAGAAGGAATAACCTTGAATAGGCTTGACTATTATGTTGAAATGGCTCAATTACTCAGAAAAGTTCTAGATGAAAGTGTCCTTTTCGGCATCACTGATACAGAAAAGGTACTTTGCTATTATCCATCGACCACAGTAGATTTTGGCATTAAAGTAGGGGACGCTTTAAACCCAGAGGACCAAAACGTGGCGACGACATTAAGAGGACAAGAATATGATGGGCATTTGCCAGAGTCTTTATATGGTTATGAAATTGCTGTAAAAGGTTATCCGATTTTTGATGAAGATAGAAAAGTGATTGGCTCCTTTTTAGTGGCTTTTTCACATCATCGTGAGAAGAAATTAAGCGGCTATATGGAACATATCAATAAAGTAGCGAAAGAGTTACAAGGTGGAATTGAGCAAATTGCTGCTCATTCTCAAGAACTGGCTGCGACAAGCTTAGAAATTAGTGAGCAGGCCGGAAGAGCAGAAGAGAAATCCGCAAACATTGAAGAAGTCGTCAAAACCATTGGCGGTATTGCGAGACAAACAAACCTGTTAGGACTCAATGCTGCAATTGAAGCGGCAAGAGCAGGTGAAAATGGAAAAGGCTTTGCTGTTGTTGCAGACGAGGTACGAAAGTTATCAGATGGATCAAAGGAAGCAGCTGAAACCATTAATGCATTTTTAAAAGAAATCCAAGACAGCATTGGCACTTTATCTGAAAATATCTCACAAATCAGCAGTTCAACAAACGAACAAGCTAAACAAGTGACAGACTTTACAAAGATTATTGAGTCATTAAATGATTTTAAAGAAGAGATGAATACTTTTATTGAAGAAATTAGACAGGATACGTAATAAATGAAGAGCAGCCGATAATCGGCTGCTTTTTATAGGCTAAACATCATACCAAAATCAAATGTTGAAATTTTTTTCGAAAAGATGTTGACTTAAAATAAGATGATATGATATATTAATTCTTGTCGATACGGAGGAATACCCAAGTCCGGCTGAAGGGATCGGTCTTGAAAACCGACAGGGGTGTCAAAGCCCGCGGGGGTTCGAATCCCTCTTCCTCCGCCATATTGATTTTACCTTAGTTGAATTGAAACGCATAAAAATTGGAAATTGTCAAACCGCTGCATTCGAGAAATGCAGCGGTTTTTTTTATTTTGTGTTAGAGCGATTTTTTTGAATAACAGAAGCAATTTCATGAAGAATTGGCTCAAGTGAGCTTTCATCATGAAGTAAGTCGTAATCTTCAATATTAATTTTAATCACAGGGCAGAGATCAAATTGTTCGATCCATTCTGTATATCGAGTGTACATTTCTTCCCAATATGCTCGATCGGTTTGAGTTTCCATCTCTCTCCCGCGCTCTTCAATACGTTGTAATATATGATCTAAATCCCCATGCAAGTAAATGAGGACATCTGGGTGAGGGAAGTAAGGTGTCATCACCATCGCCTCAAATAGACTTGTATACGTTTCATAGTCTACCTCTGACATGGTACCTTTGTCTGCGTGCATTTTAGCAAAAATACCAGTGTCCTCATAAATGGACCGATCTTGTACATAACCTCCACCAGACTCGAAGATTCGTTTCTGTTCCTTAAAACGTTCAGCTAGGAAATAGACCTGTAAATGAAAGCTCCATCTTTGGAAATCTGAATAAAAAGGCTCTAAGTATGGATTATCATCTACTTTTTCAAGAGAAGTTTGAAACCCTAGCTTGTCCGCTATTGTTTTCGTCATGGTCGATTTTCCGACACCAACTGTCCCTGCAATTGTAATGACAGCATCCTTTGGTATCTCAATATTTTTCATAGTACTTGCTCCTTTATGTTCTGTACAATTTGCTGGTAATCTTGCTGTGAGGAAACGAAGTCTGTATGATCGCCTTCAATTGTAATGATAGGAACCCTTGGGTCAGTTTGTTTTAAATGCTCGATGGCCAACTCATAATCTTCAATCAAGGTTTTTAAATAAGCTGGATCAATGTCTTCTTCAAAAGATCGGCCTCTCATCTTTATTCTATCAAGTAAGGTGGGAAGGCTGGCTTTTATATAGATCATGGCATTTGGTTTAGGAAGATCATCTGTCAGCAAGTGATAGATCTTTCTGTATTTATCCATGTGCTTTTTGGATAAGGTTCTTTCTGCAAATATCATATTTTTATAGACATGATAATCAGTGACAATCGGCTGCTGTTTTTTGACATAGTTCTCTTCAATAGATTCTAACTGTTTAAACCGATTGCATAGAAAGAACATCTCAAGCTGAAAGCTCCATTGTTCCATATCTTCATAAAATTTATCTAAGAATGGATTTTCTTCTACAATTTCTTTTACTAAAGGAAATTGAAATTCCTTTGAAAGCATTGTAGCCAAGGTTGTTTTTCCGGCTCCAATTGGGCCTTCCACTGCAATAAAAGGGGCAGGATACATAGGCGTTCTCCTCTATCTATAAAGTTGTCAAACCAATGTATATTGTACCATACCCCTTCTGAGAGATAGAGCGTATGAATTACGATGTCGTTCTTTTTTCAATATTAAATTGATCTGATAACAACAACCAGTTTTGTGGGAAGGATAGACCTAATTTCCAGTAAGCAATTCCATTTAGGTTTAACTCTTTAATGAGATTAAATTTGGCTTGAATGGATCTTGCATCTTCAAACCAAACCTCGTGTTCTTTGTTGTTAGCATCTGTATAACGGAAATAAGGTGCTTGTGCTGTTTCGTCATATAAAATAGATACATTATTCTCTCTAGCAATGGCAATCGCTTGTTGAGGGCTGACGGCTTTGGCGATAGGGCCTCCTTGAACATAAGGAAGCGTCCAATCATAACCATATAAATTCTGCCCCATCACAATTTTATTGGCAGGTATGACAGTCAGTGCATATTCAATGACTTGGCGGACAGGGCCGATCGGAGAGACGGCTTGTGCAGGCCCGCCGCTGTAGCCCCACTCATAAGTCATTAGCACAACATGATCAACAATCTTTCCAATTGCTTCATAGTCATGCGCCTCATACCATTTTCCTTTCTGTTCACTGCTTGTTTTAGGAGCGAGTGCCACAGAAATAGTCCAACCCTGTTGATGAAAACGAGTTGTTGCTTCTCTTAAAAATTGAAGGTAGGCTTCTTTATCAACAGGGCGTAAATATTCAAAGTCAAAATGGATTTCTTTTAATTGATACTTTTGAGCAACGCGGACGATTTCATTTAATAATGTTGTTTTGACAGATTGATTTGTTAAAAGGATTCGCCCGAGTTCATCACTAAATTTATCATTCTCTAGATTTGTGACTACCATGGATAAAACCGTTCTGCTTTGAGCGGCAATTTGAGGCAATTGATCTAATGGTGGCTCGCGAAGTGTGCCGTCTCTTTGCGCTTGAAAACTAAAAGCGCCGAGATGTGTTAAGTATGGAGATGCCTCTCTGGCTGCTTGCTTTAAATTTTCGCTGACTTGGTTTCCGCGAGGTTCTATATAAGCGTTAGAATTAATATTTCTTTTCGGTCTTTGTGGAATATAAAGCAAAAAACGAATAGGCAATATGGCTTCAGGCCGAATCCGATTCACACGTGCCAATTCTTCTACCGAAATTTGAAATCTTCTTCCAATTTGATAAAGTGTATCATTTTGTTTGACCTCATAAAATTGACCTCTAATAGGGATGACAATTGTTTGTCCAACGACTAGTTGATTTGGCGTTTCGATGTCGTTGGTCCGAATGATTTCATTTACCGTTGTTTTAAAACGCATGGCAATCTCATTTAACGTATCTCCTCTTTTGACAACATAAATTTGAATGGTCAACGCCCCCTTTGTTATTGCTAACAATTTATGAGGGTGATGGATAAATCATGTTTGATTTTCATCCGTGATCTCTTTAGTTGTTGTGATTTTGGCAAGAAGAACGTTCTCCATCATCGTTAAAGCGTACTCGTTGTCTCTATCATCATTTGAAGCAATACAATCTTTAGGTACAGTGAGGTTGTACTCTCGCATGTAAGCGTCATTTGCAGTGAACAGGACACAGATGTTTCCGGCAATTCCAGTTAAAATAAGATCTTGCACACCTAATTCATTTAGGAGTGTCTCTAGTGCTGTTCCGTAAAAGGCAGAGTGCTTAGGTTTAATTAAGAAGTAATCATCTTTAGATGGTGCCATTTGTTCTAAAATAGGGGCACTTCTTTCGTTTTTGCATGTTTCCATAACAGCTTTGATATCAGCCTTCCAGAGTCCATAGTGGTCGTTGATATAGATAATTGGCCAATTTTTCTTGAAAGCGTGTTGTTTAAGGGCTAAAATTTTATTGGTCATTTGCTCTGTTTTTTCAGCGAGCACATGCCCCATTTCGAAATCAAAATTATTGATCATGTCAATAATAAGTAGTGCCTTTTGTTGTTTTGGCAAATCAAGACCCCCTTTAAAAGATTGTGATAATATGTTAACCTCAATATCCTTTAAAAAAACATGAAAAGAGAGCCGTGCTATGACGAAAGATGAACAGTTTATGCAAGAAGCTATTTCTGAAGCTTTGAAAGCAAAACAAATAGGAGAAGTTCCAATCGGTGCCGTCATCGTTGTTGATGATCAAATTGTAAGCCGTGCTCACAATTTAAGGGAAAGTGAACAGCGATCAATTGCTCATGCGGAATTACTTGCTATTGATGAAGCGTGTAAAATGACTGGTAGCTGGCGTTTAGAAGATGCTGTACTTTATGTTACACTCGAACCGTGCCCAATGTGTGCAGGCGCTATTGTACTTTCAAGAGTGAAAAAGGTCGTTTTTGGTGCCTATGATCCTAAAGGTGGATGTGCTGGTACTTTAATGAATTTATTGGACGATGAGCGGTTCAATCATCAGTCTGAAGTCATTGGCGGTGTGCTTGAAAATGAGTGTGGTGAGCTGTTAAGTCAGTTCTTTCGAGACCTCCGTCAGCAGAAGAAGCAAGCGAAAAGTAAATGAATGGATGTCGTTTGCAATTTTATCACTTAGAAGGTATACTTATGTCTGCGTCACCAACAATTTAATATTCATTTTGCCGTGCTAAGCGGGGAGGTAGCGGTGCCCTGTACTCGCAATCCGCTCTAGCGAGGCCGAATCCCTTCTCAAGGTTCGTTTACTTCAAGGTCTGCCTTAAATAAGTGGTGTTGACGTCTGGGTCCTGCGCAATGGGAATTCATGAACCATGTCAGGTCCGGAAGGAAGCAGCATTAAGTGAAACCTCTCATGTGCCGCAGGGTTGCCTGGGCCGAGCTAACTGTTTAAGTAACGCTTGGGGTAGCGAATCGACAGAAGGTGCACGGTAAATCAATATTAAATGTAACTCATCTAGTTTATCTAGGTGAGTTTTTTGTTGCTATTGAAAGAATATATCGGTTGCTTTGTTTAATACAAATAGCAAAAAAGCCATTTTAGGGTGAGGTTTTTTTGAAGTAATTCATATGGGGAACGAATGTTCTTGTTGATCTGGCAGACATTTTCAGAAAGCAGGAAAACACGTTTTTTAATCAAGAAAAGTAAAAAGTCTTTAAAGGAAATGCTCTTTTTCGTTTATTAGAAAATAAAGGTGTACTTTTGAATTGATCGTTGCATCATGTATAATGAACATGATGATAAATGGAGGAGGGCGTATTTGTGAGTTATCAAGCTTTATACCGAGTGTTCAGACCTCAAGTTTTTGAGGATGTTGTTGGACAAGAACACATCACAAAAACGTTGCAAAATGCCCTTTTGCAGAAAAAGTTTTCTCATGCTTACTTATTTTCAGGTCCTAGAGGAACAGGTAAAACAAGTGCTGCCAAGATTTTTGCGAAAGCAGTGAACTGTGAAAAATCACCTGTTAGTGAACCGTGTAATGAGTGTGATGCCTGTAGAGGGATTACGACCGGTTCGATTTCAGACGTGATTGAAATAGATGCTGCCTCAAATAACGGGGTAGATGAAATTCGGGATATACGTGATAAAGTGAAATTTGCTCCTTCAGCGGTTACATATAAGGTTTATATTATAGATGAGGTACATATGCTCTCTATCGGGGCATTTAATGCACTTCTTAAAACGCTAGAGGAACCACCTGCTCATTGTATCTTTATTTTGGCTACCACAGAGCCTCATAAGATTCCTCTTACCATCATATCAAGATGTCAGAGATTTGATTTTAAACGGATCACGACAAAAGATATTGTTGGACGAATGGAGAAAATTGTAGATGCAGAAAGCCTAAATATACAAGAGGGTTCACTCGAGATTATTGCTAGTGCGGCAGATGGAGGCATGCGTGACGCACTTAGTCTCCTTGACCAAGCAATCTCATTTAGTGGTGAACAGCTCACAATTGATGATGCACTGCTCATTACAGGTGCTGTATCTCAGCATTTCATTAGTCAGCTTGCTGAAGCCATTTTTGAGCAAAATATTGCGATAGCGCTGGATACGTTAAATGAATTGCTTCAACAGGGGAAAGATGCTGCGAAATTAATAGAGGATATGATCTTCTACTTTAGAGATATGCTTCTATACAAAACAGCACCGGATCTTGAAGGTGTCCTTGAAAAAGTCAAAGTCGACGATAAGTTTGTGGCTCTTTCAGAACGTGTGGCACCTCAGTTTCTTTATGAAACGATTGAAGTGCTGAATAAAAGCCATCAGGAAATGAAATGGACAAATCATCCTAGAATTTTCTTTGAAGTAGCTGTGGTTAAGCTCTGTCAGTCAACGGCTGGTGCTGTATCATCTCCGGCTGATTCCGACCTAACAGCGTTAACGAATAAAATAGACAGGCTGGAACAAGAGCTATCTAGGCTAAAAGCTGAGGGTGTTCCAATGACTCAGTCTCAGAGTCCTCAAGCAAAAACGGAAGCACCTCGACCTCAAACGAGTAATAAAAATGGCTATCGTGCACCTGTCGGTCGAATTCATGAGATTTTAAAAGAAGCGAAGCGACCGGAACTAGAAAAAATAAAAGGCAAATGGGGAGAGCTTCTTGCCCAATTAAAACAGCAAAATAAGGTTTCTCACGCTGCGCTATTAACAGATAGTGAACCAGTTGCGGCGGCAACTCATGCCTTTGTTTTGAAATTCAAATTTGAAATACATTGTAAGATGGTGGCCGAAGATAAAAGTGGTGTTCGAACCAATCTTGAGCAACTGCTAGAATCTATGCTAGGAAAAAGAGTGGAATTAGTTGGCGTTCCTGACGCTCAATGGGGTAAAATAAGAGAAGAATTTTTAAGAGATCATCAGCCTGAAGAACAAGCAGATGGTCAGGCAGCTTCTGCTGAAGAAGATCCATTAATTGCAGAAGCAAAGAAGTTAGTAGGAACCGATTTAATTGAAATTAAAGATTAACAATTTGAAAGAGAGTGGTGTTCATATGCGCGGTGGAATGGGAAATATGCAAAAAATGATGAAACAAATGCAAAAAATGCAGAAGGATATGGCTAAGGCTCAAGAAGAGCTTGCAGAAAAAGTCCTTGAAGGTACGGCAGGTGGCGGCATGGTCACTGTAAAAGTAAATGGACAAAAAGAAGTCGTTGATGTGGCGATTAATGAAGAAGTTGTTGATCCTGAAGACATCGATATGCTTCAAGACCTTGTACTTGCAGCAACAAATGATGCATTGAAAAAAGTTGATGAACTAACGAATGAAACAATGGGTCAATTCACAAAAGGAATGAACATGCCAGGTTTATTCTAGGAGGAATAACTGAAGATGCAATATCCTGAACCAATATCAAAGCTGATTGATAGCTTTATGAAATTGCCAGGAATCGGACCTAAAACTGCGGTCCGTCTGGCTTTTTTTGTTCTTAGTATGCAAGAAGATGTCGTGCTGGATTTTGCGAAGGCACTTGTTAATGCAAAGCGTAATTTAACTTATTGTTCTGTTTGCGGACATATCACCGATCAGGATCCTTGTTACATTTGTGAAGATACAAGAAGAGATCAATCTGTGATCTGTGTCGTGCAGGATCCAAAAGATGTGATCGCAATGGAAAAAATGAAAGAATACAACGGCTTATATCATGTGCTTCATGGCGCTATTTCACCAATGGACGGAATTGGACCAGAGGATATTAAAATTCCTGACCTATTAAAAAGATTGCAAGACGATCAAGTCACAGAGGTCATTCTTGCAACCAATCCAAACATTGAGGGAGAAGCGACAGCCATGTATATCTCTAGATTGTTGAAACCATCAGGAATTAAACTCTCTCGCATTGCTCACGGACTCCCAGTAGGTGGAGACTTAGAGTATGCGGATGAAGTCACACTTTCTAAGGCTCTAGAAGGCAGACGTGAGATGTAGGAAGGAGAAGTACGGTACATGGGTTTTCTTCGCAGAAAATCAATTCGAAAAGAATTCGATGAGATATTAATTCAACAGCTTTTTAAGCAAAAGGAAGAATGGAACAGACAAAAAAAGCTTGTCGCAAATAGCGTTGAGCCTTCACCGGACATTCTATTCGAATTAAAGCTTGCTCAAGCGAAGTACTTTTTCTATCTGAGAGAAGCGAAAAAGAGAAATTTACGTTTAAACAACTGGAGATAGCAGGTCTATTTTCCATAATGCTCTCATATGCTTGTACTATTCATATGAAGAGGAGATGAGAGGATTATGGAACCTGTTATTGTGATTGGTTCAATTTTGTTAGCTGTTTTATTGTTGTTTATGTCAGGTGTTCAAGCGAATCCATTCAAATGGTTAGGGCTTATTGGAGTTAAGTTTGTCGCAGGTGCTCTTTTTTTATTTTGTCTCAATTTATTCGGTGAGAGTTTAGGGTTTCATGTTTCCATTAACCCTGTAACGAGTGGAATTAGTGGTTTGTTGGGCATTCCAGGTGTAGCAGCTTTAGTCGTAATTGAAAAGTTTATTATTTAATGCAAAATATTGTTGACTTTGATTATATATGGTGGTAAATTAATATACGTCGCTGATGACGAAGAAACGAAAAAACATAATAACAAAAAAGTTGTTGACACTAACAACTTGGACGTGATAAGATGTTCTAGTCGCTTCTGAAGCGGTAAACAAGTTCTTTGAAAACTAAACAAGACAAAACGTACCTGTTAATTCGAGTTTTTATAAAAAAATCCTATGATACATCATAGGTAGTCAGTCAAACGCTGACGAAAAACAAAACTTCGGTTTTGTACTTTTTCGGAGAGTTTGATCCTGGCTCAGGACGAACGCTGGCGGCGTGCCTAATACATGCAAGTCGAGCGGACAGAAGGGAGCTTGCTCCCGGATGTTAGCGGCGGACGGGTGAGTAACACGTGGGTAACCTGCCTGTAAGACTGGGATAACTCCGGGAAACCGGAGCTAATACCGGATAGTTCCTTGAACCGCATG